>CAYUUL010000100.1:0-1710 GCA_964447865.1 uncultured Planctomycetaceae bacterium | reverse complement strand
GCGCGTATTCCAGTTTTGTAGTAGTCGTAATAGAGTTCTTCCGTAAGAACCGGGTCGTTCTCCTTAAGCGCGGCGTCGGCTACTTTAACGATATTCTTACCGCTCGGTAGTTCCGCCAATCGCGCCCAGATTTCACGCGGTATGAGTTTGGCTCCGTACTCTCCGGTCGCCAGGGTCGGCGTTATCGCTTTTGCGCGTTCGTTGATTTCCTTCAGCGCCTGTTCGTCGGCTCGCGCGGCATACGCCGTTAAGAACGCGACGATGGTCGTTAATAGCGTCAAATATTTCATATTCTATCCTCTTTGGGCGTCAATTCTGGACGTAAAAAACTATGGCGCGCTTACGTAAAACGCGTCGGCGATACGTGATGATCGGCATAAGACCGCGATCGCGAGGCGCCGGTTAGACCCTGTTCCGCAATCGCGGTCCTGAGAACATGGCGTTTCAAACGTTTCGCCCGTTCGCCTTAGTTGGCGGTAAAGCGTTGCGTTATCGTTCCTTCCGCAATTGGTTCGGCAAACTTGAAGGCGATTCGTGTCGGCTTTCTTCCGACCGACGGGTCGTTTTCTCCGACAATCGTCGTTTCCGCGATCAACTTGAGCGCGTTTCCGTCCTTATCTTTCGCGTTGACGTCGCAGGCCGCGTTCGCGTATTTGACGCGGATCCCGTCGCCGTTTTCTTCAAGTTCGAATTTCTCAAACGTGACAATCGCCGTCTCGACCGTCTCTTTCGCGCCGTCTTTAAACGCAACGTAGTCCTCGATTTGGAAATAACCCTGATCGTCGCCGCGAGCGCGTCCGTATTCGAATCGTCGAGTCGCTTTGGCGAGCGTTTCGACCGGATAGGCCGACGTGAAGTCTTCCGCGAATACGTCTTTTTCGTCGCTGAAACTCTTTTCAAAGACTACGCCGCGAGCCTTGGCGCCCGTCGACTGCAATTGCCCCGCGATTTTCGGAACAGGATGCCCGAACGAGTTGAGAAGTTCGCCGACGTAACGTTGCGAACTAAACGTGCGTTTCGTGTACTTTTCCCCGCCAGGATCGCGGCTCGGGAAAAAGACTCCGGCTTTCGGATCCGACGCGTCGCCCATAATGAGAGTGTAGGAGCCGACGTCGTTGTGATTGTGCATCTCGTTGTTGTTGCCCGCTTTAAACGCCGTCGCGAAATACCGCTTTTTCGCGCTCGGATCCGGTCGGCAGATCACGACTCCCGCGTCGGCAAATTCTGTGCGAATGGGCAACGTAAGTTTCGGAACCGCGTTCGCGTCTTTCGAATCCTGAAGCGCGAGAAGTTCCGGATCGAACGTGATTTCCTCGTCGCCGCCAAACGCGACCGCTTCCACCATTCTGCTAAAATGAATATTGCGTCCCAGTCCTCTTACTTCAAAATCGGTATAACCGCCCTTTATGACGCGGCTTAGGTATCCAACGTAACGCGGGCTCGGTCTCGCGGTCATGGAGCAGTCGGAGAAAACGGCGTAATTTCCGCGGGTAATTTCCAACGTCGGAGCGTAATCGAGAACCGCGCGCATTTTAGGATAGCGGAAAAGATTCAATTTGCCTTGCGTCGCCTCGCGGCAAAGAGCGCCAAGTTGTATAAAGTTGCCGACGCCGTAGTCCCAGTAGCCCATGCCTTCGGAACAGTAACCGTCGTTAGTGAACCCGTGCATAAAATAGTTTTCAGAAAAATAATCCGCCGCCGCTAGGAAGA
>CAYUUL010000099.1:0-1733 GCA_964447865.1 uncultured Planctomycetaceae bacterium | reverse complement strand
ACGGTGGTGGAAATGTCGTACTCGTTGAGAAGGCGGCGTCGGATTATCTTGGTGCGACTAAAATTACGAATGGATCCACGTTGACGCTCAAAGGTGATAATACTACGACTGGAAAACGCGGTGTTGCCACTTTGACAAATGGCGGCGCTATCGCGATGGACTATACTGGCGTTAGTTCTAGCGAGCCTCTTGCGTCATACTGGGGTTCTGAGATTGACGTTGAAGGGGAGGGAACTATTCGGATTGCAAATTCCAATAGTAATGGTCCTGTTCTTATGGACGAAACTATTGGGTTTGTTGGAACTCTACCTGGGACGCTCGACTTTGATGTTGTTGCTGGTAAAGTACAACTTGATGGCATAGTTGATGGATCTGGAACCCTCGTCAAGGATGGAAGTGGTTTGTTGATCCTTAATGGGTCGGGTGTGTTTGCCGACGTTTTGGCAAAAGAAGGTGTGTTGCAACTTGGTACAAGTGAAAGCAAGCCAAATACGCAACTTACCTACGCGAACCTTGCGATCGATGGCGGTTCCGTAACTGGTTGGACTAACTCGCTTGGGTCTGTTAGCTTGAATTCCGGATCCTTGAAGTTGGATACGACCAAAACAGTTAACCTTACGGGGTCTGGTAGCGTTTTTTCGATGGATGGCGGAAACTTGTACATTAATGTTGTCGATAAGGATAACTACACGAGTTTCAAAGCGACTGACTCTAACGCTACCGCCGAAATGAAGGGTGGAACAATTTATGTTGATACAGATACGTACGGGGCAAATCTCTCGGTTGGAGATTCGATTACCGTTGTTGATGTGAATCCTGGAAACTTGACTGCGAACCCATCGAACTTCTCGATCTACGATAACTACGCTGGGATGCGATTTGTTGTCGATACGAGTAAGCTAAGTGACGGATACTTCAATCTGTTGCTCAAGAAAGCGTCTTTCTCCGAATTTGCGCGTACGCCAAATGAGATTAGCGTTGCTGGATACCTTGATAAGTGGCAGGATGGGCCTCGTTGGGATTCTCAATACGATGACTTCTTTACTAGTCTTGAGAATGCTGTTGAGAAAAATCCGGGTGTTTTGAATCAGCTTACTGGCGAATTGCGATTTTCTGCTTTGAATGCGCAAGTACAATCGCGTAACCTAATGCGTCAGACGTTGACTCGAAACGTTTTACCAAGCCCAACCTTGACTCCTTGTCGTGGCGTCAATACTTGTTGTTCGTCTGCAATTCGTGGACAATCGTGGAATTACGACGCCGCTAATCAGTCGGCTGGACTCGCTGGTTGGGCAAGTATGTTTGGAGCCGGTGGTTCCGCCGAGAGTTTGCACAGTTTAAGCGGGTATGACTATTCGCAAATGGGCGGTATGTTTGGTATTGAACTCGGGGGAACCGCGTCGAATCAAGCTGGACTTTACTACGCTTACAATAATGTTGATGTAGATTCCAAGTCCGCAATGGGCGATGTGGAATTCGGGGACAACGTTTTTGGTATTTATGGACGTTTCACCGATGATTACGGATATACCTTTGCGACTGGTAGTTTGGGCGTCGCGAACTATGATATTAGTCGTGCCGTCTCCTTCGGATCGGGGACGCATTTCTTTGAAGGCGATACTGACGGATGGTCCGGTAGCGCTTATTTGGAACGTGGGTTTACTTTCTGTTTGCCAGCTTCCTCGTCGCAACTTTATGGCGGTTTGCGGTATACTTACCTGGAAAAGGACGGG
>CAYUUL010000097.1:0-2157 GCA_964447865.1 uncultured Planctomycetaceae bacterium | reverse complement strand
CGAAGATTTGTCCGCGATAAAATAGAGGAACAATTTAACGTCGATTTAGTCTGGGGCGAAACCGCCGGTAAAGAATCGTTTGAAACGCTTACGGAATATTGGCGCGACGAATCCTTCCAATTATTCCTTATCTGCGTTCCCTGGTGCGGACGCAAGCAGGCGAATGAGTATGAAGCGTTCGCTCGAGAGCTCGGAAAAGACGTCGTTCGAATTAAGAATGGAACGGATCCTGGAAAAATCGCGAATGAAATCTGCGAGAGCCTGAAATTTGACGACGACTCGAGCGCGGACGATGCTCGAGAAGAGTCGCAAACGCGGCAAACGCCTTGGAAAAAACTGCTCAAACCGTTCGCGGGGTGGTTTGACGATTCGAACGAAGTTAAAACAAATCCTAACGCGGATGACACGCTATGACCCCTGATAATCAGAATGAAACGCGAGACGCGATTCGTCTCGTCGAACAAATAGCCGCCGGACTAGACTCCAAAAATCGCAAACAACGCGATAAATTGACCGTTCGAGAACGTCTGATTTTGGCGGCGATTGACGAAATCGAGGAGGTCGGATTCGCGAGATTTTCCCTTCGACACGTCGCCGAAGTGTGCGGAGTCTCGTGCGCGGCCCCTTATAAACATTTCAGAAACAAACGCGAGCTAATCAACGCGATCCTGTTGTTCATTAACGCGGAATGGGATCGACGGCAAACCGACGTGCTTGAACGATTCAAGGACGCTTCGACGCGAGTCAAACTGGTCGAACTCGCTCTGGAATTTATACGATTCATGGTCGAAAATCAGCAGTTTCGTTCTATCCTGATGATTCACGACGAAACGTTCGATTCCGACTACCTGCAAATTAAGTCGGGTCTGAGCGCGCGCTCGAAAAAACTCCTTTTGGAGTACTGCCAGGAAGTCGGAATGCCGGAACAAGTCGCGAAAATTAAAATGTACGTCACGCGTTCGCTACTCTACGGAGCCTCCCTGATGCTTGGGAATTGCGAGTTAAAATACGACGACGCGACGATGGGGTTCGTAAGAGCGACGATCGACCGCGAATTTGACCTCCCATGGCAAGGGTATCCCGCAAAACTCGGAACCGCGTCCCTTTCGCCGCAACCGCTCCCCGGCGAAAACTCAAAAGAAACGTCGGCAAGTGAAAAGAACAAAAAAGACGCCAATAAAGACGCGCGTGAAAAACAGGACGAATGTCCAGGCGAGAAGAACGTTGAGGTGAAAAATACAAAAAACAAACCGTCCAGAAAAAAATAACGAAAAAAACGACGGACTAATCGGAACTAAAATAGCGAATTTATCGCTTATTTCAAAAAAATACCTAATTTTTTAATTGCGGTCGTTGACGCCGTTCGGGCTAGGGGGTATATTCACGCCAGATTTGGTTAGCGCTTGATAACCAATCCCAACCTGCGTTCATAAAACGCCGCGAAGTCGTCTTAGCGCAAAGCGAACGCGAAGCGCGAAACGTTAGAAAATATATCCGGAGAACGAAAATGACCATATTTCAAGAGGTTCAACTTGCTTTGGCTGAAAGATTTAATATTGAATCCGACAGTATCAGATTGGAAACGGAACTCATGGAGCTTGGAGTAGATTCGCTCGACGCTGCGGAATTGCTCATGGATCTGGAAGAAAAAATGGGAATCACTATCGAACCCTCGAAAAAACTGAAAACGATTAAGGACGTCGTCGTGGAAATCGAGGCCGCCGTCAATGCAAAAAGCGTGGACGCTCGCTAAATAAATCCGATCTACATTGAAACTTTGAAAGGACGCAAATGAATCGTCGCGTTGTTGTCACAGGTATGGGCGCCGTCACTCCGGTCGGGATTGGCGTCGAAAAATTTTGGGAAAACGTTAAGTCGGGTCGAAACGGCATTGGACCAATCACGAGATTTGACCCCGTAAATTCCCGTTCGTCTCTCGCGGGCGAAGTTAGCGATTTTAATCCGTTGCAATACCAGGACGTCAAAACGGCCTCGCACACCGATCGTTGCGCCCAATTCGCGCTTGCCGCCGCCGAAGAAGCGGTTGAACAGAGCGGCGTGCTCGGAACCGTCGAACCGCGTCGCGCCGCGGTGTACATGGGCACCGGAATCGGCGGGTTCGAAACGACCGAATCCAACTGCCGAAAACTTGTCGAA
>CAYUUL010000096.1:0-2165 GCA_964447865.1 uncultured Planctomycetaceae bacterium | reverse complement strand
GACCTGGCTTTTCACTCCTTACCGCTAAAGATCCGGTTCTCTATTTGATTTCAATAAAGTATTTCTAATAGCGTTCCCGTTTTCCTTCATGGATTGGATCCTAATAGCTCTTTATTAACCGCGTTCCCATTTTTCTCTTGGCTCTGAAGCTTTTGCACCTGCAACATACTCTCTACTACGCAATAACTCTTGCGCTCTGCTGTTCTTTTCTGGTGCGTCCAGTCGACGATCTCGCTTGAATTTGTTTTTTTCTTTGCGCGGTCTATTTCAGAACGTGATGAAAAAAACTTGAGTTTGTCATAGTTTTCTGTTAAAATTGAATATTGTTTCAACATGGTTGCGTAAGTCGAACTTCGAATGCGCTTCGTTATCATATTATAAACAGGTAAAAGTATGAAAAAGTCCTTATTGTCTTTGTCAACGTTTTTACTAGCTCTGTTTGCTATCTGTTCATGCGCGTCGATTGTAAACGCCGCTGACTCAGCCAAAATAGAACGCGTTGCGCTCATTGGCGTAGACGGCGCAGGCGCTTTCTTTCGTGATGCGAATACTCCTAATATGGATCGAATTTTCAAAGACGGCGCGATAAGTTATAACGTTGTTACGTCTAATCCGACGATCAGCGCGCAATGTTGGGGTTCTATGCTTCACGGCGTTGTTCCCGAAGTTCATGGATTGACAAATTCCCTCGCAACGGAAAGGCCGTTTCCAATCGATAGTAAATTCCCGTCTGTTTTTCGCGTTATTCGCGAGAATATGCCCGACGCGAAATTAGCGTCTTTCTGCAACTGGAAAACGATCAATATCGGTATTGTTGAGGACTCCTTTGGGGTCGATAAAGGAAATGCAAAAGGGGACGCCGCCGTTACAGACAAAGTATGCGACTATCTTTCTAAAGGCGCTCCGACTTTCTTATTTGTCCAATTTGACGATTGCGATCACGCCGGCCACGCGAGCGGATACGGCGGTGAAGAATTCTTAAAACAAATTGAAACGACCGACGGATACGTACAACGCATATACGAAGCGTACGAAAAACAAGGACTCATTGATTCAACGCTCTTTATCGTCACAGCGGATCATGGGGGAAATGGAAAAGGACACGGCGGCTTGACCGACGGTGAAAGACTTATATTCTTCGGAGCCACAGGTCCGAATGTTGAAAAAGGCTTCGTTGGCGAAATGGAAGTACGCGATTTTACTTCTATTGTTCTTTACGCGCTTGGACTTGCCGATAAGCAACCTGCAACTTGGACGTCCCGCGTGCCATCCGGCCTATTCAAAGGCGTTGAAGCAAAAGAACGACCTGTCTATGAAATTGAATACGCCTTTGAACATAGAACCAGAAAGACTGAACCGACCCCAAAAGAGGGCGCCGTTGATATCGTCGGAAAGGATCGCGTCGCCGCTTATTTACCGTTTGACGGATCCATTGACGAAGCGCTTGGAAAAGTACAAACCAAACAAACTGGAAAACTATATTTTGTCGACGGTTATTTTGGACAAGGCGCGACGTTTGACGACGGATATGTTTCAATGGAGAATTTTAAACTTGCAAAATCAAATTTTTCCGTCGCCTTTTGGATGAAATCGAACGGAGTCGGCAACGATCCGGCTATTATTTCAAATAAAGATTGGAAAAGCGGTAGGAGACCCGGTTGGATTCTTTCTCTTTGTTCCAGCGCCATTAAATTCAACCTGGGCAATGGTGAAGCTCGATTTGATAAAGATTATCAGTTGCCGATTGACTACAAAAACGGTTGGGTATACGTCGTATTCGTCGTGAATCGTGAAACTGGTGAAATTAGTTTTTCCTATGATTTTGGAAAGCTTGTAAAGAAAAGTTTGTCAAAGGAGTTAGCCGACGTTGATTTTGATACGGAGTACCCGCTAAACATTGGTCAAGATGGAACGGGCAAATACGACGCGCATCTGAGTGCGGAACTTGATGAATTTCTTTTGATCAACGGTGTTTTGACCGATGAAGACGTCGCGTGTTTGAAGGAATTATATCAAAAATAAAAAACAACGCCGTCGATGTAACTAACGTGTTTATATAGTTTACGAATGACGTCGAAAAGACGCGTTTGAGAAAATTGAAATAAATTTAGAAAAAGTCGTTGACGAAGTCGTAGTGTGTGATATTATTCTCCTTGTTGTCAGCG
>CAYUUL010000095.1:0-2346 GCA_964447865.1 uncultured Planctomycetaceae bacterium | reverse complement strand
AAAAAAAAAAAAAAAAAAATTTTTTCTCCATCAAAATAAGCTATTGCTTTCAACAAAGAACGTCGAATAATATTTATTGTTGCATTTTTTAGAAATGAATGTTTGAAAAAAATCAGGCAACTAATTATTCATTCTTCGAAGCAATTTTTACCTTAGGAACCTCCTATGAAGTATACTTCCACCTTATTACTCGTCATAATGGTATTAACCTCCTTCGTCTCGTGTAAAAAAGAAGACCGTCCGGAAGGTTTGCCTGATCTTTATCCAATCTCCGTCAAGATAATTCAAGACGGGGCGCCTTTGGCGAACGCGAACGTGACGTTGCTGAGTTCCGATCCTCAGTTGATGCGTTGGCCTTGCGGAGGTTGCACCGACGAGCAAGGCGTCGCGAAGTTAAACACCTACGGCTTTGACGGAGCGCCCGCGGGTAAATTTAAGGTAATGGTATGCAAGTCCGAAACAGAGGGAGGGGCCCAGACCGCGGAGGAGGCCGTCCAAATGATGAAAGACGGCGTCGGCAGTTCCGAAATAACGTTTGATTTAATCGATCCGCAATATAAGAACGATTCGACAACGCCGCTTTCCCTGGAAGTTCTTGCGCAATCAGAGAATCCGACGGCAGAATTTGACGTCGGCGCGAGCGTTCGTAGCGAAGTGAAACTTTAGTCCATTACCCGGCTACTGAAAACAATTGACGTCTAACGAGTTTAATTTATTTATTCATAAGCTTATCACAAAGGATACAAAATGAATTGTAAGAAAAGAAAAGTTAGAGGTTTTACGCTTGTAGAACTTCTCGTGGTTATCGCAATCATCGGCATATTGATCGGTCTTCTTCTTCCCGCAGTCCAAGCCGCTCGCGAAGCCGCGCGTCGTATGCAGTGCACGAATAATCTGAAGCAGGCGATGCTTGCGGTTCAAAATTACCACGACATTCATAATTACTGTCCTGCGATAACGACCAGATACCGGGGTTACAACGGCGGTTGGCCTAACCTCAACGTAACCGTAAGCGCGCGTATTATCCTCCTTCCCTACATTGAACAAACCGCGGTATATCAGGCGTTCGACACGGAGGCCAGTAAAGTCTCCGGCTACTGCGTTTGGGGTGGCACAGGTTCGAAAGGCGAGCCAACCTGGGCTTACAAAGTTCAGATTCCCACCTGGCTTTGTCCATCCGACGGTAAAAATAACGAAATGACGAACAAGTTTGGGGACGCGGGGACAACTGGTAAAGCCAACGTTATATTCTGCGCGGGGGACGGCATGTGGGCCAATCAATACGCGCCGAGATACGACGGCAACTCTAAAGCGCACGTAGACTCCCGAGGTATGTTCCTTCCGGAGACGTGGCATGGATTTAGTTTCTGCACAGACGGCACGAGTAATACGATAGGAGTTGCCGAAGGTTGTTGCGGCGACCAGTATCAAGAGACAGTCAAAGGCGGTCTCTCGATTGTTTCGGCGTTATACGACGGCAATACGGCTAAACCTGGCCCGTGTATAACCAACGGTTACAAATCGACGGATCGCAATCTCGTCAGTCAGGCAAGCGACACATGGCGCGGCACGTTCTGGACAGACGGACGCACCCAGAGTTCCGGTTTCTCGACGACCGTTCCTCCTAACTCCGTAGCGTGTATTTGGTCGAACAGTTATCCATGGATCGTTGGCGGGGCCCAAAGTTATCATTCCGGCGGCGTCAATGTCGGCATGATGGACGGTTCTGTTCGTTTCGTATCCGATACGGTCGACACAGGGGATCTTAACGCATATCAAGTAACGTCCGGCAAGAGCCCGTACGGAGTCTGGGGAGCCATGGGCACGCCTCAAGGCGGCGAGACAACGCAATTGTAATGATTTGGTCTAAACGACGTACAACGAGTTTAGGGTTAAATAAGGCGGCGTGCTTTTGTACGCCATTTTATTTCCTTGAATTGATTGCGCGTAATACATACAATACAATTATATGGTCACTTCATCTCGAGCGTTTGCGCAACGAGTAGAACCTCGCTTTTTGATTTTCTTAACTTACCTTAAAGCACGAGACATACCGAAAGGACTATAATGACGAAACTATCACGCCGTTCCTTTTTATCCGGCACAGCGCTTGGCGCGACATTCGCAGCGTTTGGTCAATTCCCCGGCGCATTTGCCGTTGAACCAGCGAAACCTCAAATCCAGGGTTTCGACGAAACCGACACAGAGGTCGATCCCAACGCAGGCTGGGAACCGTTTACCGATAGAAAATTAAAGATGGGAATCGCAGGTTTTGGCATTTGCCAATTCGGCGCGCAATTTGGGCTCCAAGACCATCCGAACGTCGAAATAGTAGCTGTCAGCGAT
>CAYUUL010000094.1:0-2619 GCA_964447865.1 uncultured Planctomycetaceae bacterium | reverse complement strand
GCCGCGGTCGCGAGGAGCGCCAGAACGAACAGGAGCGCAAGGGAAGCGCGTCCGGATTGCGCGGGAGCGGGGAGCTCGACGGACGTCTGATTCGCGTCGTCGGCGCGGTCGAGCGCCTGACTCCCGGTTCGAGCGTCTTTCTTACGGCGGTAGACGAGCGTCGCGGTTCCCCAGACGATTAAAAGACAGCCGAGATATTTCATACCGCGTCCTGGATCGTCGTTTAAGGTGATAATCGTTTGGTAAATTTCTTCGCGCGGAGTCGTTTCGCCGGGGATCAATTTCCCTTCGACGATCGAATCGAATTGTTCGTCGCCGGGCTTAAACGGGCCTCGGAACGAGTCCTGGTACGCCCAGTAGACTCGATTGGAACCCGGCGCTTTTACGACGCCCGGTCGGTTCATTTGAATGAGCGCGTCGCGTTCGGGGTTCTCCAGAACCGCCTGGCGTTGTTCGTCGCGAGTCAGGCCCGGCGGCAAGGCGCGCGTCAAGCTGGAGAACGAGGCGGCGGTCGACGAGCCGGGTTCGTAAGTCGCGGCGAATTTCTTGACGTAGAGCGCGGTTCCAAGTTGAATTTCGCGATCGGTCAAACGAATCGTCGCCTGGCGTTTTGAGGAGACGATATGCCGTTCAAGGTAAGGAATCTGCTCTTTCGTAACGCTTTCGAGCGGAATCGTACGCAACAGGAAAGTCTCCTGCGCGTCGTCGAGCGTGAGACGGACTTTCGCTTTGCCGTAAAACTCGTTCGCCAGATCTTTTTGGAAGGGCGCCGGGGCAAGTCTTACGCCGATTTCGTCTTGCAGACAAAATTCCGTCAGGGAGAACGACTCGAGCGAGTCTTTCTGATCCGACTTTGGCGTTTGCGCCGTCGAGGTCTTGTAAGTTCCGAGCTCGGCGTCCGTCTGTTCGAGTTCCAACTCGCCGGTTGTTACGTCGTTTAACCCGTTGTTATAACGGTAGTAAAGTTTGCCCGAGATAGTCTGGAGCAACTCTAATTTCGGTTTGCCGGGACCTTTGCTCCAAGGGCGCCCAAATTCGTTGTCGGAACCGCCCGCTTCTTCGGTCCAAAGCGCTCCGAACGCGCGTTCGTTCGTCGGAAAGACGTTGCGTTCGTAGACGTCCGAGTAGAGCGAGAGTCGAACCGTTTCGCCTTGCGGAGAACTCAATTGCAGGGCGGCGGTCCAGCCTTGCAACTCTTCCATTCCCTGGACCACCGTCGGGGAAGTTTCGAACCCGACGATCGTCCACCCGGAATCGCCGAGCCTGGTCGCTTCGCAAAGGGCGTCGACTTCGTTCGCGCGTTTGGCCGTTTGATCCAACATTCTTTGGAGCGTCTCGCGAAATTCGCTGGAGGTCGCGGTCGCTTCTTCAAGTTGCATCCACGTCGTCGCGAGGTAATTTTCGACTCGTTTCCGTTCAAATTCCTTACGGACGTCGGAGAACTCTTTAATCGCTTTTTCGTCGGCGTTGGGATCGGTCGCGGCGTCGGCGAATCCGGTCATTTTAGCGCTAAGCTCGCGCAACTCGCCCGTCTGCCTGACGAGGTCGTCTCTCGAGGTCGTCGCGAGAGGTTTCGCGGAGTCTTTTTCTTCGGCGCTTACGTCGGTTCGGTCGATTTCCTGTTGAAGTCGACGTTCAATTTCGCCCTTTTGCAAACTCAAGGTTTCGCGTTGGGATTCGAGATCGCCGTAACGTTCCAGTCCGACGACGTCGGCGAGGTTGATTTGGTATCGAACGCCGTCGAGGAGCAGGACGACGTAGTTGTTCGCGCGTTTTTCGTCGTTCGGACGTTCGGTTGGTTTGGCGTCGGGGTCCTGTTTTTCCGGAGCCGTTTGCAGGAACGCCTCGACGTCGCGTTGCGAGTCCGCGATCATGTAGACGATTCTAACGCCGTTGGACGCGGTTGCGCGCTGAGCGCGACGCGAGGACGCGAGAGGGTCGGAGATCGGCGAGGACAAATTGAGCGAGAAGGGGAGCGAGAATTCCTGTTCCGCGTAGGTTCCGTCCTCCTGACGCGCCGAGAATTTTCCTTTGAGAGGGGGAACGGGTATAAAATCCGCGATCGTCCAGTAGTCGAGCAGTTCCAACTTGAGGCCGTCTTTATCGTAGACGACGCCCGGCTTCGCTTTACGCGCTAATCTGGCGCAACGTTGGGCGGCGCGTTGGCTCCATTTCGAGGCGCCTTTCGCGAGGTCCTGGAAAAACTTCCCTTCCGGCTTGAGTTTCAAGAGCGGTTCGGCGACGTCGCGGTTCCAATTTTCCGCGCTTTTGTAGTCGCGCCAATTGAGGGGACCTCCGGAAAACGGGATTTCAACGGAGGTCGGCTTAGCGTCTTTCCGGTCGAGCGAGGCGAGTTCGATTTGAAAGAGTCGGTCGTCGGTCGCGATCGCGGTTTCCGTCGCGTCCGCTTCTGAAATAATCGTTTGAGCGCGAACGCTTTTTAGCGCCGTCGTAAGGCATCCGAGAATGAGCAGGAGAACGCCCGAGTGCGCGATAAAGAACGGGATAAGGCGTCGTTCAACGCGGAGCTTTCCGGTCGTTCCGTCCGCGTTTTTTTCGCGAAAGAAGAGTTTGGGAACGCGAATAATCGCGGATCAGAGGATATTGACCGCGAGGACT
>CAYUUL010000093.1:0-3128 GCA_964447865.1 uncultured Planctomycetaceae bacterium | reverse complement strand
CTGCGGATCTTTCTTGAAAGAGTGAGGGCGATTCAGTTTTTCAGGATCTTTCAATTCGACGACGCCGCGAGAGTGACTGACCGTGACCGTCGTGCGTAAAATGACCGGCGTAGAAAACTGTTCGGAAATCTCGAATCCGGCCTTCATAAAGTCTTTGGCTTCTTGGGAGTCCGAAGGCTCTAAAACCGGAACCTTCGCAAAATGCGCGAAAAGACGCGTGTCCTGTTCGTCTTGCGACGAATTCATACCCGGGTCGTCCGCCACTACGATAACATAACCGCCAACTACGCCCGTATAGGAGAGCGTCATTAATGGGTCGGCCGCCACGTTCAAACCGACGAGTTTCATTGTCGTCATGGAACGCGCGTTTGTCGTCGACGCGCCCGCCGCCGCTTCAAATGCGACTTTCTCGTTCGGAGACCACTCGCAGTAGATATCGTTCTTGTAAAATTTACTTACGTTTTCCAGGATTTCCGTCGAGGGCGTGCCCGGATAGCCGGTCGCGACTGAACAGTCGGCTTCATAAGCCCCGCGCGCGATCGCCTCGTTTCCTGAAAGGAGTTTTTTTGCCATTGCTGATTCTTCCTTACTAAAGCCTGAAACGCGTCTGCGTCTAGGCCGATGGAACGGCGACGCGAAGGGAACGCGCGTTAATCTCCGCCGCCGTTTCGGCGCGTCGAGCGTTTTCACGTTTCGGGCAGTTACAGTTCACCATAGTATAACCTTTGAATTTTATTCGACAAGCAACCGCCCCTTTTACCGCGTCGATCGTCAAGCCGTTTACTAGCGCTTGAACGTTTAGAGAATAAAGCGCTTGAGTAACGCCGCGCCAAGTAGAACGGCCCCGAGACCTCCGACGTTTTGGAGCAGAAAATCAGCGCAAGCGCGCCCGTACGCTCCGTCGTTAAGAAGCGCGTTCAACTCGAATATATAAGTTGAAAAGGTGGTAAACGCTCCAAAAAAACCGGTCAAGACGATTGTTTGCAGTTGCGGACTCCACGTTGTTTTAGCGGAAAAAAGCGCCGCGAGCGCCCCAAAACACAAACAGCCGAGAAGATTGACGAGCGCGGTTCCCCAAGGCGCGCCCTTGCCGAAAATCGAGGTTAAGTAACTGGAAAGACCGAACCGGGCAAGCGCGCCGAAACCGCCCGCGATAAAAATTGCCGCTATATTTACTAACATGGGGTGTTCCTGAAAAAAACGAATAAAAAAACGCCGAGCGTGTCGGCGTTTCCGTTTAATGGTCGAGCGTCGCGCCAATTTTGACGCTAAACGCGACTAGTTGCCGTTTTCCAGACCGAGCTTGAAGCTGAGCCAACGTCCGAACCACGCGACCGGCACGATCGTAAAGGTTATGACTCCGATCCAGACCCATTCCATCAGATCCAGAGGCGTCGTGCGGAAGAATTGACCAATCGTGTGATTCTGAACCATGACGATTTGCAACGCCGTAATCGAAAAGACGATTGTAAGGAACAACTTATTCTTCCAGACGAGCGTGAACGGTCCTTCGTCGTGACGCAACGCGCGGCAGTTGAATTTGTGCCAGAACTGGAACATGACGAGCGTCGTAAAGAAGATCGTCAGAGATTCCAGGTTTTGCGCGTCGGTGTTCGTCGAACAATACTTGTGCGCGTCGTCGACGAACCAACCGCCGAATAGACCCGCGAAAAGAATCGCCACCTGATAAAGCCCGCTCACGAGAATCGAGATTCCCATCGAGCCCGTTACGACGTTCGCCGTACGCGGAATCGGTTTGTCCTTCATTGTGCGCGGACGCGGCGGATCTGTCGAGAGCGCCAGCGCCGCGAACGTGTCCATAATAATATTGATCCAGAGCAACTGCGTAACCGTCAAAGGAAGCGGAACTCCCACGAGCGGACCGAGCGTCGAGCAGACGAGCGCCACGAAGTTGACCGACAGCTGGAATTGCAGGAATCGGCGAATATTTTGGAATAGCGTTCGACCCCACCATACGCCCGTCACGACGCTCTTGAAGTTGTCGTCGACGAGTATAATGTCGGACGCTTCTTTCGCGACTTCCGTACCGGTAACGCCCATCGAGAGTCCGACGTCGGCGGCCTTGAGCGCCGGAGCGTCGTTCGTGCCGTCCCCCGTCATCGCGACGACTTCCCCTTTGCGGTGAAGCGCTTGAACGAGTCGGAGCTTGTCGGACGGCGTAGAACGCGCCAAAACGCGCAACTTCTCGGCGACTTCCGGCAATTCCTTGTCGGTTACTTTCGCGAGTTCTTCCGACGTCATGGCGATTTCATTTTCGGAACCCGTGTAAATTCCCACGTTTTTCGCAATCGCGACTGCCGTCGGTTTCGCGTCGCCCGTGATCATTTTGACTTGAATACCCGCCTCGCGGCAACGCTTAATGGCGTCCGGAACTTCCGGGCGCGCCGGGTCTTGAATGCCGATGAACCCGATAAGTGTGCGGTTCGGACAATTGACGCAGAGCTTTTCGTCGGCTTTATTACCCTTGCAGTTGGCGCAATGAGCGTCGTCCGCGGGGTTCTTCTCGCTGAATCCCAGCACGCGAAGCGCCGCGTCGGACGCGTCCGTCAAGCTCTTTTGAATCGTCTCCATATACGGGTCGATCGGCTTGACTTCGCCGTTGATAAGAATCTTGGAACAACGCGCCAAAACTCGCTCGGGCGCGCCTTTAACGAGGCAGTTTTGCGTTCCGTCCGACGTTTCGTACGCCGCCGCGGAGAATTTGCGCTCGGAACTGTGCCCAAGTTCGTAAAGTCGTTTCGGCGCCGCGTCGCGCTCGGATCGGTAGTCGACTCCGTTTTCGCGAAGAAACTTGAGAAGCGCGCATTCGGTTGGATTGCCAACTCCGACGACCTTTTCTTTCGTCGCGTCTTTCTCGTCTTTTTCGATATGAAGATTGGCCTGGCTGTTGACGGCGATACCGCGAACGAAACTCTTCCACGCGGACGTCGACTTGAGTTTGTCGTAAGAATCGCGTTCGAAATTTTCACCTTCCGCGAATACGCGCACCGGCGTCATTTTATTTTCTGTCAGCGTGCCCGTCTTGTCTGTGCAGATAACCGTGGCGGATCCGATCGTTTCCGACGCGACGAGTTTGCGCACAAGACAGTTTTCTCGCGCCATCTTCA
>CAYUUL010000092.1:0-3165 GCA_964447865.1 uncultured Planctomycetaceae bacterium | reverse complement strand
GTTCGGCGGGAACTTGTTCGGCGGGCGCGGCTTCTTCGGCAGGAGCTTGTTCAGCAGGGGCTTCAGACTCGTTGCCGATTGATCCAAGCGCGTCTTCCGGAATCGCGTTCAGTGTCGCGTCGGAACCTTCGATTGAAACTTCCTCTTGTTCGAGCGTAGGCTCGTCAGTCGCTTTCGGCTCGTTGGCAACCTTCGGACGACGGAATTCTTCTTTGTGCTCTTCGTAATACGCTTTGACTTCTTCGTCGGTGATCTCGTTCAAAATATCGTCGGTGATATCGGCGCGAACGATTTCAAACGCAAGCAGTTGAGGTTGCGTGAAACCGGGCGTCTTAGACGTCGAACTTGCGACAATGTCCTGATATTGTTCATAGTACGCGCGAGCTTCGTCGTCCGAGGGATCCGCGACCTTCGAGACGAAATCGGACGCCTTGAAAACAGCGACCTTCGCCTTCGCCATACGGTTGAGAGCTTCAAACGCGGTCAGTTTCAACGCCGGAGAGGTCGGAATCGCGCCGTGTCCGTAACCCATTTGCGCAAGTCCCATTTGAGAATAGAACGCCGAAAGACGATTGCCGCCGTCGATCTTGCGAATATAACGTTCGTAAGCGATTTGTCCCTTGATAAGGTCGCTCAACGAACGTTCGTTCAAACCCGCCGCTCGCGCCGCGGACGTCAAAACGTCGGCTCCAAAACGGTCGGACGTCGCGCCGCCCTTTTGGTCGTAACGGATGAATTGCATGAGTCGAGAAAGATAGTCTACCGCGGCGGCGTTCGTTGCGGCAAGTTTCTCTTCGGCGGCAAGTTTGCCCACGAGCCAACGCGTTACCAACGCTTCTGCGTCCGACGCCGCGAATCCGATCTGCATTCGGAGAGAAGAAAGAGTCTCGCCTGGAACGGCCTGCAACTCTTGAGCCGCGCTGGTAAGATAGTTCAAAAACGTCTCAAAACGCAACATATCCTGTCGCAACGCTAGGAAATCGTTGTACTCCAGAGTTCCAAACGCCTCGGTCTTTGCTACTTGTCCGACGAATCGCGGTCCGGCTCCTTGATCGCGTTGCCCAACGCATTGAAGCATTGAGCCCAATGCGATGAACGAAAACATCGTAAAAAGGGTCAGACCCGCCATCCAGGCTTTCTGGTTGCGGCGGAACACGCTAAAAGGATTATGTTTTGCCATTGGATTTATCTATCCTACGCGGATCTAATGTTCGCGCGCTCTGGTATTCGCCGCCGATTTACGACTGACAAAGAGCGCCTTCTACTTTGCTGGTTCGCCAAAAAAAACGACCGGCGCGGCACGGTCGAACCGGCGCGCCGTTCATATGTCAGACAAACGATAGTCTCTTGATTCGAATGATCCACAAGAGAACACAGTTTACAGTTCAAGCATTATAACTGCTACTTTAGTTTTTTCAAAGGTCCAAACTAAAAAAATTATAATACGTTTTAAGTTTTATAGCGATTCTGTCGATTTTATAAAACGATGCGGCGCTCGTTACGGACGTCTCGCGATGGGACTGACAAAAATATGGCGAACGCTTCTGTCGGGGTTTTAAGCGCCAATACGACTATTTGTCGCGGAGGCTTCAACTTTATAAGGCGGGCATGGAGGTCCAAATGCGTTTAAATATTTTTGCCGCGTTGCGCTCTCTCACGCTGTTCTTAGCGTTTGCCGCGTGCGCTTGCGCCAATGCCTCCGACTCCATTTTTTCTGAACAATTAGGAATCAAACGTTGCGTGCAAACCGGACTTTTTGCCGAGTATCTCAACGAGGATTACGATCGAGGCGATAATGAATCCGCCGATAATCTATCAAACTCTTCAGAATATTGGCTCGATATTGAACCTGAGAATTTTGCCGTTGTCGAATCTTTTGCCCCAAATGAAATCTATGGCGCGGAAAACCTTGAAAATGAGTTCGAGCGACAAGACGAACAAGGCGAGTCTTCCGCGACGCTTGCCAACGACTCTTTCTCTTTTTCGAAAGACGTGATTATTCGCGGATCCGTCAATCTGCCTTCGATAAGCTCGATACAGATTTGGGGAAACGGATATTATGGTAAAGGACACGTCCGTCCGAAAGATTGGTACGGAAGAGTCGACGAAAAAAATTCCGGCGCCGTTATCGGATTGAATCTGCCGATTGGCGTCGGTACGATCTCCGCGTATTATAATTACCATAAAAACACCGCCTCTTACGCCAGACGCTCGGTGCGGCAAAAGAGCGACGGCGTCGGCATGGCCTTCTACGCAAACGTCGGAGGGTTCTATATGACGGCCCTCGGGCTTTACGGCGACGACGGGTATACCGCCCGTGATCTCAACGGTCGATACGCGCGTTCTAATTTCGGCGGTCATCAGACGACCGGGTTTTTCGAAACCGGGTACGAAATGAGCACCCTGGGAATGTTCGTCCTTAAGCCGTTCGGTTCATACCAATACACGAATCTGCAACACGGAAACTTTAATACGGACACTCTCGTTACACGTTCCGGAAAGCGAAAGTACAATTCGTGTCTCATGACTCTTGGATCGCGCGTTATTTTGAACCTTGCCGGCATGGACGTGTTTACCATGGAAGGTCGGATGGCTTGGGTGACTCAGTTGAGAAAGAGAAACGAGTCGATTCATAGCTTTTGTTACGGACGAATCCCGGGAACGACGACGCTCGCGCAACCGTATTATCACGGACGAGGCGCCGGTTCCGACGCGTTCTGGGGGGGATTGGGACTCCGGTTATCGCTGTTGGGAGCGCTCTCTATCTCGGCGGATTACGATTGCCTTGTCAATAAATACCAAACGACAAACGAGGGAAGTTTGAGTTTGTTGCTGGGGTTCTAGAAACGCGCCTCTAATTAGGGCGATTTGCGTGAAAATAGCGGTCGTCCATCCTTTTTTGCATACTAACAAACAAGGAGTTCGCGTCGGTCGCGCTAGTGCGCGTCTTGCGGCGGGCGGACGCCGCGCGTAGTTCCTGGACTTCCCCTGGCGAGTGTGTTTATATGCCTGAATTACAAGATTATTCCGACAATCGCGACTCCGTTGCCGTTCAAACGCTCGATGCAAACGTTCGTCGAGGACAATGGGCGACCGCGGCGCTCGCCGCGTTTGGATATTTTGCTGTCATTGCGGCTATTTTTATCGGGCTTCGCGAAGTTTGGT
>CAYUUL010000091.1:0-3303 GCA_964447865.1 uncultured Planctomycetaceae bacterium | reverse complement strand
TCTCGAGCGTTGCAGGTTCTCGCGTTATGCCTTATTTGCGCGACGGAGGTTATTAACTTCAAGTCTTCGCAGTCGCTTGCCTTTTGCGGGTCCGGAGGTTCGATTCCGTGGGATCGGGTCCTTTTTCACGACCCCTGCGCCCTGTCGTTGCTCCCGTTGTTCGCGCTCGGACTATACTGGTGTTATCGCCGCGCGGAGTCGGAACTCGCGATTCTCTATTGTCTGGGGCTTGGGTACTGGTGCGTTATGACGATATTCGCCTGGGACCCCGACGATCGGCTCGTAACGATGCAGTTCATGTTTCTGGGCTCGGCGACCGCGATTCTCGGGCGGTATTGCCGCGTAAGAGGGCTCTATAAGTTTCCGCTCGACCTCGTTCCGATGTGTTTTCTGATGGCGGCGCTGCTCGTCGGATCGGACGTTAGACTATACGACTACGAGTGGGTCGACTCCAATTTCTCCGACGCTCGAAGATTGATCGGGTGGAAGGATCACATGCCGGTATGGATTTTTTCATGTCTGGCGGTCGTAAGCGCCATTTTGCTCGTCAGGGCGAAGAAAGCGACGCTTAATCAGATTCCGGAGCCGGAGTTAAAGAGTCGAACGCTCCGGATCCTGTCGACGCTCTTTTCGCCGGGCGTCGCGGGGTTCCTTGTTCTGCCGGTCTACGTCATGTTTGGATTGATGCGTTTGGGAACGCTTCCTTATCGGGTCGGGTACGCGGTCTGGGTCGGCGTAGTTTTGTCGGGGCTCGCGTTGCGGCAGATTCTGCTTGGCGCGAAGAAACGTCCGTTCTACTTCATGTCCGGAGTAGCGCTCTTCGCGTTTTGGCTTTGGGCGCGCGCCGACGACTGGATGGATACGGCGAGGACGCTGAAGGTGTGGAGCGCGGCCATATTCTTTGTCGGAGTCGCCCTGGCGCTTTTCCTGCTGGCGCGATTTGTCAATCGTCGCGCGGGGGACGGGTTCGAGGCTCCGCGCGAGCTCGCGAACGAAGTCGTTCGGGAACCGCGTTCGACTATGCCCGACCGTTACGCGGATTACGGAGTACGCATTGTCGCGGCGATCCAAGTTGCGATAGTGTTCTACGACGTCATATTCTGACGCGGCATATTTGGCTCCGTTCGGACGGCTTTTTCAACGTTAACAAACAACGAGACAGGAGGTTGAGACGATGCGAATTACGCGCGTTATCATTGGCGTTTTAACGGCGCTGGCGTTGACTTTGGCTCCCGTTGGGATTCAATTCGCGACGTCGGCGCAGGCTCAAACGCGCGCCGAGAGAAAGTCGCCCGAGGAATGGCTTAAAGAGATTGAGAGGAAATACGGCGCCGGCGATTCGGAGGACGCGCAAGACAAGTCCGCAAAGGACTCTAAGAAAGCGTCGAACGGATCCGGCGCGTCTGGATCGGAACCCGGACGGCGCGACGGGATCGTCCTGGAGAAGTCGAAAATCGAGCTTCCTCCGGACCAGGAACGCGACGTGGCGATACGTAGAGACGCGATTGAGAAACGTTTTACCGCGGACGAGATCCGGCGTGAAAAGCGGCGTATCGAAGCGGAGGCGCTCTATCGCGAAAAGCAGGAGCGGATCGCTTATATGGCGCGTTTCAATAAGGTTCCCGCGAAGTCGTTCGGACACGTTTACGAGAGCGGGTTCCGATACCGCGGCGCGACTCAACGCAAGGAGAGAATCGAGTCCGGAATGTCGATTGGGGAATACTACGGAGGGAACTGGAAGCACGTGCCGGTCGAGACCGCGCTTTCCGCGGTTTTGCCCGCAAGATTCCCGAGAAGAACGCACAACGCGGAGTATTACAACCGCATGTTGGCGGAACGCTATCTTGGCAAAACGAACGCCTGGCTCAACCGCCGTCAATTTATGCGTTCGCCAAACTACTAACCAACGAAAGGAACGCGAGTTATGCCGTCGCTTTTTATCAGTCGCGAAGACCATCGAATCAGGCGTCTTAAGAGTCGGGACGAGCGTTTGGCTCAAGTCGTCGACCGGATCGGCGATCTCTTTTTAGACGACTATTCGGACGGTTACAGGTTTTTAGTATTCAGAATAATCGGGCAAATGATCTCCGATCGAGCCGCGCGCGCTATTTGCGAGCGTTTCGAGGAGTTGTGCGGCGGGGAAGTGATCCCGAGCGTCGTCGCCAATTTGCCGGAATCGGAACTGCTCGAGGTCGGTTTGTCGCGTCCGAAAAGCGCTTATGTTTCCGGCGTAACCGAACTTGTGTTGACCGGCGAACTCAATTTGAACGAGTTGCCGAGTCTTTCTGACGAAGAAGTGGAGGCGCGTCTGACCGCCGTCAAAGGGGTGGGAAGTTGGACCGCGCAGATGTACCTTATGTGCGCGTTGCAGCGCGAAAACGTCCTGCCGGAGAACGACCGCGTGATTCAGACGACGGCGGCGTGGCTTTACGGGTTAGACGACCTTAACTCGAAAGAACTCAAAGAGCGCGGAGAAATATGGAGTCCGTACCGTTCGTTCGCGGCGTTCTACCTTTACCGCGCGTCCGAGTTCGGGTTCGTTTCCGTTCCGTTTGTCGAATGGGCGGCGCGCTGGAACCAGACCGTTGCGCCCGACGCCCGCTAAACTCAACGCTCGCCAAATACCTGGGCGCCGTTTTCTCGACGGCGCTTTTTTTATCTCCGCGCTTCCCTTTGTCTTTTGCCTTTATCTTATCATGGCGTTCTTATCCGCTTGCGGTCGAGTTCGATAAGCCCGCGGCGCGTCTTACGTCCGTCGAGACGAATAGCGGTCCTTCTGGGGATTTTTTGACGCGTTTGTTTCTTACAGGTAAAGTTTGCTGATTATGTTTGTCGTGCTTGTTGCGTTGGATGTAAGCCCAAAACGCGGGCTAAAGGGCGTTTAACACAGAGAAATTTTATTAAAAATGAGCGTCAACTCGCTTTTTATCTTGTATATAAGCTAAAATTGAGAGTATAATTGAGAGAAGTGAAGAAGCGCTTTTGAGGAGTTCGCAATGGCGAAGTTTGTAAACAGCCGTAGAGCGGGCTCGGAAAGGGCGCCTTCAAGAGTACGCGCCGTTTCCCGCCAGTAGACTTCGGTTGACAAGTTGGGTTGCGGCGCGAGGGGAATACCTATAGGGTTCGCGGGCTATTGGCGAGCGGGACGTTCAAAGGGGTTTTCTTCGGAGCCTGCGAAACGGCTTCCCGGCGTCAGCGCCGGATAGGGGGTCGCGGAGCGGAATGGGGCCGAAGGGAACTCGGGCGAGCGTTCGCAGGCGCGTCGACAAGTTGCGGGTTCGGCGTTTCGAGAGAACGCGGCGC
>CAYUUL010000090.1:0-3375 GCA_964447865.1 uncultured Planctomycetaceae bacterium | reverse complement strand
GTAAAGAATCAGTTCTTCGGTCGTGTACACGCCCGCCACTTCGTGCCAGTTCATTTCCCAATTGTCGACTTTGCCGGTCGCGCAAATCCAGTTGGAACCGTTGAAAATGTAGACCTGGACTCCGCCGTTTTGTTGCTTAAGAGCGTACTGATAATCGGATTTTCCGACGTAAGTTCCTTCGTTGCCGTTGTACGGGCAAACGGTCGCTTCCAGCGTGAACGGGACTTTTCCGACAAAGTTCAGATCCTTGACGCTTTCCGCGTAAGCCTTGTAACCTTCGCCGATTCCCGACATATTGGAGTTGGCGTTGTAACCGACGACCGCGTAGCCTTTCAGACCCTTTTGACCTTTGCGCGGAGACGTTTTGCAACCGGTAAAGATTTGTCCGACTTCTTCTTTAGGCGCGACGATTCCGACAATCTTGATCGGGTGTTTGTTCTTCGAGGCGTCTTCGACCGTTTGTTGCGGAACGCGCATCGCGATACCCTGGTCGACCCAGTCCCAAATGAATCCGCCTTGCAGATGTTTATATTGACGAATAGCGTCCCAATAGAGCGAGAAGTTCCCGTTGCTGTTTCCCATCGCGTGAGAGTATTCGCATTGAATCAACGGACGTTTGCCTTCCGTCTTCTTTTCTTCATTTTGCGCGTAATTGATAACTCCGCCGACCGACATGTACATCGGGCAGAAGATATCCGTGTTGGCTTCGAGTTGCGCGCGCTCGTATTGAACCGGACGCGTCGGATCAAATTCCTTGAGCCAGTTGTACGACGCTACGAAGTTGGGACCGTTCCCCGATTCGTTGCCAAGCGACCAGATCACGACGCACGCGTGGTTGCGGTCGCGGTACGCCATGCGCTGCGTACGATTCAAAATCGCGTTCTTCCACTCCGGAGGATTCGCCAACGCTTCTTTGCCGTACCCCATGCCGTGGGACTCGACGTTCGCTTCGTCGATAACGTAAAGACCGTATTCGTCGCAAAGGTCGTACCAGCGGGAATCGTCCGGATAATGGCACGTACGAACCGCGTTCATATTCAACGACTTCATCAACGCGATATCTTGAAGCATGCCTTCCGTCGTGACCGCGTGGCCCGTGAAAGGATGATGTTCGTGACGGTTGACGCCCTTGAGAAGGACCGCTTTATTGTTAATGAGAAGCAACCCGTCTTTGATTTCCACTTTGCGGAACCCGACTTTGAAACCCGCGTCCAACGTCGACTCGAAATCGGCGTCGTAAACCGTCAATTTGGCGGGGTAGAGCCAGGGAGTTTCGGCGGACCACAGATACGGCGATTTGACCGGAATCTCAAAGACGAGCGTCTTTTGTTCTTTGGCTTTAAGCGTGAATTCATGGTCGACGCCCTTGTTCGGAGCCGCGCCGCCAGGATCCGCGCCTTTGCGGTTCGCGTTCGTCGGATTCAACGCGTCGATCGTAAAGACCGCCGTACCTTTTTGTTCCGCGCGAGTGTTGTTTTGCAGCGCGACTTCCACGCGCACGACCGCGTCCGTAAGCTCGTCGTTCTTAAATTCCGTCGTCACTTTCGTGTCCGCGACCGCGACTGCCGGCTGAACGTAATAGTAAACCGAACGGAAAATACCGCTCAAGCGGAAGAAGTCCTGGTCCTCAAGGTACGACCCGTCGGAACGGCGATACACTTTCACCGCGATAATGTTTTTACCCGGTCGAACGACCTTCGAAATATCAAATTCGCAGAACGTGCGCGCGTCTTTGCCCATGCCGACTTCCTGACCGTTCACGTAAACGTAGTAGCAGGATTCTACCCCGTCAAAGTGAAGGATGATCTTCTTGTCGCGGCTGACGTCTTGCGCGTCGACGTTAAATTCGCGTCGATACAAACCCGTCCAGTTGTCCTCGTCCGGAATATACGGAGGATTCCAGGGACGCGGCCAGGGATAGGGAATGTTCGTGTAGACCGGATAACCGTAGCCTTCCATTTGGAAATTCGACGGAACTTTAATCGAGTCCCAGTCGACGTCGGCGAAATCTTCCGCCTCAAAATTGAACGGCACGTCGTTCGGAGTCGGCGCCAACGAGAATTTCCACTCGCCGTCAAGCGAAGTCTGCTTGTACGACGTCGCCGCTAAGATCGAACGCGGAGGAAGATTATTGATCCCGACGACCTCGGGATTCAAGCGGTCGGGGAGCGCCTGCTTATCTTGCGCTTGAACAGACGTCGCGACCGAGACGGCGAAAAACGTCGCCAGGACCGCGAGCCGAAGACGAACGCTGGATGAGGTCATTATGTTGTTCTCCAAAGTTATGATAATGTGAGAAAGACCGCGGAAAGCGCAAAACCTTTTCGCTCGCGTCGGCCCTTCGTCGTTGTAAGCTGTTTTATAAAATCCGGACGGTTACGATTCCGGCGAAAGATCGTCGAACTCAAGACCCGCGAGATCCGCGAAAGAAGACTCGTCCGCCTTCAACTCAGAGTTCAATTCGTCGAATATTTCGGAGTCTAATTCGTCGTCGTCCGGCTTGTTCGCGCTCCTGGACTCAACCGGTTTTTTCTCGAGGGAAACGCCGCCCGGCTCCGCTTTGGGGGCCGGACTTGCGCTCGGCTCGCCCGGTTCGTCGCAGAACGCGAACGCGGAATCGACTCGGAAAAAAAGACGCCCGATAGAAAATTCGGATCCGTACGGCAGTTGAACGCCGCGCCCTATGCGAACGCCGTTAAACATCGTCCCGTTCAGCGAACCAAGATCGCGAACGTACGGCTTTCCGTCCTGCTCGTAGAGTTCGCAATGTTGTCGACTAACGAGAGGATGAACAATCGCGACGCCGCATTGCCGCGCGCGTCCGATAACGCAAGGAAGACTTATCGATTGAGAAAAGTACTGCTTATCGTCGCTGTATATGGTCAACTTGACGTCCATTGATCGCACCTTACATCGTTATGCGCGAGCGCTCGAACTCGGACTCCTTGTCCGATGAAAAACCGCGGCGCTCCCGTCCCTCCTAATAATATATATTGCTCGAACGATAAAATCAAGATTTAGACAATATCGTTTGATATTTCTTCACAATTTTAAAGCCTCGTAACGCGTATTATTAGTAAAAAGAAAATAGGTTAATTTTGAAAATCACCCCTTGCGGCTATATTTTCCTCTGCTATAATCCCTCGTGTTAATGACAGAAATGATTTGATATTTCTGTTTACGCGGGCGTAGCTCAGTTGGCAGAGCACGACGTTGCCAATGTCGTTGTCGAGGGTTCGAACCCCTTCGCCCGCTCTCCGTCGACCTTTATCGGTCTTGCGGTTTGCGAACATTATGTTCGTTTTGATACTTTAAATTTTGCGGGCGTAGCTCAGTTGGCAGAGCACGACGTTGCCAATGTCGTTGTCGAGGGTT
>CAYUUL010000089.1:0-3400 GCA_964447865.1 uncultured Planctomycetaceae bacterium | reverse complement strand
AAGACCTTCTGGCAGGTTGAGCGGGACATTGAATGGGTAGATTGCTGAGATAAAATTCAAACGGAAGACTACGCGACAATTACGTCCGTAGTCTCTCGTTAATCTCACGCGCAAATTTGCTTTACTTATTGCAGTCGGAAACAGAAATTCTAAAAACTTTTACTTCACCAACATTTACGAGTGGGAAACCAGCGCCGAGCTTGCTGATAATAACGCGGTTTGTCGGCATTAGTGAAATTAAACAGGCGTCGGCAGTTTGTTGTTCATCTTCAAAAACGTTCGCAAAAGCGCCATGCGTTGACCAAAACAAACTTTCATTCCCACTCGATTGTTGCGGGCGGTTTCGAGCTAATATCGTACACGACGCGATTGACTCCGTTGACTTCATTGATGATTCTCGAGGAGATTTTAGCGAGGACGTCGTAAGGTAACCGACACCAATCCGCGGTCATGAAGTCGACGGTGGAAACGCATCGCACGGCAATCGCGTTTTCGTAGGTGCGTCCGTCCCCCATAACGCCGACGCTTCGAACGGGCAACAAGACCGCGAAAACTTGCGACGTCTCGCGATAAAGCCCCGCGTTCACAATTTCCTCAACGACGATAGCGTCCGCTTCACGCAAGCAATCCAGAGCCTTTTTCGTCACGGCGCCAAGACAGCGCACTGCCAGGCCGGGCCCCGGGAACGGATGACGCCAAACGAGATTTTCGGGAAGACCAAGTTCAATACCAACACGCCGCACGTCCCCTTTGAACAACTCGCGCAACGGTTCGACGAGTTCAAATTCAAGGTCTTCCGGAAGTCCTCCAACGTTATGATGAAATTTGATCGTCGCGGCTTGTCCGCCCTTTTTACCGCCGCTCTCAATAACGTCCGGATAAATAGTGCCTTGCGCGAGGAATTTTGCCCCGTCGATTTTTTTGGCCTCTTCGGAAAAAACGTCGATAAACGTTTTGCCAATGATCTTTCGTTTCTGTTGAGGATCGTCGACTCCGTCAAGTAGTTTCAAGAACCGTTCTTCGGCGTTGGCAACCACCAAATTCACTTCAAAATTCTCTCTAAAAACTTTTGCGACCGACTCAATTTCATTTTTACGCATCATGCCGTTGTCAACAAAGATGCACGTCAGTTGCGAACCAACCGCGCGCGAAATAAGCGCCGCGACAACCGCGGAATCGACCCCGCCGGAAAGTCCGCAAATAACGCGTTCTTTTCCCACTTGCGCGCGAATCTTTTCAATCGTGGTCGCGACGAAATTCTTCATGGTCCAAGAGCAGGAAGATTTACAAATTTTCGTCACGAAATTGGCGACAATCTTACGTCCTTCCGCGGTGTGCGTTACTTCCGGATGAAACTGAATACCGTAAAAATTGGCGGCGGCGTTTGCGACCGCGGCGTTCGGACAGGTCGAAGTGGAGGCAAGTTGAACAAAATCGCTCGACAGTTGAGTCGCCTGATCTCCGTGACTCATCCAGACTTGGGATTGCGGCGCGACGCCGTCAAAGAGCGGACTAGCGGCGCCGACGTCGTTGAGGTCGAGTTCCGCCGGACCATATTCGCGTCGCTCCGCCGGTTCGACTTTAGCGCCAAACTCTTTACAAGTGAGTTGCATTCCGTAACACACTCCAAGAATCGGAACCCCCAGCTTATAGATATTCGGATCGATCTTCGGCGCGTTTTCGTCGTAAACGCTGGACGGTCCCCCGGAAAGAATCAAACCAATCGGGGAACGCTTAGCGATATCTTCCGCCGAGGTCTCACAAGGAATGATTTCGCAATACGTCTGATTTTCACGGACGCGTTGAGCCAGCAACTGCGTATACTGCGACCCAAAATCAAGGACGAGAATGATCTCGCCGCGCGCGTTTTGATCGGTCATTAGGTCTCTTCTTTCTTCTTGTTTATGTCTGTTTGATTCTTCCTAAGGGCGCGTTCACTCGCCAAAAACGCCCGTCTATATTTGCGCGATTATATAAGACAAAACGGGTTTAGAAAATCCCCCGAAAACCCGCCGTTAGGGATTATCCGGGAACGCGTAACATTAATGGAACTAATTAGCAATGCTAAACAAGAGTAACGGATTACACGAAATTGTCAATCGTAACGAATAAACGCTTCAAAAAAATCAAAAAAGCGTCAATCTTTTTCAGGAGCGACGCTTACGTCTGAGAAAAAACATTAAAATCAACATTGGGTTGGTTTTAGCGGTGCCACGCTCAATACATTCGTTACAATCAACACATTTTAATCAAAAAATGTGCGTTAGAGCTTTCATTACGCCGACCGAGCGCGTGAAAATGCCGATAAAGAGACTCGATATAGTCGACGTATATCCGCGCAGCGCGGATTTTTAGTATTTGGGAAACAATCGCCGTTATGAAACGTAGAAATAGACAAACACGCTTCCGTTCTTTATTTGGACGGTTATTGAGCGCGACGTTGTGTTTCGTCGCGTTTGGCGGTCTTGCCGCGCTTGTTTCCCATTTCGAGAGATCGTCGTCATGGGACGATTCGCGGTTCGTGGGAATCTTTCACGACGCGGCTAATCGAGTGATCACATATAACGGCGATTATATGACGGGTTGCGAGTTCGTTTCAAAGGAAGTCGATTCGCAACAGTCGCAGTACGCTAACGAAGTCGACGCCATCGCACAAGACGCGGCGGATTCGGACGACCAGGAGCTCGGCGCGGAATTTATGGATACGGAAGACGTCGAGGAAGAACTTGTGGCGGGGGCGGAAATCGACGACGTCTTCGACGATTCGAGCGAACTCGCGTCAAATGATTTTGAAAATCAATGGACAAACGAGCTCAAATTAAAATCGTATAAGTTGCCGACATTCGTCGACGTCGCCACGTTCTCTTTGGAGCCGACGGACGTTTTCGACGATTTGTCAGACGATTATTCGGCGTTATTCGCAGACGACGAGACGGACTCTTTTACACCCTCCACGCTTCTTCAAATGAACGGCAAGCCGACCTACGAAACCAGGCAGTTCTTCGCGGAAACAAAAGCGAACGTATCTGAACCTCAACGTCCGGTCTCTCAAACGAGCGCCGAACAAACGCCGGAAACGAACGCAACGTCGGTCAATAGTCCGGTCTATATCGCGACGCGTCCGAGAATTGGCGGTAGCGTACGCAGAGGGGGGCGTCCCGGTTCGAGCGTCGCCACCGTCACCGTTCGTTAAACAGGCGACGATAACTACGAACGTTCGACGCTTATATAATCTAACGGCCCATGCGAGCAAAAACGTTTGCGTTTGCATGGGCCGTCTTGTTTTGACTTGTCAAAAGGCGCTTACCCAACAAGGAGCCGCGTCTGAGCGATTTACAGCACGCCCTTCGTACTTGGCACGCCGGTCTGGCGCGGATCATATTCGACGGCGGCGCGGATC
>CAYUUL010000088.1:0-3570 GCA_964447865.1 uncultured Planctomycetaceae bacterium | reverse complement strand
TATGTCTGCGTTATTTCAGAAAAAGGGCGACTACTTCCTAAAACATATTGACGACTACCTCAAATTAAAAGGGTGTGAGAAAGGCGGCGCCCCAAAAGCTATCGAACAAGGCTATGCGACCTGGCGTTACTCAAAATTCCAGGAAAAGTGGAAAGAGTGCGATTACAAATTTACTCAGGAAACGATCGACGGTATTGACGCCTTCAGCGTTTTAGCAAAAACGCTCGATCTCAATTCGATTGCTGGAAAAGCTACTATGCGTGACTATTGCAACGGAACGTACTGGGGATACGCCGTCGACGATTCCACTTTTAAACAATATTGAACGCGCTTAACATGAAAGAACGACTACATATGGATAGAATTAAAAGTGTGTCTGTACGGCGCGTGGCGTGGGGGGCGTTTCTGATGCTTATGCTCGTAACTGTCCTTGACATTGCGGCGCGGCGCGATTACGTTCCAGAAAATTTTGAAACGCTCGACGTCGTTCCTGAGATCTATCCGGACTATGTTGACGCGACTCTCCCGCCAAATATTGCGCCCGCAAATTTCAGAATTGAGGTCGATGCGGAAGATTACGCGACGAGATTAACTACGCCAAATGGTCGTGAACTGTGCGTTGCCGGGCGCGAAGTTTGTTTCCCCCTGAAAAAATGGAAATACGCTTTACAAGATGCAAAAGGCGGAAAAATCGCCTGCGACGTCTTTGTCAAAAAAGAAGGAAAGTGGCGTAAGTTTAAAACCTTCGATTATTCGATCTCGAACGACCCAATTGACCCCATGATTGCATATCGACTTATCGAGCCTGGATATGAGTTCGGACACCGTATTGTCCTGGCGCAAAGATCGCTGGAGTCCTTCCAGGAAGACGTGTTTGCCGATAATCGAACGACCGCGACTTCTCCATGTGTGAACTGTCATTCATTCCAAAATTATAAAACTAACCGCTTTTTATTCCATTATCGGAGTAATGGAAACGCGATAAAGGGCGGTACTATTTTAGTCGACGGAAAAAAGATTCGAAAAGTTACCGCGGAGTTTGAAAAAAAAGGCGCGACTTGTTCTTATCCCGCTTGGCGTCCGACTGGGGATTTGGTAGCCTTTTCCGTCAATCAAACTCGACAATACTTCCACTCGCTTTCGACGCAAAAACTCGAAGTTTTCGACGTGACTTCCGACCTCGTCGTCTTCGATTTCGAAAAAAACGAATTGATTCCCGTACTTGATACGCCTGATGATTTTGAAACTTTTCCTGGTTGGTCCCCCGACGGAAGGTCTCTATATTATTCTTGCGCTAAAGTCAAACTGGAAAAGCCTGTAAGCGATTTCGAAAACCGCGCCGACGAGGCTGGAAACAAAACTGACGAATTCCATTACAGTATTATGAAAATGGATTTTGACGAAACGACGAAAACGTTTGGGGAACCAAAAATTGTCGTCGACGCCAATGACGAAAAATCCGCGCTCTTCGCGAGGGTTTCGCCGGACGGTAATTATCTCGCGTACGTCGTCGCTAAAAGCGGAGCTTTTCCTATATGGAGACCGGAAGCCGATTTGTTTATAAAGGACTTGCGATCCGGAAAGGAACGCCCTTGGGACGAACTCAATTCCGATAATACTGAAAGTTATCATACGTGGAGTTCCTCGGGGAGATGGATCGTTTTTAGTTCAAGACGAGAGGACGGACAATTTACAAGACTATATTTCGCTCATGTCGACGAACAAGGACGCGCTTCCAAGCCGTTCGTTTTACCGCAAAAAAATCCAAACGCCAACAGGTATCGATTTAAATCGTATAACATACCTGAGTTCATACTCGAACCTGTTAAACTCGACTCGCGAGAACTCTTGAATACGTTTGAGTCGGAACCAGTCGTGACGACAAACCGGTAATTGGACGACGCGACGCGCTGACGCCGACGCCACGTTCGCCCTACTTGTTATAAAAATAAAATTGTGCGATTGGGGCGCGTTTGATTGACAGGCGCGCCTGATATCGCCGTACCCTTAAATCGAAGGAAATATGCCGATGAAATTTACACGCGTATTTTTTATCGCCGCGTTGTCCGTCGCCTCTTTCGGAGCTCTCGCCTGCCTTCGCGCCGACGATTCCGCTCTTAAACCGACTGATTTGCGTTGCGAATTTCTGAACGAGCCGAAAGGTTTGGACTCGAAAAATCCGCGACTTAGCTGGATTTTAGAATCAAACGACGAAAAGGCGATCGCCCAAGCGCAAAAGGCGTACCGCGTTCGCGTCGATTCCAATTTGAACGACGCTAAACAAAACGCCGGAAAAATTTGGGATTCCGGGTGGGTCGACTCCAACGCGTCGGCTTGCGTCGTATATGACGGGAAAAAACTGACTTCCGATTCTTCATACTTCTGGACTGTGCAGATCAAAGACCAGGACAACAATGTGTCGACCGTCTCGGACGTCGCGTCTTGGTCCACTGGACTCTTCGAACAGAACGAATGGACCGCTAAATGGATCGGTACTGGGTTCATGCCCGACGGTGAGACAAACGTCGCGAAAATCACCTCGAAAGACCCCGCGACAGGACTGTATAACGATCCGTGGCTTCGTAAAAACTTCGATATCAAAGAAGTTCCCCAACGCGCCGTACTTTTTGTCGCGTCTTGCGGGTACCACGAAGTTTACGTCAACGGCGAACAACTCGATAAGGATTACGTTCTAGCTCCAAACGTCTCCAATCACAAATATCGCGCTCGATATATCGCCTACGATCTCGCCCCTTACTTGAAAGCCGGAAAGAATACGCTCGCGTTCTGGCTCGGAAACGGCTGGAGCGTTTATTCCGAATACGCTATGCCTGACCGACCGATGGCCCCGATCGTTATCGCTCAATCTGATCTCTACTTCGCCGACGGTTCTAAACAACGCCTCGCTACCGATTCCACTTGGAAAGTCGGCGTCAGTCCGAACTATCTGTGCGGCGCTTGGATCTTCGGAAACTTCGGTGGAGAACATTACGACGCTAATCTTGAAAATCCAAACTGGAATAAAGTTGATTTCGACGATTCCAACTGGAAAAACGCTACTGAGTTTGCCCCTAACCTCGAATTGAGCGCGCAGGCTACCCCGAAAAATATACTCGGCGCCCCTATTAAGCCCGTCGCGATCGAAAAAATAGCCGACGGCGTCTATCGTGTTGATATGGGCGTCAATTTCGCCGGATGGACTAGCTTTAAAGTTAAGGGAAAGCCCGGAACTACCGTCAATTTCGAGTATTCGGAACGCGAAAAAGAAACGAAAACTTTCTCGCTCTTCAGCTCCTATACCTTTGGATCCTCCGGAGAAGGATGCTTCAAAAATCATTTCAACTATAGTTCCGCGAGATGGATTACCGTAACTGGACTCGATTATGAACCCAGTCTCGACGACGTCGTCGGATGGAATATTCGTACAGATTACGAGAACGCCGCGACTTTTGAATCCTCCGACGATCTGCAAAACTGGATCTACAACGTTGGAAAATGGACCTTCGAAAATCTGTCCCTTGGAGGGTATGTCGTCGATTGTCCGCAACGCGAAAGAATGGGATACGGCGG
>CAYUUL010000087.1:0-3729 GCA_964447865.1 uncultured Planctomycetaceae bacterium | reverse complement strand
ACAACACCCTCACAATAAAAAAATACGCTAGAGATTACCCTAGAAACATAGCGACAGGTCGTAAAAAGCGATACGCCAAACACGCGGCACAAGCCAATCCCGCCGTTTTATAACAAAGCTAAGTATATATATATATATATATATCTTACAACGTCAATGGACAGTCTGATTATTTTTTGTAGAATCGTCTCGACGCGATATAATAAGACGTCGGCGCGTTTGATTCGAAATTTGTAAAATTGATCGTCGAAAAATCGTAGACTTTCTGATTATTTACTCTTTTCGCGGGGATATTCTTTCGCCTGTTCTTCGCAGGAATTTGCCGAAAGAACCTCCCAGCGTCTATCCATCGAACGCTCTTCCCTATCTTCAATCATTAAAAGCAGGCGCTATAAAGCGATTATCGTTCCGGACGTTTACGCGGCGTTGGAGCGGCGTTTTCAGAGATCAGTAAGTTTTATGTCCAAGAAGAATAAACCCAATTCTAACGAGGTGGGAACCGTGACTACAAGTCAAGAGTCGGTTTCCGTTTCCTCAGGCTCAAGTTTTCTCGCGAATCTAGCGCAACGTTGGAACGCGGCGTCCGGATCAACGCGACGTTGCGCGGCGTCGCTCGCGTTTTGCGCGGCTCTTTTTCTTTATCTTGCGATTCGTCACAGCGATTTTCTCTTTCTCGCGCAAGCGTACGACGCTTTTTTCTGGGAACGTTCCTTTCTCTCCGAACAATTTTTTACCTGGGGGGGCGGGCTTCGTCTTTTTACGTCGTTTATGGTTGAGTTTTTCTACTATCCCTGGCTTGGCGCGGCGCTCTGGGCGCTTTCTCTCGCGGTTTTGGCGGGTTCGCTCGGTCGGCTTGGGAGATTGAAGGACGGTTGGGGCTCAATATTGATCGCCCCGGCGCTGATTGTCGTTTTTACAACACAATGCGGGTATTACCTCTTTGAAGATATCGATATTCAGTATCTTTTCGGCGTCGCCTGGGGAACGCTCGCGGCGACTCTGTCAAGCGAACTTTTCTATTCCGATCGTCTCGCTCCGTTTTGGGGGCGTTATCGTTGGATAATCGCGGCGTGTTTTTTAACCGTCCTGGGATTTGTCCTGGGAGGTTACGCGATTCTCGCCGCGGTTCTTTGTTCAACACTTGAAATTCGACGCATGGAAACCGAACGGGCACGTCAAGCGCTTTCCTGGGGTTTTGGTCTCCTCGCGGCGTTTACGTTCCTTTCTTTCATCGTTTATATGTCGACGAACGCGTTTCGATACGAACAATCGTTTGCGCGTTTCTTCTTTTCCGGGCTTTACGAGTCGAGCGTACACGTTCGCGACGCGCGTACTCACGCGATTTTAACGGGGCTGGAATCGTCAGTTTTCACGACGGTCTGGCTCACCTGTCTTTGCGGAGTCTTGCAGTCTAACCGAATCTCGGAACGCGCCCAACGCAAGGCGTCGAAGAAAGGTCATTTTTCGTTAGACGCGCTTATCGCCGTCGCGGCGGTTCTCGGGGTTCCAGCGGGCGCGGAAATCGACAACGCGCGTTTTAAAGTCTATCGCGAGGCGCGGCTTCTCGACGTCGAAGACTGGGACGGGATTTTAAAGACGGACGCGAAGGTCAAAACTCCAATTGTTCCAACCGTACTTTTCCGCAATTTAGCGCTCGTCAAGACCGATCGGGCGGCAAACGATCTGTTCAAGTTCCGCAGAGCTCCGGACATAAACGAGGATTCTCCGCTCGTTGAAATAACGTCGTCGCGCATTGGTGGCGATCGCGTTTTGTACCATTGGGGCAGGTTCCAACTGGGGACTCGCGCCGCGTCCAACAACTGGGTCGAGAAATCGCAGCGTTCAATTTGGGCGACGACGACTTTAGCGCTTTGCGCGTCGGGAGTGGGCGAAAAGGCGTTGGCGGAGACTTATTTGCGGCGTCTGGATTCCACCCTGTTTCACCGTTCTCGAGCGGCGACTATTCGCAAAGATCTCTACGCGACGGACGCCGAACAACTTTCCCCAAATTTCGCGGACGCCAAACGCCGGAGTCCACAAGAAGACTTCCTTAGCCGTTCCAACAATGTGAATATGCTTCTTCTCGGAGGATTGACGCAAGCCAGAGCTGAAGATTTAGCGGATCCGACAGACTTGGAAACGCGGCTCGCGCTCCTGTTGTTCTATCGTCAGACCGATCGTTTTTGCGAGGATTTTAAAGTCTATCGCAAGAAGTTTCCCAATAGAGAATTGCCCGACGTTTTACAAGAAGGTTTTCTTTTCTGCGCGCATTACAAGGGGGTCGACTTAGGGAGTCCGAAGATCAAGCCGGAAATTCAGTCGCGTTTTAACGAATTCGTCCAATACCTCGGCGTAGTTCGTCAGAATCCCGATATGAAATCGGCGCTATTGCAAGAGGTTGATCGGTATTTTTGGGACACGCTTTGGGGTCAGGGGGTCGTTTCTCCCAATCCGCAATACTATTGAACGCTCCGGAAGGACATAGAGAATTATGAACGTATCTAAGAAAATAAAACTACGCGTAGCCGTTCTTTGCGGAGTCGCGGCGTGTCTTGCGGCGCTTGGCTTTTTCCGGTCGCAATCGGCGTCTATTCCGGACAGTTTTGAAACGGTCGCGCAAACGCCGAAAATCTTTCCCGACTATATCGACGTCGCCCTGCCCTATAATATCGCGCCCGCCAATTTCGTCGTTCAGGAGGAAGGCGAGAAGTACGTCGTCGCGATTAGTTCCGAAAACGAATCGCTCGTCGTATCCGGAAAGCGCGCGAAGTTTCCGCTCAAGGCGTGGAAAAGACTCTTAGAGAAGAACAAGGGCAAAGATCTGCGCGTAAACGTTTACGTGAAAACGAAAGAAGGTTGGCGCGGTTATCGTCCTTTCTCCGAGCACATCTCCGACAAACCGATCGACGGCTGGTGCGTCTATCGTTCTATCGAGCCGGGCTACGAATCATTTTCGAAGTTGAGATTAGCGCAACGCAACCTTGAGACATTCGAGGAACGCCCGTTATATAATGTGGAAACGACGGGGGGCTCGAGGACATGCGTCAACTGTCATTCTTTCCAGGCGAATAAGCCGACCTCGTTTCTTTTCCATCAGCGCGTAATCAACCCTGGAACAATTATTTGCCGAGACGGGGAATTTCAAAAGGTCAATTTATCGGTCGGTAAGCAAGGGGGCGTTTGCGCATACCCAGCGTGGCGTCCCCAAGGGGATTTCGTCGCGTTTTCAAGCAACGACACGTTCCAGATTTTCCATGAAAAGAATCCGAACAGGATCGAGGTTATGGACGCGTGTTCCGACCTGTACCTTTACAACGTGAAATCCAAGAGTCTTACGTCAATTTTCAAGACGAACGACGTCGCCGAAACGTTTCCCTCGTGGAGTTCCGATGGTAAATGGCTCTATTATTCAATGGCGAAATTCAAGAGCGAGGCCAAGTTAGGCGCGGAAGAACGCTACCTTTCCACGACGGCGCAAATCGGTCGGATACGTTACGGGATCTGGCGCGTCTTTTTTGATGAAACGACGCAGACGTTCGGCGTCCCGGAACTTGTCGTCGACGCACCCAGCGAGGGCGCCAGCGCGCTTTTCGCAAGGGTTTCGCCCGACGGGAACAGTTTAATCTATACGCGAGCGGACTCGGGAACGTTCCCGATTTGGCGGCGCGAAGCGGATCTTTGGCGATTTGATCTGAAGACCAGGGAGAACGCGCCTTTGACAAACGTCAA
>CAYUUL010000086.1:0-3876 GCA_964447865.1 uncultured Planctomycetaceae bacterium | reverse complement strand
CGTCATAGCGAAAAAAGCGTTCGTCTCCGTAATACAGACCATCAATAAACTCTTTTGGGTCTCCATTAATCATGATAACTTCACTCCATTCAAGTATTTTTTATATAATGTAATCTCTTCTGGTCTCTGAAAGCGCGGAGTTCGGTCCTTGAAATTATCTCGCTGATACTCGTGAATGTGTAACATTCTAACAGAACGATTGATACTTTGGACAGGCCTTGAGCGCGCGTTCAGGCTTTGCAAAGATATAAAATGCCGGCATAGTAATAACCAGTTTGGATTCACATTCGAAATTTTACGGGATCATTTTTATACTGAAAATGACTCGAAAAATGATTCGATAGAAGGTCTTTCAGACGCTGAAAAAGAACTCTTAAGGATAATCCTTACCGAAAAGAGATGTGTCAAACGGGTTTTTACGGACTCGATCGGAAAGTCTCTCATATCAATACAGCGATATCTGAAACACATGACAGGACTCGGCTTAATTCGGCGCGATGGTTCCAACAAAAAGGGACGCGGTGGATTACCATAAAATAGTATTGACGCGCTTATGGCGTTGCTTCGTTTCATTTGGTATCAGACTTAGACGAACGCGCAAACGCGTCGCGGATCCAACGTTTAATCAACGCCGACTTCGTTATTCCGGCTTTATGCGCCAACCTTTCCAACGCGTCGCGTTCGTCGTCCGTGATTCTTACAATGAGTTGGCGCGACGATCGCGCTTGCGGAGCGTTTGCAGATTGTCCGGCTCCAACTCTCGCGCCTCCGCGTTTTGATTTTTGCGCGGTTCCGTACTTTTCTGGAAAGACTTCGGCAAGCGACGTTTCAATTTCGCAAAGGTACTCGCGCGACGGATCAAAACAAATGTTCTTACGCGTCGACGCCGACGGAAGGTTCTCGCCGTTCTCTAACGCGTCGTCAATGTAAATCGCTAAACACTCTTTTGCTTTTTTCATTACGTCGTCGACTGAGTCGCCGAGACTGAACGCGCCAGGAAGATCGGGAAAGCGAACGCCGACCGTGTTTTCGCCTGGTTCAAAAATCTCGTAGTATTTGTATGTTTTCTTAACCATGAAATAACAAACCCTCCTCAGTTCGAGGAGGCCCCTTTCTATTCCAACTTCACGCCAGCCTGTTTCTCTATCGCTTTTAGAGTCCCTTTTGGGACTTCGCCCTTTGAGTAGGGAACGACTACTAAGCCGGGTTTACTTTCGTGTCTGTGTTTACGGTGACCGCTTTTCGTTGGCAACCTGCGCCAACCGAGTTTTTCAAGTCGTTGACAGATATCGAACGCTCTAATGTTTCACCTTATTTTTGCGCTTGTTATTACACATGATTACTTGAATTTGTGAATACGTAAATAAAAATGAAGAGAGAAAGATATAAAAAGTCGAGAATGTGGACCTTATATGAACGCTCGCGAACTGTACGTTTCGTCGCTGATTCCATTGTGACGTTCTTTGTTGCGTTCAAACCGTTCTATGATGATCTTGCGAAGACTTCACGTGTAGAACGGTTCTGCGACGCGTTGTTAGATTTCGAATTGTTTGGAGTAAAAGTCGCCCAATTCCTCTGATTTAGGTAAAGTAACGCTTGCTGTCGCGGGAAGATTGTAGACAGATACAAGGGCTCTTGTGCCGTACGCGTTCTGACTTGTCGTCGCCTTGGAGTAGCAACAGAGAGATTCTTTTGAAACTGCAAGGGCAGGGGCTCAAGGGCGCGGACGTGAACTCAGGAAAGGATATTGTAACGCAAATCTTAGAACGCAACCGCAAGAATACCGAGGACGCGCCGACGCTTGCGCCTGCTTTGGGAACAAACGAACAAGAAACGTCGATTCCCGTAGAGACTCCCTCGGAAGAAAACGCGGTCTCGCAAGACGCGCCTGTAATGGAACCTGACGTAAATCCCGAACAACCAGCGAACGAGCCCGACGCGCAGGAAACGAACTCGGATACGCAAGACGAACACGAATCTACGCCTGTAACAGTCTCCGTGCAAGCAGACGCCAGTAAAGACGCGCCAACGCTCAAGGACGCGCGAATTCTTGAACCCCCAAAAGGCTTAAACGACGAAAAAAAAGCCTTAGCGTACATAGCCGATAAAAACGAATCGGTAAAATCAATGAGTGAAAAATTGAAACTCGCTGGAATAAATACTAAGTTAGAATTTCTCGAGTTAAAAAGTTCATATCACAGCAACTTCAAAAAAAGGACTATAAAAAACGGTTTTTATCGGGTTGTGACTACTGATACCCGTTTTGCGAAGGAGGGCGAACGCGCTTACACTTTGCCATTCTTGTGGGCTCTCCGAGATATCTCTATTTGGGGATTGTCGCAGTTGAAACATTACGGTGAAGACATTGAAATAATAGACATGAGCAACGAGAAGGTTGTAGATTTTCTCGCGTTACTGTTGACAAGTCAGCCGCGTTTTAAGAACACCTATAAAGAAATGTGCAGACAGTACAGGAGAAAGCTTTACCAATACGGCAGCGGATGGGAATATACTTTGGAACGTATGGTCAAAGGAGGAAATGATAGTTGCAAAGGGCATTTTATTAGAGACGTAATGGACTGCTGGATGCAAAAATTTGCCAACCCGCAAGTCAGGGCGATGCTAATCGAATTAAACGGCAAGCCTGGGGAAGAGGAAAAAGGAAACGAAATAAATCGACTCCTCCGTTACTCGCGCTCAGAGGCTGATGATGCGCCGACTCTTATTCAATACTCCCGGCTTGTTGAAGATTTAGCGCCAAACCTTACGCGCTACTCGCAAGTAGAAACAATCGACCCGCCTCGTTTACGTTATTCCCGCGACTTTGGGGACAGTAAGTGGGTTGGCGACATAGTGTACTTCTACAATCCGGATTTTGAAGACTACGGCGTGTGGCGAACTAACAGACACACGGGACGTCGGTTTTTCTTTAGACTTAATAATAAAGTCGGCGGCGGTTCTGGCGAGGTTGATTCTAAAAAAAAAGAGGTGGAAAATCTCGCAAGCATTTGACGGCTGAAGAGCTTGAAAATATAATGAAGAAAAATGAGAAATTAGTTGCGACTAAATTGGAAGAGGGAAGGAATGTTTTACCGAATACAAAGCGGAAAAAGCGCTTTGATTACTTTGATTTAGAGCATACCCCTTGTAATAACCAAAAACCTGAGTTCGCGAAATTATTTAATTGTTCGGTTGATTTTTACGAACATGGAGTCTTGGTTCAGCGTCGTTTTTTTGACAAGGACGGTTATGCGGAACAAGACGTAGACTTTGTTCACAAGAATCCGTTTGATAACCATTTCTTTCCACATGTTCATGTGTGGGTGCCGGAGGAAAAAAATGAAAAGAAAACGAGTGGACGAACAAGGTTTGAGAGTTTTATACATTGTATAGAGGAAAAGGAAAATGAAAAAGACGGCCCCCAACAAAAGTTGGAGCAAATGGCATGGGTATACGAAAACAACGTCAGTTCCGAAGAATATATTCGAATTATGGAAGAGAATCCGAGAATTGCATGTAGTTATCCTCGCGGTATTAAGATTCGTCTTTCGGGGGGACTGGAATTTAGTGTTAAGTACAAAGACGAGGAAGCTTTTCTTACAGGCGGGTGTCTTTACGGCGTTGCGTGGTGTGTGGAGACAAAAGAAGGGGCTCAGCTCTTTGACGATTTGGACTGTTTAGTTGATGAAGGAACAATTGCCGGAGAGCGTATTAAAGATATTTGTAGTAAGTGGAAGGTTACATGGAGCGCTTAAAACGCTCCACGAGCGACCGTTTTGACAACCTTGTTAAATATTATGCGCTAAAATACGCATAGAATCATTCCCCTAGGGGGTACTTCTGGGACGTGAGCGATTGCTCGCGTCCCTTTTTGTT
>CAYUUL010000085.1:0-4102 GCA_964447865.1 uncultured Planctomycetaceae bacterium | reverse complement strand
GAAAAACTTTTTAAAGAATGGGAAAGTCTGCAAAGTTTTTGCGACGCCGACAAGTTCTCTCGGCGAACTTCTTTCCTGAACTATTCTTGTAACAAGTCTTTCGAGGTCGACAACCCCTTTAAACGCATCGCGCGCGGCGTCCGCATCCTTCGCGCGGTTCATAATTTCTTCAACAGCATTTTGTCTCGCAATAATCAGGGCAGAATCATTCAGAGGATAGGCGACCCATTCGGCAAGCAAACGACTTCCCATAGAGGTAACGCATCGATCAATAGTCGCCAACAAAGCGCCGTCGCGTCGCCCTTCACGATACGTCTGCACGATTTCCAGACTTCTTCTCGTCGCTTCATCGATTTCGAGAAAATTTCCGACACGATAAGGCGCAATGACGTCGATGTAATCCAAAGATTGCCGTTGAGTTTCGTAGAGATAGTCCAAGGCGCCTCCGGCAGCCTGAAGCGCAAAGACGTCGTTTCCAGTTTCATTGAAACCGAATCCTTCGAACGTCTTGACTTTAAAGTGTTTTTTGAGGGAGTCGAGAGCGGTTTGGAACGAGAAGACCCATCCGGGTCGTTGAGTCAACGTAGTTTTTTCGAGCAACCATTCAGGGAACTGCGAACGCATTTCCTCTTGTATAAGGCATTCAGCAGGGGAAATTCTCGCCAACTGATTGAAAAGTTCACCGAACGTGACGGTCGTAGCGCAGAATTGTCCAGTAGAGAGTTCAACCCAAGCGAGCCCCACAAGTCTATCCTTATGAATCGTCAACTGTTCGAAACGCGACGCAACAGTCGTTTCATCACGAGACAGCGAAGTAGACACATTTTCAGGTTCAATATCCTTTTTACCGTCAACAACCTCATAGAGCGGTTCAGAAATACGCGGGGTTGATTTTTTAACGTTTCTAGCAATTTTTTGCGAACGTTTTTCATCAGGGACGTAGATCGACGCTAGAAAATTGTTCCTACGCGGATCAAGCATCGCTTCATCCATCATGGTTCCCGGCGTAACGATGCGAGTCACTTCCCGTTTGACAATAGTCTTTGCTTTTTTTGGATCTTCCATTTGATCGCAGACAGCGACACGGCATCCAGCCGCGACAAGTCTCGCGAGGTATGAATCAAGATGTTGCCACGGGAACCCAGCCATAGGAGTCGCTTCGGAAGCAGATTTATTACGATCCCTAGTAGTGACGGTGAGCCCCAGCACATCCCCAGCCTTATAGGCGTCCTCAAAAAACATTTCATAGAAGTCGCCCATCCGAAAGAGTAAGAGAGCGCCCTTTGACGCTTCTTTTGCGTCGAAATACTGCTTCATCATCGGCGTTAGTTCAGAACCCATTTCTTCCTTTCCAATGTTTTGGCCGGGGAAATATACTCCAAAGGAGCCCGGATTTTTATCATTTTACAAACTCCTTCTAACTCGGAAAGGTACAAAGAAAGAGTAAAAATTCTGAATTAGCGTTAAAAGCGCATCATATTGGGACAAGAGTCAAGCCAAGAGTCAAATGGAAAATAAGTATCCAAGGAAGCTATGTTCCGTCCCCTATTTTCAAAGGCAAAAAAAGGGGTAAAATGGTCTGGAAAAGTAAGTGGAGGCGTTTAGCCGTTCGTCTCCGCGACGCAGTTTGCGCGCGGCGCGCTTTAAGTTTATATATTCATTGAGGAGAAGTTCAATGATCGTTACGACAAAAGATCTGTTCAAGGCCGCTTACGGCAAGTATGCTATTGGCGCGTACAACATCAACAACTTGGAACAAATCGTAGGTTTGTTCCGCGGCAATCTCGGCAAAACCGCGAAGAACGAAGATCCTAGCGACGCTACGAAAAGCGCTCCGTTCATCATTCAAATTTCTCGCGGCGCGCGCGACTACACCGACAAGAGTTTCCTGGAAGGTATGATCCGAACCGCCGATAAGGTGTTTCCTGAAGCGATTTTTGCCGTTCACCTTGACCACGGAACAGAAGAAGTTTGTTACGACTGCATTAACAGCGGTTTTTATAGCTCCGTAATGGTCGATGCGTCTCACGAAGAATTTTCGAAGAACGTTGAAATCACGAAGCGAGTTGTGGACGCGGCTCACGCCAAGGGCGTTGTTGTCGAAGCCGAACTTGGTCAACTTGGCGGCGTAGAAGAAGACGTTGTCGGATCCGTGAAACTGACCGACCCGGCCCAAGCCGCCGAATTCATTGAAAAGACCGGCGTCGACTCTCTCGCAGTCGCGATCGGAACCTCTCACGGCGCGTTCAAATTCTCCGGCAAGCAAGGTTTGCACTTTGACGTTTTGGAAAAGATTCAAGCGGCGGTCAACCAAGTTAAGCCGAACTTCCCGCTCGTCATGCACGGCAGTTCCTCCGTTCCAGCCGAATGGGTTGCGCGTATTAACAATGCGGGCGGCGCGATGAAGAACGCCAGCGGCGTTGATGAAAAGCAATATTTCCCGGCCGCTAAACTTGGCGTAACCAAGATCAATATCGATACCGACGGTCGTCTTGTATGGTGCGCGATTCACCGCGAATTCTTCCGCGATCAACCTGCGGAATTCGACCTCCGTAAACCAGGTAAGATCTTCATGCCGGCTTACGCCGAATATATTATCCACAAGAATCAAATGCTTGGATCCGCCGGGCACTTGGAAGAAGTACGCAAGCTTATCAACGGCTGATAGTCGAGTTTGATTACGCGTCTTATTTTTAAAAAGTATTAAAAAGGCCTCTGAAACTTCCGAATGTTTTTTGGGGCTTTTTTATTTTTACCAACGGAATATTCCCCACACGCCAAAGCTAAGAATATAATTACAAGTTTGACAAGACCAGGATGTTTTATACATAGAATATATAATCAAATATAATCGTTAAAAAATAGTCTCTTAGCACAATATTGTTTTTATGTCCAAGACCTTAAAAATATAAAAGTTAAAAAAAATTTGACGTTATGAAGTTGGCGGTTGCGTTCATTATGAATCCAACTCAACTTCCCTAATCGTCGTAACCCAAAGATTATTAAATATTCTAAGTTCGCAAGCGGAAACGAGCGATATGTTGTATATTCTGTTGCGACTATCGTCTCAGAGGGTAACGTCATGAAAATAAGAGTTAAGAGAAAACGACGACAAGGTTCCGCTCTTTCCCTATGTCTGTACGCGTTCGTATCATTCACTGCCTTAGTCTCATCTTCCAGCGGTCAAAATCCAGACGTTTCCCAATCAGGAGGCGTATCAATCCAACAAGGCGGTGGAATTCGCGGAACAGTTAAGAATCCTGACGCAGGGGAATCAGGAACATTTATAATAGAACCGACGTTAGGTGGATTGATCGAAATTGACGCAAGCGAAGTTAAACAAGCGACGAATCTTCGTCCGGAACAAATATTTTATCGTAATTTTGCCCCCCTACAACGCGATACAGTCGAATCCCATTTGAAGATAGCGCATTGGGCTAATGAAAAAGGTCTTTCAACGCTAGCGGAAGAAAGGTACCAGCGAGTAATTGAGTTAGACCCGGAAAATGAAGAAGCCCATAAGGGTCTCAAACACGTTAAAGAAAACGGCGTATGGGTTTCTAAACAAGAACAACTAGAACTCAAGGGGCTTGAAACAGTTCACGGGCGCAAAGTTTCTAAGCAAGAGGCGGAACTCCTCAGGAAAGAAGACGCAGACAAAGACGCCGAGCGGTATTGGAAGAAAGAGATTCAAATTCTTTACCAAAACGCTAAGGATGGTAATCCCCAAGCACGCGAAGCGCTTCGACGCGTAAAAAATCCCATAGCGCTTTCCCCCCTTCTCAAAACTTACAGCGCAGAAAAGCACGACGCCGAAGGTCGAGTTCTTCTTGTTCAGTCAATCAGTTCCATCGGAACGCCCGCCGCGCTCGGTCAACTTGGGGCAATTTCTCTCAATGACGCCGACTCCGACGTTCGCGTAGCGGCTCTCGATGGGATTAATCGCAAAAAGACGGCGCGTACGGAGGCGATCGAATTCTTTCGTCGCAGGTTACGCAACAGCAACGACGTCGCGGAGATAAATCGCGCGGCCTACGCGCTTAACAAACTTGAAGCAGAACAAGCAATTCCCGACTTGATCAACAGCTCGAATACCCAACAT
>CAYUUL010000084.1:0-5771 GCA_964447865.1 uncultured Planctomycetaceae bacterium | reverse complement strand
GGTTCCGCCGCGGAAAAGGCGAACATATTTTCGACGTCTCGCTGCACGGCTTCCCGGTCGGCATGATCAAGAGTTGCCGACGATATTGGAATAAAGAGATCGCGGATCGCATCGTTCAACTCCCGAACATCAAGTTCGACAATCCTCAATTCTCGCTTACGACGACGTTCAATCGCGAAGACTTCACGCGCCTGCTCGTCGAGAAGTTCGGACTCAAGGAAGAAACGGTCGTCGCGTTTTTCGACAAAGCGCGCAATCAGACCCACTACGACGACCAGTCTAAAACGACGCGCGAGCTGTTCAACGAGTTCTTCCCGAACCGGACCGACGTCGCCCGACTCCTCATGGAACCGATCACGTACGCGAACGGCTCGACGCTGGAAGACCCCGCGCTGACTTACGGCATCGTCTTTTCGAACTTCATGTCGAAAGGCGTCTTTACGTTCCAGGGCGGCACGGATCTTTTCGTGAAAATGCTTCGCGACGAACTCGTAAAGAACGGAGTCGACATAGCGCTGAACGCCCCGGTCGAGAAAATTGTCGTGGAAAACGGCAGGGTAGTCGGCGTGAAAGTAGCGTCGAGCGCGATGAACGTGGACTCCCCGGAAATCGGCGGGGTTCCGAAGAATCCGTCTCCGTTGTGCGGCAAGACGATCAGGACGACCGCGGTTCTTTCAAACTCCAATTTGAAGGGCACGATCTTCAATCTGGTTGGACGCGAATATTTCGATCCGGACTTTGTCGCGGAAGCGGAAGCGGTTCGTCTGAACAATTCGAGCGTTCAAGTCTATATCGCGCTGAAAAAAGGGGAGACTCTCGACGAGGACAAGTGCGGCGACCTGCTCTTTACGTCGCCCGCGCCCGAATTTCGCGCCGACTGGCTGCTTAGCCGCCATATCACGAGCCGGACCTATTCGTTCTATTATCCGAAGACTCGACCGGGCTCGGATCGCTACTACGTCGTGGCGAGTTCGAACGCGAACTACGAAGACTGGGCGAATTTGACGGAGGAAGCGTACGAAGAAAGTAAAAAGGACCTTATCGAAACGACGCTCGACGCGCTGGACAAGTATGTGCCGGGTATTCGCGATAAAGTCGCGTATGTGGAAGCGGCGACGCCCAGGACGTTCAAAGCGTACACGGACCATTGGCTCGGGGCCAGTTTCGGGACGAAGTACGAAGGTCTGGCGGTCAGCCGGGCTCTCAGTCAGAAGATTCCCGGCCTTTACCACGCGGGCAGCGTTGGAATCATTATGTCCGGCTGGCTTGGCGCGGTCAACTACGGTGTGATCGCGTCGAACGACGTTGACGAATACCTCAGAAAGGAGATGAAATGACGACCGCAAACTCCGACCAGCCTCAAGGCGAATCCTTTTTCGATTCCCGCGCGGCGATTTTGTCCGCGATTCCGCACCGTCCTCCGTTCCTTTTCGTCGACCGCATTCTTTCCTGGACAGACGAGGAAATTGTAACTCAGTACAAATTCAAGGCGAACGAGTACTTTTTCGAGGGCCATTATCCTAACTCCCCGATTGTGCCGGGCGTGATTCTTTGCGAATCGGCGATGCAGACCGGGGCGATCTTTTTGACTCGGTTGTACGACGACAAGACGCGCAAGTCGGGTAAGATTCCCGTTGTCGGACGTATGAACGACGTGAAATTCCGGCGCGTTATTCGGCCTTGCGAGACAATCGAGCACCGCGTGACGCTCAAAGAGAAGATCGCCGGGGTCTATATTCTCTCGGCGAAAGTGACTTGCGAAGGCAAGGCCGCCGTCACGTTCGACTTTTCCGTGACTATGGCGGATCGGCCCGAAGATTGACAAAAAATCGCAGCCGCGCCGTTTGCTTTTAACAGAGGACTTATCGCATGAAAAATTATCACCTTTTTTATCGCGCCATCCTGGCAGGCTCCGCGGCGGTTTTCGCGATTTTTTTTTCTTATTCGTCGGTCATGGGCGCTTCCGACTCCTGGAAATTCGATTCTCAGGCGTTTGAGGAACGTCTGGTTCAGGACTGGCTCCTTCAAGACGCTCCGGACGCGAACGTCCGCGCCGCGCTCTTTACGACGGACTCGAACGAAGCCGAACGCGCGCTCGCACAACGGGTTCTCGACGCGCTTGAGTCGGATTCCGGCGCCGGGTTGAAAACCCGTCTACAGGCTCTTGTCGACGCGGAAACGCCCGGAACCGCGCCCGAGTGGCAAACGCTCTATCGCGACGCGTGTCGGGAACGCCGCGCCGAACGATTGGCGAACGTTCAGGAAACGACGCCCTCTTTTATCTTTACGAAACACTACGTCATGGGCGCGAGCCATTACGCGTACACCGAGGACGTGACGGACGAGGCGTATAAAGACATAAGTTGCAACCGTCAACCGGGCGGTCAGCTCTGTCTGGCGACGTTCGAGCCGGACGGGAGTTTGCGGTACGAAGTTCTTGTCGACTCTTTGCAGGGTACGATACGCGACCCGGACGTCTCGTTCGACGGGAAACGCGTTCTTTTCTCGATGCGCAACAATTACGACTCCGACGATTTTCATCTCTACGAATACGATACGGAAACGCGAACGACGCGTCAGCTCACATTCGGAGCGGGGGTCGCGGATATCGAGCCGATCTATCTTCCAAACGGGGATTTGCTCTTTACCTCGACTCGATGCGGTCAGAGTACCGACTGCTGGTGGACCGAGGTCGCGAACCTCTATACCTGCGACGGGCAGGGGCGTTTTATGCGTCGGGTCGGCGTCGACCAGGTTTCGGTAAATTACCCGAAACTGCTTTCGGACGGACGCGTCGTTTATACGCGCTGGGACTATAACGACCGCGGTCACATCTACGTGCAGCCGCTCTTTCAAATGAATCCGGACGGGACCGGTCAGACGGAATTTTACGGGAACAACTCCTATTTCCCAACCGCGATTCTTCACGCGCGCGGCGTGCCGGGCTCGGAAAAGGTCGTCGGGATTATCGGCGGTCATCACGCGTATCAACATGGCAAACTGGCGTTGATCGACCGTTCGAAAGGGACTCAGGGGGCGACGGGCGTTACTTGTCTGGCGCCGACTCGACCTTCCGAAGACGTGAAAATCGACCGGTTCGGACAGGACGGCGAGCTGTTCCAGTATCCTTATCCTCTCGACGACTCCACGCTCCTTTGCGCTTATCTCCCGGAAGGAACGCAGGATCGGACCTACGCTACTCCGTTCGGGGTCTACTGGTTCGACTACGACGGGAATCGCGAGCTGTTGGCGTTTGACCCCGCGATCAGTTGCGGACAGCCGATCCCGTTCGTGGAACGCGAAACCCCGTTTGTTCGAGCGTCGCAAGTCGACTTAACGAAAACGCCGGGCGAATATTACGTTCAAGACGTATACTTCGGGCCGGGTCTCGAGGGCGTTCCTCGCGGGGCGATTAAGAAACTGCGGGTCGTAGCGCTCGAATTTCGTCCGCACGGTATTGGCTGGAACTGGAATTTCGGGGAGGCTGGGGACTCTATCGTAACGACTCCGATCTCGGTCGGGGGCGGGACCTGGGACGTGAAACGCGTTCTCGGCGAGACTCCGGTCGAGGAAGACGGTTCGGCGTACTTTGAAGTCCCCGCGATGACTCCGGTCTATTTTCAACTTCTTGACCGGAACGGGGACGTCGTGCAGACGATGCGGAGCTGGTCGACGCTTCAGCCGGGCGAACGATTCGCCTGCAACGGATGCCACGAACGGAAAGACAGCTCGATTCAGAACGCGGAACTTCCGGCGTCTCTGGCGCTTCAACGCGGAGTCGTTAAGTTGGCGCCGGTTCTGACGCCCGGAGAAGGGTATATGCGGGACGCCGGGTTCAGTTATATGCGCGACGTTCAGCCGATTCTGGATCGCTATTGCGTCGCGTGCCATTCTGGCCGAGCGTTGTCGCCCGATCATCCGGCGCGGATCCGTTTGCGCGCGGACAAGTACTTCATTACGGATCCGAAAGACGAGTACGCTAAGATTCTCGCGTCGCAGAAACGCAACTTTGTAGCGTCGTATATAAATTTGACGAAACGCGGTCAGAATAAGAACGAGTATATGAACTGGTGGGGCGTTCAGGATCGGCCCGACATGGCGAAGCCGTATTCTTACGGGGCGGCGACGAGTCCTCTGATCGCGTTCCTTCGCGGTCGCGAGCGTTGGGAAAAGGACGCGGATTTGCCGGGGCGTCCGGAAGTCCGACCGGAACTTTTTGACGCGCACGAGGGCTTAAGTATCCCGGACGACGCGATTAAGACTCTGGCGCTCTGGATCGACCTTCTGGTTCCCTATTGCGGAACGTACGAGGAGGCGAACTGTTGGCTCCGCGGGGAACGCGCGGCGTACGAGTATTACCTTGCGCAACGGACCCGGAACGCGGAGATCAACGCGGAGAATATCGCGAAAGCGATCGAGCGGGACGCGACCGGTAAGACGTTTGAATTGTCCGATTTCACGCGGTTCGACCGCGGCGGGATCTTCTATCGAACCGAGTTTATCAAAGAGTTCTTCGAGAAGAAGGTTCCGAGCAAATTGACGGACGGCCCCAACGAGCGCCGCAATTTGGCGTTGAATCCCGAGGACGTCCAATGCGATTCCGAAAAGGTTCCGGCGTATCCTCACGCGAGCGCGGATACGGAGTTCGGGTACTTGTCGAGTTGCGCGGCGGTCAACGCGATCGACGGGGATCCCGACACGGCGTGGCGTCCGAACCGAACGGCTTTCTCGAATTTGACCGTCGATTTTGGAGTCGAGGTCGAGCTGGACGAGTTGGCGGCGACCTTTTCGGAGTCCGCGCCCGACGGATGGAAGCGCGTCTCGTTCCTGTTTGACGACGGCGACGTCGCGCAATTTGAGCTTACCGGCGGCGCGGAACGTCAGACGTTCAAACTGGAACGTCCGAGAAAATGTTCGCGGGTAACCGCCAGGTTCGTCAGTAAGGCGCCGACGTATTCCGTCGATATAAAAACGCTTCCGGACGACCGGTTCCCCGAAGTCGTCGAGTTTGAGGCCTGGGGCGTTGTCGCGCGCTAGAAGTCCAGCTCTTTGGGATTGAGTAAGAAGTCGAGCAGACCGACGACGAGTATCCCTCTTTCGTCGTATTGCGGGGCGGGCGCGTCCTTTGTCGCCAATACTCGTTTGAAGAAGTCCCCGACGAGCGCGAGCGGTCTTATTTCTCGTTCGCGTTTGTCGGGGTCGTCTATTGAGCGCTCGGATTTCCATTATAGCGTTTTTTCTTTGAGAGCCCGTCAGAAACTTCGGACGCGATTGTCCTAAGTAAGAGATGAAAAACGCGCGAAAAGGCGCGGCGCGAGATAGATTTTGTCGTCAATTCCGGGGATCGCCGAGTCTATATCCAGTCCGCGTACCGGATGGATAGCGAGCAAAAAGAGAACTCCGAGTTGTTTTCATTGAAGTTGACCGGCGATTTCTTCAAGAAGGTCGTTATACGTATGGATATCCCGCGTAATTTCTACGACGAAACCGGCGTTTTCCACTGCAATTTACTCGATTTCCTACTTGGGAAAGCGGACCTTTTCTGAGAATCGCGGGCGACTTTCGCGGCGTCGTTTGCGCAAAATAACCCGGCAAAATAAAAGACGCTCGAGAGTCCTTTTACGGAGATCTCGAGCGTCTCGCCCTGAATATGACGGCCGTCGTACGGGCTTAGGCGTTACATCGAGTCGGTTTCGCCGCCGCTCGGAGTACCGAGCGCGCCCCAGACTCCGAACTGGCTCTTCGCCTGGTTCATGTTTTGGGTCTTGGTC
>CAYUUL010000083.1:0-5789 GCA_964447865.1 uncultured Planctomycetaceae bacterium | reverse complement strand
TCTTGCCGCGCTTTCTCAACGATTTTTTCTTCTTCAGAAGTTAAAGATTTTAAGCGCGAGTCGTTCGGAACGTCAAGTTTCGTCGCTAACGAAGTATCCTTCCGATCGTTTACCTGTTCGCCGATCTCGATTTTTTCCGTCTTTTTTTGGTACCCAGCCAAAGCGATTCCGCCAAAATTATTGTCAGGCGAATCAAAATTCGCCGTCGCAACCGATTGAGAACACAAGTTTTTCGCATCACGATTGCACTGTGCAAGCGCGTTTTCATGGAGACGTTCCGCAACGTCGGCGTCAATTGCACGTTTTGCGGCGGAGGAAAACAAATTTGGCGAGAAAGAGTCTCGTCCGCCCCAAATATTTGCGGCGCGGGCAAAATACCTGGCGACGTTCAAACGCGAATCAACGATATTTGCGGCGCGGGCAAAGTAACGCGCAGGACCGTAGGCGTTTGACTTAGACAAATTTTGGTCGAAATCAAACGGAATAGAGCCAAATTGCATTTCCTTCCCGTTTTCTTTTTGAGGTTCCTCGAGACTTTCAGGCAAAACGACCGCGGCGTCTTTTTTTTCCGTTTCCTGCGAAAACACGGGCGCGGCGTCGGCAGTTTTTTCAGGTTCCTCAGCGTCAAAATCAAATTCTTTTAAGGTCGACATTTCCGAAGCCGAACCGTCGTATTGTTCCTCCTCAAATTCCAGTTCCGGGTCGTCCTTCTCTCCCTTCGCCCCTTCTTCGGCGATAATATCGGGAACTTCTTCCAACGAGGATAACTTTTTGTAAATTTCAACCTCTTTCGTCGTTAAAAGACTCGACGAACAGACGAAATTCCGAGACTCGTCTATTAAACGGGAGACGTTCGAGCCGACCAACGCGCACGCGGCGAGGGCAACGAAAACGCTAATAGTAAGCCCCCCGCGCAAAGAACGACCAACGAGAGAATTCGCCGTCGAACATTGTTCGTTCAGATTTTCTTTTTTTTCATAAAGAGCATCGCGGTCAGTCATGTTACCCTATTCTCATATTACGTTAAAGGTCGCGTTCCAAGAAGCTTTCCCAATGAGCGTCGTTACTTCTCTTCCGCATCCGAGTTCGTTTGTTCGTCTTCGATTACCTCTTCCGCGTCATAATTTAAGTCGCTAAAATCCTCGAGATCGCCGTTCTGATCTTGATCTTCCGACTGTTTTTTATCAGCGTATCCAAGTTCGCTTGCTTTTTTGAAGTCGACGCTTGAATTCATGTAGTCGCCAATATTGTCGTAGATTTCCCCTCGACGATGATAAGCTTCCGCTCTTTTAGGGTCGAGTTTAACGCACTCTGAGAACGCGTCGATACCATCTTGCCAAGCGCCCTGGTACTGAGCGGCGACTCCTTTAAGGAAATAGGCGTCCGCATAATCGGGGTCAATTTCGAGAATTTTTTCACAATCGTCAATGGACTTTTTGAAGAATTCGTCGGCCTTTTTAGCTTCCGCTTCACCAGTTTTTTGATCCTGATTTGTCGCGGCGGCTTGCGCCAATCGATAGTGTTCTTCGGCCATAGCGCCTGAAGCGGCCGCTCTTCCGTAATACGCGTCGACATTTTTCTGATCGGCGGCAATAGCGTCAGAAAACCTATCGTACGCTCTCGTCCAATCTTCCGCCATTAACGCTTCGGCACCCTGCTGGCAAGAGTCGGCGGCTTTACTTCCAGGGTCGTTTTTTTCACCCTGCGGCTTACAACCTACGACAAGGATCGCAACGGCAAGGATCGCCGCCGCACAACTCAATACGCCCGAAAAATCGGTTCGTTTCATTTACTATCGCCTTTCCGTCAAATTATCGTAAGTTTCCTATAACGTCCCCATAGCGCTGAAAATAGCCCATACGGACATAGAAGCGAGTTTAACGAATCCCTCCAAGGTAGTAAACGGCAAAATAATAGAAATCATTTCTACAAGCGGAATCCTTACGTCTCCATCGTAAAGAACTTGAATAAAAGATTCTTATGTATATACGCGCTGGTAAGGCGCACTAAAAGAAAGAGCTCGTCCGTCTCTTATCAACGGACAAGCTCTTGTTTTTCCAGTTTCACGACGCGTTCAACACTACGATTAAGTAGTACAGGTAAGAAGTTTTAAAAAATTACGTCACGCTTTGCTCGAGAGTATTAAGGAGCGGTATCAAACTTTTCCCATTTTTTTCAGGTTTTCATAGCATTCGGCGCACGCGTCAAAGATATCGGAACCTTCGCGGCAATCTTCCTGCTCAACAATGTACCATTCAACGCCGCCGACATTTTCGGCGATATTGAACATACGTTTCCAGTCGACAATATCTCCTTTTCCCGCGACGCAAGCGCCATGCTTGCCTTTTTCATTTTCCGCTTTTACGTGCATAAGCTTACCGCGATTCGGGAATTTTTCGACTTCCGCGTAAGGGTCGGCTCCTCCGTGCATACAATTCCCAACGTCCATTTGGGCAATAATATCTTCGCTAGTACGAGAGAAGAAGAGTTCCCAAGCCGTCTTGCCATTAACGTCGGTGAAGTCGTTAAAATGCGCATGGAATCCGATCTGCATTCCGACCTTCCGCGCTTTCGCGGCGATTTCATTGAAGAGGTAGGCCGTCATTTGATTACCAGCGTCGGTAGCGCACGACGCGGAAAGTCCGCCAGCGACGATCAAGCGGTTATTTCCAAGCGTTTTTTCGAATTCAACAGTTTTATCAAACTGCCCTTCCAACAGAGCGGGGACGCCCAGATGCGTGCTAATAGCCTTCAAACCGGCTTCATCAAGCCACTTACGTACGCTTTTAGCGTCATTTCCATAGTATCCGGCGAATTCAACGCCTTTATACCCGATCTCGGCAATACGTTTGAGAGTCGCTCGCAGATCCTTAGCTGCGTAATCGCGAACAGAATAAACCTGCAATGCAATCGGAATCTTCTTTTCAGACGCAGCGGCAAACAACGCGTCGCGATTTGAAGAATCGAAAGCGCTGAACGAGCTAAACGCGGCGGCGCCAAGTCCAGACTTTAAAAATGAACGACGATTCATATCATTCTCCCAATATTTTTTAAATTCGCAACCTTGATATAAAAGCGTAACAGTCCCGTTTTTTCAGGCAAGCGGAATAGCGACGCCATGCGAAAAACGCGGAAAACGCCCAATATTTTCTTATTCGTCCTCCTCAAGATCCGAGTCGTCAACGTACGAATCGTCGTCGGCGTCAACGAACTTGACCTGTTGAAAATCTGAATCCGCATCTTTTGTTTTTTTCTCTGCGCGTTCAGGTTCAGATTTTCCATTTCTTTTGAGAGCAAAAGTATCGAAAGCGCGATCAAGCGCCTCGTCGTAAGCGTCAGTAGCGAAGTCGTCTTCGGCAGATTCTTCGGCAGATTCTTCGGCAACATTATTTGAATTGTCGGCTCCCTGCGCATTAACGGCGCGGTTTTCCTTTTCATTAACGCTTGGCGTAACTTTTGGAGTTTCCTCTTCGCTCTTCTTTTTTTCCTCGTTTTCGTCGCCGTCTGTCAATTTTTCGATAACCCTGAGTAAACGCATCATCGAAATTGGCATACCGACAGCCAATCGAGTTTTACTTCGTTTAGCGCTTGCGCCCCACTTAATCTGATTTTCATCCAAAAGCAACACGGCGGGCACGCTTTTTGTAATGGGATTATCGAGCATCTGATTAAACGCGATAACCGCGTTTTTACCAAGCGCTCTTGCGCTAAAGAGCACAGCGTCGACTTCAAAATCTTCCAAACGTTGCAAAGCGAGCTTCGGATTAGAAATAATCAAAGGCCGAAAACCCGCGTTTTTGAAATACTTGCGAAACATCGCCTGAAAATCGCCGTCATTTTCGACAACCATAATCGTCTTTGTCGGCTGCGTCGTCTGTGTCTGTTGTTTTTTCTGAGTTTGCGCAGTCTGCGTAGCTTGCCAATCCTGGCTCGGTTGCGCAAAGATACGTTCCAAATCTTTTTTGAACGACTCCGCGTTTTGATAACGTTCCTCGGGTCTAAATTTTAATGATTTATCGACCACAGCGGCGACAGCCGGCGGCACATGCTTTGCGATCTCGCGTATCGGTTTAACGTTTTTAAAGCGCCCGGCGTCCAGTCTTCTTGAACGTTCTTTAATCTCCCCGAGCGGCGCGACTCCCGACAACGCTTGATAGAAAACGGCTCCTAAGAAGTACAAATCGCTTCTCGGGTCGTCGCGACGCACATGAGTCGAGCGTTCAAGGGCCGCATAGTCGATAGCGCGTTGCGTTTTGAAATCCGAGCTATCGTCGTGTAAGAGTCCAAAATCGAGGAGGACGGCGCGACCGGAACTTGCCACCATAATGTTCGACGGTTTCATGTCGCGATGTTGAAACCCACGACTTTGCGCGTAGCCCAAGGCGTTGCAAATATCTAACGTAACGCCGATAGCGCGTTTTGGGTCGAGATATCCATTTTTCTGCGCGGCAAGCATTTCCCGGAGCGTGCTTCCCTCAATAAACTCCATAACCATAAAATGTTCAGGTTTCACATAATGCGACTCATACACCTGCGCAATATTCGGGTGTTTCAGTTGCATGCCGACTTCCCCTTCGCGCACGAATTCGTCAACCGCGGTTTTATCGTCGCGAAATCTCGCGCGCAAGACTTTAACAGCCACAACCTTACCAGTTTCTTTATGAACGCAACGAAAAACGCGCGCAAACGAACCGGCGCCGATAAGATACTGGACTTTGTAGGTTCCATAATAGAATCCGGTAGTTTCGCCGCTTAGTAGGCGATCGACCTGAAACTTCGTCAGAAATCCGTAACGTTGCGCTTGTTGAAGGAATTGATCAGCGGTGAACAGTTTCGTTCCAAACGAAGTCTCTACCACGCGTATCTTATCCAAATCCAAGAGATCCAAGGATAAAAGCCGCTGATTCAAGTCGTCTAGGGAAATGGACATCGGTTGAACTTTCTTAGTTAGCGCGTTTACACAAGTTTGTTGAAACGCGTAAAATCTCTGAACAAAGGTCAGAGGTCACGATGGAGTCGGACCAGCAAAACGCTCCCGCGCGCCGCTAAAATCCATTATAACATTCCTGCAACGATAAGTCATTAAGAAATTGTGGAAATACGTCAAATAGCAAAAATTTCAATCGAGAAATAAATAAACGGCGTCCCAATTAATCGGCGCGAAGTTTAAAAGTCGTCAAAAAAATTTTTTCACTTGTTGTCGTAGCATATGTTCTCTTATATAATACGCATTACGCGTAGACTTGATTAGTTTCGTCGCGCGCAAAATTTCGAGTATTGCGTTTCGAACGAAAAGTCTCGCGGTGTCGTTTTGCTCGCACGGCGGCAATATCGACCTTGTGACGGTTCCGAAAAAGCCAGACGTCTGGCGCGTCTGGCGCCAATGAATCTAGGTGAAAAATCCATGTTGAAAAACACATTGAGTCTGCGTTTATGTTTTGGCGCATTTCTATTGTCGGGTCTTGTCTCTCTTGGGTGCGGCGAACAACCGGAACTTTCTTTCTCCGAATATGGGACAACCATCGACCACCTTCCGGTAGTGGAAGATCTTCCCGCTTCTTTCCCCATCGCTAACGAAATAGAGACAAAACCCTGTCGTTTGCGTGAAGAAGTCGAGACGAGGGTCCATCGTAATCTCCTTCAAAGTCAAGGGCGCAATCTTGAACTCGAGGCGGAAGAACGCGCGAAAAACGCCGTGAAAGAGAAAATTGAATTGCCAGTCGAAGAACCCGTCGTCGAAGAACCCGTCGTCGAAGAACCCGTCGTCGAAGAACCCGTCGTCGAAGAAC
>CAYUUL010000082.1:0-5819 GCA_964447865.1 uncultured Planctomycetaceae bacterium | reverse complement strand
GACCGCGTTCCGACCGCAAGTCGAAACGGGATTCCATCATAAACTGACATACAGGGAATCGGAATCAGGAAGCGCGGGCGGTCGGCGCGGCGCCGCGTAAAGATCAAACGAGAAACAGGACATAAAAAAACCGGGCGCTCCATGGGGGGGAGTCGCCCGGTGAGTCAACTGAATCCGCGCGTAAGAAAGGAACGTCCGCCTTATAATTCCAGGCGTCTCCGCCGGAACCGTAAAAAAACGAACGTCGGGGGGGTGAGTCCCAACGCTCGTCGTAAACAAAACAAGCCGCTTCATTTACAGGCAAACTAATTCCGCAGAGTGGGTGAACGCTCTACGCCAGGGCTTTGACGATCCAATAACGAACCGACCGCCGCATTCTCACACTACCGCCAACTCGGGGGATAATTTTAATCATTTGTCCTATGGCGTCAACCGTTAGGAACTGCGTCTTTCGGGGGGGTGGGGGGATATTTTTTATCTTCATTTCATTGGTTAAACTTCTAATAATATATGCGCAACATGAAGTTAGCGCGTGGGATTCATAAGTAAAACAGCCAGAATGTAAAATTCAGAAAAAAATAAGAAAAACATCAATTTATCGTTACAGAAATACAAAAAAGAGAAACCGCGGAACGCTCAAGCGCCGGAAACAAAAAACCGGGCGTTCCATGGGGGGACGGAGACGCCCGGCGAGCCAACCGATTTCGCGAGCAAAAGGGGGTTCGCATTCGCGCTCCAATCGGCCCAAACCCGCCGCCAACCGGTCTTGAGGAACCGTCGACGGCGCGATTCAAAAATCGATTCGCGCTTACTACTCGGAAAAGCGCGCACAAATTCCAAAGGGACTTTCAGTTACGCAGAAAGTATAACAGTATCTCAAAAAGCGTCAATATGTTGGCGTCAAAATACCAACGTAAACACAAGAAACGTCAACGGGATACCGGGAAACGAAGAGAAATAGAGACAAAAAAACGGTTCCCAACAAAGACGCGTAGAAACAAATAGAAAACGACTTATAAAAAAAGACGCCGACGCTTGCTAAAGGCGCCGGCGCGGGAGAACGGATCGGTTGGAAAGAAGGTCCCTGCCGTTCGATCACGGAACGTCGCGGCCCCGTCGGAAAATGACCAACGTCGGTATGAACCGCCGCGCGCTTGCGTATGACGCTCGCTAAAACGCCACGCTGGCCCGCAAAAACGCTCAACTGTTGATTAGTATACCGCGACGACAGGATTTATTCAAGACGTTCGACGCGAATTTCCACAATTTTTACCAAAAATTTACCAAAAAAACCGGCGTCGTTTATCCAACGTAACCCGCGCAATCGCAAGCAAAACAAAACGTCCGGAACGTCGTCTCCAACGTCCCGGACGCGCTATGCCCTACCCCGGAACTCCGCGCCGAAACCAGGTTCCGCTCAGAGCCCCGCAGACGCTCTGTAAGACGCTCCGACGCGCGCTCGACTTTCATCACCCGAGACGTTCGTCGACGCGTCAGAGACCCGTCAGAGCTCGATCTGACGCGCCACCAGACTCTTGCCGCAATACCGCTCGCGCAACTTCGGCTTCTCGATCTTGCCGGTCGGGTTGCGCGGAATCTCCGCGAAAATGAATTTCCTCGGACGCTTGTACCTTGGCAACGCCATGCAGAATTCGACGAGATCCTGTTCCGTCGTCGTTCGACCCGGTTTAAGTTCCACAATAGCCGCCGCGATCTCGCCCAAACGCGCGTCCGGAAGTCCGATGACCGCCACGTCTTTAATGTCGTCGCACTGGCGCAAAAAGTCCTCTATTTGCACCGGGTACAGGTTCTCGCCCCCGGTGATAACGACGTCCTTTTTACGATCGACAAGGTAGATAAACCCGTCGGGGTCCTGCATCGCCATATCGCCCGTAAAGAGCCAGCCGTCCCCGAGGGTCGCCGCCGTCGCTTCCGGATCGTGATAATATTCCCGCATAACGCCGGGCCCGGAAACCGCGAGTTCTCCGACTTCGCCCTGCTTCACGTCGTTCCGGTTCCCGTCCACGATGCGCGCCTTCCAGCGATAGCCCGGCACGCCGATCGCCCCAACCTTGTTGATATTGTCGACGCCCAGATGCACGCAGCCCGGGCCGATCGATTCGCTGAGTCCGTAGTTCGTGTCGTACTTGTGATGAGGAAAGACCGACTTCCAGCGCTTGATCAAACTTGGCGGGACCGGCTGAGCGCCGATGTGCATAAGCCGCCACTGATCGAGAACGTATTCGTCGAGATCGACCTGTTGCGATTCGATAGCGTCCAGAATATCCTGCGCCCACGGAACCAGCAGCCAGACGATCGTGCAGCGTTCTTCCGAGATCGAGTGCAAAATCGTCTTGGGCTTAACGCCGCGCAGCAGCACCGCTTTGCCTCCGACAAGGAAACTCCCCATCCAGTGCATTTTCGCGCCCGTATGATAGAGCGGAGGGATGCACAAAAAGACGTCCGCGCGCGTCTGACCGTGGTGATTTTGTTCGGTGAACGCCGCCGACGTCAAACTGCGGTGCGCGTGCAGAATCGCTTTCGGGAACCCGGTCGTGCCGGACGAGAAGTAGATCGCCGCGTCGTCTTCGCTTGTCAATTTGATCTCGGGGGAATCGGTCGAGCAGTAGTACGTCAATTTATGGAACGGTTCCGCGAACGACGGGCAATTCTCGCCAAGATAGAAGAGCGCGCGGACGCCGGGGATCTGGTCGACGATCTGTTCGACGCGTCCGATAAATTCCGGACCGAAAACGAGAATCGAGATATCGGCGAGACCGAGACAGTATTTGATTTCGTCGGACGCGTAACGGAAGTTGAGAGGAACGGCGACCCCGCCCGCTTTCAGAATACCGAAATAGATCGGCAGCCATTCGAGGCAGTTCATAAGCAGGATCCCGACCTTGTCCCCTTTCTTCAAGCCGCGGCTGAGGAGCAGATTGGCGAACCGGTTGGCGAGACTGTTGAACTGGGTCCACGTGGTGGAGCGACGGTGTCCGGCGGGCGCGCATTTCGTCGGCTGAACGAGGTCGAAGTCTTTCCAGGTGATTCTACTCTTTTCGTCGACTTCCGGGTTGATCTCGACAAGACAGACGTCGGGGCCGTACAAGAGCGCGTTTCGTTCCAATATCTCGGTGACCGGCGTAGTTTCGAGGATCGGCGGGAGTTCCGGAGTATGCGACATGAGTGCGTCCTTAAATGCGCGCGGCGTGGGGAACTGGATCGACGGGGAGGCGCGCGAACGGCCCGACGGTCGGATATGTCAGGACCGACCCAAAACGGTCGAGACGTGAAATTTTAATTATAATACGCCAAAAGGTGAAATCAACCCCATTTGACACAGTTCCCGACAAAACGCGCGAACACTTGCGCTTGCGGATTCGCGGCGCGAACGCGGAGTTCGGCCAGGGGCGGGTCCGGGCGTCGCTTGTTTTTTTTGCGCGTAGGCGTACAATTTGCGAAACGGTTCGAGGGCGCGGACGGTCCCGGACCGAATACGACAAATTATTGATTGGGCGATTATCATGACGACTCATTTGAAGACGAACGCGACGAGGTTATTGGAAGCCGCAAATATTCCGTTTGAGGTGCAAGAGTACGAGGTGGACGAAAACGATTTGAGCGGAATGCACGTCGCCCAACAGTTGAACATACCTCCGGAACAGATTTTCAAGACGCTGGTCCTTATGGAGGAGGGCAAGACTCGAGACTGCCTTGTCTGCTGCATACCGACCTGCAACGAGTTGGACTTGAAGAAGGTCGCGAAAGCGTTTGGGGTCAAGAAGTGCAATATGATCCCGATGAAAGATCTCAAGCGCCTGACGGGGTATATTCGCGGGGGGTGTTCTCCGATCGGCATGACGAAGCAGTACCCGACGATTTTCGACGAGACGCTGGTTCTTTTCGACAAGATTTGCGTAAGCGCGGGCCAACGCGGCATGCAGATTGTCATCGAGCCGGTAACGCTCATGAACTTCGTCAGAGGCAAGAGCGCCGATCTCGTGAAATGACGGTTCCGCCCGAGGGCGCTAACTGGAAATAAACGCGGAGCCGGGAACGGTTCCCCGACGCCGATATAGATTCTCCAAATGGAACGATTCAACCGCAAGCCGACGACCGCGCGCAAAAAACTTCTCGAAATTGGCCTGATTTCATTCAATCGTCTATATACTATCCTCAACTGTGGCTCTATCCCGCTGTTTGACGCGCCTGACGACGCGACCCGAAGTCGACGCCAGGGGGGATGACAATTCCCTCGACTCCTTATTTACAGGCGGCTTATATGAAAATTATCGACAACGTTCAAGAAAAACTTCGCGACGAACTGCGCGCGCATATCCAATCGGGCGACAAAGTATCGGTCATTGCCGCGTGTTTCTCCATTTACGCGTATCAGGAACTCAAAAAGGAACTCGACGCCGCGACCGAAGTCGAAGTCTACGCGAAACTGCCAGGCGGGCCAAAGGGGTACTGCATCCCGACTCCGGTCGGAGACTACTCCCCCGACTGGGCGATCGTCCTGCGCAAAGAAGGTCAGACGGAAGTTAAATTTGTCGCCGAAACGAAAGGCTCGACAAAAGCGACCGATTTGCGCGATATCGAAAGAGCGAAAATTTATTGCGCCTCGAAAATGTTCGAGGGCCTGTGCAAGGACGAGATCGTCTACGATTTTGTCGACAATTACGAAGCCCTCCGCGATTCGCTGGTTAGCGGAAAACGCAACGTCGACCAATTGAAAAGTTTCGAAAAAGAGCTCCTTGACTAACCGTTAAAGTCTAACGACGTATCGGGAGCCATGTTCCCGCGAACGTGGAGCCCGTTTTTTTATTAACGCCCAAAGCCCTCCCCACCCCCCAAAAAAAAGAGCCGCTCGACGTCCCAACGGGGGGAACGCAAGCGGCTCAATACGCAAAGCGCCAGGCGCAAGCGGGGGCAGAACCTCACTTCTTTTCCTGTTCGACTTCGACGCGGGCGACCGGACCAAGATCGAACCCGGTCTCGTTCTTACCGGTCGTAATCGTGAGATCGAGCGGAGACTCGGCGGCGTTCATATACTGCGGCTCGATCAGAGAGTAGCGCTTGAACTTCGTCGGGTCGACGGACCGATTCCACTTTTCCAGAGCTTCCGGATCGTCCTTCGGGGGCGGCCCGTATTCGCCGTAATCAATTTCCTCGTCCGCGGAGACTACCACTTTATAGTCGCCCGCCGGCGCGCCCTTGAATTTCCCCATCGTCCTGATTTCCGCGACCCCGTTCTCGTCCGTCACGCCCGCCGGCACGTACGTATTCGACTTGTCGACCGGCTGAAGCGTAATGTTCGCGTTCTTCAGGCCGTCCCCGTCGACCGTAAAGGTCAGCGTCGTCGGATAAAGCTCGGGCATGCCGTCCGGCTTCTTCTCGCTACAGCCGACCGTAAGAACGGCCAGCATGGCGATCAACGCGTATCTAAGTTTCATATCATTCTCCTATGGAACGCGAAACGTCCGCAAAAGACCAAAGTCCAACGGACGCCCGCTCGTTATTCCCCAAGTCCGCGATTCTTTCAGACGCGAGCGCGTTCATGCGAACTGCTCGAAGTATACCAGACGTCAAATCAAAAAACAACGTTTCGCCAAAAAAATCGCGCGTACAACTCAATCGCGAAGCGCCGCCCCTCTCGACCGACGTATGCGCCGAGCCGAATTCCCGCGGCGAACTTCGCGAAATTAACCGCGTTCAAACGCGATCAGAGAGTCGTGGTCTCGCCGCCGCTCGGAGTACCCAACGCGCCCCAGACTCCGAACTGGCTCTTCGCCTGGTTCATGTTTTGGGTCTTGGTC
>CAYUUL010000081.1:0-6466 GCA_964447865.1 uncultured Planctomycetaceae bacterium | reverse complement strand
TGGCCGGTTCACAGCTGTCGGATACCGCATTGGCAATGGCATCTATTTTCTTGAACACATCTTCCTTGTCAAATCCAACCACTTCTCTGGTTTTATCGGCAACCCCAAAGATAATTTTCCCGCCGGTTCCGTTTGCAAAGGCAACCACAGACTTCATATATTTGACGCTTTTCTCCGGAAGGCTTTCCTTAGACTCTACGTTTTTAGACTCTCCCGCAAGAATTTCTTCCATGGTCATACTGACGCCTCGCTCTCCATTTCCTTTTGGTCATTCTTTTAGACAACGCGCCCTTATCGTCGGCGATATGGTTTTTACGCAAGACAAAGCGACGGTCTACGCGCCCTCGCCGCCGTTTTTTGTTTTTGCGTTTGCAACATTTTTCTCTACTCTTTGAGTTTTCACGCCAGTCGGCGTTCGCCCTTCGCGCCGAACAAACTTCAAACAAACTTCAACAACCCCTTTGCGCGCTCCCCGCGCCAACCGCTAAACTTCAACATACTTCAACAAGTTTCAACACACTTTGTTGAAGTTTATCGAAATTCTCATTTTACCCACATCCCCTATCTTAGCGAGGTCGAGAAATAGAAAAATAGCTGTAATTTCTTTATCTATATATATTTACTATTATTGTTTTTATTATTATATTAATACTATAGTTTAGTATTTTAGTTAGTTTTTATTAAACTTCAACATTTCAACGCCGAGGGTAGGCCGTTGTTCATTTTTAATGGGCTCTAGAGAGGCGGTTTTTGTTGAAGTTTAGCGTTCGAGTCTATTTTTTCCGAGTAAAATCGCCAAAAAAAGGGCGTTGAAGTTTGTTGAAGCGCGGTTAAATTCAGTTAACAATTAGCAATTAGCAGTTAGCAATTGTTAACTGTAAATTGTTGACTGTTGCAAAAGGGTCGTAAAACGCTTATGATTTATTTTTGGGGGAAGCGCGTTCTTCCCTTCCCTTTTTTCCGTCGTAACCTCAGGAGCAATAAATTATGAAAGCGACGTCTTATCTTCTCGCGTGCGCGTTTTTTTTCGCCGCGATTTCATTCACCGCGTTTTCTTTCGCGCAAAGTCAGGATATCGAGACATTGAAAAAGTCGTCGACCTATCCAGGCCAGGTAAGCGATTGGAACGGGTTCGAACTTCACGATTTCCAATTTGCGGGTCGCAACGCGAAACTCGTCTTTCCGAAAGAAGCGGCGAAAGGGAATCCCTGGATCTGGCGCGCGCGGTTCTTTGGACACGAGCCGCAATTCGACGTCGCGTCGTTGAAGAAGGGTTACGCGGTCGCCTATATAGACTCGGCGCCCCTTTTGGGCTCTCCCAGGTCGGTCGCGCTCTGGCAGGATTTCTATACGTATTTAACGCAGGAATTTCAGTTGTCCAGGACGACGAACCTTGAAGGGATGAGTCGCGGCGGCCTCTATACGACAAACTGGGCGTTCGCGTATCCGGACGAAGTGGCGTCGATTTATATCGACAACCCGGTTCTCGATTTCCGGAGCTGGCCGGGCGGGTTTGGTCACGGGATGCGGAGCGATTCCGACTGGGCCGACGTTCTTAAGAGCTACGGTCTGACCGAAGAAGAGGCGCTCGCGTACGACAAATGTCCCAAAGACAACGAGGAAGGCTGCCGCAAACTCGCGGAACGCGGAGTCGGTATTCTGCTCGTTTGCGGAGATTCCGACAAATGCGTGCCGGGGGACGAGAACTGGGTCCCGTTTAAAAAGCTCTACGAGTCGGTCGGAGGTCAGATCGAGCTGATTTTAAAACCGGGTATGGATCATCATCCGCATTCGTTGCCCGACCCTACGCCGATTATTGATTTTGTCGCGAAGTTCGACAAGACGGGCAAATAATCTTCCCCGACGTTCGTTCACGGCGACGCCAGGGGCGTTTTAGAGGCTTCCGCGCCGGATCCGGGTATTTCTTCGTCTTTCCCGGCGCAAGGGGCTCTTGCGGGCTTACGCGCCGTCTACGGGCTATATTCTTCCGGCTGCGATCGCCCAGTAGAAGATACCGCCCTTTTGCGGGGGGAACCCGAGCGCGAGAACCAGTCCGGCGTCGGCTTCCCGGTAAGAGCCGACGATTTTTTCGTCGACGGCGCGTTTCGCTTCGTAGAGAATCGCTTCCAGGATTCTCATAGCGGCGTACTGGTCGGAGATATAGTCCTGGTTAGGGATCGGCTTTTCGGAGGTCTCAAAAGCGTCTTTACGGAGATTCTCGAGGGTTTCCTTATCGCAGTCGAGGACGGCGTCGTTCGCCCAGCTCTCTTTTGAGGAGAACCGATAGAACCCGCGCGTCGTTTTGCGTCCGAGCCGACCTTCTCTGACGAGCCCGACAAGGGTCGGCGAATTGTGCGCGCGGTCCGGAAAAGCTTTCAGGAAGGACCAGCCGGAATGCAGGGCGACGTCGACTCCAATTTCGTCGATCATTCTCAGGGGCGTTCCCTCCATGCCGATTTTTTTGCAAAGGGCTTCGAGCCTTTTCGCGTCGAATCCGAAATCGAGGAGTCTTAGCGCTTCGTTCAGGTAGGCTTGCAGGAGCCGATTGACGAGCAGGCCGGGTCCGTCGTTGACGACGATAGGGAGCTTGCCGATTTTCCGACCGAGCAATCTTGCTTCCAGCAGGGTTTCGGCGTTAGTGAGACGATTGGGAGCGATTTCCACAAGGTTCCGTTTGACGACGGGGTGAAAGAAGTGGAAGGCGGCGAATCTTTCGCGGCAGAGCAGGTCGTTTTCGTCGTTTGAGAGGGCTTCGGCGAGGTCCTCGACGCGCAGGGACGAGGTATTGGTGAGGAGCAGGATCCTTCTTTTCGCGACTTTCGCGAGATCGCGGTAGAACTTTTCTTTTAATTTGAGTTTTTCGGGGATCGACTCGACGACGACGGGCATAATTCCCAGGTCTCTAATATCGTTGGTCGTATTGACGAGGGAGTCGACGACGGACGCGACGAACTTTTCTTCGTCTTCTTTCTGAGGGCAGGCGAGTCCGTTTCTGGCGCGTTGCGCGGCTAATTCTTTTTTGACGCGTTCTTTCGCGGTCTCGCAAGCGCCGAGGTAAGAGTCGTAGGCGACGACTTTGATTCCGGCTCCGATAAAGGCGGCGGCGATCGAGACGCCCATGAGTCCGATCCCGGCGACGCCGACTCCGGCGGCGAGCGCGTCGGCGTAGAAGGCGCGTTCATGGACGTCGGACTCGAGCTTCAATCCGACGTCTCTTCTTTCAAAGAGTCTCCTCGCGCGAACGTCGGAGACGTTGAAATTGAGGTCGGGCTCGAACCCTCTTTCGAACGTTTTGACGTATTCGCTCGCGCTGAAAGCTCCCAGATTTGGGGCGTTTCCAAACACAAAAAAGGGATCGTTAGAATCGTTCATAGCGGCTCTCCTTTCGCGTTGCAAGGCAAGATATCGTAAAACAGGAAAACCGGGCGCAACGAGACGTCCGGTTCCCCAATTCCCAATCGGACAAACATGTCCGAATCAGCTCTAAATTCGAATTAGTTTAAAGTTCGAATTACTTCTTTTTTCGGTTGTCGATAACGCGCTGCACCTTTCCTTCGCTTCTCGGCAAGGCGTCCGGGGGAACAAGAGTGGTTTTGAAGTTGATGCCGACGACGCGTTGCAGTTTTTCGGCGATGGAGCGTCGGAATCTTTCTTTCACATGGTCGTCGTTCCACAACCTGGCGAACTGTTCTGGGGTCGGTTCGACGAGGACTTCGATAATATCGAGTCCGCTCGCGTCCTTGGAGAGCACGAGCTGGTAGTTGACGAGGTTCTGATCGATAGCGAGGAGCGCGGATTCGACCTGACCGGGGAAGACGTTGACGCCGCGGATAATCATCATATCGTCGGAGCGGTGCGAGATACGTCCGATACGGCGCATAGTGCGACCGCATTCGCAACGTTCGGGGATAATGCGGGTAATATCTCGAGTTCGGTAGCGAATGAGCGGGATGCCTTCTTTATCGAGCGTGGTGAAGACGAGTTCTCCGACTTCGCCGTCGGGGAGCGGTTCCAGGGTGTCGGGGTCGACGATTTCCGGATAGAAGTGGTCTTCGAAGATGTGGATACCGGCGTGGCATTTGCATTCTCCGCCGACGCCCGGTCCGGAGATTTCCGTCAAGCCGTAGATATCAAAGGCTTCGATACCGGTTTCGTTTTCGATGAACTTTCTCATTTCGTCGGTCCAGGGCTCTCCGCCAAAGACTCCGGCGCGCAACTTTGTTTCTTTCCAATCGAAATTGATTTTTCTTCCGTAGTCGATCAAGTGCAGGAAGTAGCTCGGGGTGCAGGCGACGACGGTGGTTCCGAGGTCGCGCATGAGCATGAGTTGGCGTTCGGTGTTTCCTCCGGAGATTGGAATAACGGCGCAACCGCGGCGCTGCCCGGCGTCGTGCAGACCGAGACCTCCGGTGAAGAGTCCGTAGCCGTACCCGACCTGGATAACGTCGTTTTCGTCGAGTCCGAACATCGTGAGGGCGCGGGCCGTGGATTCGCTCCAGGCGTCAAGGTCGTGTCGTGTGTACCCCATAACGATCGGTTTACCGGTGGTTCCGGAGCTTGCGTGGAATCGCACGATTTGACTCATCGGCGCGGCGAACATTCCGGTCGGATAGGTGTCTCTCAGGTCGGTTTTTTTAATAAAGGGGAGCTTGCCAATATCGGCGATCGACCGAATGGAATCAGGATCGACGTTATTTTTTTTGAGGAGGTCGCGATACCATTCGACGTTGTTGTAGACGCGTTGGAACAGGTCGAGAAATTTTTGGTTTTGGACGTCGCGCAACATATGGGTAGGTAGGAAGTCCGGAGCGCTGACCATACTGTATTTCGCCATATCGATATCTTTCTATAGGAACGCCGCAACGTTCTTCGAGCGAGCGCGCGTTACCCTGGGCGCGCGCCGTTCTGGCAAAGCCTTCAAAATTGCCGTTAAATTAAGTGTTTATCGAGGGAGCAAGATCCCCCGCGGGGTCGAGGACGCGACGAGCGCAGCGCGTCGAACCGACGCCGGGTAAAATAAATCAGGGGTATTATAACGCAAAAAAAAATATGCGACGCCTTGAAAAGCGTTTGATAGTAAAAAAGTCTTTTCTTTTTTTCTCGAAAGTCGCGAAAGTCCGCTTTGAACGGGTTATTTCGCGTTTGAAAAACAGAAAAAATTACGCGCGAGCGAGGTTGTAAAACGGTCGAAAAAGCGCCAATCCCCGACCTGTTCCCCGTTTTTTATCATGTCAATTGTTGATTTTTAACAGCGCGACGTTTTTTATCCTCGGGCGTCTCCGTTATCGCGGATCGCTCAACGACTTAAACGGCAAAACGTAATAAGCCGCGGGTTGTTCGTCTCCGCGCAGGACAATTTGCGCGCCGTCGTCCAGCCATGTCGCTTCAAATTCTGCTCGAGCGCCATCGTTGCGGACGTCCGCCATGAAAGTAACGCGTTGATCCGGGGCTTCTTTATCGTAGAGCGCGACGCCGACGCGATCTGGTCCAAAGGGGAACGTCGGGGTTCCGATTTCCGTTATGTCCAGAACATACGCCCCATCAGGGGAAGATTCTCGAAACAGAACCGCGTTCCCATCGGAATCAGCTCCGACGAGGCGCAAAAGAAAAGCGCCCGCAAGCGCAAGATTTTCGACGATAAAGAAAATTATTAAAACTTTTCCCTTCATTTCACGACGTCTCCATCTTTTTGCATGGCAAGCGACAAACGACCCGGCGCCTGTCGTTTGCCAAACGGGAATTTGTCAACTTGCCTTAGATTATCGCCGCGTTTAATAAAATTACTATCGTTCCGTTTAATAAAAACGTCGCGGCTGTCGGTTTCCTTTTCCGGATAGGGAGTCTTTTTTCCCTGGCTCCGTAAAATCTGACTCCAGTTTTTTATGTCGGCGAGGCGCCGGACCGTCTTGTCCCGATAAACGCAACGCGATAATGCCGCTCGTTCGAGTCGGTCTATTTTTAACGGGAAAAGCCGGAAAAAAAGGCAAAAAAAAGGTAAAAAGAGTCGTTTACAGTTGACGCCGCGTATGTAAACCGTTAATAATACTTTCGTCGTTCGATAAGGCGCTCGATAAATCGCCTTAAACGTAGAACGACGCCGTAGGGGAGCGTACTATGCGGTCGCGTGAGTATCCGCGGCGTTCGCGATAGCGTCCCGACATTGTTCCCCTTGTCTTGTCCGCTCAAACGATCCCTTTTTTGCAAAGGAACAATCCATGGCGAAAGAAAAGAAAGCGTCCGCGAAATGCTGTAAGAGTAAGTGCGCGTCGGCGCCAGCTCCGGCGGCGGCGCCAGCTCCGGCGGTCAGCGAAGTAGTAAAACCGTTGACGAAGACCCAAATGCTTCAAGCTCTTTCCGAGAGCGTCGGTCTTAGCCGCAAAGACGTAACGGCGGTAGTCGAAGGTCTTAGCGAATTGATTAAGACGGAACTGTCGAAGGGCGACAACGCGAGCTTCACGCTTCCGGG
>CAYUUL010000080.1:0-6518 GCA_964447865.1 uncultured Planctomycetaceae bacterium | reverse complement strand
GGGCGATAACGTCCGCATCGACTGGGGCCGTTTCTTCGTCGCGTACGAACGCGCAACCGCGGAAGCTTCCGTCGCGGGCCATCATACGGCGCGCAATTCGTTCCTGAAAGACGGGACGCTGCCGAAAGAATCGGACGTTGATTTCCCGCGCAAGGCGAACGACAACTGGCCGCTTCTCTCCGTTAAATTCGCGTTTGGAGCGGTCGACGCCAACCCGATCGAGAAGAAACTGATTCTCGCTTACGACGACGAATTCAGTCTGGTCTTCCTGCGCGAAAAGCTCCGTCCGTACTGGCGCCGCAACGGTATGGAAGCGTTGCAGATGCTCGATCTCGCAAACGCGCAATACGCCGATTTGAAAGAACGTTGCGCCAGGTTCGACGCGGATCTCTGGGAACGCGCCAGCCAGGCGGGCGGCGAGAAATACGCGTCGCTCTGTTCGATCGCCTATCCTCAAGTGTTCGCCGCGCACAAGCTCGTGAAACTGGCGAACGGCAAATTGTTGTTCGTCTCGAAAGAGAACTTCAGCAACGGTTGCGCCGCGACCGTCGACATTCTTTACCCGACGTCTCCGATTTTCATGGTCTACAGTAACGAATTGCTTAAGGCGACGATCACGCCCGGTCTGGAATACGCCAGAAGCGGACAATGGCCCTTCCCGTTCTCCTGCCACGACGTCGGGACGTATCCTATTCTGAACGGTCAGGCTTACGGGGGCGGCGAGAAATCGGAACGCGACCAGATGCCGGTTGAAGAAACCGCGAACATTCTGATTCTTTTGGACGTCATCGCGCGCGCCGACGGAAACGCCGATTACGCGAACGAATACTGGCCGATACTCGAGACCTGGGCGAAATACCTCCTCGCGAAAGGTCTTGATCCGGAAAACCAGCTCTGCACGGACGACTTCGCGGGCCATCTCGCGCACAACGCGAACCTTTCGATCAAAGCGATCGTCGCGCTGGCCGCGTTCTCCGACCTTTGCAGAATCAACGGCAAAATCGACGCGGCGGCGTTGTACCGAACGAAAGCGGAAGAATTTTCGAGAGAATGGCTGAGACTCGCGGACGCGGGCGACCATTACAAACTGGCGTTCGACAAGGACGACTCCTGGAGCTTGAAGTACAATATCGTATGGGATAAACTGCTTGATCTCCAATTGTTCCCGGCGGAAGTCGTTGAAAAAGAACTCGCGTATTATCCGGGTAAAGCGAACAAATACGGTATTCCGCTCGACAATCGTTCGGACTACACGAAGCTCGACTGGGAAGTCTGGATCGCGACGCTCGCGAAAGATCGCGAAGGGTTCGACAAACTTATGGAGACGGTCTACGAATACGTGAGCGGGACGCCGACTCGCGTTCCTCTTTGCGACTGGTATTATTCGACGAGCGGAAAACAGGTCGGTTTCCAGGCGCGCGCGGTCGTCGGGGGCGTCTTTATCAAGTTGCTCGATAAGTAACGCGACGGCGAACGGCTAAAAGACTCGCGACGAGTCTAACGCAAGAACGCGCGTTGAAGAAATTTGACGCGCGTTTGTTTGCGTTTTGCGACGCGCGAAAAGCGGGCGCCGCGTCGTTTGGCGGTCATATTTTCACCAAAACGCGCGATTGTAAAGTTTTTGATAATCGGAATATTTTATCAAAACGACGATTATCAAGCGTTTAAAAATTTAAGAAATTTAATAAAAACTGTGGCGCGACGCGTTGGACGGCGCTATAATAAAACAGAATATGGATAGATATTCGCGTCGCAAGGCGCGAGTTTTCCTTTAGGAAACACATAACAGGTTATGTTTCGCGTTCGCGTCGAATTGCGGCGAGACATAACCGGGAAAGACGAACGGAGTTCCTTAAATGGTTCTGACCCCTTCTAAAAAGAATTTTGTCGGCATCGACTTAGGCGGCACCAATATAAAGGTCGGCGTTTTGAACGACGCGGGCGAAACGCTTGCATATCTTTCCACCCCAACGCTCGTCGAATGCGGGGCGGACAACGCGACCAGACGCATGGCGAAGACAGTGCATGAAGCGATCGCGAAAGCGGGTTTGACGCCCGGCGAAATCGCGCAGGTAGGTCTTGGTTCGCCGGGAACGCTTGATCTTCCGACGGGATCTCTGGTTCGACCGTCGAATCTTCCGGGCTGGGACTTCTTCCCGATTCGCGACAAACTTGCGGAATACTCGGGCCTTCCGGTGACGTTTGCGCACGACGGTCCCGCGGCGGCGTTCGCGGAGTACTGGGTAGGCGCGGGCAAAGGCGAAGAAGGTCTTATTTGCCTGACGCTCGGAACCGGGGTCGGTTGCGGGATCGTGCTTGACGGACGCGTATGGAACGGGACGCACAGCCACGGGGGCGAAGCGGGTCACACGTTGATCGACACGTCGGAGAACGCGCGGCTTTGCAAATGCGGACAGCGCGGACACCTGGAAGCGTACGCGAGCGCGACGGGCGTGGCGAACAGAACGATCGAATATGTGGAAGCGGAATTCAAGACGTCGTTGACGGAGCGCGTTCGTTCTCGAGAGCGCAACGACGAGATTCCCAAGATGGTCTTTGAAGAAGCGGAAAAGGGCGACGAGCTCTCGATTAAAATCGTCCGCGAAACGGCGCGATATCTTGCGTACGGCATGGTTTCCATTATTCACACGCTCGATCCGTCCTGCATTTTGCTCGGCGGCGCGATGACGTTCGGGGGCAACGCCACGGCTACCGGGCGCATGTTCCTTGAAGCGGTCAAACAGGAGACCTGCTCGCGAATTTTCCTTCATTTGGCGGAACGACTTCGCGTCGATTACGCGACGCTTGGCGGCGACGCGGGCTATATCGGCGCGGCCGGTCTTGCGCGCCAGGAGTGGGAAGACAAAAACGAATCGAAGTGATTCGACGAGCCGCGTCAATTGGGGCGGCGAAATATTCGACCCGGCGTTTTGAAGCGCGCCGGGTTTCTTTTGTAAAGGAACGGTCCGCAGGGAAACGACAAATGAACGAAGCGGTCATATCCGATTCGACGACGACAATCGACGACTTAAAAAAACTTGTGGCGCGATTCGCGGCGGATCGAGGTTGGGAGCGTTATCACACGCCTAAGAATCTCGCGTCGTCCGCGGCGATTGAAGCGGGCGAGCTTATGGAGCATTTCCAGTGGCTCACGCCCGAGGAGTCGTTTGAAGTCGCGAACGATCCCGTCAAGAAACGCGCGATTGCCGAGGAGATTTCCGACGTCGTCAGTTACCTTTTGAATTTGTGCAACAGGCTCGACGTGGATCTCGCGTCCGAGTTTGTCAAAAAAATGGAAAAAAACGCGGTGAAATATCCGATACCGAAAGAGCGGTCGCCTGAAGCGTAGCGAGCGAACGCGGCGAGTCGGCGTCGAGTCCTTGTCATTGTCAAACATCTTAGAACATTATCGTTTAACTCGTCACCTGTCGCGCGACGCGGTCGAGGCAAGCGTAAAGCTATTCGTGAGGGCGTGAGCCAATGCGCGTCATCGAGATATTCCAATCTAAACAGGGCGAAGGGGTCTGGACCGGCGTTATGTCGACGTTTGTGCGCACAATCGGTTGCAACCTTCGTTGCGGATTTTGCGACACGACTTACGCGTCCTGGAAAAGCGAAGAGGGGAGCGATCTTTCGATCGAGGAGATCGTCGGGCGCGTAATCCTGCTTGGCAATCGTCACGTCATACTGACGGGGGGCGAACCCATGATGCACTCGGAGCTCATTATGCTCACGGAGATGCTCGCTCAGCGCGGGTTGCGCATAACGATCGAGACGGCGGGAACAATCGACCTGCCGGTCAAATGCGACCTGATGTCGATAAGTCCGAAGCTGTCCAATTCGACCCCGTACGGCATGCCGGAAGCGGCGTTGCGACTTCACGAAACGAACCGCAACCGCAAAGACGTCGTGCGAAAATTGATCTCGCGGTATCCGTATCAACTTAAATTTGTCGTCGATCAGCCGGAAGACGTTCTGGAAGTGGAAGAATATCTTCACGAGCTTGGCGACTATAAGCGCGAGCGCGTTTACCTTATGCCCATGGCGATCGACGTTCCGACGATGCGTGCGAAAGCGGAATGGATCGTGGCGTACGCGAATCCTCGCGGGTACCGATATTGTCCGCGCATGCAACTGGAATGGTACGGGAACCGTCGCGGAACCTGAGCGTCCCGGGCCGTATTTCCCGCGTAGTTTTTAAATTAGTTTCGCAATGTTCAGCAAACGAGAGCCAGTCGACAAAAAGCGCCCAGACGTTGCGACGCGAACGAGTTTTAACGTCTCGAGCGCGTTTGATTCGACGTTGGGTTTCGCGTTTTTTGGGGCTCTTTCTTTCGCGGTTCTTTTTTCTTTTTTCGCGTATGTCGCGACGCGTCAACTTGCGCGCGAAGCATGCGAGGCGGGTCTTGTTTCGCTTAATCCGTCCTGTTCTACGTTTGCGGAATTTTTAGGGGACGGATCGGGGGATTCTCGCGGACGATATTTCTCACTCGACGCGCCGGAGGTTCAGGAGGCCGCGCAAAACGCGGTAGAGTCGTATCTTTCGAGCGTGGATTCCGACGCGCGGTTTTCAGACGAGACGAAAGAGCGATACCGTTCGGAGTTGACCGGAGCGCGAGAACGATTCCACGCGGACGAGTTTAGCGCGAATCGACGCGAGTTGCGCCAGGCGGACGCGGAAGTTTCTCACGAAGCGTCGGAGGCTTTCCTTGCGCTCGCGGACGGCGAAGACGCGGACGACGCGCTCAATCTGGCGCTCGACTTTCTCTCGGAAATCGACGAAATAGAGACGGACGCGCAAGTATTTTTACCGGAACAGGCGTTGCCCGAGCGCGAACGGTTCGACGATTTCAGCGCCAACGCGGTTTTCGCGGTGGAGGAGCAAATTGGCCCGACGACGGAGACGCGAGAACTTGCCGCGAAAGAAGCGCTGGGCGACGCGTTTTGCGTCTGGGGACTCGCGCAATCTTTTTTCGCGTTTGGAGCGATCTACTTTTCCAACGCGCGCGTCGATTTTAAGAGTTTATTTTTATCGCGCGGTTCGCGTATTCTCACGCCGACGCGCTTATCTTCACGCGTATTAACGTCTTTTTTATCGCCGCGCAGAGCGCGAACGCTCGACGATCTGGCGTCCGTTCGTCTTTTACGTTGAGACTCCGCGGTTTAAGCCGCGTCAGAGTTATCAACGCAAATCAGGTCAAATCCAGTTGAAAAGACGAAAGAAAGTAATATGAAATTTATAAAGGACGCCGCGAGGGCTAATCGCTCTTTGCGGTCGAGGTTGGGCGCTGTTTCTTGCGAGTCGGGTTTTACTCTTGTCGAGCTTTTGGTCGTGATCGCGATCATCGGGATCCTGATCGGTCTTTTGCTTCCGGCGGTTCAAGCCGCTCGAGAAGCCGCGCGACGCATGCAATGTTCGAACAACGTCAAGCAACTTTTGCTCGGCTTTCACAGTTACGCGGACGTTCACGGGGTATTCCCTCCGGAGGCGTGGTTGTCGTTCCAAAACGGAGAGAGTCAGGGTCTGGGAATCATGGGGCGCGTACTTCCCTTTTTAGAACAGTCGGCGCTTTTTTCTCAGATCGACTTTTCTAAGAATTACGAGGAGAACGAGGGCGACGACAATTACGAGGGCGCGGAAACGCTAACGAAAACGAAAGTTCCCTGTTTTTTGTGTCCAAGTTGTTCGGTCGTCGAATCGAGCATGAAGAAGTACAATCAGGAGATCGGGTGTTACACGGCGCATTACTACGGGATCTCCGGGGCGATCGGCGCGAATAAGCAGACGGGGCGCGAGTACTCGACGATCCGTACGGCGGCGCAAAACGGGGGTTCTTACGGGGGCGGTCCCCAGGCGAACAACGGGATATTCTACGAGGACAGCCGTACGAGTTTCGCGTCGATAACGGACGGGACGTCGAACACGGCGGCGCTGGGCGAGATCGCGCACAACGATTACGACGGGTATATGGCGTGGATCCGCGGCGCGTATAAGATGTACGGCATGGTCGTTTACGTCAGTTCGAAGAATCTCGAATGGAAATTGAACGCGATTAAGAACGCGAACGACCCTCTTTCGGCGCTCTACAAGAATTTTTATTCGAGCGGTTCTTTTTCGAGTTGCCACGCGGGCGGCGCTCAATTCGGCTACGCGGACGGTTCCGTTCGTTACCTTTCGGACACGACCGACTTGTCGATATTGCAAGCGGCGGCGAGTCGCAACGGCGGCGAAGTCGTATCGCAATAGCGCGTTAGAAACGGATTAGAATAACGGGACGGCTCCGCGTTCGCAACGGTTCGCGGGGTCGTTTTTTTACGCGTTTATTTTTTTCGCGAGGGGCGTTAGCGTTTTTGAGTTTCGCGAACGTCGGCGCGAGTCGGTTCGGAATTTTCAGAGGGCGAATGATTTTTCAGGGACTCGGCGAGCGCTTTCAGATCGTAAATCGCCAAAATCGGGACGGGTCGCGACGCTTTTCTCTTGCGTAAGAAACGCGGAGTCGGGATCGGATTTTCGACGG
>CAYUUL010000079.1:0-7055 GCA_964447865.1 uncultured Planctomycetaceae bacterium | reverse complement strand
CGTGACCTATACGGTGCTGATCTACTGCGCCGTGGGCGCGGGCTGGTTCGCGGAGGTCGTCGCAAGGGGCGCGGACTGATTCGCGGAGGTCGTCGCAAGGGGCGCGGACTGGTTCGCGGAAGTCGTCGCAAGGGGCGCGGACTGGTTCGCGACAGGCGCGGCGACGGGATTAGCGGTTTGCGCTTTGACGGCGGCGGACGTCGCGGCGGTTGCGGCGAGCGGCGCGACGGGATTAGCGTCGGCGTTTACGGACGATTTTTCCGGGGTTTTAAAGGCGGCGAGTCTCGACGGGGTCGAATATTTCGTTTCGTCGGGATCGAGCGCTTTTTCTTCCTCGACAATCAAAGGCTCGGAGTCGATGGAATCGGGACTCGCTAAAAGAGAATCGAGAGACTCGCGCGATTCGAGCGGAGGTTCGTCGAGAAAAAATTCCTGGTCTTGGAGCGGATCGGCGGGAGGATCGGGAATATCCGCGATAGAAACAGGCGCGCGGTTCGGAAGTTCGTCAGCGCCCGGCTCCGTAGAAGTTCCGACAAATTTAGGCGAGGTCGCGGACGTCGAACGAATAGGATCCGAATCTGAATTACGATCGCCGCCAGGAGTTGGAAGACTCTCGGCGTCAAGCGAGGATCGATCTAATTCAGGATTGTAACCGACGCCGCGTCTGGGCGCCCCAATCTGCACGCGGGTCTGTTGCTCTAACGCGAGTTGATCCGGCGCGGGAACGGGTTCCCTGGTTTCTTTTTGGACGGGTTGCGCTACGCTTGACGCTCCGGCCCGGAACTTCAAAGGGGCGACGCCAATTTCGGCGAGCGCTTCGCGCGCGGGGGCCAGGGCCGACGGAAAAGAATCCCAATATCGGTCGGGAACGACAGTCAAGCCGCCAAGCGTCGACAACCCCAACGCCGCGCAAAAGACGGTTCCTTTAAAGAGATCAACCAGCATTACGCCCTCCGTGAGCATCGGCTCGAGCTCCTGCCGAACTCCAAGCCGCGTTATCCATAACAAATCGCGTCCGCAAATCCTTCGCGGTTGTAACCACACACGCGCAAGCGACATCATAACAAAAAAAATATGGCGGCGGTAGACGAAAAAACGCAAAAAAACTTGCGCGGTCGAACGCGTGAAAATTACGATAAGTTTCGGAAAATGCGTTAAATAGTAAAAGATGAAATAAGCGGCGGCGAAGGTCTCGGCGCAAATCAGGCGGTAAAACAGCAGAGGTCGGCAAGCCGCGTTTCCGGGACGCTTGACGCGAATAATAAAAGCGTTAAACTGGATTTCACCAGCGCGTGAACATCCGGCAGCCGCGCTTTCTTTCACCAGTCAATATACGCGACGCGCGAAGGAGGCAATGTGAGTTCGCAACAGGATAAAGACAGATATTTAATCGAGGGTCGACTTGGGCCGGGCTTGTGGAAATTCGCGGCCCCTTTTATGTTGGCGTACGTTCTTCAGGCGCTTTACGGCGCGGTCGACGTTCTGGTCGTCGGACAATTCTGCAACGCGGGGGCGGTTTCCGCGGTGGGGATCGGGGCCCAGGCGTTTCAACTTGTTCTCGGGTCGCTCTACGGACTTTGCGTAGGGGGCACGGTTCTGATCGGGTTCAATCTTGGGGCGAAGGACGAGCGCGGAACGGCGAACGCGATCGGGGCGACGGCGGCGTTATTCGCGGTGGTCGCGATTATCCTGACGCCGACTACGGCGCTCCTTACGCGTCCTTTGGTCAGTTTGATGCAGACTCCCCCGGAAGCGTTTGAATACGCGTGTCAATATGTGTTTATATGCGCGTGCGGGATCCCGTTTATTATCGGGTACAACGTGATCAGCGCGATTTATCGGGGATTTGGGGACGCGGTGCGCCCTATGTATTTCGTGGCGGTGGCGTGTGTCGCGAATATTATCGGGGACGTCATTCTGATTGGCGATTTCCACTTTGAGCTTTTTGGACAGCCGATTCACGTCGGCGGTTTTAACCTTGGTCCGGCGGGGGCGGCGTACGCGACGGCCGGTTCGCAGGCGTTGAGTTTCTTCTGCGCGCTGTTCCACGCGCGTCGGCGGCGGTTCCCGGTCGATTTTCACCGTACGAATTTCATACCGCGTCGCAAGGAGATCGTTTCGATTTTGAAGGTGGGGATCCCTCTTTCGCTCCAGGATTTCCTGACGGGCACGTCGTTCCTTGTGATTTTGGCGATTGTCAATTTGATGGGGGTGCTTGAATCGGCGGGCATGGCGGTGGCGGAGCGCATCGTCGGGTTCATGTTTATGCCTCCGGTCGCGTTTTCGTCGGCGGTGGCGACGGCGACTTCGCAAAACTTCGGCGCGCAAAAGTACCGACGCGCGTTCAAGGCGATGGTCATGGGCGGGGGGTTCGCGTTGATTTTCGGGTTCGCGTCGTTGACGTTGAGTCAGGTCTTTCCGGCGAACATGTCGGCGATTTTCTCGAGCGATCCGCAAGTTGTGGAGCAGTCGAGTCTTTACCTTCGTTCGTTTTCGTTCGACTGTTTGCTGGTTTCGCTGGTGTTCGCGTTCAACGGGTATTTCTGCGGGGCGAGTCGCGCGGTGATCGTTTCGGTTCACAGTATTTTAGCGGCGGTATTGTTCCGAATTCCGCTTTCGTATCTGTTTAGCAAGATGGAGGACGCGTCCCTGTACGAGGTGGGATTTGCCGCCCCGCTCGCGTCTCTGTTCTCGATTCTTCTCTGCTCCGGCTACTTCTTCTACCTCTATAAGACGAAGAAATTGCAACTCCGGGACGTTCCCAACCCGGAAACGTCGGAACCGCCAAAGCCGGAAACGGTCTGACGCGTCCGCTTAACGTTCGGTAAGGTATCGACTAACAGCGCGGTTCTCTCGGGATTCGCGCTGGCTTTGTTTTTTGGGGGAGGTGTGATTGCGCCGGAAAAACGCGAGTAAACTGCAAAATTGAGAGAATCAATCCTAAAAGTCCGAAATTTAAGCCTTGCATAGTCCCTATTGCATTGAAGAGTTCACCCCGCAACAATATAATGTTTCTAATAGTTTTGTATTATCGGAAGTTGGAGAGAATCGCCAACTGGAGTTCGTTACGACAGGCTATTCCACGAGAACGATAGTACAGATATTCACTCATGGAGAAATCATATGGCACAACGGATTTGAACCCTTGATTAGTCGTAATAGGATTAGCAGAAATAGCAACATAACCTATTGGAGCTCGGCTCGAATATAGGACGGTTCCCTCTGGCATAAGTTGTGCAGAAGATGAATCTAAACCTTCTTGCGTTATTTTTCGTTCACCTGCGGATATGTAAATTGCTTTGTATCCGCTTAAATCTGCTGGAGTCAGCCAAGGAATTTCACCATTCCAATATGAAGAAACGTTGGTTTTGGGAGTTCCTCCCCCGACAACAGTTCCTATGTGTTTTAGCCTGACAAAAGACCATGTTTCAGGAATGTTAAAGGGAATTTCATCATCAATACGCCGCGTCTCGTCGCCAATCTTCTCATAATAAGAGTTATCCTCACCTTTAAAGATAACGGACTCCTTCTTATCGCGCTTAAGTTTGCCGGATTTTATGAGCGCTTCTTTCTCCGCTCGAATACGTTTCAACAGGACTGAAGCCGGTTCGTCGTTCGGGTCTTGCGGCACAAGCTGTCCGCGAATAGCTAGGTCGAGGATCTTCGCCTTCGTTGTACCTATCAAATTAGTTAAATCAGTCTTTTCTGCTTTAATAACGTCAACTAAAGGAAGAATTGAAATAATTCTTTCTTTGATACAAGTTTGTTCTGCCAGTGGAGGAACTGGAATAAGAAACGTTCCAAGTTTTTGCGCATTTATATTTGACTGATTGACACCATCTGTCTTCACTGCGTTACAATATGATTTCGCATAACCACTATTCATCACGGCGTTCAAATATTCTGAATCGATATATGGACGTACTCTAATAAGATATCCAGCATAAATAGCAGGAATGTTTCCACGATAAATAGCAGTTTTACCGACCAATTCAGCACTGTTAGTACGATTGAAAAGTAAATCGTTTTTTAGAAGAGTATATTTCTTTATATCGTCGTCATCTGATGAATAAACCAAATCGGCATAATCAATTTCACATGATTGAATGTTTCCCATTCTTAGAACAGCTATTTTGCCACTTAAAGAAGATTTTTGAGCTGTCCCATATGGTAAATCGCCAATAATGGAGAAAACACGACACCATTCCCATCCTTCGGGGAGCTCAAACGATATCTCGTCCTCGATACATTTCACACTACCGTCTTGCAACTTCTCATAATGCAAATTATGTTTATACCCTGCGCGATTTCGCTTTCATAACACTGCGTTATATTTTACGTTGGGAGTCCGAGCGAGCGTCGTTATTATCAGATTTCTTAACTTCAATAAAGACGAGAGAAAAGCCGTTGACAAACAATATAGAAACGAGAGACTATTCGTCTTCGCCGCGCAAGTAGATTCGGCAAAACAAAAAAGCGCCGAACGCGCGGGGCGCTCGACGCTTTCAATGCATTCAGGCGTTAGACGCTTAGACGGCTAACAAAATCACTTCTTCCACTTCCATTCGCCCGGGACCGGAACGGAATTTTCGTAGATGAGTTCGCCTTCGGCGGGGAGAACCGGCGGAACGGTATCCGGCATGACCGGCGGAAGGGCTTCCCAGAATTTGGTCGGGTCGTTGGCTTCGAGTTCGGCGCAGAGATCGTACGGGAATTCGTCGCGGCCGTTTTCGACGGCGTCGTCCCAGGAGATTTCAGCGCCGGAGTAAGCGGCGTAACGACCGAGAACGGCGGTCATGGAGCTGTTAGCGGCAAACCAGGCGTCGTTGTGTTTTTCATCTTCGCGAATGTACTTCGCGTGCATAACGTGTTCGTTCTTGTACGGATCCGGATTGTCGCCGGAGAAGGACCAAACGCGTTTGCCGGCGTTGTCGTTGACCCAACCGGCGCCGCACATACCTTCGGTGCCGTAGAAGGTTTCGCTAACGTTGTTCCAGCAGTTGGCGATTTGACGGCATTGGCTGAACATTTGGGATCCGTCGGCGAAAGTGAATTCGCAGAAGAAGTGGTCGAAACGATGACCGGAGTTCTTGAAGCGCGGGAACTTGCGGACTTCGCGGCCGCCCATGGCGTTGCAGCGGATCGGGTGAGCGTTTGCGCAGAAGGGGTCGCCAAGGCTGTGAACCCAGTTGCCTACGTCGATGTTATGGCAATGTTGTTCGATAATGTTATCGCCGCAGAGCCAGTTGAAGTGATACCAGTTGCGCATTTGATATTGCATTTCGGTATCGCCCTTTTGACGCGGACGTTCCCAGATGCCGTCGCCGTTCCAGTAAACGCGGCTGTACATGAGTCGACCGATTTTACCGGCTTTGACCTGTTCGACCATGCCGATATAGGGGTTTTGATAGTGGCGTTGATAACCGCAGACGACTTTCAAATTCTTTTCGTCGGCTTTCTTAGCGGCGGCAATCGCCATTCTGAACCCGCGAGCGTCGACGGCGCACGGTTTTTCCATGAAGACGTGCTTGCCCTTTTCGACGGCGTACGCGAAGTGGATCGGACGGAAGCCCGGCGCGGTCGCGATAATGACGGAGTCGCAGGCGTCGATAGCTTTTTTATAGGCGTCGAGACCAAAGAAGACGCCGTCTTTCAGATCGTAACGATCGTCGTCCATTTCAGCGTAAGCGCTGGCGGCGGCTTTCGCGTTCGCTTCAAAAGCGTCGGCGATCGCGACTACTTTAATGTTGTCGCCAACTTCAAGGCGTTGTTGGAGGGCGCCGCGTCCGCGACCGCCACAACCGACGAGGGCTACCTTGATAAGATCGGAACCCGCGGCATGAGCGCTGCGCGCAACGCCGAGACTGCTAATGGCGGTAGCGCCGGCCATAACGCCGGACGTCTTCAGAAAATCGCGTCGTTTCATCTGGTATAACTCCTAAATTAACGTTTAAAAAACTCCACGCGGGAAAGCCGCCCGCGAAAAGAGCGGATATCTTCGAAAATATATTGGAAAGGCTAAACCTGTCTCAATCACAAATTCGTCCAACTCGACGGCGAGTCGATTTCGAGCGTCAAGCTCCACAATAGGAAAATCAACTTTGTCACCGTGAGTAATGACGACTATCATAGCAAGTAAATACGGTCATTGCAACAAAATCTCTTAAAAAATTTTCATTTTTTTCAAAAAAAGATTTCGAATCGCGAAAAAACGAGGCGAAACGCGTCCCAAAAACGCGTCACAGTTAGCGCGAACGTTCAAAAAAGAGAAAAAAACAGGCGAAAACAAAAAAAGGCGCCCGGCGTCAGGAAAAAATATTTCTGATACAATCTGCTCAATAAAAAATAAATCGTTACGCGCGGCGGGATTTTTCCCGTCGTAAAATTTCAAATTGAGAGGCATTTCATGACAACTCGCAACGTTCGCCGCTCGGCGTTCGCGGCGCTGCTTTTCGCGGTCGCCTTTTTCGCGATTTCCACAACGGTTCGAGCGATCGATCCTTTGCGCGCCCCGTGCGTTCCGCTGGTCGCGCGCGACCCTTATTTCAGCGTTTGGTCCAATACGAACGGACTCGCGGATTCTTTTCCGGTGCACTGGACCGGCACAATTAACGCGTTGACTTCGTTCGTCCGCGTCGACGGCAGGAATTACCGCCTTATGGGCAAGCCGGACGATCTCGATCAGGACGTCGCGAAACTTCCGCAAACGGATCTCGCGGTTCGCGCGACCACGACGACGTATACGTTCGAAGGCTCGGGCGTAAAGATCGCGCTTCGTTTCACTAATCCGAATCTTCCGGACGACCTCGACGTCATGTCCCGACCGGCGACCTACGTCGCGTGGACGTGTCAGGCGACGGACGGCAAGACGCACGACGTCGCGGTTTACTTCGACGCGAGCGGCGAATTGTGCGTCAATACTCCGGAACAGGAAATCGTGTATAACGGTTACGAGACGGACGCGTTGAACGTTATGAGTTTTTCCACGAAAGAACAGCCGATTCTCGAAAAGAAGGGCGATATTCTTATTTTCAAGGCTCTTCCCCAAGATTCCC
>CAYUUL010000078.1:0-7386 GCA_964447865.1 uncultured Planctomycetaceae bacterium | reverse complement strand
CGCGACAAAATATTTTGACAAGGACCGCCGTAAAAAAATTTAGATAGTTTTTTTCTTAAAGTCGCGACGCGAAATAAACGTCAATTTCCCAACAAAAAAGCTACCGCGAGCCGTCGCGCCAGGACGGTCAGGTAAGTCGACACGGCGCAATTGAACCCAAATTCGCGTAGAAGTTGGTAATCGTTATAACGAAACGAACGAAAAATCGCCTCGCATAATTCGATTCTCTCATCCTCTTTCAAGGCGATTCCCCGTTTTTCCGCGGTGTGGTCGATCACGTGCAAAACGAGATCCATAAATCGATCGACGAAATCTTCCCAAGCGAATTTTTGTCGATTTAAACACGCTTTCACAAGCGGATAGTCCAATTCAAGATAAGAAGCAGCCATAAAGTTCCTGTTAAACGCGTTCCCCAAGTTCCGACTCGACGCAAAACTTTCCGCGCGGAGTTGAGTTTACCAGCGATATTTCAAACCGAGGGTCGTCCACGGATCGCGCACATATTTGTTGAACAGATAATCGCCCTTTGCGAAAAGCACAAGCGCGGGTACCGGCGCCCAGTCGACTCCGGCGCCAATCATACACCAATCGCGCCCGAGCGAATTGCCGTAAATATCGAACCCTCCGGACGCGTTTGGCAGACTCGCGAAACTCATGGTCGTTTTGCCGTACATCGGGTTCAGGAATTCGTGCACGTAAGCGGCGCGCCCAACAAGTCTAATCTGCTGTTCGCCCGGATACATATCGACGGCGACGCGTCCTCCGACTTGTCCTCGTAAGCTGTGATAATTCGACTTGCCGGCGTGAAGCGCGTATCCGCTCCCAGTTTTCGAGGTCTCGGTGAATTTATTGCGGTAGAAAAAGTTATAGTCGGCGGAAACGTAAGGCGAAAAAATCAAAGGCTTTACCGCGAAATTCGCGCCGTGTTCGAAAGAGGCGCCAAGGTTCCACCCGTTGTACTTCGCGGTCAAATGGTCGCTGACGCCGACAATTTTGAGATTGCGTTCCGTCTGATAATGATCGTAACCCGCTCGAATATTCGCGATATTGTAATTCATCTCGTCGCCAAACTGGTGATAGACGCCGACTAAATGGTTGTTCGTCTTCAATTTTCCAATTGCCGAGACGTTCTTTAACTCGTTGTGCTGATATCCGTAATACGCTCCAAAGCGGCAATCGCAAGAGCAAAACAAGTCGAGACCGGTCAGGAAACCCGCTTGCTTGCCGTTGTAGGCGGCGGCGCTTTTATGTACTTCCGTATCGGTGGAACCGCCAATCGCGGCAAACCACGCGGAGTAAATCAAAGTGCCCGGGTCGCCGTAAGTCGTCTGTCCGCGCATCGTCGCCAGGGTCGAAAGCTCTTGTTGTCCGCGCCAACCGAAATCATAATTGCCGGCTCCGGACTCCTCGGGCGGATAATACGATCCTCCGCTCATGCCTCCAACGCCGGAACCGTAAGTCTCGCCGTTGTAGACTCCGCCGTCAAACGTTTGATACTCCATAGCTCCGGTATTGTCGATCGGAACGACGCCCGGCCCGTAGGAGTTGGTATCGTTGTTGTAATAGAGTTGTCCGTTGTCGAACGCTCCGCCCGACGCGCCGCCATAGTAGCCGCCCGAGTTGGGATATTGTCCGTAATACTGGGAAGAGTTGTACGATCCCCCGCCGTAATCCATAGGAGCGACAGAGGAATCGCCCCCGGAATACGCGACAAGAGAGTTGTTGCGGAGCATATCGAACAGAGATTGAGTCGTCGTAAAATTATTCATATACATGAATCCGACGGTCGAGGCGTGAATCTCGCCGGTCGCTTGCGCAAAGCTGAGCGAATCCATGTTTTGTTCAAGTTTATTCAGGAGCGCGTATTCTTTGTCGTTGTACTTATTTGAGGCGATAGCGTTATCGAGATATTTTCCAACGGCGCGTTCGTTCGGCGTCTTCCCTTTTGAAGCGAGAGTTTTATTCTTTTCCAACTTCAAGACGAGTTTTTCAGCGGTCGAATTGTTCTTATCGACGACGTAATTTTTACCGAGAATATTGTCGACGACGGAAATTTTATCCGCGGTATAAATCGTCTGTCCGACGTCCTGGGTCGAAAAAACCGTCATTGAAGTCGGCAGGTCGGATCCGCGCAACGAAGTATTGACGTTAAGCGTCGTTTCGCCGAGATTCATATAAGTATTGTAAGTCTTTGCGACATAAGACGTCGAACCTTCTTTATCAATGTAAATATTGACTTTCGAACCGTCGTCGGCGGAAAAAACGACGTCTCCCGCGTCGCCGGTAAGATCGATCTCGCCAGTCTGTTGAATATCCAGCGTCGCGCCCTTTCCTATGTGTAACGAGGCGGCCTCAATCTCGGCGTCGTTTACCTTACGCGTACCGCTGGCGACGCTCAACGTTCCCCCGGAAACGGTCGTTTTTCCCAAGTCGACAACCGTGACCATATACTCCTCCTCGCTCACGCTCGAATCGGACGTCGAGGAATCCTTTTTAGTGGTTTGGGTAGTCGTGGAACCTGTGTTTTTGTTTTGAGTAACCGCGGTGACGGTCGAACCGTTTGTCAGAATCTTAAGCGTTCCCGCGCCAGTTTTAGTAAGGCCGGTCTTGCTTGAAACGTCGATTCCGTCCATGATTGTCAAGGTTTGATTTTCCCCAACTTCGACAACCGCGTTCGCTTTAGATTTCGCGTCGTTGACGGAATCGGTGGAAAGTCCGCCAATTTTTGTCTCGCCCGACGCGGGTTTCCCGGACGAATCCGCGGCGCGAGCGCGCAATTTCAAAGTTGACCCGTCGTAAAGATTGACAACTCCAAAAGTAGCGAGAGCCGTGTCGGAATACGCGCCAAGAGGATTAGCGATACCGCCGTTGATCACGAGCGTGTTGCCCGAGAGAACGTTGGTCGTGCCGGACCATGAAGGATTGTTCGCGACGATAGTCCACTCTTGTCCTTCGAGCGTTTTGTCGCCAAGGTTAAGCGCCGCTCCCGTTTCTTTCGAGACGAGCACGGTGCGCAGAGTCTGACCTTCGGAAAGCGTCAACGCATACGCGCCGTTAAAGACAACGGAGGAATAAGCGTCGTCAAGCGAGGTCATCGACGTGTCTCTTCCAATCGTAAGTTGCGAACCGGTCGTCTGCGCCATACCGCGTTCGGTCGCGCCCAACGCGCACAAGATCGCGGCCGCAACGAGCCAAAATCGCCTTGGAGCGCGCGTCAACGCGTTTCTTACGCCGCGTAAAACGTCCAAACGAATCCCATTCCCTTGCGTTGTCTTCTTCGTAAGCATGAAGCCGATCCTTGTCTTTCTGCGCGCTTTTTCACACGCGTATCATACTTCTACGCCGTCGTCCGTGCCGGCGCTCAAACGTCCAATTTCGCTTAAAACTTACGCGAGTCTGGAAAATTCAAGCGAGTTATTATTCAAAAATACCCCCGACTAGTAAAGACCGCTTTCGCCCGACAAGGATAAATTTTGAAAATTTTTCAAAAAAAGCCAAAAAACCGTTAAAGTTTTTTCTTTTGGTTACAATATGTCGCGAGAATGTGAAAAAAAGCGTCGTTTCCCCTTGAAGGAGCCCGATTTGTCTGCTAGTATAAAAAGCGCTTATTTTTCCGATTGCGCGACGACGAGCGAATAAAACTTGTTCGACGCGTTCAATTTGGCGCAAACGTTTAACGACGCGCGCGTCAAGTCCGAGTTTGAGCGCCACGCGGCGCAGGAGTTTCCACAATGAATTTGACCGATTCTAAATACAAGAATTTTGCTCTCGTTAAGGAAATGCTTGAGACGGCCGACGTCGTCGCGAATTTCGATTTTGACCAGGTAAAATCCGTCGCTGGAATGATTAAGAAGACGGGTCGCGTATTCCTGACCGGCGAAGGTTCCAGTCGAATTTTCCCGGCGAAAAACTTCCTTTACGACGTTATGAAGAGCGGAATTGCGCTTAACGCCTCGACGGACGGCAGTTTCCAGGCGGCGGAATACGACCTTTCCAACTGGGTTGTCTGCGGCGCGTCCAACAGCGGTCAAACAAAAGAAATCATCAGCCTCATGAAAAAACTCGGCGACGCGGGTAAAAAAGACCTCGTCGGAGTCACCGCCACGCCCGGTTCCAAACTCTTTGACGTCACGAATGAAACGATCTTACTCTCTTGCGGTAAAGAAAACGCCGTCGCCGCGACGAAATCGGTCGTCGAACAGGGGCTCGTCTATCGCGCCATTTTGAGCAACCTTCTCGGTTGCTGTTGCTGCGCTTCGAAGAAAGAGGAAGCCGGCAAACTCATGAAAGAAATCATGGAAACGGAATACGACGCGGAAATCGTCAAGAAGCTCGCCGACGCGCCTATGCTTTACTTCGCTGGTCGAAACAACGGCGTCGCCGAAGAACTTACCCTTAAAACTAACGAAATCACGCGTAAAAAGAGCGATTTCCTTGAAGGCACGTACCTGCTCCACGGCGTCGAAGAAGTCATGCGCGCCGGCGAAACTTGCGTCTTGATCGATCCGTTCCCAAGCGAATGCCAAAAGATCAAGGAACTCATCGAAGGTCGCGCGGGCGTCAACGTGATCGCGGTCGCCTCCGAAGACACGATCTTCCCAACGATCAAATTGCCTAAACTCCACGGCTACGACGCCTTCTTCCAACTCGTCGCAGGTTGGAATATCCTTATCCAAACCGGCGTGTCCCTCGGCGTCAATCTCGACAAACCGGAACGCGCTCGTAAAGTCGGAAACGAATTCGAAGGTTGATTCGTTCTCCTTTCGACCGCAAAATCTCGGAAAAATAAGGTTGAAACGTCCCTCTCCCCATTCACGCGCGGGGATGGGACGGTTCTTTGGAGTCAAAAGTTAGTCAAGAATAACTTTTTATTAGAACCGTCTAACTTTCATTCCTTTCGGCGATTCTACGGTCTTTCCGAAACCTCCCTTCCTGACCAATTGCGCGCTGAAACGTCCGGCAAGAGACGCCGCCCCCCTGCGGCGTGGAAGCAGTCGGCGTTTGCGCGCTGAAACGAAGCGTTCTTTGACGCGATTCGTCCTTTCCCTCCCAAAACAGATCAACGCAAGATCGAATCAGAACGAGATTAAAAATGACGTCCACAGTACTCTTTACGCGCAGAAACGAATCCGGCCTGACAACGTCCGCTAACCCGGGCGACATTTTCCCCAACTGGAAAGGCGACGAAGAACGTTGGCTTTTCCTTTCCCCACACGACGACGACATTATCTGCGGTTGCGGTTTAACATTTATCTCGGCGCTCCATTGCGGTATTAAGACGTTCGCCGGAGTCGTCACCAACGGCAAAATGGGATACTGTTCCCCGGAAGAACGCGAAACGATTTCCGACGTTCGGCTTGAAGAATGCAAAAACTCGTTTGGCGCGCTCGGTCTTCCGCAAGACAATTTATTCTTTCTCGGACACGACGACGGGTCTCTTAACCTTCAAGCCGGTCGACGTTTCGCGACTGGCGCGCCCGGCGAAGGTCCGGCGATTGCCGGCGGTTGCGGCGTAACCAACTCGCTCGTCTGGCTACTCCGTAAAACGCGTCCAAACCGTCTGTTCGTTCCGACAATCACCGATTTGCACCCCGACCACAAGTTCACCAACAGCGAGGCGATGATGTCGATTTTCCACGCGCAAGGCACGATTTGGCCGGAACTTGGCGAACCGATTCCGGAAATTCCAGCGATCTACGAATTCGCGACTTACAGCAATTTTATTACGCCTCCGACCCTTCGCGTCACCGTTTCTCCCGATCTCTTCGAAAAGAAAATCGACGGCATTCTGCAATATAAAAGCCAAAAACAAATCGACTTGACGATTAAAATCCAACGCGAGAACGGCGTCGAAGAGTTCATTCGCGAAGCGGAATTCGACGTTTTCAGTCCGGCGCGATGCAAGAAGCTTTTCGCGGACGCCGAAAAAAAGTGAGCGAGTTCATCGAGTCGCGTTAAAGTTGAACGCGTTCTCAACCGTTAAAACCGTGGTTGGAGACGCGTTCAAAGTTTACGTCCGAGTCGCGCGCCGCGAGCCGCGCGCTATTTTGTTCTAATCGGCTCGACGCCACATAACCGCGCGAACGCGCGAAGGGGACCCGTATGGAACTCGAAAAAAAAGTTTGCTATCTTGGGGACGACGACGCTACGCGCGCCGCCGCTTATCTTTGCGGAGTTATGACGCGTTACGGAATTGAATTTGACCGCGTCGACAGCGGAACCGCGCCAAGTCCCGACTTCCAAAACCGCGCCTACTCGCTTTACGTTCTCAGCGATTACGCGGTTTCCAACTTTAAACCCGGCGACCTTGAACATATCGTCGAGGTTGTTAAGAAGGTCGGTTCCGGGCTTCTCATGCTCGGAGGGTGGGAAAGCTATTACGGTCGACTTGGAGAATACCACAATACGCCGCTCAAAGACGTCTTGCCGGTAATCATGAGCGATTCCGACGACCGTCAAAATTACTCGTCTCCGGTTCTCCTCCGTCCTACGACGCTCAATCATCCGATACTCGCGGGGCTCCCCTGGGAAACCGCGCCAGGAGTCGGCGGTTACAATCGTTTCCAAGCGAAACCGAACGCGACGACGCTTCTCGAAGGGTTTCGCACTAAAACGACCTGGCGCAACGCGATTGACGATCCGACCAAACCGATCGACCAGTCTGACGTACAAATTGAGCTGCTCGAAAAATTCCCCTTCCTGGTCGTAAGCGAAGAATACAAAGGACGCGTCGCGGCGTTCGCTTCCGACGTCGCGCCTCATTGGATTGGCGGAATGGTCGATTGGGGGACTCCTCGCGTTTTCCAGGAATTACCCAGGACTCTCGGACAAGATCTCTTTGTTGAGATCGGATGTGATTACGCGAAATTCTTTGCGCAACTCGTCTGTTGGACGGGGACGCTTTGAGCGCTTAAGTAATCGTCGTTGGCGCGTCGCTTGCGTCGACGCCGTTTTCATATAGAATTTAAGAACAATAAAAACGCGGAAACGGCCTATAGCGCGTCCGCGTAAACAATAGCGTTTATTCGACTATCAAATAAATCAGGAGAAATCAGCATGTTCCAAGGCAACGCGATCGTCGGCCAAAGCGGCGGCCCAACCAGCGTGATCAACTCGAGCCTTTGCGGCGTCGTTCAAGGGTGTTTCGAACTCGGACAAAAATGCGCCGACTCCAAAATCGACAAAGTCTTCGGTATGCAGTATGGCGTCGAAGGTTTCATGCAAGACAAAGTTCTCGATTTCGGCAAGATCGACCCCGCGACTATCGAAGGGCTCAAGACCACGCCCGGAAGCGCCCTTGGAAGTTGCCGTCATAAGGTTCAAGAAGCCGACTTCCCTATTATTCTCGAACAACTCAAGAAATACAATATTCGTTATTATTTCCTG
>CAYUUL010000077.1:0-7432 GCA_964447865.1 uncultured Planctomycetaceae bacterium | reverse complement strand
CTCCTTGAAGGCGCCGCGTCCGCTCGTCCGCTCCTGGCCTCGAACGTCCCCGGATGCGCCGAAACGTTCGACGACGGCGTCACCGGGTTCGGGTTTGTTCCTCGCGACGCCGACGCGCTCGAACAGGCGATCGAGAAGTTCCTTGCGCTTCCTCGCGACGAACGGCGACTGATGGGACTCAAAGGCCGTGAAAAGGTCGCCGCGAACTTTGACCGCGCGAAAGTCGTCGACGCGTACTTGCGCGAAATCGCGTAACCCGCGTCCGCGTTTTAACCTCTGCGCGCTTTGAGTTCCTCGAAAACGTCTTGACGAACGCTCTTGCGCGTCGTTCTCCTAAGGACGATCCACAGAACCGCCAAGCCGAAAAACGTAAGATAAACGACCGTCGTCGCGATCTTTGAGACGTTCGCGCTTTCCGCGTCTGTTTCTTCGTCGACGAGAGAGACTCGCGTAACGCGTCCTATGAGCGTCGGAGCGCGCGTCCAGGACTTTAATTCCGACGCCTCGCCGTCCGACTTCTTAGGCGCCCCTTTGCGATACGCCCACGTCTTATAAAAATAGCCGTCGAATTCGAGCGTTCCTCCCACAAGACTCGAAAGACTCGCTTCTTTTGAACCTCCCGCGCTCGTCGTTTGCGGCGCGTCCGGAACGCAAAGAATTAAAGGATGACCCTCGGATTCGTTGGTGAAAAGACAGATCTGATAGTAACGGTCAAGCCCTGTCGACGCTTGCGCGCTCGCGTCGTCGATTAAAACAAGATTGGCGCGGCGAACCCACCCGCGAAGTTTAACGCGTCGTCCCTGGTTTCGTTCCGGATGATTGAAAAGTTCGACCGCGTTCGTAATCGCCTCGTTCTTGTCTTGACTGGGTTGAAGACGCTTGACCGCCGCGAGAGTCTCGTAAAACGCGACCGCGTCGTTCGCCGTAAATCGCAACGACCGTCCGACCGCTCGACTTTCCCTTTCGGTTCGCGACTTCACAAGCGCGTCCGGCGCGTAAACCGGAACCCGCGAGTAACTCGCAAGGTCGAGACCCGACGCCCCCAACGGACTCGACGTCGGAACCCACGCCAAACGCGGATTCAATACTGTTCGCCGTTCGACTCCGTCCGAAGTTTCGTACCCGAACGCGACTCCAAGGCCCGCGACTCTGCGATCCCCGCGCGACGCGTGAAATCCTTCCGGCGCTTCAAAACGCGGTCGCGTCGCCGTATACGCCGTCAACTTCACGCCCCCGACCGTCGTTATCTGAACGCGATAGAGCCGGGGAAGCCCGGAACGCGCTTGCTCCAACGCGTTTAATTTTATTTCCGCGTACGATTCGAGCGTCCCGACAAAATAGCCGACCAACCCCTTTTGACCGTCTGAAAAAAACTCGAACGTCTTGCCCCGGGCGTTCGCGCTCGCGTAGCGTCCAAGCGTCGTCTCCGCGTACTCCTTGCTCCCGCGCTCCTTTAACGCCGATTCGTCAAGCAGACTCGTCAGACGATACATGCAGGTTAAAGCGACCTCGCGCGCGCGGCCCGAAAGTTCCGTTCGACGTTCCGTTTGAAACTCAAGCCATTCTTCGCGGCTCGTTCCGCAAGCCGCTCCCAAGACGCCCGCCTCGTCCAGTTCCGGCTCCTCCTCGCAAAAAACGGAATTTAACCCGAACGCGAAAGTCGCCGCCGCGAACAAAAATACCCCGAGCCCCTTTTCCAACTTCTTACCGTTTCCAGCGTTCCTACGCGTCGCTCTACGCGCTATCAACCAAATCGCGATCGCGCCAAAAAGAAATCCGACGCGAACGCCCCAACTTGAACTCGAATCCTCTTTGACTTTATTCGCGCTCTCAGAGCCGCTCGACGTTCCGACCCCCGAAAGACGAAATCCGCTTGCGACGAACGTAGGAACCGTATACAGGTCGTCGCCCGCGTCGTACGCCGTCCCGCGATAGTAAATTCCGATCGCCTCCAACGTCTCGTCGCGATACTGAAGCGTTTTCGAATAGGGTTCCGCATTTTCAAGTCGTTCGTCCGGCTGAAATCCCTCGGGCGCGGTTTGCGAAAGGACGCGTATCGGATCGCGCCTGGCGTCCGGAAGAAGAACCCAAAGGTCGTAGAACGTTGATCCCGATTCGTCGAACGTTCGTTTCACGCCGCGAAGAAGACGCCCTTTAATTCGAAGCGGTTTCCCTTTGTAACTCTTGCCTTGCGCGCGAAGTTGTAAATAGACCGCGTCGGCGAACGGTTCGCCTGGCGTCTCCAAACTCTTCCAAAGCGCCCGCAAGGTCGGTCCGTCGCGCCCAAGCAACAACGGAAACCCGTCTTTAATCCATTCGCTCGGGTCGAGCGCTCGCGCCGTCTCCTCGTCCCCTTCGTTCGCGTCGACCGACGTTATAGTGGGCGCGAACGCGGCGAAAGAGAATAAGGAGAGAATAATTGACGCAGTCGCCGTTTTTTTAATGAAAGAAAGATTGATTTTCATTGTTCGACTCCGTATAATATCGTAAGATGGTTTGGAACTTAGCGGCGCGAAGGCGTCCCGAGCGCCGCGGGATTTTTCGACCGACGCGGAGACGACTTTGCGCGCTTCGCGTCATAACGACGCCGACCGCGTCGAGAGCGCGCGTATGAAACGACACAAAAAAAACTGCGACACGACGAGCCGCGACTTCTCGTCGATTCTGCAATTATACTACGCCAAACGTTGGCGCGCGAGATTGCGTCTGACGATTTGCGCGTTTTTTCTATTGTCCGCGTTTGTCTGCCGAGCGAACGCCGCGGAAGATTGGAACGCTTTTCTTGACGCCCTGAAAGCGCGCGGTTACGACGACGTCGCGCTCGTCTATCTCAAGCAACTCCAGGAAAAAGGCGTCGCGCCCCCTGAACTCGACGATTCCGAACTCGATTACAAAATCGGTTCCGCCGCGTTCGACGCCTGGGCCGCCGCTCGTCCTTCCGAACGTCCAAAACTCGCCGAGGAAACGCGCTCCGCGTTCGAAAAGTATTTGGCTTCCGCGCCCGAAGGAGCGTCCGCGATGGAGGCTAATCTCGCGCTCGCAAGACTAAAAGTTGTCGACGGCGACCAGGCGCTCGCCGAAACAAAAAAGAGAAACGTCCCGCAAGACTTAAAAGAGTCCAAGCTCCTTGAAGCGCGCGCCAGTTATTCCGCCGCGAAACCGTTCCTGGACGCCGGGATCAAACTCGCTCAAGCGCGCGTAAAAGCTATGCAGGGGGACGGCAATACCCGAGTCGAACAGCTCCAAGTCGCGCAAGCGACCTTCCTCGACGCGCGAATCCGTCAAGCGTCTCTGCAGGCGCAAAACGCTCGAACTTTCAAACAAGGTTCCGACGAATATGTCAACGGTTTGACGAAAGCCGCCGAGGATTTCTCGAAAATCGCCGAAACGTACGGTCAATACGTCGGTTCGTTCCGCGCTCGATTTGCCCAGGCGGAATGCCTTTTCGATCTCGATAAAATCGAGGAAGCCGCCTCCGCGCTCGACGAATTGTCGGCCCTGCCAAACGAAGAACAATTCGCTTCCGTTAAAACCCTGTCTTTAGACCTCTACGCGAAAATCGCCGCGAAAACAAAAGACCCCGTCTTCTATATGGGACTCGTCAAAAAATATAGCGATTGGAAAGAAAAATGCGCCGACGAAAACCTGGCGTCGACTTCCGAAGGTCTGCAAATTCAACTTGAAACCGGACGCGCGCTCATTGCGCTCGAAAAATTGCGCCGAAAGGATTACGAAGCGTACTATAAAGCTGGTATGCAAACGTTTGTCGACAAAAACGACGCGACGTTCAAAACGATGGACGTGCCCCCAAAGAAAAATAAAGGGGTGAACTCAATCGTCGTCTTCGCGCTTAAGACTATTGGCGAACTTGCCGCCGGGAGCGGGGCCGTCGCGCTCGACGCCCAGGAACTCCTCAAGGACGAACTGTTCAACGGCGTCGATCTCTCGAAATATTCCTTTGCGAAAAAAATCGACTCGTTTGCCGACGCGGTCAACGCCGCTAATCGAGCGACCTCGCTATTTTCCAAAGCGCGCGAGGATTACGCGACCGCCGCCGCCGACTTGAAAGACGAAGCTTCGCGTGAAATGGAATCCGCCGGAAATGACGCGATAAAAGCCTTGAGAAACGCGTTCGAATGGAGCGCGAGAGCCGTCAGACCCGACAAACGAGGCAGACTTTCCGCCGACGCCTTGAAAGAAACGACCGAAGAAATCAATCGGCTTTATTTGAAATACGCGACCGTCTCCTACGCCGTTAAACGTTACGAAGACGCTTTTGTCGCCGGGGAATTTCTCGCTAAACGTCGACCTGATTTCGAAGACGCGCCGCAAGCCGCGATCATCGCTCTGCGTTCGCTCCAATCGTTCCTGATTCAAATGCGTTCGTCGCAAGCGACGCCTTCCGCGATCGAAGGCGTTCAAGCACAACTCGATTCCTTCTCCGAGTACGTCGCGAAGCGCTGGGGCTCCGAAGACGGAGACTCTGTTATCGCGCAGGAAGCCGCCCTTATTAAACTCGAAACCGCCGTCGCGAACGGGGACGTCGTCGAAGCGAAAGCGTGTCTCGAAAAGATCCCCGAAACCTCCCCGCGTCGCGCCGACGCCGAACTGAGACTCGGACAAGCGCTCTGGACGGAATGGGGAAAAAGGTACTCCGAATACGTCGCCGCGCGTCAAGACCCCGACTCCGCGTCCTCCGAGGACGATCCCGCCGCGCTTAAAGCCAAGTTGGACGAGATCCTTAACGCCTCGAAAGATTCCCTGTACGCCGGGCTCGAACGTATGCTCGCGTCCTCCTCGGGCGTTACCGAAAACGATTACCTCGCCATCTATTCGACCTATCTCCTGGCGCAAATTTACGACCGGTTGGGAGATTCCGAAAACGCCGAAAAATGGCTTACGCATCCCGTGATCGGAGCCCTTACCCTTGTCGAACGCGCTCAAAAAGCTGAAAAGTCTAACGATCCTGAAGAACTCGCCGAAATCCCAAGTTTCGTAAACGATTCTTTCCAGGTCGCCGTACTCGCGATTAAATTGGGCGTCGACGCCGCTAATCCGGATAAATTTGAAGACGCCGAGAAAACAATGAACGATCTCGACGCGCTTGCGCAAAAGTCCGACTCCAACGCCGCAAAACTTACCGGCGTTTACCTGAGATTAGGTAGAAAACTCGAAGAACGTATGCTTGAACTGCGCGACGCCGCCGATTCTGGCGACGAATCAAAACAGACTCAACTCGATTCCGTCGTCAAAGGGTTTGAAGCCTTCCTGAAACGCGTCTCCGAACGCGATTCCGGCGTCAAATACTCCTCGATGCGTTGGGTCGCCGACTCCTATCTCGCACTCGGAAGAGGTCTTACGAAATCAATGTCCGATCCGCCGCGGGAAGCCCTCGTTTACTTCTCGCAAGCGGGTAAAACGTATATGTCGATAGTCGCTAAAATCGACTCCGACCCGAGTTTCGCGCCAAACGAGTCCGCTAAACTTTCCGTCTCCGTCAAAATTTCCGAGTCGCTCAGACTCATGGGGAGGTTCAAAGAAGCGTGCGACGAACTCCGAGAGTCGCTCTTAAGCGCCCCCGACAACGTCGACGTCCAGCGCGAAGCGGCGTTCATCTTCCAGGATTGGGGGAGAAAAGAGACGAAATACTATCTTTCCGCGATCGTTGGCGCGTCCCCCGACTCCAAGGGAAGAAACAGAATTTGGGGCTGGAACGGCTTGATCAGGCGCCTCGCCGGATCCTACGACAAGGATCAAAGGTTCAGGGATCTGTTCTACGAAGCCTATCTCGCGAAAACAAGGTGCCGATACCTTTATACTCGCCGTCTCAAAGATAAAGACGAAATCGAGAAACAGGCTAAAAACGCCGAAACCGATCTTGAACGGCTTGTCCAGACAAGGCCCGACCTGGGCGGCCCCGCTAATTTTACTAAATTCGATTCCGCGTATAAAAACTTCCAAAAAATGCGCGGAGCCAAAAATCTTAAGAGCTTAAAAAACGTGAACGCCTCTACGGCGACAAAATAACGACGCGCGGAGGATTATAACGACATGAAAATTTTCTATCGAATCGCGTTTATTTGGACGTGCGTCGCGCTCTTAACGTTCGTCGCTCCGTCCTTTGGCGCCGCCGCCGATCTTGTTCGCTACTCGCAACGCGATAAAAACACGGGCGAATACGAAGAAGGCACAAGATCCGGAACCGTTAAAGCGGTAACTCGAGACGGAGTCGAGTTCGAATATGTCTCGAACGGCGCGAAAAAAACGTATACGCTTCCTTCCGAACAGACCGTTTGGATCCAGTACGACGCGGAACCCATGGAAGCCGCGCTTGCTCGCGTCGAAATTCAAGTGGGGAATTACGCCGAAGCGCTCGAAAAACTCAAAGAGATAACCGACGCGCCAAACAGCGATTTAGTCGCTCAGGAACTCGACTGGAATATCGCCTACGCGACGGTAAACGCCGCTTTTGCCGGACTGGGAGATATGACCGCCGCCGCTAAACAGTTGAAGAACTTTGTCGCGAACGCGCCCGAACACTACCGGTATTATGAGGCGAACGCGTTGCTGGGCGACGCTTGCGCCGCGCTCGAACTGTACTCGCAAGCCGAGGAAGCCTACGGTAAACTCGACGAATCGAAGTCGGCGGCGATTCAGGCTCGCGGCAAGGTCGGACGCGCTCAGGTCGCCGCCAAACAGGAAAAGTGGGACGAGGCCAAAGTTCTCTTTGAAGAAGTAGCGCAAGCGGAAAACGCCGCCGCGACGCTCGAAGGGTTGAACGCGCAAACCGACGCCAAAATCGGACTCGCGAGAGCGCTCGCTAAACAAAACGACGCTCAGGGCGCGGAAAAGACCCTCGAAGCGCTCCTCGACGCCACGCCAAATTCCGCGACGCGTCAACAGGCTCGAATTTACAACGCGCTAGGCGACCTCTACGCCGAAAACAAGCAACCGCAAAAGGCGATCGTCGCGTATTTACACGTCGACCTCCTTTATCCCGCGGCGAGAACCGAACGCGTCAAAGCGCTCCAGGCCCTCGTGCCCCTGTGGAGAGCCGTCGGACGACCCGACCGAGCGAAAGAAACAAGAACTCTGTTGGAAGAAAGATTCCAAATTATTGACGGTTCGCAAGACGAATAGTTCAAAACGCTGGACGCCTTGAGCCTTTTTTGTTATCATTAGCGTTAGAACCGCCTGGGCGCGGTTTAATGTGTTTTTTAGTTCGCGCTTTTTCGCGCGGTTTAGTTCCCGAGTCGCTTATTCGACTGAAGAAGGGTATGTGCATGGAACGGTTTGTCAAGTCGTTAGGAACGTCCAGAACGCTCCTTCTTGTTGTTTTCGCGATTCTCTCATGCGCGTTAGCCGTCGGCGCGAAGTTCGCGTTCGCGCAAGAGGACGACCCCTTCGCGCTTGGCGACGAACCCGCCGCGGA
>CAYUUL010000076.1:0-7735 GCA_964447865.1 uncultured Planctomycetaceae bacterium | reverse complement strand
AAAATGTGAGTTTTTTCGGAAAAAGATGAAAAAGTCCTTGACAACTCGCAACAGGGAAAACGAACTTGTTTTTTTTACCGCCGACTTAGTCTTATTCTGTTTTTCTGGCGCGACGCGAGAACGACGTCTGCAAATACTATAAAAGCTTGTCGTTATAGAAAATTACGCGATTTATTCGTAAAAAAGAAAACGACGTCAAGCGTGAACGCTATAACGTCGCTCCTTATTGATTTGTCCTACAAACTTCGTTCAAATTTAATTCTCAAACGAAAGTCTGTTCAAGCGGACGTCTGATCATTCGGCGCCTTGAGCTTGCGGAACAACCCAAACCTTCAAAGAGGTCTCGATTTCATGTCCGAGATAAATACGGACGGAATATTGAGCCAATTCCTTGAGAGGTCCGTCGAGACGAACGTGGTCCGTCGAAATCGAAATACCCTGATTTTTGAGAGCGTGGACGATTTCTTCCGCGCCAATCGAACCGTAAAGGTGACCGTCGGCGTTCGCGTTCGCTTCGAGCGTAACGTTCGTTTCGGCAAGTTTCGCCGCAAGCGCGTGAAGGGAAGCGAGTTGTTGACGTTGCAGTTCGGCAAGTTGAGCCTTATGCTTTTCAACCATACGACGATGGTGATCCGTCGCGATTGTCGCAAGACCTTGCGGTATCAGATAGTTCTTCGCGAAGCCAGGTTTGACTTCAACAACTTCGCCTTGCTTGCCAAGAGAGTCGACCGATTGAATCAGGAGAAGCTGAATGCCGCCGTTAGGTCCCTTTGGCAAACGTTTGCCTGTACGAAATGCGCATCGCGCGCGTTTATTTCTAACTTGCATTTGAAAACCTTATGTTCTAATTTGCTTATTATCTTTTTACTTCGTCTACGTCGTTTGGTTGTATTGACGCGTCTCGTTAGAACGGAATATCGTCGTCGGGATTCGGGGAAAAGCCATTGCCGCCCGAACCCTCGTTCGAATAGTTTTGCGAAGGTTGCTGACGGGAATAACCGCCTTGACGTTGGTAACCGCCTTGTTGGCCGTATCCGCCTTGCTGACCGTATCCGCCCTGTTGCTGAGAGTAGCCGCGTTGCTGTCCTCCGTCTCCGCCCGAACCGCCATCGCGAGATCCCAAGAGAACGATTCGATCTGCGACGACCTTAACTTTTGATCGCTTTTGGCCGTCTTGTTCCCATGTGTCCTGCTTCAGACGTCCTTCAACGAGAATATTGCTCCCTTTTCGAGTATAGTCGCGGAGAATTTCCGCGTTGCGTCCGAAAACGGAAACGTCAAAAAAATTAGCTTCGTCAACCCAATTGCCGTTTTGATCTTTTCTGCGATCGTTGACGGCTATGCCAATATCGGCAACGGACATACCGCTCTGCGTCGAACGAATATCCGGATCCCGAGTCAGGTTGCCTACCAAAACAACTCTACTATAACTTGCCATAACTTTCTCGCATCGTAAAAGGGATTAGACGAACTTTAAACGACGTAAACGGCGCCTTTAAACGACCCAATTTCGGATCATTCTTCATCCGCTTCTTCGGTCGCGTCGTCGTCTTCGTAAACGTCTTCGACAACTTCTTCTTCAACAACTTCTTCAACAACCGGATTGGTCGCGTGTTGAACTAACGCTTCTTCAAGACGAGGATCAATCGTCGTGATCAAGAAACGGATGATTTGGTTGTTCAAACGGAACTGACGATTCAATTCCGCAAGTTGATTGGTCGTAAGACGGAAGTAAGACAGCCAGTAAACGCCGCGACGATGATTCTTAATCGGATAAGCAAACTTGCGTTCTTCCCAAAGGCGGCTAACTCTGACCTCGCCGCCGAGCGATTCGATTGCTTTCGCGATTTGACCGGAGACTTCTTCCGGATTGCGTGCATAGACGTCGGGATTCAGGATGAATAAGCCTTCGTATACGTGTACTTGAGTCATTTAATACTCCTAAAATATATAACGATTTTTGTCACGTCAAAAATCGTTCTCGTCGCCTTTGACGAGCTTTGCTCCAACTAGATTCAAGAATGCTTGCGCTTAACTCTCAAATCCAATCGGCGTTTATTTTCAATACTCCTCGACGAAAAAACGCCGTCGAAAGGGTTACGATTATGAAATCAAATATCAATCGTTTGTAAAAGGGAACGAAGAATAACGACTGTCGCGCCGCTTACTCACGATCTTTCTTTTTGCCGCTCGCGTTGTACTTATTCATCGCCTCGGCGCATCCGCGTTCGACCCAAAGCTGAGCCGCGTCCGCCGCGTTCTGAATTGCCAAGTCGATCTCCGCGCGTTCGTCTTTACGAAAAGACGTCAAAACAAAATCCACTACCTGGTCGGTTGTCGATGGACGACCTATTCCGATTCGTAATCTCGCGAAATCCTGACGCCCAAGCTTAGCGATTATATCTTTCAGCCCTTTCTGACCGCCGCTACCCGCACTCTCGCGAATTCGCAACTTGCCAACGGGGAGGTCTAAGTCGTCGCATATGACAAAAATATCGGTCTTAGGATCTAACTTGTAAAACCTGACGACTTCGGATACCGACGTGCCGCTCAGATTCATAAATGTTGTCGGACAGAGCAAAAGCACGTTTTGCGTCCCGATCCTTACGTCTAAACAATCGGCATGGAACTGATTGCAAGGACGACCGCAAGCGTAACGAGACGCCAGCTCGGCAAGGACCATGTAGCCTATATTGTGTCGCGTGTCCTTATACTTTGATCCGGGATTTCCCAAACCTACGACGATTTTATTCGGTTTCATTGTTCTTTTCGGCTTTCCGCTAAAAAAGCTCGTTATAACGTTGAATATTCTGTGAGAGCTCTTTGGCGTCATTTTATTTCCGAAAATTTGATCGAACTACCGCAATTGCGTCCCGCGTACAATTAGATTCTTTAGCTACGCCGCCATTTGAACTATTGAACTAAGACGCCTGGGACGTTGAACTAATGCCAGTCCCACGCCGTTTCGCGGTTGAAAGGGAATATCATTTCCCTTCCTCCTCTTCTTCAGCCTTCTTACGTCCGATGACTTCCGGCTCGGCGCCTTCTTCAACTTCGCCTTCGGTCTCTTCAACGACGACAGGTTCAACGCATTCGACGACGATTGCTTCAGGATCGGCCAGTAATTTAACCCCTTCGGGCGCGACAATATCAGAAACGTGGATTTGTTGATTGAATCCAAGTTCGTTAATGCTGACTGCAATGTGTTCCGGAGCGTTAGTCGGCTCGGCTTCAATTTCAATCATATGCAGGTGTTGTTTGACAATGCCGCCTTCTTTGAGTCCGGGAGCTTCGCCGCGAACAACGACAGGAACGGAAAGTTGAACGTGCTCGTGTTCGCTAACGCGTGTGAAGTCGACGTGAAGAACGACGTCGCCCCAAACGTTCCATTGAACTTCCTTGATGAACGCGCGTTCCGAAACGGCGCCGTCTAATTTAACAAAACGGCTACCGTGACGAAGAGCCGCTTCAACCAGTTCCGTTTTGACCGCGAGGTTCACAACGTCTTGCTTGTGACCATAAAGGACTGCGGGCGTTTTACCTTGTTCACGAAGACGACGATTCCGGCGTTTGCCAACCTCTTCGCGACGTTCAACGGACAATGTTAAAAGTTCGACCATATGTTTTCCTTTGACGGAAAAAAGTTATGCCGCTCGCCATGAAGAGACACGGCGTCTCCTGTACTCCAAGCGACCTTCTTTTAGTGTGCAAAAATATCTCGTAATTATGCGTCGTTACTTTTTTCTTACAAGGGGGGCCTTGGCGTTGATAAAAATACTTTAGAAGCCCGGCTGGGGGACTTCCTATCCCCCCATGTAACTTTATTCATCCCCGTGGTAGGGACGTCTGTATCCCAGAGGGTGGGATGCTGTAAAGTGTTGTGGGGAGTGTTTGTCTGTGTGATTTTCTGCTGCGAAGATATTGTTAAAAATAATGTTGCGTAATGTCGTGGGGGGTATTTTGAACTGTTGAAATTTCATTGAGATAAAATAGAGAGACGAGAGGAAAAAAAACGAATAAATAAAGTCTTAGAAAAAAATGAAATTTTTTGTACGACTCCAACTCGAATTATTTACGATGTTTACTAAGTTTGGATTTTGACGAATAAAGATATTTTAGAAGTTTTTTCGAGACTTTTATTGACGAGAATGAGATGGGTTGTTATAATTAAAACGTGTTTACGGGGGGGAGGATAATTTAAAAAATCTTCTTCTTTCTTGCAAGCGCGAGCCTTTTTTTGCGTAATCAGATTAAGAATTGAGCGGATTGAGTCTTGACCCTTGAAAGTAATCGCAAGTAACTGGATCTGCTGGATTTAACGGATTTCAGAATGTTGGCTTTTGACGCCCCGGAAAACTTTGCCTTTGCTTTTTCGTCGTTTTTTCGACTGAAAAATGTAAGACAATAACGAATACTTCGGGAGACGGTTTTTTTAGCGCCGGTCTCCTTGTTGAACCTGGTTGTAAATGCCGGAAGCGACGTCACGCCCGTCGCGGAATTTTTTTAAAAATCCTTTTTCATTGGTCGTCACCCAATTTCTCCAGAGCGCAAACAACACAGCTCAGGTCGTTGGAGGTTTTTTAAAGATTTTTCCGCGACGGGTTTTTTGTTCTTTACTTTTCATATCACGCAAACAACTCGTGAACTTTAGACATTTTTCTTTTTTCTTTCAAGACATGTTTTGGATTTTCTCGACAAAAATGGCTCTTTTCGTTATATTCTTGAGCGAAGTCTGTCTAATTGGTTGAGCGACGACGTCGCCCTTTGTCTTGGCTGTTTGACGTTTTAAATTTTTTTGAAGGTAAATAAGCCTCTAATATAAAGATTTGTCGTTTGGAGTTTGAGGTGCGTTATGGAGCGAGCTGATTATCAAAAAAACGCGGTTCCCACGCCTGCTTTTTCCCCTGAAATAATGGAACGCTTGTTCTATTGGACGCGTGATCGCGTTGCTGAAATTGTCGCGAAAATTTCTAAGACAGATCCGGGTGAAATATGCGACGTGGGAAAAACGCCTGTGCTTGGAGCTTTTGTTAGTTTTAAAAAACGCGGAAGATTGCGCTCGTGTATGGGGTGTATGTCGGAAGGAATGTTTCTCGCTAAGGCTCTTATGTCCGCCGCGTATTCCGCCGCGACGAGCGATCCGCGTTTCCCACCCATTGCTCCTGAAGAATTTTACGATCTTGACCTTGAAATTTGGGTTTTGGGCGCGTTGCGCGAGATTCAAGAATGCGGTGAGAAAAGACGCTTGGCGGTAAAAATTGGCCGCGATGGTCTTCAAATTCAAGCTAACGGAAGGCGAGGGCTGCTTTTGCCTGGCGTCGCTCTCGAACAAAATTGGAGCGTTGAACAATTTCTTGAAGGCGTGTGTAATAAAGCCGGACTTCCGCGTAGCGCTTGGAAAAACGACGACGTTAGGTTGTGGACGTTTGAAGGGGTCTCATTTAAGAAGCCGTTTGTGTGGAATGCGAGTAAAAATCCGGCTCTGAAAATTCTGATAAGTTCGCCAGAGATAAAGACGGAACCGGCGAACTCGCACCCTACGTATTCGTTTGCTCCGGGGACGTTGCAATGGAATGTTGCCGTTCCGCGGAAGACTTTGCAAGAGGACGTCGCTCAGCTTGTTCGACCGGCGGCGGTCGCGGGGGTATTCTATCCTAAGACTCGCGAAGAACAAGTGGCTATGCTCGATAGATTTGATAATGAGAACGGCGCCCCAAAGACCAGATGTTTCGCCTCTGCGGCGCTTGTGCCTCATGCTGGATGGGTCTATTCCGGACGTTTAGCGGCGAAAACGTTTGCGATGATTGAAAAACCCGATACTATTTTGGTTATAGCGCCTAAACATCGTCGAGAGGGCGCGAATTTTGCCGTTATGCCCTACGGATCTTGGGCGTATGGCGCCGGTCGTTTGCAAAATGATCTTGATCTTGTCGAGCGGCTGGTAAAAATAATTCCGACGTTGGTAAAAGATCCGGTTGCGCATCGCGCGGAACATGCGATTGAAGTACAACTGCCCTTTATTGCGCGTTATTTCCCCAAGTCGAAAGTTGTCGGCGTTGTGATTGGCGGAGGCGCAAAGGCTGAACTAAAAGACGACTCCGAGGTATTGGCAAATCTTCTCGATGAGTTGGAAAGAAAAGGGAAAAAAGTTCTGCCGTTAATTTCAAGCGATATGAATCACTATCTGACAGACGCTGCGACTCGGAATATCGACAAATTGGCCCTCGACGCGCTTGATTCGCTCGACCCGGAAAATTTAATTGACGTCGTTAGACGTAATAATATTACTATATGCGGAATTCTGCCCGCCTTTCTTACGCTTTCCGCCTTGAGAAAAAGAAACGCCCTAAAAAAAGCGATTAAAGTTGGCTATGCGACGAGCGCCGACGTCTCGGGAAATTTGGAACGCGTCGTCGGATATGCCGGTTACATATTTCAGTAATACTTTCTAAGTGAGAAACGTTTCGCTACTTCTTGGTTCGTATTAAACGTGAGATAAGTTATAACGATATATGAAAAATGAATATTGTAAAAGTTTTTACTATGCTTGCGCTTGGTTGTTGCGCGGTTGCCGACGCGTCGGGCGCGACGTTGAAGGGCGATGGTAGTCAAACTGATTTGAATGTTATAGAAACTCTCGCATCAGGTTCAAATGAGAACGCCGCGCAGAATGACAAAATCGCGTTTGATGAACGTAAAGCCTCGTTTCTTTCGAAAGAATGGTTGGAGGACTTCGCGAATCCGCCGCGCGTTTTTCGCCCTCTGCAGATTGTTCATGGACTTGACCTTACTAACCCTAAAACGGTCGAATATTACCGCGACGCCTGCGGACTTGGCGGTTTAGTTGTAAATGTTGGAGGGCCCGAGTACATTCGTTCGCAAAAAAATTGGGATCGATTTGTCGTCGGCGTTAAAAATCTCAAAGAACTTGGTATGCGCGTCTGGATCTACGATGAGGACGGATACCCGAGTTTGAGCGCGGGCGGAGTTGTGCTTGAAGGACGCCCCGACCTCTGGGCGAAAGAGTTGGCTTACGACCCTGAACATGATCCGCCGTTTTATGTCAGAGATTGTTACGAATTTACTCATTCGTGCAACAACGTTTTCAAAGCGCGAAGGTATCCTAATCCGTTGAATCCGAACGCTACCGCGAGGTTTATCGACGTTACTCATCGAAGATATCGCGATGAACTCAAGGATCTTTACGATTACGTCGAGCTGTTTTTTACCGACGAACCCGCGATGATGGCGGCAAATTTAGGGTTGATTCAGGATGACATTCGTAAAAATGTCGCGACCGTCGATCCTCTCGATTCTGATAAAAAGTGTTTGCCCGTTGTTTCGTGGTGCGACGATGTGGAAAAACTTTATCTTGAAAAATATGGGGAAGCGTTGAGTCCGCATTATAAATCGTTGTTCGAAGGTGATTCTGACAAAGACAGACTTGTGCGACGGCAATTCTGGTTCTTGCTTGGTAAACTTGATAGCGAACGATTTTACGGACAGATCCAAAATTTTTGCCACGAATATCCAAAGGGACCTGTCGCCTCGGGGCATACTCTTTATGAAGAAAATATTATTATGCACGTTCCTCTCGACGGCAATAAAATCGAGGTTCTGAAAAAATTCGATTTGCCAGGTTTGGATATGCTCAACTCCGATCCCGGCGCGTATTTTACGGGTGTTGGCTTGCCGCCGCGTTCCCTTGTTCCGCCGCCGAGTTTATCGGAAGCAG
>CAYUUL010000075.1:0-7909 GCA_964447865.1 uncultured Planctomycetaceae bacterium | reverse complement strand
AACCGCGAATAACGATCCAGTCGCCCGCAGGGGTAGTATCGGTCGCCGCGACGCGATAGCCCGCAAGGTAGTGGTCCGCGTTCTCGACGGCGGTCCATTCGAGCGTAATTCCGGACCGGTTCGCTTCGACCGTAACCGCGGGATTATCGAGCTTCACAAGCGCCGCGTTCGATACGGTAACCGTCTGAACCGGCGACTCGGTTCCGTCCTTAAAGAACGACAACGTTACGGGCGCGGCGGTCGTCTCGTCGACGTTGAACGAAACGAAGCTCTCGTCCCCGGTCGTCGTCAAAGCGCCGTTCGCGTCCGTCGCCGTAAGCGTATCCCAGGCGGAATTTTTCAAAACGGAGACTTTCGCGGTCGCGTTCGGAGCGACGTAAAGGGATTCAAGACCGTCGTTATACAGATAGATTTCCGAGATTTGAGTCGAATCGGTCAAATCGACGTCGGTCAAATCGTTGTTCGGACAGGACAGAATCGTCAAAGCGGAACAGCCCGAAAGATTGAGCGCGGAGATCGCGTTGTTTCCGCAATAGAGTTCTTCCAGCGCGTCGCATCCGGAGACGTCGAGACTCTCCAAGCCCATGTTTTCCACGTTCAGATAAGTCAGGCGCCCGACCGCGTTCCACTTGCACGCGGAAGACTCCGGATCGACTCCGCAAGCCTGAACGACCGCCAGATCGCGCTCGTTGTACGCGTAGTTCGCGACCGTATCCGTCGTCGCCGTCGCCGTTCCGACGTAACCGGATTCCCCGACCGCTACGACCTTCAAGTAGTAATTCGTATCCGCGGCGCACGGAACGTAAGAGGACTCCGTAGCGTTCTCGATAAGCGTTTCCGCGCCGTCTACGTCCACGCGATACCACTGGTACGACGCGACTCCGGTCTCGGGCGTCAACGCCGTCGTTACCGCGACGCCGGTCTCGGGCGCGAGCGCTCCGTCGACAAACGCGACGCCTGTCAGATCGGCGTATACGGCGCTTGCGGTATACGCGGTTACTTCCCCTTCGCAAAGTCCGTTCGCGGTCGCTACGACTTTCAGGGTATACCCGATATCGGCGACGGTTGGAACGTATTCCGGGCCGGTCGCGTTAATCGCCGTTTCCGCGCCGGTCGAATCGACGCGATACCAGGAGTAATCCGCGGTCGCTTCCGCGGGATTGAGCGTCGCGGTTATCGTCTCCCCGACTTTCGGATTAGAGGTTACGGAGAGTCCGAGCAAAGAATAGGCGCCGTCGTTCTCGCCGATCTTAACCGTCGTCGCCCGACTGACGGACCCCGCGTAATCGCCCGCGCCCGTCGCAACGACTTTCAGGTAGTATCCGACGTCCGCGTCGCTCGGCGTGTAAGAGGATTCCGTAGCGCCGACGATCGCCGTCATATGGCTGTCGACGACTTCCCCGCGGTACCACTGATAGGACACGGTTCCTTCGCCCGGCGTCAGCGTCGTTTGCTGAGTCATGCCGGCTTTCGGAACCCCGATAATCGAGATACTCGCCAAAGACGCGGAGACCGGCTCGGCGCTCGTCGCTTCCGCCGTTCCGCTATAGTCTCCGTAGCCCGCCGCGACGACTCGAATATAGGACCCGACGTCGGACATGGTGGGAACGTAGGAGGACCCGGTCGCGTTCGCGATTCGTTCGGTCGCCGTCGTCGGACTGTCCCCTTTGTACCACGCGTAGCCGACCGTCGCGTCGCTCGGAAGATTCGTTTTCGCGGTCAGGCGAACGTCGACGCGCGTAAGAGAGCTGAGCGTTACGCTTTCGAGGGTCGTCGACTCGGAAACCTCGCCGAGATCGATCGCCGGCTCTTCCGACAAACTCGATTCGACCGCGCTCGTATCCGCGCTCGACGTCAAAACGCCCTCGAACGCCCCCACCGCGCTCAAAAGCGAGCGCGTCTCAAGGTCTTCCACGACAAGACGGCGAGTTTGTAAACTCGATTCACGGGTCCCCCGCGCGGTTCGAGACGCGCCAAATATCGCCTTCAAAAATGAACGCTTCATTTGTTCGATATCCTTTGGAGTATGTTTCTCCGCTATGGTTTGATATTGTCTACGCGCCTACGCCAATTCGCGCCGAGCGCTACTTGCCCTATTCTCCTAGAGTATAGTCTCAATTATCGAAAAAAGCAAAACCCGACCGGGGTTTATTCAGAAAAAGTCGCAAGACAAAGAATAGTATATTAGTAAAAACAGTTAACAATTAACAGTTAACAGTGAAATTGGGAATTTTTTGAGAAAATCTTAAAAAACGCGAAAAAGACTGGAGTCCCGGTCGTTTTTTTCTCGATATATTTCATGCATTCTTCAAGAACCTTCTGGTTCACAAACTGGTACGGTCCCTGGCTCGTCGCTACGGGACCTTTTTTTCAATGTGCAATTAGCAATTAGCAGTTAGCAATTATTTTTTTACTGATTGTTCGCCGCTGGTTGTAATTGTTCGCCGCCAGTTGTTGACCGTTTATTTGCAATTGCAATTTCATTGCTAACTGCTAATTGCTAATTGCTAACTGAATTTCACCGCGCTTCAACAAACTTCAACACGCTTTTTTGGCGGTTTTATTCGGGAAATCAGGGCTCGAGCGCTAAACTTCAACAAAAACCGGGACTCTAGAGCCCGCGTAAAATCTCTATATACCCCCACCGGCGTTGAAACGTTGAAGTTTGTAAAAACTATAAAATTTTCTATTAATATTAATCTATAAATATTATTGTAAATACATATACTATAATAGTTTATAAAAATCTCCCGTTTTCAAATCAGATAAGATACGCAAAATATCATAAACTTCAACATCGACTGTTGAAATGCGGTTAAATATGGTTAAATTCAGTTAGCAATGAGCAATGAGCAATTATTTTTCTGAATGTTCGCCGCTGGCTGTAATTGTTCGCCGCCAGCCGTTGACCGTTTATTTGCAATTGCAATTTCATTGCTAACTGCTAACTGCTAACTGCTAACTGACAACGCGGTACCTCGTTCCAGATCTTCCAGAGGAGCCATATGAATCGGAGTCGAGCCAGGCGCCGTCGAGTAGCGTCTGCAGAGCGTCCTCGCGGATCTTTCTGTCGCCGCGGAAGAATTTTCGCGTAAAATCGGCGCGAGTAAACGAGCCTCCTTTTCGCCTTCCCCACTCCATAATTTTCCGGGCCATTTTGTCGACCTCGTTTGACCCGAACTTTCCGGCGATCGCTTCGAGTAAAGTAGCTTCATACTCGGCGAACGCGACGGCGTTTTCCGCGCACGCGACGTCGATTTGCAGGTCGGACGACGCGCAGTACCGGCTCGCGGCGAACAGGAGCGCGTATTTCCAGATCTTTTCGCCGAATCTCGTGCGGATCTCCGCGACCGCTTCTCCCTGTCCGAGCGCGTTTGCCAGTCTTTTTTCGTTCTCGGAATCAAATACTTTTAAGACGTCGTGCGCGTCTTCCGTAAATGGGATATGTTCCGCGCCGTTCGTCATAACGGCTTCGTATTCTCGCCACGCCGCGGCCTGTTCCGTTATCGAGTCGGGCAAACTGAAAATCGGCACGCTGACCGCCGTCTTGTAATCGACCTCGCGTTTTTTGACGTACCAGGGCGCCAACACAATGGAAAACCGCGCTATATACCCGTTCGTTAAAAGGGAGTCGCTTGCCGCGTCGAAAAATTCGCTGGGATTGCCGGTCGCGAAGATTGACAGAAAAGGACGGTCGATCGTATTGGCGGTTCGGTTTTTCGCTTCCTGCGCGATCAATTTCGACTTGTACCAACGAGAATTGGCGCTCGTATAGAGTTTCAAGCATTCGGTAATGAGGCCCGTTATATTTGCGTTCGACATTTTGCCTGACATAACCGCGAGATCGCGTCCGAACTCGTCGTGAAGCCATAGCGTTTTATTGACGCGAGCCATAAAATTCTGCAACGCCTGTACGGACGCGAAACTTTCCGGGGCGACGTTATCCTCGTCGTACGCTCGAGCGACTTCCGAACACGTTCTACGGATCGCCTCCTTTCCCATGCCGGTCGGAGCGAGAAAGAGCGAGTAAAGGTTTGGCGTGACCGTCGCGCCGTTGTAATTAGCGATAATCGAGCGTCCGCACAAATACGACATGACCGTAAGCGCCCCGAGGAACGCGCCCTCTGGTTGAGGTCGCACCGAATATTGGAGCGTCAGGTCGACGAATTCCTGAATAAATCCTCCGCAGTTCAGAAGCCGGTCGGGAAATGGCGGAACCAGATTTTTGCCCGCGAGTTCCAACTCCGACGGTTCGGCGCAATCCATGCCGTCCTGTTTGTCGACAAGGGTCGGATCCGCGGAGTCGACGACCTCGGGCGACAGCCCCGGTTCTGGAGCTGGTTCTGGCGCTGGGCTATTCCCGGCGTCGGGCCGCCAATTGTAAAACCGGGTCGGATCCTGGCAATCTGTCAGGCGCCGCGGCGTCAAATTGTAGCGTCGGGCGTATTCTCTGGAACACGCGCTTTCGTCCCCGCCAAATTCCAGGAGCGCGACGACCTGCAACGGCGAGTAACTGCGACCCGGCTCAAACGGAGGCGCATTACTGGTAAAGACGTGAAAGAATTTGTCCCTTTTCGAGTAACTTGCCCCCGACTTACCGGGGACCGGCTGGCCGGGCCGTTCCCAGCGTTCCCAGTCGGGTTCGTCGTCGATAAATTTCCAGCCCGCGTTGGTAAGCGCCGTTTTCGCTACGTCGTCGCGACGAAGAAGATCGGCGACGCTTTCGCCATGATATTCCTCGGACCGACGCGGCTCTGAAGCTTGCGCCGCGCGGACGGTTGGCGCGGACTTGACGGGGGCGGGCGTTTCGTCGAGACTTCGAGCCGCGCTAAGCAGAAAGGCGCGCGTTTCCGGACTGATTTTCCGCACGTTGGTCCACGAATTGAACCGGATCTGATAACCGGGCGAAGGCGCGACGATGACCAGACCCCCTTCTCCGCGCGTCTCGATCGTTACGCCCGACGCGTTCGACGCTAATTTCTGGTTCCGTTCGCAGGCGTCGGACCGAAACGCGAGGTGCGCGCCGCCGTTCTGAGTTTTTTCGCCTACGCAAAGGTTGCGAGCGTCCCCGACAATCGCGGCCCAGGGCGTATACATAACGCCTTGCTGATCGAAATCCAAAACTTCCAGTCCTCCCGACGTCGCGCCGCAAATCACCGCCAACGCGTCGTAGCCGGTCAGACCTTCGGGAAAGACCTCCTCGAACGACGGACGCTTCTTAGCGTATTCCTTCCAGCGTCCGATCGGGCGCTTCGCTTTCCGGTCCGCGGGTAAGACGTTCAGACCGGCTATATAATAACTTCTGGCTACTTCTCTCAAATCCATCCTTCCTCCAAATAACAGTTAACAGTTAACAATTAACAGTTAACAATGAATTGCTCATTGCCGACTGTTTACAGGATTATTGCGGGGGACGGGAAAAGTATTCCTTTTTTCAGCGAACAGCGAACTGTTAACTGTTCATTGTGAATTGGAGTAACTTTCTTCTACATATTTCAACATTATTTCAACATGGTTTGTGAAGAAAGTTTTTCACATACATTTTACCCATTCTACCTGTTTTAAAAACAACAAATAGACTTAACTCATTATACTACATATATTTATACACTATATATACTATCATAAATATATAGATATTTTCTTGTTTTTTAACTTTCTTCAACATTTCACGCCGATGGCGTCCCTATTACCATTGCGTTAGGGGCTCTAGAGGGGCGTTTTTTGTTGAAGAAAGTCCTCTCAGCTCGTATTTTCCCGAGTAAAACCGCAAAAAAGGGCGTTGAAGTAATGTTGAAATATGTTGAAGAAAGGTTAATTCAATTAGCAATTAGCAATTAGCAATTATTTTCCTGGTGGTTCGCGTCTGGGGAAATTTGGGCGCCGCCAGTTGTAATCTGGTTAAACTTTTGCTAAAATTATTGAACGTTATTTTGTATTTGCAAATTCATTGCACATTAGAGCGTAGCGAACAGCGGAGCGATGCAACGTTTAATAACTAACGGCGAACAATTGTTAACTAATCGCGAACAATCAGTAAGTAAAAAAATAATTGCTAATTGCTAACTGCTAATTGCTAATTAGAGCGGAGCGAAAAAGGCGGAGCGAATTATGGACGAACAACAGGAGCTTGCGGCGTTGCGGGCGGAGCTCGACGAGAGCCAACGGAAACTTGACGAAGCGCGGGCGATGAACGAGGCGCGGCGCGAGTACCTCGGCAAACAACGCCTCTCGAACCCCGAACGACAGGCGGAACTCGACGCGCGACTCAAAGAACTCGACGCGTTGCGCCCGGTACTCGACGAACGACTCGGGCAATTCGACGAAACGCAGTCGAAACTCGACGGACAATCTGAGCTTGTCAAACAGATCGACGAACTCAACGCCCGGCAACACGAACTCAACGAGCGCAAGACCGCGTTCGTCCAGGCGCGTCGCAAGGCGTTCGACGCGTTGCGGAAACCGCTTGGGAACCTTCAAGCGGAGTTCGACGAACGGCAAAAAGCGCTCGAAGAAGCGCAAAAGGCGCTCGAAGAACAACGCAAGGCGCTCGACGACCGTCAACACGCGCTCGCCAAAGAACGAAAAGCGCTCGGAGAAGCGCGTCGACGCGCGTTCGATCTACTGCGCAAGCCGCTCGACGACCTGAGACTGGAATCTGTCGGTCGACGAAAGAAACTCGACGAAGCGCAAACGGATATCGACGCTCAACGAAAAGGAATCGACGAACGGAGAAAGGAAATCGATAAACAGCGTCTGGAACTCGCCGGACGACAAAAGGAACTCGACGAACAGCGGAACTGGCTCGATAAACGTCGGTCGGAGGATCTCGACGCCGCGCAGCCGGATCTCGACCTTCACCGCGACGCGCTCGACGACCGTCAAAAGGCGCTCGACGAACAACGTCTGGCCCTCGACGAACAACAAAAGGAGCTCGAAAATCTCACCCCGGAACTCGACGAGCGTCAAAAGAAAATCGACGAAGCGCAAACGGATCTCGACGAACAACAGGCCCTGCTCTCCCAGCTCCTCGAATGCGTCGAACGCCAGGCGGAACTCGACGGACGGCAGGTCGCGTTGCGCTCGCTACGCTTCGCTTCAATTAGCAATTAGCAGTTAGCAATTATTTTTCTGATTGTTCGCGTTTGGTTGGTAATTTTTTGCCGCTGGTTGTATTTTGGTTGGTCGTTAGTTAAAATTGTTGATTGTTAGTTTTTAAATGTCAATTTGCAATTGTAATTCATTGCTAATTGCTAATTAGAGCGGAGCGAACAGGAGATGGAGCGACTGGAACAACGCGGCGACGACGATTGGGACGCGGGCGCCGGGTCGGAACTCGAGCTTCCGGTAGTGGAAGTGGGATCGGGCGCGGGGCGTCCCGGATGCTCGGGATGTTCGGGGTCGGGGGGCTCGGGGTCGACCTTCTGGCCGTATATGATCGGCGCGGTCGTTGGGCTCCTGTCGGGGCTCTACCTTGGCGCGCAATATGTCAAGACGCAGGCCGGGGTTCCTTCCGCGCGAACGATCGAAAAGACCATTGCCGAGCGCGTCGCGAAAGAGACCGAAGCGCTCCGTAAGGACGTCGAATACAAAGAGCAGGCTCTCAACGCCGCCCTGGAAGGCCAGAAAAAATACAAAGCGCAACTGGACGAACGCGGCGCGTTCTACAAAGAAAGAGAGGCCCGAATCGACATTCTCGAGGAACAACTCAAAGACGCGCAACAATGGGCCCATGAACTGAGCGACGAAAACGCCGAAAAATTCAACGAAATCAATCGGCTCCGCGCAAAACTCGGCGATTTTGACAATCAGAAACCGGAAGTTCCCGCCGACAATATGTTGGCCCCCGAAGAAAACAATTAAACGTAATTTTGCAATTGCAAATTCATTGCTAATTGCTAATTGATAA
>CAYUUL010000074.1:0-8014 GCA_964447865.1 uncultured Planctomycetaceae bacterium | reverse complement strand
GATTCGGAGAGACTTTTGCACGAAGGAGTCGCGGTCGCGGCGCAAGCGTTTGAACAGTTCCGCGCCGAAATCGGGTTGGAACCGTCGACAATCGATAAAGTTTTCTGTCATCAAGTCGGCAAAGCGCATCAGAAATTGCTTTTCGAGACGCTCGGGCTCGACTCTGCCAGGAATTTTGCGACCTTGCCTTATCTTGGCAATACGGGCAGCGTCGCGCTTCCGACAGCCGCGGCGCTCGGTCTGGAATCAGGATTCGCAAAATCGGGCGACAAGATCGGTTTGTTTGGCATTGGTTCGGGGATAAACGTGGCGCTTGCCGCAATCGACTGGCAAAAGACGTTGCCGAGTTCCGACCCGATCGCGCCTGAAAAGTTGGCGCGTTTCCTGGCGCTCAATCAGAGTTGAAAGTCATCCTGACGTTATTTTCCGCGTAAATAAAAAAACGCCGCGAACTTCGGAAGTGAAATTCGCGGCGTTCTTCATTTTCTAAACGCTCGACAAAGAATCAATCGAGGAAACCGACCAATTCCTGACTTCTACTCGGTTGTTGCAGTTTACGAACGGCCTTCGCTTCAATCTGGCGAATACGCTCGCGGGTAACCTTGAAAATGTGCCCGACCTCTTCGAGGGTATAGCTGTAACCGTCGCCAAGACCGTAGCGCAACTTGATAATTTCACGCTCGCGGTAACTCAGCGTTTTCAGGACTTTCATAAGGCGTTTGCGCAACATTTCGTTGCCCGCGCCAAGAGCGGGATTTTCGGCGGACGAATCCGGAAGCAAGTCGCCAAAATGACTGTCTTCGCTATTTCCAACCGGACGATCAAGACTGATCGGGAAACGGTTCATTTGCAAGATACGGCTTGTTTCGTCAACCGAAGCGTTCGCGGCTTGCGCGGTTTCCTCAATCTAAGGTTCGCGTCCCATTTCCTGCGTAAGTTGACGCGTCACGTTTCGCATACGCGACATCGTTTCGACCATATGAACAGGGATACGAATAGTTCGGCTTTGATCGGCGACGGCGCGGGTTATCGCCTGGCGAATCCACCATGTCGCGTAGGTACAGAACTTGAAACCGCGTCGATATTCAAACTTATCGACGGCGCGCATAAGACCGGCGTTCCCTTCCTGAATAAGATCAAGGAAGCTCAGACCACGATTACGATATTTTTTCGCGATCGAGACGACAAGACGCAAGTTGCCTTCCGAGAGACCTTTTTTCGCTCGGCGATATTGCACGAGGATTTTCTTCGCCTCGGCGACGCGATTGCGCAGACTGGTCGGCGTTTCCTGGGTCAACTGAAGAATATTGCGGCATTCCATGACCAGAGTGCGCAACTCGTAGTCGGGGCCGTCTCCGGGGCGACGTTGTCTTTTCTTAAAAGCGATTTGCGCGCGCAAATATTCAACGCGTCGACTAAATTTATCGAGGGTATCGATCATGTTTTCGACGCGTTCGGTGCGCAAATTAAGTTCCTCGACAAGGCGAACGGCTCGACGGCGACGCAACCCGAGGTTATGCCACGCCTTTTTGCGTTCTTCCGGGTCGGCGGAACGACTTGTCGCGATACGATAATCTTCGGCGTTGCGTTCCAGACAAGCCTTAAGAGTTCGCAAGTTATGCGGAAGGCGCGCCATGATCTTCTTCTTGTCAAGATTGTCGGCGTCGTTTACCTGAACGTTGCGATCAAACGGCAACTCGTTGTCGTGGACGCGGCGAAGCGTGCGCACAGCGTGTTGCATAACGTAATCGCACTCAAGCATCTTCGCGCGGAACTTGAGTCGAGTAAACTCAATTTCCCTTGCCAAAGCGACTTCCCTACTGCGATCAAGAAGAGGAATCCGTCCCATCTGCTGAAGATACATTCTAACGGGATCCTCGGCCGTGGTCTCGCCGTCCTCAGAAACGGATTCGGGCAGATCGTCCGTTTGCTCGGAATCGTCTTCATCGTCATCCTCTTCGGGCTCAGCGAAATCCAAGGGGTCGTAACGTTGTAGCTCGGGATCGTCGTCAGTGGAATCTAATCCTCTACTGTAGTCGTCAAAACTGGATTCTTCTTCGGACGTCGTTGCGTCTTCGTTTTCTAACAAAGGATCTTCTTCGTACAAAACTAAGCTCCTAATCAAAAAAAGTCGCCAAACTCGAGCGCGCTGGCGCTAACCCAACGGCAACTCGAACCCGCTGGAAGCGCGATTTCCAGGCGCTTTACTCATGTACGTTCGTCGTTAAAGGAAACGCATGCGGCAAAAAACGGGGAAATCGCTGAAAGAATCGACGAAAAAGGCCGTGAAAATCAACAAAAAACGCGTAAAGTCGAATTGTCGGGGTTAAACAAAATCCAGAACGGCAAACAATCGTTCCACATGTTTTAATCGCCACGATCGTCATTTAACGTTTTCTTCAAGACTCACAGCCAACACACCTCGCTATACTTTATCCATTCTACCAAATCTTATAAAATTTCAACAGTTTATCTTTTTAAACGCGAAAAAGAAAGAAATCGAGAACTAAGTTAAGCAAAGAACCCGCGTTTCCCTTGTACACAATTTTCGCCCTTAATGCTATAGTACCCTAAAAACGATTTTTATTTTGCAATAATTTTTAAAACAATGAGAAAAAAGATAAAAAATTTAACAGTTTTAACGAATTTATTATTTTTATGGCTAAGAAATGACCGCAGGAATAACCAGTTGCATTCTACGGAGGGTTGACGCGACGATAAAACGCGCTCAAAAACGCAAAATTTCAACGCGTTCCAACCGCGTCGAGCGGTTTACCTCGCAACAAGGCGTTTCTTCAGGTCGACGGCGCGTTCAAAGGATATCAAAACCAACCGGTTGCAAGGGGGTACAGGCTGGAAAAAAACTCTCGGGGGCTTTTGCTAACGCACAGGGTTAGGGTATAATTATAGAATAATCGTAGTCTGGACTAAAGGCTCCGCAACCGCGCGTCCTTTAATCTTAGAGTATGTAAAGCGCAAAAGGTCGTTAAAAAATTTTTAAAAAATACAAATAAAAATTTCAAAGGGTTTCGAACGTTATAAATTTGCGCGTTGGAACTAGAACGGCTTATCGACGCCTGATAAAACATAAACGGTATCATTTTACATAAGAGCGTAACGAAGAATCAAAGAGGTTTAAATGAGTTTTCGGCTGACCTGCAAGTGCGGACGCGCTTACCCCGTAGAAACGCGGCAAGCCGGTGGGACAATCTCTTGCGAATGCGGAGAAACGATCCAGATTCCGACCATGATGAAGATCAAGAAGTTGCCCGTTTGGGAGGATGGCGACGAGTCGGCTTCTTCAGCCGCGGAGACTGAAGTGTCCAACGCGGTCGAGACGGTCGCAGAAACGACTGGTACGGAGACGTCCGTTAAACAGGACGGACAAAAAAAAGAACCGTCCGAGACGTCCCCTAAGAAAGAGTGGAAAATGTCGGCAAAGCGTCGCGGGCTCCTCATCGTGGCGAGTATTTTCTTCATTTTGGGAATGTTCATTCTCGGACGCAATTTGCACAAACCGGATCCGCGCAGCGTTTTCTATAAGCAGATCAGTTATACTTTGGACGGTAAGAAACAGGTAAGACGCGATTCGTCTCCTATCACGGAAGAAGACTTCGGATTCTACTATATCCAGGATCAGGTAGGAACGATTGTCATTGATGATTATGTCGTCGACAACATGTCGTTTTTTTACGCGTACCAGTATTTCAATTATGTGAAATCGCTTAAAATGAGCGACAATTTCTACGACAATTACGAAGCGATTTTGACGCGCTGGAAGTTGTGGCTGGCGACGATTTCGATTGTCACCGTCATTGCGGGTTCTTTCGCGGCCTACGCTTTGTTCTCAAAAGAGTCGACCAAACAGGTTGGGACAATGCGCGGAGAAGGTTGGCGCTGACGTCTCGAAGCGTTCTAAAATCAGCGGGAAATTTTACGCCGTTCGATCTTTGAGCGGCGTTTTTTTTTGGAAAAAAATTTAGTCAATGGCTTCGAATTTACGGAAAAACGATATACTTTTACGTAATTATCTCATTCAGGCTAAAAAATTAATTAAAATTTTTTTATAAATTCGCGCCAAAGATGGAACTATTTTGTCCATGAATCGACAAAGGCTAAACGGGATTGAAGAAATTCGATTCCATGTTAGATTTGTATGAAATATTTTCGGAAGGGTTGCGTCTTTTCTGAATACGAGCGCGTTCAGTCGACGACATTAACATGTCGTTGGTTTTACATAAAACTCGCGCGCAAACGTTGGGGGCGCGCAAAGCCACAGGACTTGAAAACGACCCTGAGTCGTTGATTTTCTGTTGAAGTTGTCCCAATGAGCGTCCGGCCCCCGCATTGCCAGACGCCTGAGATTTTGGTCTGAAGTATGTTTTTTTGACAACAACAATTGACGTAACGTCGTCATTCTCCAACGAACTTACAACTGGGATATTAATTATGAGCAAGAAGTCTCAACTTGGTTTTACATTAGTCGAATTGCTGGTCGTAATCGCGATCATCGGCATTTTGATCGGTCTTCTTCTTCCCGCCGTTCAAGCGGCTCGTGAAGCGGCTCGACGTATGCAATGCACAAACAACTTGAAGCAACTCGGTCTTTCCCTGCAAAATTTCCACGATATTAACAATCGTTTGCCGAACCAGTACAACGACGAACTCTGGTGCAGCTTCATTCCAGACAGCTACACCGGCGACGCCCGTTACGCCTCGACGACGACGTTCCCGTATCGTTGCAATCGTTATACCGCTCAAGGTCTTCTTCTTCCTTTCATTGAACAGACCGCTTTGTATAACACGATTATCGGCAATCTTACGAAAGCGAAGTCGACCGGCGATTCCGGTTATACGTTCAGCCCGACGAGCACGAGCGTCCCGACCGATCTTTCGATCAGCCCTGTAGTCGCTAATATTTCCGGTTTCCTTTGCCCGTCCGACGGCGAAGCGCAAACCACGGACAGCGAAGTCAGCAAGATGAGCTATCTGACGTGCGTCGGCGACTGCGCTATGTCGACGACCTCCGGACGCGGCAACCGCAATAAGCGCGGCGTTTTCGTCAACGGTTACGTTGGCGGCAAAGTCACGCTCGCGACGGTAACCGACGGTACGAGCAACACGATGTGTTTCAGCGAAACGGTCACGACGAGCGGCGGTTCGCAAGGTTCCGACAACCACGTTAAATCCGCGGTTATCTATCTGACGAGCGTCCAAACTCAAACTCCGTCCGCGTGTCTCGCTCTCCGCGGCGAAAACGGTCAATTGAACACCACCTCGAAACAACCGTGGGCAGTTAAAGGTCTTCGCTGGATGGACGCGCGTCTTCCGTTCACGAGCTTCATGGCGGTTCTTCCTCCGAACAGCCCGAGTTGCTCCAGCACAATCAGCGGCGACAGCGACGTTCAAATCGGCAGCTACTGCATCAACTCCGCCTCGAGTAATCACAGCGGCGGCGTCAATGTGGCGATGCTTGACGGTTCCGTGCGTTTCGTTTCCGACACGGTCGACTGCGGCACGCTTACCGAGTTGAAAGACGGCGCGCCGGAATATCAAAACACTGGTAAGTCCTGGCGCGGCGTCTGGGGCGCGATGGCTACCCCGCGCGGCGGCGAAACCAATACGAGTCTCTAATGATTCGATGATTGCGATTACGACTTAAGTCTTTATCGCAACAAAATTTAATTTAACAATAAACAACGACCGCCAGTTCCCGGCGCAACGCCAGGTTTTGGCGGCTCTTTTATAGGGGAAAAGTAATGCAAAATAAAGCGTTTTTAATTTTAGCTCTTGTCGCGGTTGTCGCGTTCATTCCCGCTTGCGGTAAAAAGACGATTAAGACGGAAGGCGTAACCGGAGTCGTTACGCTTAACGGACAACCTCTCCCGTACGCTTCGTTGCGTTTCATTCCGACTGACGCGACCGGTAGCGAATCGAGCGGTATTACCGACGAAAAAGGCGCGTACAAACTTCAAACGCTCCTTGGCGAAGCGAACGCCGGCACCACGCCCGGCGCTTATAAAGTCGCTATCGAGTGCTACGGCGAAGAAGAAACCGGCAAGACTCACACCGATGAAGACGGCAATGAAGTCAAAGAGACCAAAGAGGTTAGCCTTCTCGATAGGAAATACGCGGATCCTGAAACGTCCGGCCTCACCGCTGAAGTTAAGTCTGGTAAAAATGAAATCAATTTTGACCTTACGGAATAAACAGATTCTGACTCAATTTGACGTTTGAAGAAAATCAGACGGGATACTCCAACGAGCGTCCCGTCTTTATTTTTCAGTAACTTGAAAGCGTCTGTTAAACGTTTCAAACGCAGAAGTCATAAACTAGTTTAATACTATTGTTATCAACAATTTATAATCGCCAATATACAAATTATGCGTAAAAAAATATTACTAGCGTATCGGGTATTAACTTGAGTGTAAATTGCTATATAATCCGCCAAAGTTGACGACGGAAATTGGGGCGAAAGCGGGGAGCAAAGCCTAACGACCAGGCGGTCTGTGAAAAGCAGGCGGAAAGCTCGACGTTACGCGATTTAATAAATCCGCAAAATTGTTTTGCCACTTGGGGTTTGAAATGACGGAACAAAAAACGGGCGGAGTTGGAGACGGTAACGCTTTCAACAGCTCAGAGTCGACGAAATCAGTCGCGGCGTTTGACGTCGCTACGCAAACAAGAACGGAAGCGAACGACTTGGAAACGACTTTCAGGGGTATTAAAAAGGTCGTCAGGTCGGAAAAACAGCCGGAAGTTTCGTCGAAAAATAGAAGAAAAAAACAAACAACATCCAAACTGGGAGGCGAATCGCCGACAGGTCGACGCGTGGGACGTCCGAAAGGATCCGGCAAATATGGCGAACCGACTCAGGCGATTCGCATGCCGATCTCTCTCAAGGATCGCGTCGCGGCATTCATTAGCAGGAACGGACTTGTCGTTCGGCTCTACGAGGATCGCATACAGGCGGGCTTCCCTTCACCCGCTTTGGACGCGCCGTACGAGGAACTTGATTTAACGCATTTCCTGATACCTAATCCGGCGTCGACCTTTTTCATTCGCGCGACGGGCGACTCGATGCGCGACGCGGGCATATTTTCCAACGACGTTCTCATCGTCGATCGCAGTTTAGAGCCCTCGAACGGCGACGTTGTTCTGGCGGCGATAAACGGCGAATTCACCGTCAAGCGATTGTTCAAGAAGGATGACGTTGTGGAACTTCGACCGGAAAACCCGCGTTACCCCGTCCTGAAAATAGACGAGGAAATGGATTTTATCGTTTGGGGCGTCGTAAAAAAAGTTATTCACGATGTATGACGTCGACGCGTATCAGCGAGCGTGGTCGCGACGGTTTGGCGTCGGTTCAGTTTGCGCCAGCCGCGGCTTGACGGCGCTCGCGAGCCTTTTTAAAACTAACGAGTTCAACTCCCGCGACGCGTTCAAATTCACGCGTTTCACTTTTCGTCTTGAATCGAATTTCTCCGCGAACGATAAGTCTTTTTCTTCGTCCGCGTTCAATGCGTTCGCGGCCTGGCGGCGCGTTTGTCCGGAGTTATTCTCGGATCCGGTTCGCGTTCTCGACGTCCCGCCGAACGAAGCGCTCGACGCGTGTTTGTTTCTTATTCAGACGTACGTAGCGCAAACGATTTTTGCGTTCCTGGAACGATACTACGAACTGTCGGCAGAAGAAACGCGTTTGCTTTTCGGCGCGACTACCTTCGACTGGGGCGCGACGATTCGATCGGAACTGGGAATCGACAAGCGCGTTCTCGACGAATTGCGAATTGAGGATTTGGCGGCGATCGGCGACCCGTTTGGGACGATTTACGTCAAAATTTTATCGCCCAAACTTCGGCGAATGTTGGGGGAATTTTATACGCCGGAACCTTTGGCAAAGTATCTTTACTCTCGCGCGATCTCTTATTCCCAAGCGGTCGGGCCCAGTTTTCTCGATCCGACCTGCGGAGCCGGCGTGTTTCTCACGGTCGTCCTGCGTCAATTACTCGCGGAA
>CAYUUL010000073.1:0-8171 GCA_964447865.1 uncultured Planctomycetaceae bacterium | reverse complement strand
TTCTCCGAGATATAGCGGTAGAACATCATGCCGAGAACATATTGCTTGAAGTCCAACCGTCGATGGTTCCGCGTAACTTGTCCGCGATCTTCCATATCGCGCCGAAAAGCTCCGCGCGTTCCTGTTCCTTTTTCGTATCCGCCATGTCGGGATCCTTTGGGAGTCAATGTTCAAGGTTAATTCGAATTAAGTTGGCGCCGTTTCGCGTAGGATACGAAACGTTATCCTAAACATTGTAATGAAATTTCAAGTGAAAACAAGCGCGATTCGGCGCGGAATCGACCCAGCGAGCGCGACGCGGGGTAGGGCGGATCGAGTTTCCGGCGTTCGGCGAAAAATTTTGAAACAAAATTAACCGACGTCGGAACGTCGCAGGCGTCGTTTCCAGCCGACTCAGACGCGAAAATTCTAAGAGTAATTCTAAAAATTTAGAAATAAAATTTAAAACGCGCTCTTTTAAAAAACGAAAAACGCTGTTAGAATACGACGCGTTGGGAAATTTAGTTGGGAAGTATATTGTCGTTTTTTTAACAGTCTCTCGCGTAATTGCCAGTAGAAGTCGCATAATCGACGAAAGGAGCCGTCATGCTTACGCCATCCTATCGTCCGACGTCGGCGCAACTCGCGATGCGGCGCGTAATTCGCGATAAAACGCGGATTCTAGCGTACGGCGGTTCAAGGTCCGGAAAGACCTTTGAATTTTGCCGGGCCCTGATCGCGCTTGGAGCCCGATACGGAGGACGACACGCAATTTTTCGACGCTATTTCAACTCGGCGCGAAGGTCCGTTTTCGAAGACACCTTCCCGAAAGCGCTCGAACTTTGCTTTCCTAAACTCAGTTATACTCGAAACGCAGTTGAGACAAGGTACGTCTTACCCAACGGGGCGGAATATTACTTTGTCGGACTGGACGATCCGAAACGCGCCGAAAAGATTCTCGGCCTGGAATTTGCGACCGTCTATTTCAACGAATGTTCCGAGATCGCCTTTCCCGCGGTCGAACTCGCGCTGACCCGACTCGCCGAACGACGCGTCGACGCCAGTGGAAAAGTCCTGCGCAATCGGGCCTTTTTCGACTGCAATCCTCCGGGCCGTTCGCACTGGATCTACCGCATGTTTTTCGACAAGGTCAATCCCGGTTCGCGAACGCCGCTTTATGACTCTGAGAATTACGGGGTCGTGAAACTGAATCCGAGCGACAACGCGGAGAATCTTCCGGTCGGCTACGTGGAGTCGACGTTAAATTGCGGGTCGGAACTCGCGAAGAAACGTTTTCTTTACGGAGAGTTCGCGAACGATTCGGAAAACGCGCTCTGGAAACAGGAGGATATCGACGCGTTTCGAACGACCGGGACTCCGAGTGGATTCGAGAAGATCGTCGTGGGAGTCGACCCGGCCGTCACCGCGTCCGGAACCTCCGACGAAACGGGAATCGTCGTTGTCGGACTCAGAACGGAGTCGGACGGACTGGGGCATTTCTACGTGCTCGACGACCGTTCGCTGCGCGCTCATCCCGCCGTCTGGACCGCCGAGGTCGAAGCGACGCGGAGAGTCTGGAACGCCGATCTTGTCGTCGTCGAAACGAACCAGGGAGGCGAACTCGCGCTCGAAGCGTTGAGAAGCGTCAACCAGTACATGCCGCTCAAACCTGTCCGCGCCGCCCGCGGAAAATGGAGTCGAGCGGAACCCGCCGCGGTCCTGTACCGACAGGGCCGCGTTCACCACGTCGGAGTCTTTCGCGCTCTGGAAGACGAAATGACTTCATTCAATCCCGTCGAGAAGTTCGACGTCCACGACGACCGCGTCGACGCGCTCGCCTGGGCGATTTCCGCGCTGATCGACTCCCCGGGCGCCTGCGAAGGAGGGTTTATTCGATTCTAACGCGCCCCAACCAACGCGGATCGTTCGGCAAAAACTAAACCTACGCATACCTCATAACGCCGAACCTGTTTCCGCGAATCGCGCAACCGCGCAAAACTAAACACACACACAGAACTAATTAACCTCATAACGCGCCTGGCGCGGCTTGCGGCGATCCATGTCGTCCGTCTCGGTCCGCGTCAAGCGAAAGGAGAACTCTTCTCATGTCGGAAAATAACGCGAACGCCGCGCTTCAAGCGAATGCGGATTCTGAAAAAAAGAAAAAGTGGCGCCAGGTCTCGCGCTTCACGATCGATTCCGCTGACGTCGAGTCGCACATTCCGCTCCTGCGCAAAATACTCGCGACAAAGAACTACGGGCCCGCTCTGAGTTACGACGAAAAATTCGCGGCCGGACTCCTCGGACTCGTTCTCGCTCTGGAAAGATTCGAACCGGGCAAGGGCGTCAAATTGGCGTACTGGATCTCGTTCCAAATCGACTGCTCTATTCGTATGGATATTCGAACGGCGCGACGCGCGCGCAAATACCGCGATTCAGACGCGGACGTCGAGGAACAGGCCCTGCAAGAGGTTGCGGTCGACGAAAGAGAACAGGAAGAACGGGAGAAAGCGCGCGAGAACTTGCGGTTCCTGACCGAAGACGCGATTGAGAACCTGCCCGCGAGAGATAAAAAAATCGTGACCGAACTCTATTGGCGCGGAAGAACGCAAGAGGATCTTGCGCGAGAGCTCGGCGTTACGCAATCTTACGTCAGTAAAATCTGCACGAGCGCTCTGAATCGCGTTCGGCGCGAAGTTCTACGCCGACTTGGCGCGGAAGAATAACGAGCGTTAAGAGACGCGAGGGACGCGGATAACCGCCGAATGGAGTGGAAACGGCTATCCGCGGCTCGCGTCCGAATAACGAGCGTTAAGAGACGCGAGAAACCGACCGCGTTTCGGGGAGAAGTCGCGCGGCCCTGTTCCTTGCGTCGGAAACGCTCTTAAAACGCCTTAGCGCGTCGGTTCGCGACGGAACGCGACGGCGTTTCAAAATTTCCAAATTTCAAAAGACTCCAAAAGACTCCGGGGGGAGCTTCCCAACGTTTCCATTCGTTTTGCGCGAGAGAAAAACGACGCCCCCCGGCGTTCAGGTCAGTTATGGATCTTATGCCCGGCGATCCATTTTACCGTTTTCGGATCCATTTCGTCGTAAATCGGACTCTTGCCCGTATCGAGCGTTTTAATATTCGCCATATCGTCGTCGGAAAGATTGAAATTAAAAATGTTCATGTTCTCGACGAGACGCTGTTTACGCGTCGTTTTCGGAATGACGGAGACGCCGCGTTGCAAATGCCACCGGAGCATGATTTGCGCGGTCGACTTGCCGTATTTCTCCGCGAGCGTTTTCAGGACGGGCGCGTTAAAGACGTCCTTGAGTCCTTCCGCGAACGGGGCCCACGCTTGCGGCGCGACTCCGGTTTTCGCCATGAAGTCGACCGCTTCGTCCTGTTGGCGCCATACGTTCGTCTCGATTTGATTTACCGTCGGCTTAATCTCGTTGTACGCGACGAGATCCGCGAGACGCTCGTTCCAGAACGACGTTACGCCAATCGCGCGAATCATTCCTTCGCGATAGAGTTTCTCCAAAGCGCGCCACGATCCGTAGTAATCTCCGTAAGGCTTGTGCATTAAATAGAGGTCGAGATAGTCCAGACCGAGTTTCTTTAAGGACGCGTCGAACGCTTTGAGCGTCGGCTCGTACCCGTAATCCTGAACCCAAAGCTTCGTCGTGATAAAGAGTTCCGAACGGTCGATTCCCGAATGTCTAATCGCGTTTCCGACCGATTCCTCGTTCCCGTACGCCGCCGCCGTGTCGATCAGACGGTAGCCGACTTCAAACGCGTCCGAAACGACTCGTTCCGCTTCCAGCGCGTCGGGAATCTGATAGACTCCCAGACCGAGCATCGGCATGGGGACGCCGTTGTTCAACCTTACGTATTTCATCGATAAGCCTTTCTTATCTATCGCGGACCATACCCAGTCGACTCGGACTCAGTTTTTCGCGTCGTCCTCTTGCGGCTTTGGATCCGCGCGTTTTTCCAAATTGAGAGAAGAATTGAGCGTTCCGGGGTTCGACGCGGAGGTCGTAATGGAGACGCTCGAATCAAGCTCGACCGCGTTGGTCGCCCGAGTTGGCGCGTCGTCGAGTTTGTCCGTTTCAATAGAGTGAGAAGCGCTTGAGACGCTCGTCGGCGCAAATTCAAATCGCGCCGTCGGAGATTGGATTCTGTCCGGGCCCTTAACGACGGGGCGGGCTCTGCGCGGCGATACGTTCGTCGTCTCAAATATTTTGCGCAACGTGATTTTAAAGAAGTTTCGCGAAGTCTCTACGACGGGTTCCGGAGCGTGGCGCGCGTAAGCGTCGCGAATCTTTTCGAGACCGCGGCCAACGCCGTCCGCGACCCCGAGACGTCGGAAAAGATCCGCTAATTTCGGATTCCGGGAGAGCGCGACTCCGAGCGCCAAATCCTGTTTGTCGAGATCCGGGTCGAGACCTCCGTACGACGTTATTTCCAACCGGTTGGGATAGAGTCGAACAAGGGTGGGAACCTCGCGCCGATAGTCGCGGTGCGCGATCGCGTTGACGAGCGCTTCGCGAATCGCTTCGACCGGATACTCTCTATACTCGATCGCGTCGACTCTGCGGCCCGCCTGCGTCTTGACGAATCGGCGGTTGTAACGGTCGATAAACGCGAGCGCGTCTTTCAACTGGCGCGGGAGCGACCCCGAATAATCCGCGCGTTCGCGAACCGCCCCCGTTTCGTCCCAGGCGGCCAGACGTATCGAGGAAAGATTCTGATCGGAGAGCCAGTACGCCAAATTCGTGTAGGCGTCCGCGAGATCGACGAGTCCGAGCGTTCGAAGATCGCGACGCTCGAGCGCCAGACCCGCCGCCTTAAACGCGTCCCCCGCCTGTTCAAACGAGAGATCCTGACGCGCCGCGCGAGCGTTCTCGAACCCTTCCAGAGCCGTCTGCTTGATCATTTCGTTGATCTCTTCGTAAGTCGCCGGCGCCGACGAGACTCCGTCCCGAATCAACGCGCCGTCCGGCTCCAAACCTTTGTCCGCGAGCCAATAGGGGCGTCCGGACCCGCGGCTCACTTCGACTCCGAGAATACGTTTGCCTTCCGCGTTTTCAATGGTGTATTCGACGAACGGCGAGACGTCCGGCTGCACGCCGTCGCGCAAGAGCTTTTCGACCCTGCGCCTGACGTCTTCCGGATCCGCGAGTCCCACGACGTCCCCAAATTCGTCGATGCCGACGTAGAGCTTGCCGCCGTTCGTATTCGCGAACGCGACGACCGCTCGGCGTATCTTGTCGGAGTATTCCTTCTTAAACTCCACGTTCCTATCGTCGTAACTCTCCGCCATTGCTCGCGGTCTCCTTCAACGCTTTTGCGTCCATATTTGCGAAAGGGTTTAAAAACGCGCGCCGCGCCTTATCTCGCGACGCGCGGACGTCAATGCGCGATCATAACCTGTTGCGCGGTCAGATCGAAAGCAGGTATTCGACGAGGTCGTCAACTTCTTCCCCGGTCATTTCGTCGACGTCGCCGAGAACGTCTCCGTGTTTGCCTTCAATGAACACGTCTTTCAAATTGACGTAACGTCCGTCGTGCATATAGGGCGGGGTGCGCCAGATACCGCGCAGAGTCGGCGTGTCGAAGTCGTCGCGGTGATCGAAGTCGGCGCGAGACCCGACGTCGTGAAGTTTCATATCGGTGAAATATTCGCCGATGTGGCATTCCGTGCAGGCGTACTTCGGATTCTCAAAGACGGCTTTTCCGCGAAGCGCTTTTTCGCTGAGTTGACCGTCGACCAGTTTCGGACTCGGCAGTTGTCTAAGGGAACGGAAATAATGCTCGATATCGACGCAGGTTTCGTCCGGAACGCTCGCGAACATTATATATTGGAACCCGGTGCGAATCGCTTTTTCGGCGTTGACGCGGACTCCGTGCCACATGGCGGGCGGAAGTTCGAGCGAGTACAACATGCCTTTCGCGTTCTTAGGATTGCCCATGCCGTCGTTGAGCAGGTCCCAGTTGAGCGCGTCGCTGCGCGCTTCCGGATGGCAACTTGCGCAAGATTGCCAGTTCTGGAAACAGAGAGTCGCGTCGTGCCACGCCAGTTCGCCGCGTCGAGCGGCGTCCATTTCCGGATACGGGCCCAATTCGACGAACAACTTCGCCTTCGGGCGTCGCGCTTTCAAGTCGACGACCATAATATTGTCGGTGAAATACATGCCGACGTAGGCTTTGTCGCCGATAATCGCGAGCGAACGGGGCGCTTTGCCTTTAAGAGTTCGGTTCGACAACTTGACGCGCGTCTTGAGCCCGACGAGGAACGCGAGAAGTTGCGGAACCTGGTCGGCGGTCGTGACGTTCGTCAGACCTTGTTCTTTGGCGTCTTCCGCGTTTTTAGGCAGGCTCGCGAGTTTTTCGTGAGTCTTGTCGGAATCGATGACGATCAATTCGTGCGTCCCCGCAATGCCGACGCAAATCGTCTTGTTGTCCGGAGTGACGGCGATCGGCCACGGATTGGCGGCTCCGGCGTCCACGTCGTCCAGAAGAACCGTGTTGACAAATTCGCGTTTTTCAGCGTCGATGATACTGAACCCGTTCGTGTTCATCCAGCCGCGTTCAACCTGGGTCGTCGGAAGTTGGTAACGCGCCAGAATAGCGGTCGTGTAGACGTATTTGCCGTCCGCGGAAAGGCAAATGTGGTGCATACTGGAACTGCCGTTCGGGAGACGAATGTTTTTCGTTTCGCCAGTTTGCGTGTCGAGACAGGTGATCTCGGCGGCGACGTTCGCGCCGTCGGAACGATCCATCGGGAGGAAGTTCGCGGCGTAGTACGATTTTCCGTCGTTCGTGATAACCGCGTCGCAAGGCTCGTGAAGCGCGGGATAGGTCGCCAGTACTTTGAAGTCCGGAAGAGAGATTTTCGCCAACTTCGTATCGAACCGCAAGCACGCGTACATTATGTTTTCTTCAGTGGGGGAAACGCGCAAGCCGCAAGGGGTGTGACCGACGACCGCTTCGCCGGTAATCTGACCGGACGCCAGGTCGACCGCGCAAATCTTGCCCTGGTAATCGCCGTATCCGACGTACATTGTTTTTTCGTCGGGACTCAGGCACATGTCGTTCGGGGTTCCGGGCAACGCGATCGTTCGTTCGACTTTCGCGTCCGCGACGTTCACAACCGCGATCTCTTTGGAGTCCATATTCAGGGAGTAGAGCGTCGCGCCGTCTTGCGTGGGAATCAGCTCGATCGGACCTTTATATTCCGCGGCGGAAAGAACCGCGCATGAGAACGCGGCGAGCGCCGCCAGTGTCAAAATGAAATATCGCGTCATGAACGTACCTCTTTTTTGCGCTATTATAAGGGATCGGATTTCGCCGACGAACGTTTGGAGCGTTGCGCGCCAATTTGGATTACGGCGGTCCGAGCGTTTAAAACCCTCGAAACGTCCCGTTGCGTCTATTATGCAACCTCGAACGCCCAGTTGCAAGCCGATTTTGACACATTTTTAAAATTTTTCATATATTTGTGGAACCGACGGCGGGGCAAGCCGAGAGAAACGGCGCCGCCGCGAGAGGAGACGCAAGTAAATAAAAAATACCGCGCCCCCTTTTCAAACGTTAAACGTCGTCTATAATAATCCACAGAAATGCCGGAGTGGCGGAATTGGCAGACGCGCTAGGTTCAGGTCCTAGTCCTCGTAACTGGGGGTGAAGGTTCGAGTCCTTTCTTCGGTACTACGATTCTTTTCTGGGCATGCGTCGCGAGTTTGCTCGCGGCGCGCCTTCATTTCTTGTATCTTATTTTTCTCTCCCTACCCGCAAACGCGTTCCAGAGCCCTTGAAAAATTTTTGGAAAAGCGCCTGAGAGTCGACTTGAAAAACCGCGGCGCCCTATTGCCTAAGAATGAAAAAGAGGATAAAATAACGGATCAATCGCGATTCGCGGGAACGCGCGCGGTTATACAAAACTACACCATATAACGGCGAAGACGCGCCGCGTTCGTAACGGCGTTCGTTTTCGCGGATACAATATTCCAATTAGGGAGTTAGTTAAATGAAACGTGCTAAGATCAGCATTATCGGAGCCGGTAACGTTGGAGCTACTTGCGCGCAATATTGCGCCATGGCGGGTTTGGGCGACGTCGTTCTTCTCGACATCCCACAAGCGAAAGATATGCCGAAAGGTAAAGCTCTCGATATGTTCGAAGCCTCTCCAGTCCTCGGT
>CAYUUL010000072.1:0-8203 GCA_964447865.1 uncultured Planctomycetaceae bacterium | reverse complement strand
CGACGGCGCGCCCCCCCGTCCGATCGATCGACGCGACCGCGACCGTCCCAGAGTTCGCCCGAATACGCAACGCGTCGTCCGAGGAGTTCGCGCCCGCCCGCTCGATAAGCTCCCGAATCGACGTGTAGCGCAACGTCTCTTTCAGTTCCAGTTTCGCGTTGCGAAGTTCCGCGAGACCCGCTCCGTTCGTCTCCAAAATCGAGACCGTCACAGGATTGGCGCTCGTTCCTTTGGGCCAGACGACTCCTCCGAGCCGCACGTCGTTCGATTCCCGAGCGGCGTTGCAGACCGCGAGCGTCGGCGTCGCGTGAAGATAGAGCCCCATTTTGTACCAGCTGTCGACGACGTAATTCTCCACGGCGAGTCGGGCGACGTCCAGATACGGCGGGTCGGACCAGCGGTCGAGCCCGAGCGCGTTCACGTTGCAGACGGTCAGGGGCACGAATCCGAGCGTCCTGCCGCGAAACGACGGGTAGACGGCTCGCGCGTCGGGCCGCGCTATGTCGAACGACCGCCATTCGCGTTCGGCGTCCGGACCCTGAAAGACCGCGGCGTAATACCGGCCCTGTTCGTCGAGCGCTACGAGTCGCAGGCGCTTGACCGGGCGCCACGTCTTATTCGTCGGGTTGAATTTCCTGGTCGATTCGTCGAGCAGAGCCCAGCGAACGGAGCCGAGTTCGGGGGAAGGGTCGTCCGCGACCGCTCCGTCGAGCAGCTTCCTGGCGGGGTATTCGGCGATGCAGAATTGCGGATCGAGACCGTCCGAGCCGGTTACAACGTCGAGCAGCATGACGTAGCGCCCGTAGAGAATCTGACCGAAATTCAGACGCGATTTGAGACCCGCGAGACCGTCGTTGAAACGGTTGCCCCAGACTTTAAGCGCGCGAACCTGACGCGGAGATTCTTCGTCGGAGACCGCCCCGAACCGGACCGTCGCCGGGTTGCGCTGCATGAGGCCGACGACGTCGTCGATCACAGGACGAAAGAAATTCTCGAACGACGCGATCTGACGGCGAAACGCGTAACGGGATTGAGAAAAGGGCGCTCCGGTTCGCGCGAGTTCTTCGCGTTCCAGAGAGCTCATCGGAAGATAATCGAGCGCGCGAGGGCCGTATTTCACCAGCCGGGCGCCAGAGTAACAGTCGGCGACGTAATCCCACAATGGGACCCGCGCCGCGTAGTCGTTGTTCATGTCCGCCTCCTTATCTAATTGGCTTTTTGATAAATATTGCCAACCTGGAAGAAGATATGACTCTTTTTTTGCCCTTTTTTATCCCGACAGTTATCCCGACGTCTATCCAGACGCCGAACGCGACGCGCAAACCGATATTCCGCAACGGTTGCGACGTTATCCCGACATTTGTCCCGACGCCAAACCGACGTCAAACCGACGTCAAACCGACGCCAAACCGACGCCAAACCGACGCCAAACCGACGCCAAACCGACGCCAAACCGACAATTGACGCGAGGAAAAGGGCGCCGGGGTTAGAGAAAACGCTTGCGAATCGGGTTAAAGACAGCTTTACTCCTGGTGCAAGACAGGTTAGAGAACGACGGAGTCAGGGGACGTTCCCGATCCTTTCGCGGCGTTAGCGTTCAAGGATAATCCATTTCCCGTCACGTTTCGACCCCGTTCGCGCCAGGAGTTCTTTCTCCTGCAACTTCTTTAAAGCGCGTTCTACGGTCCGTCTGGACACGCCCAGACGCGCGGCGATAACGTCCGCGGTCGCGTTGGGATTCTCGCGAAGAAGCCCCAGCGTATTCTTCTCCGTCGAATTTAAATCGGGATGAACGCCGACGCGACCGCCGACCCGGAGACGTTCGAGAACGTCGGGCGCGTAGGGTATGGTTACCAAAATATAGGAGTCGGTTATCTCGAACGCGGTCTCTCCGTATTTGGCGAGGATCGTCGGGATCCCATGCCCGGTATGTTCGGCGAGGTTCATATTCATGAAAATCCGCATTAGCATATCGTTGCGCGGGCGGCTGACGCCTCGAAAGAACATATCGCGCGTTTGACCTTTGGGGAGCCCGCCATGCGAGAAGATTTCTATGCGGTTCTGAAACATGGAGATCAACGGCTGAGAGACGTTCCAGTCGTTATGGACGAACGCGTTGATGACCGCTTCGTTTACGCAGTTGAAATCAAAGAGATAACGGTCTTGCCTTGGTCGGACCGTCGTGTCCGTTGCGCAGACGTCTTCCGCCGCCAAACGGTTTCTGATTTGTTCGTAGCTGAAAAGCAAACACTGAGCGCCGTAGTCGTTCCGTTCGGAAAGCGCGGTCTTGTCGAGCCCCTGGAACTTCACAAAAATCAGCGGGAACATATTCTTATCGGAGAGCAGTTCCGCAAGTTGATTGTATTCCCCGGTCGGAGTCCTTAAATTCAAATTCGTTTCGAACGTCGATTCGTCAAGATGATAACCTTTTTCCGCGTAGTAGACTTTTAACGTTTTAAAAGAAATTGACCCGTACCGTGCGGGCGTAACCAGCATGCGGTCGGAGTCGATGAAATTGCGTTCGTAACGCGCCTGAATCTGCTCTTGCGTCATATTTTTACAGGTCGCGCCGACCCTTACGACGCAACCGGCGGAAGAATACCCGTACTTCTTCTGACAGTAGAGCGGACGATCCCCTTTTTTTATGTGAACCGCTAAAAACGTTTTGCCGGCTTCGTAGCGAATCTCAGACGCGATCAAATGCTGAGGATTGGGCTCGATTTGATCCGTGATAATATCCGAAACCTTCCTGGACGTCTCGTCGACGCTCGATATCCCGACGACTTGCCCGGAGTCGTCGACCCCGATGAGTAATTCGCCCCCGTTGGTATTCAGAAAGGCGACGATCTCTTTGCAGATTGTGTCAGAGAATTTGCTTTTTAATTCCAGCGTTTCCGATTCTACGTAAGCCATGTCGAGACGTCTCCAGCGTATATGTGAGGTTATATCGTCAAGCGATTAGCGGTCGGTTTTTTACACAGCGCCGCGATAAACGTTTCGCACGGAGGACCACCGAAGAGCAGGTCGACGCCCCCAGGTTGGACGCCAAGCTCGTTGAGAATCTGTTCCGGGGAGAACGTTCTTATATCGCCCTCGTACACGGTCGTCCGCGCTCCCGACCGCGAAATATTTTCGCGGAGCGTCGAACAGCAGTGTTTGTCTAATTCCAGACAGGCGAGAACGTCAAAGCCGGCCTGCCGAACGCCGACGTCCATACCGCCCGCCCAGGAAAAAAGGGAGATCGCCGTTAGCCGTTGTTGCATGGAACCCTCGTTTTTGTTGGTTGTGGATCGGCGTTTCGCTGCGCCAAAAAGATACTCCGCAAGTATCGTTCCCGACATTATACCACAAACGGCGCTTGCGGGAATTGACGCGCCGCGAACGACGACCGCGAAGGGAAGGACTCCGGGGACTGTTTCGCGCGGATTTTGTCGAAAAGGCGCTTGTAAAAATCCGTTTTTACGGTACCATCAATAAATAGCTAAACTTCATCACTTTGCTCTCCCGGGGGTCCCAACGACCGGGGGAGTTTTTTTTATGCCCGAACGCGGTCGACGCGGACAAAGTTGACGCGAACAAAAAAAGACGACCGACGTCCATACGGTCGATCGTCCGGGTGAACCTTTCGCGGAGCGGGCGCCCTCTTTTCTCGAAAAACCGGCGCGGCCCGACTACTCCGCGTAAACTTCGGCGCTCGATTTCGCGACATATTCGGACCCACTAAAGTATTATTTCTCGCTTTTTCTGTATTTTTTTGAGGCGTCCTCTTGCGCGGAGTCGTGGGTTATGTTACAAATACGCCTGTTCTTCGATTTCACCCGATAGAACGTTTCAAACGGGGCGTCCTTTATCCTACCAATAAGGGGCGCCTACTCTTTTCCCTGCGTCGGTTACGCGCGTCGCGGCGGGTTAAAAGTTGTCAATTCGGCGCTTATTTGTTTTTTTTGGGGGTTTTTGTCGCCGAACGACTTGAAAAAAAGATATTTAGCGCTACTATAACGCCCGTTGTCCGCTCTCCCTTCAAGGGTCTCGCGACACGAATCCAACGTTGGCTCTCCTTCTACACTCAACGGGAGGAGGGCTATTTTTATGTCCTCGTCCGGGCCGACCGCTCGACGCCGATCCAGGCGCCCCAACCTGGCCCCGACTCCCCGGCGCTTCTTCGCCGGTTTGCTCTTGCCCCGCGCCATGAAAATCTGTATGATCGCCGCGAGGAGAATACGAGATATGCGCATAAATAGTCGCCTTATAGCGATTGCCGCGTGGACGGCTTTTAATCTGACGATCGTCGCGAACGTTCGCGGTATCGATCTCCAGATCCCGCTCCCCTGGTTGCTCAACGGCGGCCCATTCGCTAAAAACAACGACGCGGAGCCGGAACCCCTCTACGATCCCGCCCCCGTCCCAAAGAAAAACGCCGCGCAAACGCCCCCGACGGCTCAATACGCCTCCGACCAGTACGCGCAAAGCCAGACCGCCCAGGCGCGGTACGCCCAAAGCCAGTATACTCCGCAACGCTACGCCCCGGAGTCCTCGAACGTCGAAGTCGACCTTTCGCCCCAGTTCTCGAATATGCTCCCGTACTCCGTAGCGATCGGAAAAGTCGTCTGCGAGTCCGATTTCCCGCTCGACTCCATGCCGCTTGTGGAATCGGAAATCATACAGCTCCAACGCGACCTTATCGGGTTCCTCGGGGTCCCGGAATCCAGAGAGAAAATCGAGCTCTGTCTGTTTGGTACGTTCGAATCCTATCGGCGTTTTATCGACTCCGTATTCCCCGGCGCGCCAAACGACCGCCCGGCCCTCTACGTCAAAGAGCCCGACCAGCCCGGCGTCTTGATGGTCCCGAGAGATCAGCAGATGATCGTCAATATTCGCCACGAGATGACGCACGCCTACCTGAACGCGTCCCTGAAAAACGTCCCTATCTGGATCGACGAAGGACTCGCCAAGTATTTCGAGATCCCGCCCGGAGAACGGGGGTTCCGCAACCCGTACCTGGAAAAAGCGGAAGAGAAGGTCGCCGGATTCTTCGCGTCGCCCCCGTCGCTGGCGCGGCTCGAGAAGCTGGCGCAGGTCGACCAGATGAAGACTCGGGAATACCGCGAATCGTGGTCGTGGGTTCATTACATGCTGCACTATTCTCCGCAAACGCAACGCGTGCTGTCGTACTATCTGCGCAGTTTGCGCCCGGAAGCGCAGCGCGGTATCTCCATGCAGGAGGCTCAGAAGTTGCAAAAGAACGCGCCGATGAAGAAAGCGCTCGAGAAATTTGAGCCGAACTACAAACGCGAATACGTCGAACATTTTCGGAAATGGGACGAACTGCGCTCGGAATACGAACTGGGAAAAAGCTCCGACGTCGCCCGGCGCGCCGGATCCGCGAATTTTGTCGGAAGATAAGGGGAAAGGAGTCTCGCTCGAATGTCTCTGCGCGATAAACTCGGGTCATATTTGCGAAAAGCGCTCGCGACGCAATTCAAATTGACGCTTGAACGCCCCGGCGCGGCGCTCTTATGCGCGATCGGATCCGTACTGACGCTTCTGGGCGCGCGCGTCGTTCTGCTGGCGCTCGGACTCTATCCCGTCGCGACGTTCAATCGTGCCGACGAACCCGCCTGCGAAGCCGCTTATTTCGCGGCGCTCGGCTCCAACAAATTCCAAATTGACGGGGCTCTCAATTTCATCGCCGACCAGCTTGCCGCGCGGGACGACCTGTTCCAACTCGATCCCTGGTCGATCGACGCGGACTCCCTGACGTCTAAACGGCTCTATCTTCTTTCTCCGGACGACGTTCAGACCTTTGCCGACGACGCGCGAACCGCTCGAGCGCTGGCGGACGGGGACTGGAACTACCTGTCGCTCGACGCGATTCTCGGCCGGTTCCGCGAAAAACTCCGCTCCGAATTGACGTCCGAACGCGTCGCGGCGGTCGAACGCGCGATACCTTTTGCCGACGCTCTGGCGCGAGCGGCGTTCGACGGCATGACCCCCGATACGGAGGACCGCGACCCGAACCCGATAGCGCCCGGCGCCGAGAGACGCGTCAATAACGCTCCCGAAAGGATCCGGTACGACGCGTCCGGACTCCGCGGAGTCGTCTGCGCGAAGATACTCAAACGAACGCCCGAGGCCGCCGACTTTCTCCTGACGACCGCGCAAACGGCTCTGGAACGCTTCTCCAACGTCTCGATCGACCTGGACGCCTTATGCGTCGAAGAGTATCTCCAGACGCGTCAGACGCGTTCTGACGCGATTCGCGCGGCGTCGTTCGGAGCGTGCGCCCTACTCGCGGTCGGCTGGCTTACGCTCGGCTCGTTTTCGCGCGCGTTCGCCGGTCTCGTCGCGATCTTTGTCGCGCTCGCCTGGGGCCTGTTTCCCGGCGGACTGGTCGGGCCCGAATGGTCGCTTGCGCGGGTCGGGTCGGGCGTATGCGTCGGGGCGTTTGTCGTCTACTGGGCGTTTGCGTATCTTGAGCGGTACGCGGAATGCGCGTGTCGGACCCGGAACGCGAAAGAGGCGTTGAAGAAGATCGGCGCGACGCTCGACTCAAAGTTCCGGTTCTCGACCTTTGCGCTGGCGGGCGCTTCGCTCGCGTTTCTCGCGTTCCCGTCCGTAGAGTCGCGGCGGTTCGGGTTCGGGCTCGCGTTCGGACTCCTGCTCGCCGGACACATGTTGAATTTGACGTTGACCGCGGCGGTCGCGTTTTGCGAGGACGACGCGGAGATGAACGCGGATCCCGAGTCGCAGACTTTTCCGGCCCCGCTCGGACTCCGGTCCCCCGCCGACGCTCGCGTTCCGTTCTCTTATAGCGCGCATAAAATCGCGACCGGGATCGGCCTGGTCGCGGTCTGCGCGTGCGCGTATTTCGGCTCGAAGTTGGAGTATAACTGGGACGCGAACATTGAGATTCAAAATTTGCCGGGGCTGGAACTGCGCGGGGATCGCGTCGCGGAGATCTCGGGCCGTCGGGCGCTCTACGCGGTCGCGTTCGCGAAAGACGCCGCGGAGGCGGACGAACTGGAAGCGCGGTTTGAGGAGGAGTCGTCGTTCATAACCGACGCGTTGCCGGACCGGGTCCCGGACGGGTTCGAACGTTGCAGGGCGCTCGAGTATCTCGATAGCGAACTTCGGGCGCTTCCGCTCAAATTGGGGGAGCCGGAACTTCCGCGTCAGGGCGCGTTGGCGGTCGCGGTCGCGAGATTCGCGGAGGACGTCGAGAATACCGAGTGTCTGTGCGTGGAGCCGGACGCGAAGGCGACGCTCCTGAAGAGTTTGAAAACCGCGCAGGGGCGGCTCGAATCGCTGTCGGATCGCAACTATCGCGCGCTGCTCGATTCGTTCCAGAGTCGGACGGCGGTCGAGACGCTTAAGCGCCTGTTTGCGCTCAAGACGCTTTCGAACGGTCGGGCGCCGACGGTCGAGGACTTTTCGGATCGGTTCCGAGCGAATTACTACGCGGACAAGCCGGGCCGAACGGCGGTCTACGTTTATTCTCCGGGCGAGTTGCGGGACCGTCGGGTTCTGGCGGCGTTTGCGGGGAACGTTCGGGCGGTTAGCGATACGGCGTCGGGGCCGGCGTTGACGCGCGCGGACGAGGATCGGGCCGGGAAGTTCGCGTGGAAGTTTGGGTCGTTGGCGGCGTTGATCGTTTGTCTGATCGCGGTCGCGGTTCGAGGGTCGGTTGCGGACGCCGCGAAGTTGGGCGCGACGATGGGCGCGATCGCGGCGGTTACGCTGGGATGCGCGGAGTTGTGCGGCGCTAAGTGGGACGCGTGTTGGGGCCCGGCGCTTTTCGCGATTGCGATCGCGGCGATTGCCTGCGCGTCGAGTTCGAACGGGGAGTCGGTCGCGTTGATCGGCGTGAAACGCTACGCGAAATTAGCGGTCGGCTCGGTCTTTTTAGCATGCGCGTTCTCATGCGCGTTTTCCGACTCCAGCGCCGTCGAGGCGCTCGGACGCGCAACCGCGTTGGCCGCTGCCCTTTGGGCAATTAGCAATTAGCAATTAGCAATTAGCAATGAAATTGCAATTGTAATTCAACGTTTAATAACTAACGGCGAGCAGTCAGTAAGTAAAAAAATAATTGCTAACTGCTAACTGTCTTAAGCTCTCCAGAGCGAGCTAAGCCACGCCGTAGGCGTTACCGCGCGGGTAAACGTCGCGTTGTGCCAGCCGTTGACAACGCAGTCGGGGTTCGGAT
>CAYUUL010000071.1:0-8264 GCA_964447865.1 uncultured Planctomycetaceae bacterium | reverse complement strand
CCATAATCATTCCGAGATCCTCAGGCTCAACCCCGGCGTTTTCCAAGGCTCTTTTAGCGGCGATCAAGCCCATAGACGAAGCGGATTCGTCAGGAGCGGCGACATGACGCGACTTGATCCCAGTATGTAAAAAGATCCACTCGTCGGACGTCTTTGGCAGTCGTTCGGCCAGTTCGTCGTTTGTGACGATTCGTTCAGGAAGGTACGATCCAGTACCGGCAATTTTAACACGAGTCATGACGCGACTGTAACTGTTCAGGTCAAAAGTATCACGCGCACTAGGGAATGTTTATTGAGGGCGGCCTTACTTTCCATTCAAGCTCCATCAAGAAACATGCGCGATAGCGCGACGACAGACGACCTAGGCGAAGGTCATAGGCCCGCTCCCGTCACTTTCTGGGTCAAGGGTATGGTTTATAAAAAATCGCGTCAATAGCAAGAATAAGACGTAAAGTAAAAAAAGTGAAAAAATGAGTAAAAAGGGTAAATAAAGTTTTCCTGTCGCCGCACTCAGAAAGATTTTCCAGGGCGCGACATCCCCAAATTGGAGGCGGTAGCCGTTCTAGTAAATATTCTCACCCATTTTCCTCAGTGACGAAATCTTTTTCAACGACGTTCAGAAAATCCTGTTCAGAGGAGACGCGACAGATTTTATCTCTGAAATTTCTTCCGCCCGGTCGTCCTTTTGAATAATGTACGGCAAACTTCCGCATCATAATCACGCCTTTTTCAAGCCCGAATCTCTCAACAACCAATCGGAAATGAGTCAGCAACAGTTCGCGCTGTTCGAGTAAAGTCGGTTCCGGCTCGGGTTCCCACCCACGCAACAGCCGCGCAATATCTCTGAAGATCCATGGTTTATCGAGTCCAGCACGTCCAATCATGACGCCGTCGACGGGATAATTTTCCAAACGTTCAACAGCTTCTTTGGCGGATTTTATATCCCCGTTGCCAATAAGTGGGATTTTTCGCAAATTTGTCTTAACGTTCGCGATTTCATCCCAGTCGGCCAGTCCGCGATACATTTGCGCGGCGGTTCTTCCATGAACGGTAATCGCGGCGGCGCCGGCGTCCTCAACGGCCTGCGCGACGTCAACAGCGTTTATAGAGTCTTCGGTAAGCCCTAGTCTAATTTTTGCGGTAGTGGGAGTCGGGTCGCACGCTCGCGCAACCCTTGCAACCAAATCGCCGACTTTCTGCGGATCCTTTAAAAGAAAGGAACCGCTAGCGGAGCGTTTTGCAATTGCAGGAGCGGGGCATCCGAAATTCAAATCGACGACGCTAACCTTGAGTTCTTTAGCCAATCTAGCGGCGAGTTTTTCCAGCGTTTCAGGGCAATTATCCCAGATTTGTACGGCAAGCGGTCGCGGTTCGTCCATCACCCCCCAAAGTCTCTCAGGCTCCCCTTCCCCGCGTTCGCCCATACAAACAAACGCTCTTGCGCTCACCATTTCCGTAGCGATAAGTCCGACGCCTCCCAACCGTCTTAATAGTTCTCTGTGCGCGTAGTTTGTATATCCGGCCATAGGAGCGGAAAGCACAGGCGGATCGACAACGACATTTCCGATTTTCAAGCAAATATTCAAGGCGTAAGACTCCAATACAGAATCGTTCAAAGTTCCAATGAAGGTTCGGGTAATTATAGATTAACGATGTAATGACGCAAGTGAAGAAAGGGGCGAGCAGTCACGTGTGAAGAAAAGTCGTTAAGAATTGTTAAAAAACTTGACGATTTCCCAATATTATGTAATATTGTGGTGAGAGGGTCGATGTGTATCTTGTGGACGAGGCGTTCCCGGACGTTTTTCCCAGAGAGCTCAGTCGACATACTGTCAAGACGCAACAACAAACGCATGGAGTGTCCTAACTCCGACGGGGGAAAACCTATGAATCCTCTCTGGGGCTTAAACGAACCGCAAATAACGACGCTTGACTGCACTATCCGCGACGGAGGTCTTGTCAACGACCATTACTTTAGCTACGAATTTGTAAGAGCAGTTTACGAAGCGAATGTTGCCGCCGGAGTGGAATATATGGAGATTGGTTATAAGAATTCCGATCGTCTTTTCCCACGCGACGCCAACGGACCCTGGAAATTCTGCGACGAAGAAGATATCCGTAAAGTCGTGGGCGACAAGCCCAGTCCAACCACCAAACTTTCGTGTATGATAGACGCGGCAAAATCGGACTGGAAGACGGCGGTATTGCCCAAGCGAGACAGCGTATTGAGTATGATCCGCGTGGCGTTTTACGATTACCAGACCGACGAAGCGGTCGACATGATAGAGGACGCCTACGAAAAGGGGTACGAAGTAAGCGCGAATCTAATGGCGATAACGACGGTAGACGATAAATCGCTCGAGGTAGTTTTGGAGCGAATTGGGAAGACCCACGCGAATATAATCGTAATCGTGGACTCATTCGGGACGATGACTCCATCGCTTACTCGCCACCTTCTTTATAAGTACTTGGAGAGCGCGAGAGAGAGCGGCAAATCCGTAGGGATTCACGCCCATAACAATATGCAGTTGGCCTTTGCGAATACATTTTTGGCGGCGGAGCACGGCGCCACGTTGCTTGACGCGTCGATTGGCGGTCTTGGTCGCGGCGCGGGAAACTGTCAGATGGAACTTTTGCTTCCCGTTTTGAAGGGTAAGAATTATAAAGTCCGTCCGATCGTCGAATGTCTTGAAAAGGAATTTGTGCCTCTTCGTCGTAAGCTCGACTGGGGTCCAAGTCCGGAGTATATGATAACAGCGCAACATAACGTTCACCCACGGGCGGCGATTAAGGCGCGGAAATCCCTCGAGACGCGCGACAAATACGTTCAATTTTTCGATCAACTCGCGGCGGAATGTCAAGACGGTCAAAAGTAACGACGCGCGAGCAACCGCGAGAGAGGCCGCGTTTTCACACGAAACCGCGGTAGGCAATAGTATTTTGGGCAACCAATTGAGAATGTAAAGAAGCAATATGTCCACCGAAGAAACACAGCCGAAAAAGAAGTTGATTGAGCCTCGCACGCTTAAAGGTTTTCGAGATTTTCTCCCCGAGTCAATGATTCCTCGGGAGCGTTTAATCGAGCGCGTTACCCAGGCGTATCGGAGCTACGGTTTTTGTCCGATAGACACTCCGGTTCTTGAATACCTTGACGTTCTAATGGGTAAAGGCAGCGACGAGACGGACAAACAACTTTATCATTTCCAAGACTCCGGCGGACGCGAGGTCGGCATGCGCTTCGATCTTACGGTACCCTTTGCGCGATTTTCCGCACAACATATTAGCGAGCTTGGCGTTCCTTTTAAGCGTTATCACCTCTCCAAGGTATGGCGCGGCGAAAACACGCAGGCGGGACGTTATCGCGAATTTATGCAGTGCGACTTTGACACGATCGGTACGACAAGCGTCATTTCGGACATTGAGACGGCGTTTGTAATCAACGACGTTCTCGAGCGAATCGATCTTCTCACGGAAAACACATTTACCGCGTTTACCGTACATGTTAACAGTCGTAAGATATTGAACGGCGCGCTTGAAAAGATCGGTCTTTCCGACAAAGCGGTTCCGGTACTCCGCGCGCTTGACAAACTTGCGAAGATAGGCGTGGACGCTGTAATCGCGGAAATGACGCGCACGGCGGGGGCAACCACCGAACAAGCGCAAACGATTCTTGAGGTGGCGTCGGCCAAGGGTTCCAATATGGCAATTCTTCAACGTCTTGAGGATCTTCTCTCCGGGAACGACCTTGGTCTCACCGGCGTAGCTGAACTTCGGCAACTCCTTGAATCGACTCAGGCCGCAGGGATACCCGAGTCGCGGTTCGTTGTCGACGTATCGATAGCGCGCGGACTTGATTATTATACGGGTACGATCTTCGAGTCCTTTTTGAACGCAATGCCGCAACTTGGCAGCGTATGTAGCGGCGGTCGATACGATAATCTCGCCGAGTTGTACACGAAGCAGAAGTTGCCCGGCGTTGGAGCTTCTTTGGGTCTCGATCGTTTGTTTACAGGGCTTGAAGAACTGCATCTTGTAGGCAAATCTTATTCAACGGTCGACGTATTCATTCCTCTTTTCGACGCGAGTCTTTCAACACAATATTGCGCGCTTGCGACCCAGCTTCGCCATAGAGGAATCGGGGTCGAACTCTATCCCGAACCTAAAAAGCTCGGTCAACAACTTAAATACGCCAATAAGAAAGGATTTAAAATAGCGTTAGTCGTAGGATCCGAAGAGGCGTCACGCGGGGTAGCGAATATGAAAGATCTTCGAACAGGTAGTCAGGAGGAAGTTCCGCTTGCCCCAGACGCGCTTGCCGAGCGTATAAGCGCTCAGCTTCGATAAAGTTGCGACAACACGTTTTGTCAATTTTTCCTTTCCAGTTCATCGTTCGACAGGAACGCGACATGAAAGTAACGTTAGCGGAACCACGCGGATTTTGCGCGGGCGTCAATCGAGCAATCAATATACTCCAAGACGTCATTAAGAACTCCAAAGAGCCTGTCTACGTTTATCACGAGATAGTTCATAACGCGTGGGTTGTTCGCAACTTCCGTCGTCAGGGGGTCATATTCGTAGACAATCTTAACGAAGTTCCAGAACGCGCGACTCTTCTTTTCTCGGCGCACGGAGTTTCTCCTCAGATCCGTTCTCTTGCGACGCAAAAGGTAGTGAAGACAATCGACGCGACTTGTCCTCTCGTCCATAGCGTACATTCACAAGCGCGCGAATACGCTGCGAAAGGTTACAAGATAATCTTTATTGGCAAACGCGGTCACGACGAGGTCGTCGGAACGTTGGGAGAAGCACCGGAGGCGATCACGCTTATTTCTTCATTGGAAGAAGTGGAGACGCTTGATTTTCCACGCGATCAGAAATTGACGTATTTAATGCAGACAACGTTGTCCGTAACGGAGGCGGACGCTATAGTAGAAGCGTTACATCTTCGTTTTCCTCAGCTTCGCGATCCTAAACACGAGGGCGTATGTTTTGCAACGCAACAGCGTCAAGACGTGGTTCGTCGTCTTGCTCCGGATTACGACGTGGTGCTAGTTGTCGGTAGCGTAAACAGTTCCAATTCGAAGCGATTAGCGGAAGTCGCGCGCCTGGCGGGCACGCCGGCTTATTTGATCGACGGAGTAGAAGACGTTCCTTGGAGTAAGTTGTCTCCGGACTCTAAAGTTCTTGTCACGGCGGGCGCCAGCGCTCCAGAAAGCGTGGTTCAAGCAGTCGCCCAATTTCTTCGCGACGTTTGATTCAAGGAAATTTTTCACGTCAAATCAAAGTTTAATCAAGAAGGATCGGCGTTCGGTTCTTCTTTTTTTATTTGCGTATTGTCTGTTTTTTTCGGTCGTCGCGTCGCGCTTGCGAATTAAAAAATCCCCCCAATTCTCTCATCGCCTCGTATTTTACAGTATAAAAAATCTATCTAGACTACGCCCAATCTTTTAGTTATATTCATAAAGCGGCGTTTGTCTTTCAATTATCGAACGTCCGCCAGTCACCCCACGTTCATTCTCTCGCGGGCGTTTGTACGCGAATCAAGGAACGCTTTTATCAAGGAGAGTATCGCAATGCAATCGGTTCACGCTCTACTCAAACTGGGAACGTTTTCCGTTTTATTGGCGCTTTGCGCATGTATTCACCCGTCGGAGGTCGCGGGTCAGACGACGCGCGGAGCGTCGCGAACGTCGGCTAAACAGACGACGCCATCTAAGCCCGTCCAACAACCGACGCCAAGCGCGCAGGGGGGCGGCGAAACTCTCGAACTGACCACCGCTGAAAACGAACAATACCAATCGGCGCTCGAACTTTTTAAGAACCAAGATCTTCAAGGCGCGCTAGGTAAGCTTCGCGAACTTTGCGACGGCAATCCTGCGGCGCGTCCCCCTCGCGTTATCGCGGCATTTTGGTACAGTCAACTTCAGAACCCACGCGCCGCTCGCATCATGTTAGAGACGGCGACAGAAGAAGATCCCAACGATCCAGAAGCCTACTTTTCATTGGCGGAAATCGCGTTAAACGAGGGCGAATTAACGGCGGCGGAACTTCTCACGACCAAGGGGAGCGCGCTTCTCGCGAAGTACAACGCGAACCCCAACCGCAAGAAGTCATTGAGTACGAAGGAGTTGACGTTAAAAATCGCGTATTCCAACGCGCGCAAACGCTGGTCGGACGTTTACACAAACGTTCTCGCGGCGATTAAGGCGACAGGTGAAACAGCGGAACTTGACGCAGCGGGCGGCACGGCGCTTTTCCACCAGAATCAATATTCCCAAGCGCGCGAGATGTTCGCTCGGGCGGAAAAACTTTCACCTAAGGCGCTCCCAGCAGACGCGGCCATGTCTCAACTTTACGCGTCGAGCGGCGATTTGGCGAATTCACAAAAGAGTCTTGAGGCGGCGTTGAAATCCCATCCTCAATCGACGCCAGTTCTCGTACTTTCGATAACCAACGCGTTGATGAGCAACGATCTTGATCAAGCCTGGAAACTCGTTCAACAACTTTATCAAACAGATAAGAGCGTCGACGTATTGAAGACGTACGGGAAAGTCGCGCTTTTCCGCTCAGACTATAAACGGGCGGAAGCCGCGTTTCAAGAGGCAGTGCGTCAGAGTCCACTCGACACAGACGCATCCAACGGTCTAGCGTTAGCTCTTTGCGAACAGGACGATACGGAAAAGGGCAAGCGGGCGGCGCAGTACGCGGCTGGCAACGTTCAAAAGCAACAGAACAATCGCGATTTTCTCGCGACGCTCGGTTGGGTTCTTTACAAGACGGGTCAACCGAACGAGGCGTTACAAGTTCTTCAACAATCGACGGCAGACGGTCAAATCAACGCGGCGTCGGCCTACTATATCGCGGTGATATTAAACGACAAAGGTCAAGGCGCGGAAGCGAAGAAATTTCTTGAAGCGGCGTTAGCGTCAACCCTACCATTCGCGAAGCGCGAGGCGGCCCAAGGGCTTCTGAATCAATTAAACGCGGCGTCCCAACAGTAAACGTTCTCCATTAGTCCACCATTTAACCACGCGTTCATATCTTTGAGCGCGTGTTTTTTATTTATCCTCGTCGTTTTCATTTTTTCTCTTCGGTCGCCAATCCTTCGGAATATAGCCGAGTCTTTTTGCCGCCCAAATAGCGTCTGGAGTAAGTTGGCGTTGCCAAGCTTTATTCCTCGGCGACCATCTGAACCCGCGTCCCTTAAGGGCGGTTTTTGTCGCGGCGTCCGGAATCTCATCAAAACGAATCTGTAGTCGCTCTTCGGCTTTATCCACACTAGCGACGCCGCCCTCGAACCTCCACCCTTCGCCATAGTCCGTCGCGGCTTGACGCTTAAGCAGTTCAATTCTTCCTTCGATACGGCGTATTTCCTGATTACTACTTGCCAAATAGAAAGAAGTCGGTTCTCCTCGCGAAGTATACGAGTCTTTAACAAACTCAGGTCGATCATACCCCGCCCACGACCCAAAACGTCTCAAATAGGCGTTTGCACGTTTCATTTCTTCGTGGAGGTCAGTTAAATGTTTCAGTTTTTCTTGCAGTTTTTCCAGCGCGTTCGGATCGTCAGAACGAATTCCCCCCGTTCCAACACTTTCAATTCTTACAAGCAACGCAAATATTTTGTCCCTTTCGGCAAAGAGTTCAGCTAAACGTTCCATTTTCTTTTGATGACGCGCCCTCGGGAAATTTCCCGCGCCGACAACCAAGATCGAGGGGCAATACGCTTCGGCAATATTCCTTCTATCGTACCAACTTGCAAGCCAACGTTCGAACCGATACAACATGCGATCAATTTTACGTTGAGCTCTCTCGTCGACCTTTTTTTTCTGCGTTTCAGCCAATTGCCGCGCAGAATCGACTTCTTTTCTGTATTCTCTTGTAGCGCTATTTTCGACGTAATCGTCGAATGAAACGGCACGTTTCGCGTTTGCGGCCACGCGTTCGTCAATTGGAAAGTATCCGTCGGGAAAGTTTCTGACAAGTTCGTAGACGCCAATAGGTTCTTCGGAATCCTCCTCGGAGTCGTCAAAGACCTCCTGTTTATCTTCGAACGCGGCGTCTAACTCATTTCTTTCCCGAGATTCGTCGTCAAGAGCGTTTTCCTCATCGTCTAATTCTTTGTCGACATTCTTTTCTTTCAGGTCGTTAGGTTCGATATCCGCGTCTTTTCCTTGTTGCGCATAGTTTTCAGTAAAGTCGTCGTCGGCGCTTTTTTCGGTATCACATTCGAGCGCTGGAACAGCGGAAGGAAAAACGATTTC
>CAYUUL010000070.1:4494-8725 GCA_964447865.1 uncultured Planctomycetaceae bacterium | reverse complement strand
CGTTCGAGCAACAGGACTTTATGCCCTCCGCGCGCCAGAACGTTCGCGGCGGTCATGCCGGCGAGTCCGGATCCGACGACTACGACGTCGTATTGATCTGAGTAACGATCCTCTGGAGAAGTGGGACAAGTTGGCGCTTTCGGTTCGGAGGAGTTCATTTTCGGGGGTTCTCCAGGATTGACGCGGCGCGATGACTCGAACTTCGCGCGCAAATGACCGCGTCTCGAAAGGCGCGCGAAAAAATGGAATCCGACAAGCGAAACGCTCGAGATTCTCAACGGTTATATTTTACGCTCTCGAACGTTGAAACGCAAGGGGGCGAGCGACGCGAACAAAAAACGTGAAAAAATTTGTTACAAAAAAATTTTTTTGCGGAACATATTCTGGAAAGAAAAGTCTAATGTGTTAAACTAAGCGAGACCAATTGGAAACGCGGCGGCGCGAAAACTGAGAAATCGGGAGATTCGTCCGCAAAACGTGTGGAAACGGTCGGCGTAAAATAAGAAACACATAGGGACATGTTGAGCCGAGCGGGCGCGGATTGCCTTGCGTTCGCGTTCTCTCCCGCGCTCCCCTTCGCGCGAGAGGGACGGCTCCGAGCGGATCGCAAGTCCGCGGCGTCCTCGAGTCTACGATCCGGTTGGATCGATTCGAAGTCGCTCCGAAACGCGCTTGGGCAACCATTCCTTCATTGACACAACCAGTTTCCGACGTATGTGAACGGCGTCGGGGGAGTTCCAGTCGAGCGCGAGTCTTTTCGTTGGCGTTCGTTTAACGAAAAGATTCGTCAGTTTCTGCCGGTAACCAAACGCCCCATAACGCGTTTGGCGAACGGACGGAGCGTCTTTTTTATAACAGTCGGTTATCGACGTAGAATAGCGCGTTTTTGGGCAAGTCTCCTCTTGCCTGGAACGCGTTATTTTTGTAACATAAAGGAGTCGACTCCGAACGACGCGATAAAGCGCGCGCTACGGATTATCAGAAGTCCTTTTTTGTCGGCCTTCTCCGAGTCGGGGTCAGGCCGCGCGTTTGGAGGCGGCTCGTCTATCGGGCCGAGCGGGCGAGTTTGGTCCTTTCTCGCTTGCGAACCCCTTTTTGCGCGGAACCTTCCTTTGAACCCCGCGCGACTGGGGCGGCTCGCTGGTTATTGCGCAAGGGTCGGGCGTCGGCGTGGAATACGGCTCGAAAACAATCGAAGATATTTGACAAACCGGTTAAACGACGGCGCGGGAGTCCGGGGCTCTACGCGTCGTTTTTATTTATTCTCGATTAAGCGAGTCGACAAGGCGGTTTTCCCGTCTTTCATTATGAACGGTTTCACCTTCACCAACGGCATAATGGAACGTCGACTCGCTTTTTTTATTGAGCGAAGCGCGGCGACGAGGCTGGCTCCGGCGGGAGTCGAGACGAGCGCGCGCTATGGGTAGACGCGGTCGATTTGCACGACGGACGAGAACGGCGAAAGGTAGAGTCCGGATCGGCGCGCGCGTTCCCAGTAGGTGAGCGCGGTGCGGACGTTGACCCGAACGGCTTCCGCGCAATTGGGCGCGAGCGTGAACGGACAGACGCGCCGGGTCTCGCCGAGTTCGACGGCGACGACGTGGATCGGGACGAACGGGGCGCCGAGGACGTCGGTCAGCGTCAGGTGATAGAAACCGAGTTCGAAGAGCAGACGTTTGTCGTACTGCAGATTTTTGACGTAAGAGAATCCGAGTTTATCGAGCGAGTCGACGTATTTGAGGACGACGAGTCCGTGTTCGGAGTACCGCGGGATTTCCGCGCGGACGGGGACGTCGAGCGCGTCGTTGGTGCGCAGGGCGCCGACCGCGTAGATTCGGGATTCCGCGAACGGGGCGGTTCCGACGAGTTCGCGGGCGGACTCGTTTCGGAGCAGGGATTCGGCGACGTCCTGTACGAGTTGATATTGTTCGCGGGAAAGCAGCGCTTTGTTGTGGAACGCGGCTTTTCGGGCTTCTTCGTACGCCTGTTCGAATTTTTTGGTATTGGGTCCGTAGGCGCGTTGAGTTTGAGGGTTGACGGGCGCGGAGAAGACTTCGTATCGACTTTTGAAGTATTCGCGACCGAGCAGGATATAGTCTTCGACGGCGCGTTTTTCTTTGAATTTGGGTTCGTCCGGGTTGAAGTAATCGAAGTCGTAAGCGGGTTTGACGTCGCGTTCGGCCTGATCGGTTCGTTGTTTATAGGTTTGCGGGTCCCGGGAAAACTCGAAGAGTTCTTTCCAGAGAACCGGCCCGCGTTTATAGTATTCGCTTTCGTCGGCGAATTTCGACTTGTCGAGCGCGCAAGCGTATTCGAATCCGTTGTTGTAGTTCCGCATAAAGCAATAGCTCCTTTCGGGGGTAATTGTTCATTGCTCATTGTTAGCCGTTAACCGTTAATTGTCCATTGCATGATGATTATTGCGTGACGCCGGGCGAGTATTCCTGGTATTTTTTGGGAGATGGTGAAGACGCGGGGAGATTTTTGGGGCGCAAGAAAATAATAAAACGCGCGTTCCGCGGAACCTGGTCGCCAACCGTGAAACGCGCGTTTGTTTACCGACGCTACGAGCTTTTCCCTTGTCTGGGATTAAAACTTTCTACCTGGAGTTTCTTTGGAAACCAGGACGAACTCGTCGTTTTCATTCCATTTACGTTTTTCTCCTTCACTCGCGCAAAAAACAAGACTTTTTAAATTATCGTCGTGAAATTCACTGTCGCTTGTCCGCAAGAAATCGGCAAGTTCGCAGTTAAATTCCGCTTTCATAGCCGCGTCAATTTCTTTAAGGGTCGGCGCGTTTCTATTCTTTTCACATGTCTCAAGCGCTTTGTTCACTATTGGCGAAAAATCGTCGCCAATTTTTAGCCCGGCGTACGTCGCGATATAATCGACGCCATTTTCCTTTAGAACAAAGAGTCTCAAATGACGCGACGCCAATTTTGTAAAGAAACTCGATAAAAAAACGTCGTCGAACCAGTGAGCGACGGAATTTACACGCAACTTATCGTGTTCCTCAATTAGATCGTAGAGTTGTTTCGCCAAACTCCTTTTGAACTCTTTACCCGAAACTTCCTCAGAACAACCCATGAGATGACCGCAGAATCGAATAGTAGCCAATTCAATCCCTAAATCCAGCCTTAACCAGTTTACAAAACTACCGTCGTAGTTCGGGTCGCGAACGATCAACCCGCTTTTATGCAACGCGAAAACGAATCGTTCGTAAAGGGCCGCAATCTCAAATCCTTTGTATTTTTCAAGTAAGAACTCGACATACTCGCAGACGTCGGCGCCGGGGTCGCCGCCCCCTTGTTCGTTTTCAACGGCTTGTTCGGGCGGTTCCTGTATTTCAACTCGAGTCGGTTCAACGGACGGCGGCGACGTAACAATCGAAACGGGAGTAAATCGCTCACAACTGCGGAGGACAAATATCGATACCCGCTCGTGTACAAGACGTTGCGAGCTTCCGCAACAAGGATAAGAGCCTCGTTCAAATTACAAACTCGTTCATTTTGTCGCGTATTTTCAGACTTCTCGCGAGAAATGAATAACGATTGCGGAGATAAGCTGGGACCAACCTTTTCTCTAAGAAAATTAAGATAGTAATCTAAAAGTGTATTTCGACTTTTCCACGGTAATATTTGTTGGTTCCGAAGACTTGAGACAACCAACGGGTCAATGATTGTAAAGAGGGAACGAGGCGCGCTGTTGCGGGTATCATATAAATCAGACGGAAGGGTATACTTGCTCCTTTTGAGCCTGCCCCTGAGCCAATCAAAAAAGAATTTGTGCAGAGAGAAAGCCTTATCCCCGATATCCTTAAAAAATTCAGGTCGAACAATTTTGAGCCGCGCAAGATCCCAAAGATTCGGCGTGAACAATTCGCGGTTGTCCGCGGTCGGATGGGAGAAATAACGACGCAACGCCTCGATTTCTAAGAGAAGCGATTCTTTTTCGGGAAGTTCACCCAACTTCGCTAGACGTTTATAAAGTTTCTCCTGGGAGTCGGGCCCGAAAGACGGTTCAGAAAGACTATTAAACGCTACTTCGGCAAGAATATACGCTTCATTAAAATTTCAATTTAAATTAGACATATCAAGTCCCCTCAAAACCTAAACGCCGATTGAATGGACGTCGCGACGGTATTCCCGCGCAATGCGTCCGAATTACGCATATTCCTCAAATTAACAAAAGCAAGTAAGAAAACCCAGAATAAATCTAATCAACGTCAAAA
>CAYUUL010000070.1:2581-4484 GCA_964447865.1 uncultured Planctomycetaceae bacterium | reverse complement strand
ATCACAGAGACAAAACGATATCTGCGGTTATAGAGACTACCCCAAAAAGGTCAAGGGGGAGCGACGACGGAACGTCCGACCTGACCCGATCGACGTTATTAGAGTTAAGCGACTGTCAGCGGACGCGTCGCCGCGTTCTCAACGTTTGACAAGACAATCCGTTGAGCGCGTTCGACGTTCGCGTCTTACCTCAATTTCCCAAAAATCGCGGAAGATATTCAAAATTTCCGCAAATACCGTCCAAAGACGCGCGTTCCAGGTCGTCGGGTTAGACGAAGGCCGCCGCTCCTTACTCTCTATCCTCTATAACAGTCAACAAGTCGGCGAACTTTGGATTTTCAGGACGGCTCGGCTCGGAAGGCTTCTCCTGCAAAGGAACAAGTCGAGAAGCGCGTTTGCCTTGCGGCGTATTGACGAAAGTCGCGTACTTGTTAAGCAAGTCCATAATGATTTTTTCCTTTGTGGAACCGTTCTTTTTCTTACCGCGAGCTATTCCGGCGATTTTCGCACCAAACAGACGCCGCGCCGCGCGGAGCTCGGGACTGGAGGTTATTTCAAAGAGCGGACGAGGCAAACATTTCTCCTTCTCGAGTTCCGCTTCCGCCATTTTCAAAGACGATCGAACCTGCTCGACTGTTTTCTTCTGTCTTCGAGCGTACCACCCGATAAATCGAAGTCGACGAGCGAACGCGTCCGTCCAGTTCGGCTCAATCAGGAACCGTTCGTAATTCTCTAAAAACGTTTCGGAGAGCTCGGGGGGGGTGTTCCACCCTTCCTCTTTCAAATGGTCGGTTATCGTTTTCGTCAACACCTTCATGTCCTCGGACTTGCTCGTTTCAAAGAGCGACTTCGACGTTACGCGCTTGACGTACTGGTCGACGGTATTGCTGATATAGCGAATTCTTTCGGCGCCCAGTTCCGGCATGAGTTCTTTCAGGCGTTTGAGGAACTCGGCGCGACGCGACTCGGCGGCCGGCGACCGTTCTATGGCGAACCAGGAATCCTCATCGGTCTCGGCGTTGGCGTTGGCGTTGGCGGCGGGAGGCGCGTCCGCGGGGGGCTCGGCGATGGCGGCGGGAGGCGCGTCCGCGGGGGGCTCGGAGTCGGCGGGAGTCGCGTCCGCGGAGGGCTCGGCGATGGCGGCGGGAGGCGCGGGTTCGGATTTGGAGGCGGACAAGGCGGTTCTAATAGCTTCGCGTTTCACTCGAGCCGCGAGATACTCCATATACTCCCCAAGGACGGCGAGGCAATTACTGGTCGGAAGCGCTTCGCGAGACGTCTTAGCGGTCTGAGTGAGAAGGAACATGCCCGATCGAATTTCCGAGTCGGAGTCGATTTCAAAGAACGGCTTCTGGAAAACGTTCTTCGTCGCGCAGTACGCCGCCGCGTTTTTGATCGCTATAACGGAGTCCGCGACGTCAATTTTTTCGTCTTTCGAGTAATACTCGATAAATCGACGCTTGCGCGCGCCAAAATCCGACAGTTCGGGCGCGTAAAGGAAAACGACGTACTGACTAAGGAAATACTGGGCGTCCGCGACGACGGAACTGGCAAACGTCACGCGAGCGTTCCCGAGCTTGTTCGACGTCCGTTGCGCTTCCTTAACGTCGACAATCTCGCAAAGAGACTTCTTGCTCAAATACTTGTTTTTCCGGAGATACGCGTCCGCCCTTTCAAGATCGGCGCTCAACCTCTCAAACGAACTCGACGGAGTAATCGCCGTCATCCAATTGAGAAACTCTTGACGGCGCGATCCGCTCCAAGACTGTTTGGCGGCGGGCGAGCCATTCTCAACGTCCGAAGCCGTTCCAGCGTCCGAAGCCGTTCCAGCGTCCGAAGCCGTCTCAACGTCCGAAGCCGTCTCAACGTCCGAAGCCGTCTCAACGTCCGAAGCCGTCTCAAC
>CAYUUL010000070.1:0-2481 GCA_964447865.1 uncultured Planctomycetaceae bacterium | reverse complement strand
GTCCACGACCGTCCCTGCGTCCGAGCCCTGTTCAGCGTCGACGGACGCGGCGCGCGCGGCTGCGACAAGATCGGCGACGGTTACGTATTCCGAATTGGCGACACAGCTGGCGACGTCGTAGAGCGTCGGAACGCTCGAGGGCTCGGATTCCGAGGACGGTTTCGTCTCGGAAGACTCGGCGAACAGTTCAAGGTACCGTTTCCGCGTCGCCTGACATTGACGCAAAAAGCGTTGCGTACTCGCGCCTTCGAGGTATTTTACGTATCTCGCGACCAGGGTCGCGCACTCTCGATTCTCCAAGCCGACTTTCTTATGCGGATCGGACGGCGTAAGCCGGGCGCTGAGTTCGCGAAGTTCGGAAATCGAGAAGTTTTCGAAGAGCGATTTAGACAAATGTCCTTTCGACAAAAGGTATACGTCGATGCGCCGCACAACCACAAGGGTGGCGTAAATCGAGCCTTTCGTTCTGACGACGTCCCACTCGGCAAAATTGCGGCGAACCGCGGCGCCAAAACTCATGTCGGGATCCAAAACAAAGATTGCGTACAGTCGAAGGATCTCGTTCGCGACTACGCGGTTGGAACATTCGGAGACCGAGGCGCGCCTGGGAGTCTTGCTGTTCTGCAATTTATTTTGAGCTTCGATGAGCTGTTCGCATAAAGTAAACTCAAAGAGCGGACGCGGCAAGCACTTATGCTTCTCAATATAACGTTCCGTTACTTCGACGTCGGCGACGACCTGTTCGATTGAACGACTGCGGTCGATAACCAGCCAAATGATAAATTCGCGGCGCCGAGACTCCGGAGTAGGATCGGAATCCGACCCGAGAGAAATTTTCACGGGCCCGTTCAAAACCGAATCATACTTCGGACGCGCGGGGGCCGGTTCCGCGGGACCTGGCGCGACCTCGCTTTTCGCGGCTTCTTCCGTTTCCCGTTTCGACCGTTCCTCCGCTTCCCGCGCTTCGCGTTCCGCGGCTTCCTGTTCCGCTCGTTCCGCGGCCTTTTTCGCGCGATCTTCCGCGGCGGCCTTTTTCGCGGCACGTTTCTCCGCTTCCTTTTTCGCGGCCGCTTCGCGTTTCGCGGCTCGTTCCTTTTTCGCAAGTTCGCGAACCGCCTTTTCTTCGGCCTCTTTTTTCGCGCGTTCTTCCGCTTCCCGCGCTTCGCGTTCCGCGCGTTCCGCCGCTTCTTCCGCTTCACGTTTCGCGCGTTCCGCCGCCTCTTCCGCTTCACGTTTCGCGCGTTCCGCCGCTTCTTCCGCTTCACGTTTCGCGCGTTCTTCCGCCTCGCGTTTTTCGGCGTCCCGACGCGCGCGTTCCGACGCTTCTTCCGCGAACCTGCGTTCAACGACTTCTCGTTCCGACGCCAGGTTTTGCAGTTCGACCGCGTAGTTTGGATCCTCGGACGTCTCAAGCGCGCCTGGCGTCTCCCTCAGAAAAGAGAGGTAGAAATCGACCATAAATTGAGGATTGACGTCCGCGTCCGAAAGCGCTTCGTTGTGCTCGGCGTCTACTACGATCGAACGCGCCGCGGAAGCAAGCTCGGCGAGATCGACCGTCTCGAAAAGCGATTGAGAAAGGAGACCGTGTTGACGGCAATATTCGTCGACAAGGTAATATTTTCCGCGAAAATCTCCGATCGCGTTCCCCAACGTCGAGTTCTCGAGCCACGTGAAAAAGTTCTCTCGACGCGCGCGAACGTCTTTACGTTCCCCGCGCGCCAAAAAGACAACGTATTGTTGTATCGTCCCTTCAAGCAAAGGCGAACGGACGTCCCTGCGCGCTTTTCTCAACGCGGCGTCCGCGACCCCGGATTCCGCGTTCTCAAAGAACGGAAGCGACGTCCAGCGGTTTTTAAGCGCGTAATGCGCGACTTTACGACAGAGCTCGGCGCATTCTGTAAGCGTAAGTTTAGGATCGGTCTTAACCAGCCAATTGATAAACATTTGACGGCGAACGTCCGCGGACGCGCCCGCGAGAGGATTCTCCAATACGACCGCGTCGACGGTCGCGGAGGACTCGTCGGCGTTCCGAGTCTCCGCAGGTTTGTCGGAAGTCTTATCCAGATTCTTTTCAACGGGCTCCGCGTTTCGCGACCTGGACGGTTTCGCGGAGGGCCTGGACGTCGATTTCTCAACGGGCTCCGCGTTTTGCGACTTAGACGGTTTCGCGGAGGGCTTGGACGTCGGGTTCTCAACGGGCTCCGCGTTTCGCGACCTGGACGGTTTCGCGGAGGGCTTGGACGTCGGGTTCTCGACAGGCTCCGCGTTTCGCGTCTTGACGGGTTCCGCGACCGTCTTAGGCGCCAACTTCTCGATCGGGGCCGACGACGGTTGTTCCTCGGGACGCTCCTCCTCGACTTCCTCTTTCGCGAGCGTCTTTCCGACATTTTTACGCAGGAACGCCAGATACTGATCGAGCAGGAAACTCGTCATGGCGGGCGCGGTTCTCGCGACTCCGGCGTAAGCGGTCAACGCGTTCTG
>CAYUUL010000069.1:1662-9592 GCA_964447865.1 uncultured Planctomycetaceae bacterium | reverse complement strand
GATCGCGGAATCTCCGTTCCCAGTCGAACTTAACCGCAACTCGTACCACACGAATCGTTTGGCGGGCGCGTTGCTCGGCGCGGCGCGCGTGTACAGCCGAGCGTTGTCCGCGGAAGAAATCGCGCAAAACTTCTACGACCGCAAGAACCGCGACGGCCTCGAGCTTTTCGTCGACTTTGACGAAACGAAGAGCGTCGCGACCAACGACGTTTATTACGGGTACGGCGGAAACTTCGGCCCGGTCAACGTCCCGAGCGATCAGAATTTCTGCATGAACGGTCTTATTTCTCCGGATCGCAAATTTCATCCGGGTTGCGCGGAAGTTAAGCACAACCAGGCGAACGTTTTGATTTCCCGCGACAAAACGGACGAGACGTTCAAGACGTACTTCGTTAAGAACGAATATATGTTCCGCGACCTTTCGGGCGTCGAACTCCGCGTTTCTCTGATGGAAGACGGCGTCGCGGTCAAGACGACGACGCTCAAGCCGGGCGTCGATTTCGAAAACGCCGCTCCGGACACGACGGTGAAATTGACGCTTGATTCGTGGAAAGACGAAACGTTCCAGGCGAAAGCGGGTTCGGAATACTTCCTGAACTTCGACGTCGTTTCGGTTGGAGACGAAGCTCTTATCGAACGCGGCGCGGTTCTTCGTACGGACCAATTCGCGTTGCCGTTGGGACAAGTCGCGGTCAAGTCGTTGAAACCGTTTACGGGCGACAACGCTAAAGAAGCGGCGCAAAACGCGTTGAACTGGTACCAGCTTGATTTCTGGCGCGCTCCTACGGACAACGATCGCGGCAACAACATGTCGAATCGTCTTGGGGCGTGGCGCAACGCCGGGTTCGAGATCGAGTGGTCGGAACTTACGGAATGCGCGGAAAAAGTCGACGGTTGTCCGACCTTTGAGCGCGTCGGCAAGTTCCAAAGAATCGACGCGACGGTCAAAGAACGCGTCGCGCTCGGCGACAAGGGTTGCAGAATCGCGGTCGAACTCGTCAAGGGCGACAACACGCCGGATCTGCCTCGATTGGGCGGTTACGTACTCGTGCCGACGAACGGACTCGCGGCGGATCAAACGGTTCGCTACTACGGGCGCGGTCCTGAAGAAAACTACTGGGATCGTTGCGACGGCTCGAAAGTCGGACGTTACGAGACTACGGTCGACAATATGTTCACCAGGACCTATTCCGAACCGGGCGAATTTGGCTACCGCACCGATTGCCGTTGGCTCGAATTGGGCGGCGACGATTGCAAACTTCGCGTCTCCGCGGTTGCCGCCGAGGGTCAGACGGTTCCGACCTTCTGCTTCTCCGCTCGCAAAGCGCTCAATCGCGATCTGGAATCGGTCGAGCACAACTGGATGATTCCGAACCGGGGATTCTTCGTTCTCAATATAGACTTCCGCGAACAGGGCGCGGCGGGCGACGATTCCTGGGGCGCCATGGTCTATCCGCAATACCGACTCAGCGATAAGAAATACTCTTTCGAATTCCAAATAGAGACGATTGAAAAGTAGTCGACGATTGGAGGAGTTGAATTAAATTGACAGACGCGCGCTCGAAATTTTGGGAGCGCGTTTTTTTTGCGCGAAATTTCGCGGACCTGGACAAGAGAAACGCGCAACGTAAGGGTTCCAATAAAAAAAGAGCGCGTCAGAAAAGTGACGCGCCCTCCCATTTCATATTCCAACACACAAGGAGAAAGTTTGGATTTCCTTTAATGTAACAAATACTGGCAAACAGTCAAGCTAAAAACGGAAAATTGTTGTCGACTTTCTTATTTTTTGTACAAATTTCTCGAGTCCGTTCAGGACGTATGGACGGCGCCTGTCTTTTGGGAAATATAAATAAATTGGGAAATCTTAAGAAAAATCACGAATCCATAGATAAAAAGAAAAGTTTTCAACTGTGACGCGCTATTCAAAAATAGAAAACAAGGTTATAATCTGGGAGAGATAGCGTTATTGCGCGTTCTTTTCCCCCTCCCTCCCCGATATGACGTCGTTGAAGTCGCCGCGGCGACGCGCGTCAAGCCGCAGACGGTTGAACGAAAGGTAATCAATGTCAATTCGATTCGTTTACTTCGATCTTGGAAACGTGCTTATCCGTTTCAGCGTACACCGTATGGTCTGTCAGATATCCGAGCTTGTAGGGCTTCCGGAGCCGGAGGTTAGCTCGCTGATTTTCGACGAGCGCCGTTATCGCGGTTACGAGCTTGGCGAGATATCGACGGCGGAATTTCTTGAGCAAATCAGTTCGAGTTTTCCGTCTCGACCGAACGAAGAGGAATTGACCAACGCGATGAACAACGTGTTTTGGGCGAACGATCCGATCCTTCCAGTCGCGCGCAAATTGGCGAAAGAGAACGTTCCGCGCGGCATTCTTTCGAATACGAATCCGCTTCATTGGAGTTATTTGGAGACGGCGTTTCCGCGCATATGGTCCTATTTCCCAGACCACAAACTGGCGAGTTTCGAACTCAAAGCGCTCAAGCCGTTTCCGGAGATTTACCAATTGGCGCTCGACGACGCGAAAAAAGAGATTCCCGACCTGCAAGCGAACGAGGTTCTTCTTATCGACGACCTAAAAGGGAATATCGACGCGGCGCTGGAATTTGGTTTTCAAGGGATCCATTACGGGGAATTTTCAGATTTTCTCGCGGAATATAAAAAGACGGGTCTGCCGGTTCCGACGCGTTACAAAGACGAGAACATGCAAGCGGAATGACGAACGCGCTTGTCAGGGGGCGTCGTCGCCTGCCAATTTGACTTTACGACGGACTCCGCGCTTGTCAAAGTAAAACGAACGCTCGAGAGCAGAAACTTTCGAGCGTTTTTTATTGTCGCGAAAAAATTTTTCGAGAGTCTTCAGACGCGCAAAAACAAGGGCGCAACCGCGCTCAAGGTCGAGAGTTTGGAGTTTTTTGAGAAATAGAAATCGAGGAAAAAAGTAAGCGGGACGACTTTGGCGCCTTGTTTGCATCGTATACAGGCAATCCGCGATTCGACGTCAGGCGCCGAAAAGAGCGTCTTTCGAGCAGACGTCGCGTAGATCGCAGTTTTAGATCAGGACGGCGCGACTCGAGGAGTCGAGCCGCGTAAATAAGCAAGATCCAACAGGAGAGAACCAAAATGACTAAGAAAAAGTGCGACGCCGCGACTGAATCCCAATGCTGCTGCGGTATGAAACTCCAACCTCTTGGCGACCGCGTAGTCGTTCGTCGCGACGAATCTGAAGAGCGCACCGCGGGCGGTCTTTACCTTCCGGAAACGGCTAAGAACAAGCCTTCTCGCGGAGTGGTGGTTTCCGTTGGCGACGGTCGTATTCTTGACGACGGAACGCGCAGCAATTTCACGGTGCAGGAAGGCGATCGCGTTCTTTTCCTCTCTTACGCTGGCGAAGAATTCAAATTTGGCGACGACGAATTCCTTCTCATGCGCGAAAGCGACATTCTGGCGATCATCAACTGATAAACGCCGATTCTTAACCGTCGTCGGAAGTCGAAAAGCAAGGTTTTCGACTCAATAATAGAAGATAATCAAGTAGAATTAGATATAAAGGACAAACATTATGGCGAAAATGATTGCTTTCAATCAGGAAGCTCGCGAAGCTCTTCGTCGCGGCGTTACGAAATTGGCGCGCACGGTCAAAGTCACGCTTGGTCCTCGCGGCCGCAACGTCATTATTCAAAAGAGCTTTGGCTCTCCGTTGGTCACGAAAGACGGCGTCACGGTCGCTAAAGAAGTCGACCTGGAAGACGCGTACGAAAACATGGGCGCCAAGATGGTTCGCGAAGTCGCCTCGAAGACGAGCGACGTTGTCGGCGACGGCACGACCACCGCGACCGTTATGGCGGAAGCGATTTTCAACGAAGGCATGAAGGCGGTTGTCGCCGGCGTCAATCCTCTTCACATGAAGAACGGTATGGACAAGGCGGTCGAAGACGTCGTCGCCGAATTGAAGAAGGCCTCCGTTTCCGTTAAAGACAGCAAAGAGAGCATTGCGCAAGTCGGCGCGATCTCCGCCAACAACGACGCTGAAATCGGCGCGTTGCTCGCGGACGCTATGGAAAAGGTCGGCAAAGACGGCGTTATCACGGTCGACGAAGGCAAATCCTTGAAGACCGAAGTCGAATGGGTCGAAGGCATGCAGTTTGACCGCGGCTACCTTTCTCCTTATTTCGTAACGGATACTCAGAAGATGGAATGCGTTCTCGAGAATCCTTACGTCCTGCTGTTCGAAAAGAAGATTTCCAATATTAAGGAATTCATTCCGATTTTGGAAGCGGTCGTGAACAGCGGTCGTCCGCTCTTCATCGTCGCGGAAGACGTCGACGGCGAAGCGCTCGCCACTCTGGTTATCAACCGTTTGCGCGGCGGTCTCAAGATTTGCGCGGTCAAGGCGCCTGGTTACGGCGATCGTCGTAAGGCCATGTTGGAAGACATTGGCATTTTGACGGGCGGCGAAGTCCTGTTCGAAAGCCTGGGACGCAATCCAGAATCCCTGACGCTCGCCGATTTGGGAACCGCGAAGAGCATCGTGGTCAGCAAAGACACGACGACGATCGTGGAAGGCGGCGGGAAACCGGAAGAAATCAAAGCGCGTATCGCCCAACTTCGTCGCGAAATCGAGATCTCCACGAGCGATTACGACAAGGAAAAGATGGAAGAACGTCTCGCCAAATTGGCGGGCGGCGTCGCCAAGATCAACGTTGGCGCGGCTACCGAAGCCGAAATGAAGGAAAAGAAAGCGCGCGTTGAAGACGCTTTGCACGCGACTCGCGCGGCTGTCGAAGAAGGCGTTCTGCCCGGCGGCGGCGTCGCGCTCCTTCGCGCGTCCTCGAACGTTGAAGCGGCCAAACTTACCGACGACGAAAAGGTCGGTTACAACATTATCCTGCGCGCCTGCTGCGCTCCGATCACGCAAATCGCCGAAAACGCCGGTAAAGACGGCGGAGTCGTCGCCGAAAAAGTCCGCGAAGGAAAAGGCAACTTCGGTTACAACGCTTTGACCGACGTCTACGAAGACCTCTTCGAAGCCGGCGTTATCGACCCGACTAAAGTCACGCGCTCCGCGTTGCAAAACGCCGCGTCCGTCGCCTCCATGATGTTGACCTCCGACGCTTTGATCGCCGAATTGCCGAAAGAAGAAAAGGCCGCGCCCGCCGATCCGAACATGGGCGGAGGAATGTATTGAACCTGATCTCCTTCGCGCGTTAGGTTGACGCGCGTACGCTACGAGAGCGCGAACAGATCGTCGCGGTTTGTTCGCGCTTTTTTTATGCCCCAACGTTCGCGGGCAATTCCCTTCTCTACCAAACCGCGTTGGGTTCTAATCGCTTCGAGAATCAGTTCCCTTCTCTTTCTCAAATCGTTTTCTATTTCAAATCAGTTTCTATCTAAAATCGACGCCTTTTCCAATAGTCAACCAGCAACGACAAAGAGTTGACAATCAAACAGACGCGGCTATACTCTTGTGGAGTTCGAGGGTTTGCCGGACGCGAATTTCTCGACGCGAAAGTATTTCTTAACTTGCGGTATTATTTAAGATAAAGCGAGGCTTTTCATGTCGTCCAAGCCTGATTTACTGGAACTGGCGAACGAGATCGTCCTTGGCAAACGCCTTTCGAAGAACGACGATTTACGATTCTTTATCGATTGCGACCTTGACGCGCTAACTCGAGGCGCGGATTACATACGTCGGCGTCTTATCGGGAATCGCGTCGACCTTTGTTCGGTTGTGAACGCGCGGAGCGGACGGTGCTCGGAAAATTGCAAATATTGCGCACAATCAGTATACTCGAGCGCCAAATGTGAAGTTTACCCGCTCCTTTCGCAAGACAAACTAATTGCGGCGTGTAAAATAAATGAAATGGAGGGAGTTGATCGATTTTCGCTTGTGACGTCCGGTCGAGCGCTTTGCGGCGAAGAATTTGAGCGCGCCGTACTCGCGTTTCAGGCGTTGCGCAAAGAATGCGACGTCAAGCTCTGCGCGTCGATGGGGTTCTTAACGACGAACCAGCTTCGACGGTTGCGCGAGTCGGGCGTAACGACTTACCACCACAATATCGAGACGTCCCCGAGTTATTTTTCGAAAATATGCACGACGCATTCGATCGAGGACAAACTGGCGACGTTCGAACGCGTGAAAGCGGCGGGTCTTCGGTTATGTTCCGGGGGAATCGTCGGACTGGGCGAGAGTTGGGAGGATCGGATAGAAATGGCCGCGACGCTTGCGGAACATGAAGTCGATTCGATCCCGATTAACGAACTCATCCCGATACGAGGGACGGCGTTGGAGAACTTGCCAAGACTGACGGAGCCGGAGATTTTGCGAATCATCGCGATATTTCGCTATTTGAATCCGACGTCGTCGATACGATTGGCGGCGGGTCGAGCGCTCATGTCGCGGGACGGCGAACGCGCGTTTGAGTCTGGAGCGGACGCGACGATCACGGGCAATATGCTGACGACGGTCGCCTGCGCGACAATAAGGAGCGACCGCGCAATGTTGCGAGCGCTCGGACGCGAGATCAAAGAGGCGCCGGGGGACGCCCAGCCGTAAGCGAGGGATAAGAATGCAAGATAAATTATTATCGGGACAAGATCTGCACGAGACGGTCGCGAGAGTGTTGGCGATGTTGAATCGTGCGCATGGGGACTATGTTTCCGGCGAGAAGATAGCGCGCGATCTCTCCCTTACGCGCAACAGCGTTTGGAAAGCGATTCAGAAGATCCGCAAAGAATATCCCATAGTATCGTGTAAAAACAAAGGTTACGCGCTCAGGGGCGACGTCGACGTATTCGAACCCACCGCGATTCGCGACTCCATGAACGCCTACGCCAGCGATTTTTTCAAGCAGATTTTATGTTTAAAGGAAATCGACTCGACGAGCACGTTTGTCAAGGAGCGGAGGTTTCTGGAGCCGGAAGGACTTGTCGTCACGGCGGAGACACAGACGGCGGGCCGAGGGCGCAACGGTCGTTCGTTCTATTCCCGCAAGGGGGCGGGCGTTTATTTTAGCATTCTTCTTCGGCCAAACTGCACGGTGGACGTTTCGGCGCGCATAACGGCGGCGGCGGCCGTCGCGGCGGCGCGAGCTTGCGAAAAGCTCAATACGCAACTATCGCCCAACGACGTAAAAATTAAGTGGGTCAACGACCTTTTCTTAAACGATAAGAAGATTTGCGGGATACTTACCGAAGGAATGGTTTCCGTTGAGACCGGCAAACTGGATTACGCGGTCGTCGGAGTCGGCGTCAACGTTCACGTCGAGCAGGGGGACTACGAGCGAGGCCTTACGGAAACCGCGGGCTGTCTTTTCGACTCGGACCCGGAAAGCGGAAGCAGGTCGAAGTTGATCGCGTATTTTTTGAACGAGTTCTACCCGTTCTACCGCGACGCCATTACCTGCAACTGGAAAACCCCCGAGGACCGCGCGGAAAAAACGCTGGTCGCGTTGCGGAGAGAATACGCCGAACGCCAACTCCTGACCAATAGAGACGTCGAGATTCTCACGGATATGTTTGACGAATCGAAGACGAGAAGCGGACGAGCGGTCGGAATCGACGCCGATTTCAGATTGCGCGTCCGTTTTGACGACGATCCGGACAATGTCGTCGCGGTTAGCAGCGGAGAGGTTCGAGCGAGAATCGCCAAAAAGAAATCAAGAGCCAGAAGTAAAACAAGTTCCGCCAGCGCAACAAGCGCCCCGAGTAAGCCAAGCGCCCCGAGTAAGTCCAGCGTTCCAAGTAAGTCCAGCGCCCCGAGTAAACCGAGCGCGCCAAGTAAACCGAGCGCGCCTAGTAAACCGAGCGCGCCAAGTAAAACGAGCGCGTCGAGTAAACCAAGCGCGTCGAGTAAACCGAGCGCGCCAAGTAAACCAAGCGTTCCAAGTAAGCCGAGCGCCCCAAGTAAGTCGAGCGCCC
>CAYUUL010000069.1:0-1562 GCA_964447865.1 uncultured Planctomycetaceae bacterium | reverse complement strand
CCAAGTAAACCAAGCGTTCCAAGTAAGCCGAGCGCCCCAAGTAAGTCGAGCGCCCCAAGTAAGCCGAGCGTTAGTAACAAGCCAGGCGCAAGCAGTAAAACAAGCGTCGGTAGCAAGCCATGCGCAAGCAGTAAAACAACTTCAAGTAGTAAGCCAGGTTCCAGCGCTAAGACAAGCGTTAAGAGTAAACCAGGTTCCAGCGCTAAAACAAGTTCAAACGCGAAGACAGGTTCAAGCGCTAAGCCGAGCGCCAGGAGCAAAACAGGCGCTAAAAAGAGCAAACGTTAGAAAGCAAAGAACGCCGACGCGGAGTTTTTCACAATCCGCGTCGGCGTTTTAATTTTTTAGCGCGAAGGTCAGTCGACAAACGTCACGACGGAGCCCTGCGTCAAAAGCATGGCGAGCTGTCCAATTTGCACGTTGCTAAAGATGAATCCGCTCCCTTCGGTAACAAGCGTTCCGACAAACTCGGGTCGATTCGTACCGTGCAGGCCGGGTCCGTTTCTGAGCGAAATCCAGCACGCGCCGAGCGGATTGTTTCTATCGCCGCCCGGTATCGTCGTTTTTACCCCGTTCATATCGACCGCGTCGCATTCGGGATTCGGAATTTTGGAGTCGACGACATATTGGCCGCGCAACGTGGAGTACGCTTGCGGGACTCCGCAAGTAAAGCGTCCGGCGTATAGACCGTTAAAGAAAAGAGTCAATTCGCGACGAGAGATAGAGATTTCCGCGGAGGCGGGTCCGCGTACGACTTTGAGTTGCGTACCGGGCGTTAGCGGCGCGTCGCTCGCAACCGCGATATTGTTAATAGAGGCGAGCATTTCCGGGTTCACCTGGTATTCTTGCGCGATACTTGCGAACGTGTCGCCCTGACGCGTTATAAGGTGTTGTTCAAGAATAGCCTTTTCAGGGTCGTAAAAGACTTCGAATCCGGTGGAATCGAGGATCGCGTTTAAACGTTTAAGGTCGCTGGGCGCGAGCGCGGAACCTTGCGCGCGTCGAAAATCGTTGGCGGCGAGGAAAAGAGTTCGGGTTTCATCGGGCGAACGGCGACTTCTCAAAGATTGTTCGAGCGAGTCGAGCGACGGAAGCTGATTGGACGCCGTATTGATCGGAACGTTCTGAACCGCGACGGTCTCTTGAATGAGTTGAGGATTATTGACGGTCGGTTGAGACGCTTGCGATTTTAAATAATCGTCGAAACTCTGAACGTTATTTTCGGCGGGCGACTGCGCGTACGGGGAATCGTCGGCGGCGAGATTTGAGCCGGATTCGAGATAGCCTTGCGAGTCGGGGAGCTGTTGATTATCCTGGCCGCGCCAATTTTGCGCCAGAGGATCCTGAAGTTCCCGCGACGCGGACGCCTGTAAATCTTGCGGGCCCGAATACGGAGTCTGATCGACGACGGCCGGCGGGGTTACCGCGGAAGACGAAGGCGCGGGAGACGACGAAGCGAACGCGGCGGACGTCGCAAGGGGCGCGGACTGGTTCGCGGAGGGCGTCGCAAGGGGCGCGGGCTGGTTCGCGGAGGGCGTCGCAAGGGGCGCGGACTGATTCGC
>CAYUUL010000068.1:0-9767 GCA_964447865.1 uncultured Planctomycetaceae bacterium | reverse complement strand
CACCCGCTTGCTCGGAGCGTCTTGGGAACAATTGATTCGGTGGGAGCTTTAACTGTAGAGCAAATGCGCGAGTATTTCGAACGAAGATATAGTCCCGCCAATATTGTTTTTGTGGCCACGGGAATACTCGATTTTGATCGAATTGTCAAATGGGTCGACGAGCATTGCGGAAAATGGAAGCCGTTTGAAGCTCCGAGAGTTTCGCTACGCGCCAAAGGACAAGCATGCGTTGATGTGGCCTATAAAGAAAGCGCAGTGCAAGAATATGTTTTTCAACTGACCGACGCTCCGGCTGGTTCCGACGTCGACGCTGACCGTTATGCCGCTGCTTTGGCTGCGTATATTTTAGGGGGGGGACGAGGAAGTCGCTTTTATTGGGATTTAGTTGATCCTGGTCTTGCCGAATCGGCTTCGCTTTCCTATAGTGAGTTTTCCGACGCGGGGGCTTTTGATTTATTTCTCTCGTGTGATCCGGAAGATTGCGACGATAATCTCGAGCGTATGCGGAACATTTTGCGCGACGCGCAACAGAACGGTTTTAATGAACCGGAAGTAAGGCGCGCAAAAAATAAAACTCTTACAACCGTGACGCTCAGCGGCGAGGATTCGACGTCTAGACTTTTTTCTATTGGAGAAGAATGGCTCTTGAATCGAAGGTACTGTTCTGTTGCCGAAGAGCTAAAGATGATTCGGGAAATGACTGTCGACGACCTCAACGCCATTATAAAAAGATATCCCTTTGATAATCCAACAACGGTTGCTATTGGCAAATTGCGTTCGTTGCGCGATTACTGATCCTGTTTTAGAGAATGCGAATAAAAAAGGTTGAGCTCCTAAAAGCCCAACCTTTTTTTAATATCTGACGCTTCGTATTATCAAAGAACGACGTTTAAGTTCAAAGTTCAATTTCTTCGTCCACTTCAACGTCCGTCTCTTCGGCGGGTTCTTCTTCGACTGAGGTTTCTACGGCGATTTTGGCCTTGATGTATTCAGAAACTTCATCAAACGTCGCTTTATTGTCGGTCCAGAACTTTTCGTTCATTTTCCACGCGACAACGTCGTCTTCAATTTCAAATTGCATGAAAACGTCAACAATCTTCATAACAAGCGTTTTAGCTTCTTCCAAGACTGCTTTTTTCTCTTCGTCTGCTTTGCCGGAATCGCCAATGTTGTCAAACGCAAAGGAAACAAAATCGGAAAGAATAGGTTTCACATCACTTTCAATCTTTTCAACGTAGACCTTAGCGTCGTCTGCGGATTTGGCCTTGAGCAAAGTGGCGATTTCAAAATTTTCCAAGCTGGCGTAGCCGTAATTGTACCGAATATAACCCGCAAGCGTTTGACCAACGTCGTTAAGGTTAGAAATCTTTTCCTTGACAAATGCGGATTTTGATTCGTCCAATCCGGTTTCGTCGAGTTTCTGGAACGCCGCGGCAAGTTGGGAACTGGCAATGTCCTTGTTCAACGCGTTGATTTCAACCCAACTGACGATGGCGGTTGGATCAACCGAGGAAAAACCGTCCGTGAACTCGCTCTTTTCGACTTTATCAATTTGTGTGAAACGCTTCTTAATGTACGTTTTGACGTCGTCGGTCGAGACGGAATTCGGAATCATCAGAACGAAAAGGTAACCAGCGCGTTCGAAACGATACTTAAGAGAAAGGTTTTCTTTGAATTGATCCGGAAGAGCGTGGTTGATTTCGCCAAGTTTAGTGCGAAGCGCTTTCTTATTATCGGCGGAAAGACCTTCTACTGGAATCGCAATGTAAGGATATAGGGTTTCCTCTGCCGAACTCGGTTGATCGACGACGAAGTAAATATCATTCGCGCCCGCGTCTTTCAGGGGTTTGATATATTCGTTGAAGAATTGACTGGCAAATACGCCGCCCAAAGGAATGTTCTTCTTGAGTTCTTCGGCGGAATCTTTATCGGAAACAAAGTAGTCGACTGCGGCAACGCCTATCTTTGTAATCGAGTTTGACAGTTTTGCAGAATCAACGTTGGAAAGATTCACGCGTACGACGCCGATTGTGTCTTTTTGAACAAGAGACGTATAGTCGGTTTGGGCCGATGCGACGCCCGTGAAAAACAACGACGTCATTACGGAAAGAACGACGAGCATGAAATGTTTCATTAACAAATCTCCAAGACGGTACAACTTATCGTGATGTTTCTAGGGCGCCGCCGTGCTAAAAGCTCTCGAACGTCGATCCCTAGGTAATGCTCGGTGATTATATGATTTTTTGAATTTAATGTAAATAACGAATAAGTGATTTTTATATACTTAAACAAGTTTTTTGTTTTTTTATTCTATGAATTATGTTGACAAAGAAATGTCGAAAAGAATCGGAATAATCCTTTTTAGATTGGCATAACCTTACGTTAATAGGACAAACGAGAGCTTGGGTAAACTGTAGGTATGGAAAAAATGCCTGAGAATATTCTGTCGTTGCTTGTGAATTTAAAGAGAAAACGTAACAAATAAAAAATCGCGTCTGTTACAACGCGGTTCAATTCAGAACGAACGGAATCAACCAGGAAGGAAGCGCGCTTCCAAGTCAATTCCGTTTAGTTGCGTGTCACTTTAATTCGTTGATAATATCGGCAAGCTCGCTCATGTCTGTAATGTTTGAGCGGACGACTTTACCTGTCTTATCGATCAAGATTGCCCAAGGCGCGGTCTGAATTCCGAGTGAAACTGCGGCTCCGCCGTCAAGACCGGACGGTGAACATACATTTTTCCAGGGAATTCCATTGAAAATCCGTTTGAAGTATTCGTCGGCTGTTTCAGGAGACGGCGCGGAATCAAGGTTAATACCAACAATGTTTACGCTAGAACCCAACTTCTTAACCGCGTTGACGCTCTCTTGATCCCAACTTCCCCAGCAGAATATGACCGTGGGGTTGCCCTGTAACGCTTTCAAGTCGCAGACTCCGCCGCCAAAATATTTGGTCGCTGGGAAATTAAGTTGGCCGCCTTCAGATTGCAAACGCGCGATTGCTCCGGTCGCTTTTTGACCAATTGTAGAATCTGAGAAGTTTTGCGCCACTTTTTGGTAGTATTCGATTGCGTCTTCCGAATCAAGCATATATTCCTGGTCAAGCGCCAAGCCCATTGCCGCTTCCGCGCCGGCTTTCGTCGTCGAATATTCATCGACAAACTCGGTTAATTCTTCGTTATATCTTTCTTGCGCTTTTTGAAGTACAGACTGTTTCGGTTGAGGTTGCGCTTGGGCCACTGCGTAGAATTCCGCCGTGATTTGGCGTAATCGGACGAGCGCGCGAACTTCGACGCTTACGTCGTCGCCGCACGATTTAGCAAGAGCGGCCAATTTCTCGCCTCCTTGAGGATAAAGACCGGATTGAACTCCGCCGAAAATTACATTTACCGCTTGAGAAAGCATGTTTTCACGCTCGGAAGGATTGTTTTCGGCTATACTAAGCAAAAGATCGACCGTTTGATCGCAAACTACGGGATATTCGTCCGGAGACGCGGAGTCCAACTTTTGGAACGCTTCGGAAAGTTGCGCGCCAAATTCGCCCATGTCGGAAGAGTCGGACGCGGACGTTCCGCCGGAGGCCGGGAAGAATATGGACGACGCCGAGACCGCGCCGGTCGCTTGACCAAACGTTTCGCCGGTTGGAAGACCAAGGACTTTCCAAACGTCCCCAAACTTGATAATGTCGCCTACGTAAAGATTCTGGTTTTGAGACGCGTCGTCGCCCTTCATGACGACAACCGCCGCGTTATAGTAAATCGTGACGTCTTGAGAACCGCCCTTGTCCGCTGGAATTGTCGCCGGCAAAGACGTATTGAGCGCGACCCAATGCGCGTCGGATGGAATGTTCAATGTCTTTACAAGATTGGCAAAGCCTTGCGCGGTCACGCTTTGAACTTGTTTTTGGACTTCTGTGGCAAGCGAACCGGTAAGACCGAGATCCTTAATATCGTCCGCGGTTACCGCAATACGTTGGAAACGTTCAAAATCATTGTTGACCAACGCGGAAACCATTTCTGACGTCGCTTCCTGGGGGGAAAGAACCGTCCATTTGGCGATCGTCTTGTCCTTGTTCAAAGTTCCGCAACGCGTGCCGCCCGCGTTAAGCCACCGCGCCTCTTTACCGAGCACGTCGCGATACACTTCGCGACCATTCTTATAAAAGCGGATTTGTTCGACGCTCGCGCGTTGACCTTGTTTGGTTGGAATAGGCGCGCACCACGATCGAAGTAGGGTTGACCCGTCCGGCGCATACAACGCGACGCCTTGATAACCGCCCTCTTTAAACGTCTTGACTTGGCAATTCGCCACTTCAGCCGCCGTCGGCGTGTCGACGTCGACGTCTGGTTGCGTCGGGGTGCGACTCAATATTTGTTCCGGAGTATATTGCGCAAACGCGGTCGGGCACACGGCTAGCGCCAACAGCGCGAACGCAAGCGTTTTAGCTCGTAAAACATGAGCGATTGTTTGTGATTGTTGCATCAAAATAAACTCCTTACTTGCAACGCCGATAGAACGGCTATTTTCGCATTCTTGCGATCGTCAAAACTTGGGCGTTACGCCGCAAGCCAGAGAGATAAGGGACGTCGTTGCTCTACGACTTTAGCCCGTCGACCTGTTTCTCAGACGACGGGCTTAGATTTAATTCACTATCTTTTTATATTCATGCGATTGAATCATTACTGGATAGGACGCGTCGTACCAAACACGCGACCGGTGGCGCTACTTGATTTCGGCAATTGTTCCTTGACGATGCGGACATTGGCTTTGTCCTGAATATTGTGCGAACGATTCGTTGTTTGTCCCTTTACTTTGGGCGACGCAACGCGAACTTGGTCGTTATGTACGTTTTGAATACGTTCTGGGTGCATTTGCGCCTTTTGTTCATAACCGACTGAACGGATGGAGGAACTGACACGTTGATTACCCAAAACTTCGGGAAGATTGAAATTACGAACTCGATTGAACGAAAGCCTATTCTGGGCTCCGCTGTTGATCGGAAGCGTAGGAACTTGCGTACTGCCGCGAGTCGGGGACGAATCGTATTGTTCTACGTCGTAGACCGAGGAGGCGTAAGCGTCTTGAGGTTGCGACGCGTAAAACGCCGTTTGCCCCGCGTAATTGTTGCAATCGCTACAACCGCCTGAAAAGCAGGAGTCGCCGCAACCGCCGACGTAATCGCCGCAAATATTGCAAGGATTACAAGGTTCTTCCTTGGGGACTGGCGCGCAACCGCAGTCTGGATAAAGACCGTCGGTGAACCCGCAAAGAATCCATTTAAACGGACTGGCGACCGCGTTAAGCGTTCCGGTAATAAATCCGCAAAGATCAACGCAACAACTATTACAACAATCTGTTCCGCAATATCCCGTTTCATAACCAACGTCGCAAGTAGCTTCGCAACTCGGAGCTCCGCACGTTGGGACGTCGCAACTTGGCGCTTCGTAGGTTGGCGCGCAGGTTGCCGTTGGGACGTCGCAAGTTGGCGCGCAAGCGCCGGATCCGTATTGCGCAAAGGCGTTGGAAACGCCTACTACGATTAAAAACGCCGCTGAAGCGAATGGCGCGATTATCAAATTCCGTTTCATTTTGACCCTCGTTCAACAAATAGATAAGGGATGGGGGGGAACGCCGAGTTACTTTTATTCTCGGCGAAGTTTTAACGAAGAGGAAAGGATTGACTTGCAATCTCTACCTTTTCCACATACCTTTTCTATCGTCTAAAAGAGCCCTTTAATTTAGTAAAAAAGGAATCTTTGTTTTTATTGGTAAAATTTACCAATGCTACTTGGCTTGACGCCGCTCGCGCGAGCGACTTTCTGGAGAGTCGGTTTGACTCCAATTGAAATAATCGCGCGGTGAATAACGCTTTTGAGTAAAACTAAATTCCTGGGCGACGTTAAACGTGATTGAAGAATAATAAAAAATACTGTTTGGTGAAATAACGATATTAAGTAAATCGCTACTTTTTCAGCGACTTTTTGAATGTTTGCGACCTTAATATAAAGGTCGGATACGACCTTCTCCGTTTTATTGAAAAAATACGTAAAAAAGGATACTTAGGTTGAGATTTGTTTTGTGTTTGTCTTTATGCTGTAATGTTTGAAAGATCTGTAAGACGGCAATCATGAACGTTGCCTAAGAAAGGATAATAAGTTTACTTTTGAGTTTGCGACGTGGACTATTCAGATAAAACAAAAGCGGACGCGTCGAACGTCCGCTCCTTGACTAATAGTTGAGGCGAGGCGGTAAGCTATCGCGACGCGCCCATGCTAAAGCTAAACACTTCCGTACTGTCGTCCGAATCTTTACTAACCGGGAAGGCAAAATCGATCGCGAGAGGAGCCGGTCCCAACATTGGAATCGAGACGCGGAACCCAAAGCCGGGCGCCACGCGGTAACGTCCCCAATTCTTGAGATCTTTTGCGACGGTACCCGAGTCGACGAAGAACGCAAGTTGGAATTCGTCTCCGCCTGACACTGGAACCAAAAGCTCGGCGCTGTTGTAAAATTCAAAGTTACCGCCGATTCCAAAACCCGTGCGTTGATAACGCGGCGTTATCCCGCGATATTCGAATCCGCGGATACTCGACGTACCGCCGCCGTAGAAACGCTCGTAAATAGGCGCGTCGCTTCCGTTCCAGCCTGCGTTTGTCGCAAGACCAAGAACCCAGCGTCCGGAACCGTCGACGCGTTTACGCAACGTCTTAAAGTAACGTCCGCCAAGAGAAACGCGGGGAAATTGGTAATCGCCGAGGACTTCCTCAATCGTTCCTTTAAGCATATAACCTTCCGACGGTGTGTAAGGATGATTACGCGTGTCGTACGCAGCGGTTAAACCGAGCGTATACTCTCGACTCGTTCCAAGAACTTCGTTCAAATCTGGAACGAACGTAACTTGTGGATCGGAGATTTTAACGTTGTACATTCCGCCGCTAAGCGTTGTGCTGAAACGTGGCGTCCATTGACGTCCGACTCGAATTTCACCGCCATAACGAGACTCAAACCATTCGTCGAGTGAACGATCGCCATACAAACCCGTGATCCCAAACGTGTTTTTCGTATTGAATACGTAAGGAACGTCCCATGAAACGCGGTAACTCTGGATATTCGCGCCAGGACTCGCTTGTACGTTAAGAATTTGACCGCCGCCGCGGAACGCGTCTTTCCAACCGTCGCAGGTGAAAAAGTTAGTAGGCGGACGGAAAAGGTTGAAGTTGCGTTCGGTAAAGCTGACGTTTCCAACGAGACCGTAGTCCGAGTTGACGCCAATCGACGCCGTGAACATTCCGGTGCGTCCTTCTTGCAACTTAATCAAAACGTCGCCATTATAAATCTCGTCTTCTTCCGGAGTGATCGGATCAAGCGCGGAATCTTCCACGGAATCGTAAACGCCCGTCGAAAATCCGCTTGCCGAATTTTGCCAGGAGGAACTGTCGTCGTCATAATTGGTCGTCGAGTTGGCGTATTGACCAACGTCGGCGAACTGTGACGTCGACGCCCCGCTATTATACGGTTGGTAACCGGTTGAAAAAGAATTGGAACTCGGATGTGTTGTCGTTGTTGAGAATCCGCTGGGAATTGTCGTTTGACCGCGAACGATCGAGGTAAAAGGACGTACCGGCGAAATATACGTCTTCGTCGGCTTAAGTTGCGGAGACGCGTTCGACGTTTGCGCTGGTTGGGATGAAAGACCGTATCCCGCGCTCGGACCGTAAGAACGGTAACTGTTCGCAACTTCTGTCGATTGCGCTACTGGCGCTTGAGACGCGCGCGCTTGTTCGTAGGGAACGTACGGCGCGTAGTTGCTGCGCGATTCCTGCGCTTGACCGCGCGTTATACGTTTATGGTTGGGCTCTTGACCGCGCGTTGTGGAGTTTTCGGACTCTTGCTTATCTTTGTCCTCTTTATCGTCGACTCGCCGCGCCTCTTTAATAATACCGATTCCGTTATGCTTCTCGATGCTGTATGCGCTGCTTTCATCGGGAATTACCGCGATTTCAGGAAGCTGACCTTCGGACGGTTTATCGTTGAAGTAACCCGAACTACGCAACGTATTTTCACTCTGACGAATCTTTACGCCGTTGAGTAATTCGCCCGGAGTAAGATCGAGCATATTGAGAACGACCGGCGTCATGGTGCGTGATTCCGTACCCACGTAATCGACGATTACGTCGTGAACGCGATACCGATGGTCTTCTTTAATATCGTAGCGAATATCGACGACGCCAACTTCGTCGGTAAAAACAAGATTGGGCGTTATATCTGCGCGAACGTAACCCATATCTTGGTATTTGCACCGGAGTTTGACGCGGTCTTCTTCAACGTCGGAATAGTAATAGTACGACCCGCGCTTGACTTTCAGTTCTGATTCGAGTTGTTTAGTTTCCATGACTCGATTGCCGCTGAAAAGGAAGTTGCGAATCTTGTATCGCGGACCTTCGTCTATAATATAACGTACCGTAACCCAGGCGTTATCTTTCCCAAGTCCCGCAAAGCCCGAGGTCTCCTCGTATTCGCGGTCGATTCGCGCGTCAAAATAACCAAGTTGACGATAATATTCCAGCAACTTTTCAACGTCGGCGTCCAATCGGTCGCGGGTGAATTTACCTCCAAAAATATACAAAAAACCGGGCTTGACCATGATCAAACTACGTAGGCGAGCGCCGCTGACAACCGTATTGCCAACAAACGTCGTTTTCAGAACGTGTTGCTTAACGCCTTCGTCGATCAAATACACCACGCCCACGTCTTCAGGACGGTTGCCGCGAAGAATCTCGACGTGTGGTTCCGCATAATCCTTACTCTTATAAAATTCAATAATTCGAACTCTGCCGTTTTCAACTTCGTAGGGATCCATTCGAGATTCGCCTGGTTTAACGCCAAGTTCTTCCAAAATGTCGTGCTTGGAGACTTGTTTGTTCCCTACGATTTTGATGTAGCGCATAAGACGACGCGGCGTCAAGTCAAAGTTGACAATAACCTTGTCGGGCTTATCTGGAGACCACGACGTCGAAACCGCGACGTCGATGAATTGTTTCGTCTGGAGTAACGCTCGTTTGTCTTCTTCAAGTCGTTGTTGATTGAATTTTGCCCCTATGCGCGTCTTGACGATATTATTGAACTGTTGAACCGTCATTTCCAAACCGGAAATACGAACATCCTCAATCGTCAATTTCTTCATTTCGCTTTCTGACAATTTAGACTTTTCAAGCGATATCTCTTTCACGGAGTTGTCAGGTTTTGTGGACTGCGTTTTTGTTTTTTCCGTTTGAGGGGCTTGCGTATTGGTCGGCGTCGGAAGATTGTCTTTTACGGTGAACGTTTCGCGGTAAGGTTCTGTTTCCCAAGAATTGGCGGCGAGCGGCGTCGGAGATTCAAGAACAGGTTGTGCGGACGCTGGTTGAACGACTTGAGGCTCTGATACGGCTGGACTGGCAGGAGACGCCGACGGCGAGTCGACCGCAGGGGGGGACGCGTTCGGAAAGTCTGAATAAACGTCGGCGTTAGAAGCTCTGGGGAAATCGGATCCTGCGACGGACGTAAGCGGAACTTCAGACGACTCTTGCGGAACGTTCGTCGGAAGTTCGCCTTGAACGTCAAGACCTTGCGTTTGTATAGGCGCTGGATCTGACGTTTGAATCTCGTTTGCTGTTTCGTAATCGCTTGAGGGAGGTTGATACGAACCAAAACCAACGTTCGAGGCGTCGTTTTGAACGGGCGCCGCGGACGTGTTGGAATTGAAAAGGTCGTTCCCAGAGGCATAGT
>CAYUUL010000067.1:0-10237 GCA_964447865.1 uncultured Planctomycetaceae bacterium | reverse complement strand
ATTCCCAGACCGTCGGGAAGGCCTTGCGAAGGCGTGTCGTTGCGAAAAGACTTACGAATCGCTCGAAGAAATGCTCAAGGACGACACAATAGAAGCGATATTCCTGGCGACAGACGCTCCTAGTCACTGCGATCACGCTTGCAAGGCGTTGAAGGCAGGCAAACACGTAGCGTCGGCAGTTCCGGCGATTTGGGGCAGTCTTGAAGACGCGGATCGTCTCTACGAAACGGTCAAGTCGACCGGTCTTCAATATGGCATGTTCGAAACGTCTTGTTTCCGCGACTCGGTTTACGCCTCCCGTAAGATATATAAGGCGGGCGGTTTTGGTCAGATGATCTATACCGAAGGCGAATATTATCACTATGGCGCGGGCGCGATGGACGGTTACAAGAACTGGCGCCGCGGTCTTCCACCTCAATGGTATCCGACGCACTCCAACGCATTTTACACGTGCGTAACGGGCAACTCGTTCACGCGAGTCTCTTGCGTTGGTCACGCGAGCAAGCTTGCCGAATATCAAGATAATCCCTATAAGAATCCATTCGGCACAGAAATCGCGCTCTTTACGACAAGCGAAGGCGGTTCGGCGCGCATGGGGGTCAGTTGGGACTCGGCGGGCTGGAGTTGCGAAACAGGGCGCATGCGCGGCGAACTCGGCGCGTACAACGAGGGGTATCAACCATTGGACGACGTCGTCGGCGAATTAGTAAAGAAGCTTGGCAGTCTTCACAAACCGGCGCTTCCCCCCGGGGTTCAGGCCGGCGGACACGGAGGATCTCACGGTTACCTTGGCTCCAATTTCGTAGAATCGATTCTTAAAGGCAAGACGCCGATAGTAAACGTAGCGCTTGCGCTCAATACGACAGTCGCTGGTATTGTAGCGCACCAATCGGCTCTTAAAGACGGCGAATCAATGGCTATTCCCCAATACCAAATGTAATCGCATTAACGTCAGAAAAGCAAGACACCAACGTTTTCTCATACGAACAGGCAAGGAATACGTTGGAGTCATTTTTTAGCGGCGAAGCGCGTAAACTATGCCGACGCGTTATCCTCGTTAGCGTCGGCGTTCATTTGAAAGAGGTCGTCAAAAGCGGGATCCGACACGTCAATATATCTAGCGTCCCCCCAATGTTCCCGTTCAAACCTTTCTTCATCGATTGGTTCCGGCGAAACGACGAAGACTTGCGAATCCTTTAAGTTAAAAGTCTTTGCGGCATGAATAGTTTCGTGAATTTTGTCCTGTTTCGGCGGCATAGCCAAGGCGAGTCTGGTAAACGCGCGTCTGATTGATCCCCCGCCCACGACGGCGTCCCAATCGTTCGGGGCGTCGTTTTTAACATTCGCCATACCGTTTATTTTTCCTCGAACGTTTCCAACCAGTTCGTCGTTACCTATTGTCGGCACGTCGGCGTTTAACGTGAAGTAAAGCTGGGAATCCCCCCCTTCCGTATAACGTTTTATAAGAGTCGCGGAAAAAGCGATTGCCTTTTCGACATTTTTCCAACGTTCTATTTTCTTTTCTTTTGAGTCATTTGGGGCCAAAAACAGATCGAGGATTAGGACAATCGTACGCGTTTGTCGCTTAGTGAAATCGCGCGCTTGTAAGCGATTACGTTTAGCGGTAGCTCTCCATGCGACATTTTTTTTCGAGTCGCCCTGTCTCCAATCCCGAATGGCGACAGTCTCATCAGGTACGCGGGAAGTCCAACTCGTAGAGACGCTTGCTTCACGCGCAACTTTTCCGGCGAAATTTTCCCAAGCGTTTGCCAGTCGGCCAATTTTTGGAAAGACGATAATTTCGTCCGGCATATCAATACGTTCGGAACTTCGAAAAAAGCCGCAAGGGAAACGCGTAGAAATCGTAACCTCTTTGAGACGCCTTATTCCACGACGCGTAAAGACGCCGACATAGTACTCTTTTCTTTTCTCGCCATAGGGGACGTCGGGAAAATAGACGACCGGTTTAAGCGTTTCCACACCTTCGCGCAACGCGGCGTCAGTCAGAACAGCTTCTTTTGCAGACAATTTTTTACGTTTTGTTTTTTTCTTATCGTTTTTTTTGTCGAGCGTTTTTTCTTTTTCCAGATTCTCTTTTGCGGCGTTCTTTTTGAGTTCACGCGGCGCGTCGTACGCCTCCTCCTCTTCGGCCCAAGTATCTTCGACGACAATAGCCCAAGCGGACGATTTTCTTTTAGAGGCGTCAACCTCAATCTCGACATAGAAAGGTTCGCCGACGTACGCGGAACCAGGTAATTTCCTTGTAACGCGCAACCTTTCCAGCATAGTTTTTCCCCATAGGTAATCAATGGCAAGGAACCCGACAAAAAAGGCTCCCAGCGCCAAAAGCAAGTTTATTCCTCTTGCCGCGGCGTTAAAGACTAAGAGCGCGCCAATGACCAAAATAGCAAGTCCGTCCTGCATGAGCAAGGTTCGACTACGCTTGGGCTTTTTTTCCTTTCGAGCGCGAGTCAAAGATTTTTTTATGGTTTTATCGCCACTTTTTTTACGAGCCAAGAACTTTTTGAAATTCATACGTTCCCCGGTTCTTGTACCATCAAAGTGAAATTGCCAAGACTAATCATGATATTCCTGCTGAAGCATTGAGAATCACGGCTAGCGCCTTCGCCAACTTGTCGGCTGCTTCCAGAGCCTGTTCCTTTAATTTATAGACGTCTAACGCGGAACTCGGTCGCTTAGCGACAGCGCCAAAGAAAGCGCCAAGGGTTCTCGCGGCGCTGACGCCACTATTTTTGACGGCGCGCGCCGCTTCTTTGCAACCTGCTTGCGCCGAGGCGTCGTAGACGACACGCAACGGTAAGAACGGGACGCCGCTTTTCACGCAAACGTCGGCTACCGCCCAAGTCTCCCGATCGAACGCACACGCACCCAGTTCCCTGGCAAGTCTGGTTTTCTCAAGATTCGAGACGTTTTCTTCCTCAACGCTAACAAGAGCTCCCGAGGCAAATAGACGTAAGAAATCCGGAGCAAACACATTCGCCGCAGTCGTATTTCGTAGTTCTTCAGAGTTATCGGAGTCAGATTCTACCTTTTGTTCCTCATCTTGTTCACACTCCCGCTGGGCGTCGAACTCGTCGTTCCTTATTTGATCTACTTGCGCAGAGTCGTTTTCTTCGAGCGGGCAATTATCTTTTTTTCCCTCGTTTTTAGGTGCTTCCAACGCTTTTGGGGTCAGGTCAATAACCGAGCCGTCGTCTTTTATCAAGCGGTTTGGGACTAAAAGAGCTCCTGGAGTCAAAGAAGGCGCGAGCGACCGCGCAAATCCCATAGAAACGACGCGTTCAGGTCGAAAAATTTGCAGTAGGGCGTCCGTTCCCTTACGGGCGCGATCCAGTCCAGAACCAGTCTCAACAACGGCAATTCGCAGACCTTTCCAAGATCCTAAACTATACTTAAAAGAATTTCCCTTAGTTACTTTTAAGTTTTTCATTTTATCGAGCAATCCGACAAGTTCCTGTTCTTTCGCGCCGACAACGCCAAGGTCGACGGGAGAACCAATCTCACCGTCTTTACGACCAGAACGAAAGGCGTCTTTAAAAAGAATCCCATCGTAACTGCCTAAGTCACCTTTTTCAAAGCGCGCCTTAACTTCGTCGGTAACAATTTTTTCCGCGCGCGCCATCGTCTGCGACGCGAGCCAGTTAACAAAATATCGGGATAAAAAGGGAGTAGGAGGCATGGAGTCAATTGTAAAAACGCTTACCCCATATCGGTTGCGTTTTATTTCTAGAGTTACATTAAAAAATCAGGCGCGGAATCGACGATTTCCAACACGATCTCGTCGACAGATTTCCCATCGGTATCAACGATAAACGAAGCCGCGTCACGATAATATGGTTCTCGTTGCGTCAAGACGCGTTCAATTTCCGCAACCGGCGACTTAGCGTCAGTCAGAGCAGGTCGTCGCGTCTTTGTCGTAACGTCGTCCGACATACGTTTAGCAATCGTCTCAATAGAAGCGGTAAGCCAAACGACCACCCCGTTGGCTTTCATAATTTCCCGAGAGGCGGAACGCAACGGGGCGCCGCCTCCAGTAGCGACAACCAGGGGGCGCGTTTGAGTCACGACGTCGGCAACAGCGCGTTCTTCCAGATCACGAAAATAATCTTCGCCATAGTTCGCAAAGATCTCGGCAATTGACGCGCCTTGTTTGTTTTCAATCCAAACGTCCAAGTCAACCCAATCGAAACTCCACCTTTTTGCCAGTTCACGCGCGACCGTTGATTTTCCAGTTGCGCGATAGCCAATAAGGATGATTTTCTTTTTTTGATTCCCTTTCATAACCTCGTCTTCTTTTACCCTAATACGTCAAGGCAAGGCTTCGCTATAAAAACGGACGTTCGTCCTAAATTACGAACGTCCGCACATAGAAAATACCTCAGAGAGGCATAATTGACAGACTAGAATCAGTTCAAATCTTTTTTGACGAAATCCCCAAAAGCGGCGAGAATAGTCTTTGTGATTTTTCCCGGCTTACCATCGCCAATTTCGCGCCCATCGACGGAGACAACCGGAATAAGTTCGGCGGCGCTACCAGTCAAGAAGCATTCGTCAGCGGTATAGACGTCGTGTCTTGTGAAAGCAGTTTCAGAGGCTTCCAACCCCAGTTCCTTGCAGATTTCCAGCACGACGTTTCTCGTGACGCCTTCGAGAATACACGCGTTGATGGGAGGAGTCATCAGTTTTCCATTTTTAACGATGAAGATGTTGTCGCCGGTACATTCGCAGACGTCGCCTTTATGGTTGAGCATCATAGCTTCCTCGCAACCGGCGTAGTAGGCTTCAATCTTCGCCATAATGTTATTCAGATAGTTCAAGGACTTAACGCGCGGACTGAGGGAGTCGGAAGGGTTCCGAATCGTACTTGCGGTAACGATTTTAATACCCTTTTCGTAGAAATCGGCAGAGTACAAGGAAAGAGCCTGGGCAATGATGATAACATTTGGAGTACCACAGTTATGCGCGTCAAGACTCAAAGTTCCCTCGCCACGGGTAACCAGGAGACGAATATAAGCGTTAGTAAACCCGTTCGCTTCACAAGTCTTGTAGATAGCGTCGGTCATCTCTTCTTTTGAGATCGGGATTTTAATATCGAGGGTTTTAGCGGAATCCCACAAGCGATCAATATGTTGTTTAGCGCGGAAAACCTTCCCATTGTAGAAGCGAATACCTTCGAAAATACCATCGCCATATAGAAGGCCGTGATCAAAAACGCTAACTTTTGCGTCTTCGCGATCGACCAATTGACCATTCATATAAATTTTAATAGACATATCAATCCTTTCAATCTCGTCAACCAAACCCGTTCGCAACAGCGCGCGCGTTTAACTTTATTATTGGCGCCCAACGCTTGCATTCCAAACCGCCGCATCGCGGCCCAAGACGCAGACAACTCTCCAGTCGTCCGCGTAGCGCTTATTATTTTAATACGAACGAGCTTTATTAACAAGATTCCTTGTGTAAAAAAGCCGATGATAAAATTCGAAAAAAGCGAGAAGTTCTATCGCGTTTTAAAAGAGTTAGCGTTACGGCGAGGCCAGGTCTAACACTTGCGGAATCCGTTTTCCGCCCTATTTTTTTCAACGCGTTATTTTTATTCTCGCACAACCATGCCGTCAACAATTCGAATAGCGCGATCGGCGTCTCTCGCCTGGCTCATATCGTGAGTCACCATGACAATGGTCAGTTTTGTTTCCTCATTGAGTCTTCGCATAAGATCCAAGACTCCAAGCGAGGCCTTCGAATCGAGGTTTCCCGTCGGTTCGTCGGCCAGGAGCACACGCGGGTTAGTAATGAGGGCGCGCGCAATCGAAGCACGTTGCATTTCTCCCCCCGAAAGTTCGTTTGGCTTATGCTTTAATCTGTGCGAAAGCCCCACGACGTTAAGTAATTCCTTTGCCCGTTCAATGTATTTCGCGCGATTTTTCATGTAAGCAAAGAAGGAATCTCGAATCATGAGCGGAGCCAACACATTCTCGATCGTCGTCATTTCGGGCAATAAATGATAGAATTGGAAAATCATCCCGATAAAGCGATTTCGCAACACATCTCTTTGAGCGCACGGCAAGTTGTCGATTCTCTGTCCGTCAAAATGAATTGTACCGGAGTCAGGAACGTCCAAGGTTCCCATAAGGTGCAACAGCGTGCTTTTTCCCGACCCGCTCTGCCCAACAACCGCGAGTAATTCTCCTTGTCTTACAGTAAGATCCACGCCTTGCAAAACGGGAATCAACTTTTTTGCTTTAACATACCCCTTTCGCAACTTGGAAACCACTAGCAACTCACGCGAATCTGCAAATTTTTCGTTATTTTTTTCTTCTTTCAGTCGCTCGTTCTGAACAAGATCGACGTTTACCGCCTGCTGAGTCGACTCAGTTTTATTTTCCCCGTTTGGAAAAATTTTTTCTTCCTCGGGAGTTGGCACGTCGTCTTGCGGTAGGTTTTCCTTCCCTTTTTTCCGCCAATCGAGTTCGGCGTCAACGAGGTCCAGCGAGGCGTCGGTTAAGTTGGAGTCTCCGTCCGAGAGGTCGTTTGCAACGGCGTAAGCCGCGACGTCCCCCGAGTTGAGTTCTTCTCTAAGACCTCTCAAAGTAGAACTCAAAGCGCTCATAGGTTCTTTTGGAGCGTTTGAGGCCACAAGTTTTTTCAGAGCTTCTGCGCGGGCGTCGGCATTTTTTGGCGCTCCGGAAGAGTCATCCGCGTTATTGACGCGATTGAATTCAAAATCGTCGTCATGTCTTGAACTCGACACGGCGGAACGTCGACGGAGTTGAGCCAAGATTTTCGCGTCGTTATTTCTCGAACCATCGTCGTTACGATCCATCGCAATCTCCTAAATCAAGGCGCCGAGCGCCGTCGTCACGTAAAAGCGTCCGACAATCCATCGAACGGTATTTGAGGAGTAAAATTAAACCCGTAAAGCGTCGACCGGCTTTAACGCGGCGGCGCGTAAAGCAGGAAAGATACTTGCGGCAACGGCAATGAACAGGGATCCCGCGACAATCCATACGACGGTGGAGGGCTCGATAATAGCGGGCACCTGACTAAACATGTAGATAGTAGGATCAAAGACTTCACGGCCAGTAATTCTTGAAAGGAAATCAGCGACGTCTTGAATGTGGGCGACAATCCAAAAACCGATCGCCATTCCCAGGCAAGCGCCAATAGCGCCGAGCGTAAACCCGTAAAGCATGAAAATTTGCATAACGCCGTTTCGACTTGCCCCCAATGACTTCAAGATACCGACGTCGCGAGTTTTTTCCGCGACAATCATAAAGAAGATCGCTAAGATACCAAACCCGGCGACAGCAATGGACATAAACAACAAAACATTTAAGATGGAGAGTTCCATAGCGACAGCGGCAAGAGTAGTCGCTTGTTGATCTTTCCACGTTTCTATGTCATAGAGTTGTTCGGGAAATTCTTCGGCGTTTCTCAGTTTATCGCGGAGGTCTTCAATTTTGACGCCAGGTTTAGCTTTAATGAGTAGTTGAGTCGCCATTTTCGAACCGTCGGATGCGATCATTTTGCGCAACATTTGTAATTTTTCGATTGGCACGAAAACAAACGAATCGTCGTATTCCGCCATGCGACATTCGTAGAGGTCGACAATAGTAAACCGATCGTAAACAATAGAAGGCATCGAATTTTCCACACCAACGGCAAGAAATGACAGAGTGACGTCCTCACCGGGGATTCTAGAGAGCGACTCGCGCATTTCCTCTTTTCCAGTCTCCGGATTGAGTCGTCTTCTCCTCATACCAGAGACCAGACCCACGCCTAGAATAGCGCCAGTTTCCTGCGTAGTAGCGGGATCAGTTTCAGTATCAAATTCTTTAAGTCCGTCAAAAGGGGTTCCCACCAGGATAGAGGGGCTCGCGCTTTCGTTTTGCTCGAAATCGTTCCGTTCGACGTTTTGTTCGTCATTTTCCCCATTTTCAGCAACATTATTTTGCTGAAACGCATTCATATTTTCGAGATCGTTTTGAGGAGTTGGGGCGGAATCCGTCTGGTTTTCTTCCTGTTCTTCCAATTGTTCCTCGACAGGGGCGTCGGGCATATTCGCCAGAGCGGCGGCGTATGGATCTTCGTTTGTTTTTTGCAGATCGAGGTTAGCGGCGGCGTTTTCCGCGGCGTAATTTACAACGCCGTCCATAGGGGGCGCGGATTCAGGTTTTTTCGAATTAGCGTAGATTTCCCGTTGTCTTGCCTGTTCCTGCCAACGATAACGAGCGTACTCGGCGTCGGCGCGTCTTTTTTTCCACCCGGCGTCAGCCAATCTTGGTCGAACGGTTCCATCGGCGCCAAAAACGGGATTTTGTATTTCGTACCCGTCTTCTTTGAGATCAAAAGAAAGTTTTTTACGATTTTCAGGGTGTTGGAGATACTGAGAAACGGCAGTAACTTTTTCGTTTGTCACGGCGTCAATCCCGACAATCTGCACCTGCCTAGTAATAACTTCCCCCCCGCCGAAATCGTAACTCATAAGACCCGGCGTCATAACGGTAGGGGTCATCGCGTCGATCATATCGCCGGCGATTTTTTCAACGTCGCGCATTCTGGCGTCGACGTCCTCAAACCCTCTCAAACTTGATCTTGAACTAATAGTAACGTCAGACAAGGCGCCGTGAATACGATTTTCCATTTCACGACTAAACCCCAGCATAACGGCATTCACGACAATCATAGTAGCGACGCCGAGCATAACGCTAACAACGCTGACCCAAGCGATTTTTCGCGTCAAGAGATAACGCCAAATTAACAGTAGCTTATACATCGGTCTTCCTTGCCGAACACGACTCCCTCAAATCGAACTCCGAATAACGAACCCCAGCCATCGCCCAAGCGCCGCGTTAGAAAGGTCGCGGCGTTTGGGCGACGTAGTCGTCAGTACGATCAGTCGGTAAAGACTTCCGGTTTCAGCAACGGGAATAAGATGACTTCACGAATACTGGTAGTATTTGTGAGCATCATAACCAATCGATCCATACCGATCCCCAAGCCGCCAGCCGGGGGCATAGCGTAACGAAGTGCGCGAATGAAATCGTGATCCATTTTCGCCATGGAATCTTCTTCCTTCTGTCCTTCGAGTTGAGCGCGAAACAGTTTATCTTGCAAATCCGGATCATTCAATTCAGTATAGGCGTTAGCCAATTCACATCCTCTCACAAAGAGTTCGAACCGTTCGGCAATCGCGGGATTTGAACGCTTACGTTTTGTAAGCGGACAGATACTCGCTGGGTAGTCGATAATAAAGACAGGGCCGACGAGCGAATCTTCAACTTTTTCCTCGAAGATATCGTTTCTCACGACGTCAATGTGTTTTTTGTCAACGTCTTCAATCCCAATTTCTTTCGCATATTTCACGACGGCTTCGTCGTCCATAGGATCGATACCGGTCGCTTCGGCCAGAGCTTCGAAATACGGCTTACGTTTGAAGGGCGGCGTAAAGTCAATTTCTTGCCCGCCCCACGGCAGAACAAAGGATTGTCCAGTCGCCTTAATCGCGTTGCAAATAATTTTTTCCGTCACATCCATCATCGAGTTATAATCGCCGTACGCTTGATAGAGTTCCATAAGCGTGAACTCGGGATTATGAGTTTGGTCGATACCCTCGTTACGATAAACGCGACCGATTTCAAAGACGCGTTCCATACCGCCGACGAGCAAGCGCTTGAGGTGCAGTTCCAACGCGATTCTCATATAGAGGGAGATATCCAGCGCGTTGTGGTGAGTAATAAAGGGCTTCGCGGCCGCGCCGCCGGCCACAGCGTGCAGGGTAGGACCTTCAACTTCAACAAACCCCTCGCCAGCGAGAGTATTCCGAACAGAGGCGATAATTTTCGAACGGTTTAGCATTCTTGTCATCGCTTCGTCGTTATGAGCAAGGTCGACATATCTCATTCGCGAACGGAGTTCCGGATCGTTCAACCCCTTATGTTTGTCCGGAGGAGTTTCGAGCGATTTACTCATAAAACGGAGAGCGGACGCGAAAATAGTCAACTCGCCAGTTTGAGTTTTTTTGAATTCACCGTCAATCGCGACTAAATCGCCCAAATCAAAGCAGAGGGCCAGTTCCCAAGCTTTTTCGCCAACTTGATTTTTCCCGATAAAGATTTGGATTTCGCCCGACCAATCTTTCAGAGTAAGGAAAATTAATTTTCCCTGTTTTCGTTGAAGGACAATCCTTCCAGCGACACGAACTTGCGGCCCACTG
>CAYUUL010000066.1:0-10263 GCA_964447865.1 uncultured Planctomycetaceae bacterium | reverse complement strand
CAATGGTCCGGGGTGACGACCATAACGACGTCGATATCGTCTCTTTCAATTACTTTGCGGTAATCTTTGTAGGTATCCGGCGTTATCGTTTCACCTTTTTCGTTCTTTTTTCCCACGCCCGCTTTGAGCGTTCGCGCCAAACCGTATTCCTCGTCCAAATCGCAGAGCGCGACGATATCGACCAGATTGTTGAAATCGCAGGCGTCGCCTCGTCCCATGTTGCCTACGCCGATGCAACCCATCCGAAGACGGTCGCTCGGCGCCTGGGCCCAGACCGGTTTGATCGATTCGGTCCAGGGAAGCGCGGTTGCGGCGGCAATAGCCGCCGAAGTTTGGAGGAATGAACGTCGATTCATAGAGCTTTTCATATGGAAACCTGTCTGTTCTATAGGCGTGAAATTAGTAAAACCGAGGTTAAAGTTTTGACGTTTTATCCATTGACGACAGTTTTGATAAAACGCGGCGCTTTTAACGAATGTGAATTATACGACGTAGAGATACGCCGAGTCAATCTTTTTCGAGTTTGCCGAGAGACATTGGATATTTTTTTATGTTGATTTGTAACGGTTGTAGCGGTTGATGACCAACTGTGCAAGGTCTCGTTTTGTGAAAATCGTTTGCGCGGATTTTGTCGTAAATATTGACTTCTTAATATTGTTAGGGAAATTTTTGCGCGTCCTCTTGTCGGAAACTGAAATGGGTCTATAATGCCCTTCTGACGTCTTAAGCGTTTTATGTTCGACGGCGCCTAGAGTGTACTCTATGCGTCGACGCGTTGTTTACATGGAGAAACGCGCGGAACGTAGACCTGGTTTGAGGCTGAAAGCGCGAGCGAATGATGAGCGCGGCGCGCAATTCCCCTCCTAAGGTTCGCGCGGCGTCTGTTACAAGCGTCGGAAGCAGGGTAGGTTTCCGTAATATCGAGCGCCATTTTGCGCCATAGAAGCGCGGAAGCTCACTTTACGAGCCTCCATTAGGATATAAGAAGTAGGAATTGAAATGTCGTTAGTTTGCGAAATTTGCGGTAAGGGTCAAGTCGTTGGTAATCACGTCACTACGCGTGGTCGCGCTAAGCATCTCAAGGGCGTTGGTACGAAAATCACCGGTATTACTCGCCGCACCTTCAAGCCGAATCTTCAGAAAGTCAAGATTGCCATGCCGAACGGCGGCGCTAAAGTTATGCGCGTTTGTACGCAATGCCTGCGTTGCGACGCCGTTGTAAAACGTATTGCGCACAAACCGTTCGAGTTCAAGAATCTCGCCGCCAAGTGATTGATTTAAAAGATTGAGCGGCGTTTCGGTTCGAACGCGTTAAAAACGGAGGTCCCTTCGAGGTTCTCCGTTTTTTTATTTGTCTTTTGACAATTTGCGTTAGACTTCGCGACAATTTGTTTTTACCGTTCCAACTCTTATCCCGCCGATCTTGTTTATAAGACGCCTGTCTTGAATCGTTCGCAATACGTCGGGCGCGTCCAACGGCGGGAAGCATGCGCTCCTCCGCCGTTTTCAAGTTCGACGCGGAATCAATCTAACCTGGCGTCGCGCATGGCGGTCGCCCAGAGATTGTTCGGCGCGATTTTCAAGCATTTTTCAAACGCGTCTTTCGCCTTTTCGGCGTTTCCCTCGAGTCTTGCCGCCAATCCCTGTTGGAAGAACGAGTCGGCGGCGCGTTCCACATTCGTTTTTTCTTCTCCGAATTTGGAGTACTCGTTGACTAACGGAGCTTTTTCCGCTTCGTCCGCGACCGCTTGCGCGTATTGCGTTTCGAGTTGTTTCGCGTTCTCAGTTTTCCCAAGTTTACGCAAGGCTAAGACGCGGTAACAGGTTGGCTCCGACCGCAGAGCGTCGGGTTTGTTTTCCTCGGCGACGCTCGCTTCGAACGCCATTTTCGCGTTCTCGACGTCCCCTTTCTTCTCAAACGCCAGGCCTTGCAAGTATAGGAGCTTTGCGTTTTGTCCTCCTCCGAGCGGCGCGGCGGCCTCGAAGTTTTTCGGATAGGTTCCCGCCGCCTGGAAATCCTTTAACGCGCCGTCCGCGTCGTTTTCGTCAAGCCGTTTGAGACCGCGCAAGAGTCTGGCGTCGACAAAGAGGGAATGAACGTCGCGCCCTCCTTCCCAGACGTGGAAATGTCGGTTGGCGAGCGCGTCGAGCGCCTTGTCGTATTGGCCCGTCAAGTTATAGAGTTCAACAAGTCTCGCTACGGAGTCGTCGTATTTGAATACGGCTTCGCTTCGCGTCTCAAGGAATTTGAGTCGTTCGTTCGCGGAAATTCCGATTTTTTCGGCGAGTTTGTCGTACTCGTAGACGTATCGCGGATCGCTTTTATCGGCGTCGACCGCTTTGCGGTAGTCTTCGAACGCCGCGTCAAGTTCGCCTTTGTTTTCTGCCGCGAATCCCGCGTTTCTCCATGCGTTGGCAAAATCGGGACGCAGTTCGGTCGCTCGATTCCATTGCGCGATCGCTTCGTCTTTGTCTTCGAAGAAGTAGAGCAACATGCCGTATTCGTATCGCGCTTGCGCGTCGTTTGGACAAATCGCGAGAACGGTTTCGTAAAGCGCGCGTTCTTCCGGTCGAAACGCGAATACGTATCCGTTTGAGAAAGTCGCTCCTTTTTCAAAGGCTTTTTTGGCGTCCTCTTCTTTTCCGGCGAGTTGCAACGCCCAGCCTTTGTAATACCAGACGGTTGAGACGTTCGCAAAGGGCGATCCATATTGAATCGCCGCGTCAAGTAAAGCGTTCGCTTCTTCGTAGGCTCCGCGATTGACGTAATCGACGACCGTTTCCAGGAGTTCCTGTTGCCGAATCATCGCGTCGTCCGCTCTTGCGTCGAGGGTTCCGCGTCCGTTTTCAATATCTTTAAAGGCCTTGGCGACGTTTCCGTCGAGGAAGCCCTGTTCGATTTTTGCGGTGTAGTCGAGCGGATCGGCTTCGACGACCAGGTTGAGAAAAATATTGCACATTTCGTCCGAGGCAATATTGAAATCTGAGACGTAAATACGATTGGCTTCGATTTCGTAGGCATGATTTCTGGGGTCGACGCCCGCCTCTTTAAGCTTTCGCGTCGTCCACGCTTTGAACGTCGCCGCTTTCGCGCTTGTAACGTTGACGTAGAGCGATCTGTCGATAAGTTCGTTCGCCTGTCGATAATCCCCTCTTTTCGCGGCAAGTTCGGCGAGTTGGAAGAACGCAGCCGCCTGATATTCAGTCGTCCAGGTCGCTTTCCAGAATTGGTCTACGGCGTCTTGCTCTCGACCGAGCCCGCGATACGCTACGCCGAGGTAGTAGTGGGGTTCGCCGTCTTTGACTCGCGTGTATCTCTTTTCGAGCCGTTCGAGCGCTTTCTCAAAACGCCTGGCGCTTTCCGCCCATTTGCCGTTGCGCAACGCTCTCAGACCAACCGCGGTATTGACTCTCGAGTCGCCCGGATCGCGCGACAACGCCTCGTTGTAAAATTCGAGCGGATCGCGTTGACCGTTGTGGAACTGTTCGAGACGCAAACCGGCAAGGTAGAGTTCCTCGTTGGTTTTATATTCTTTGGGATCGCCAAACGGTTTGACCGGTTCCGGTTTCTCTTGTTTTTCGAGTACAACCGGGGCGTAGGCGACAAGTTCTTTTCCTTCGGCGTCCGAGACCGTCAGTTTGAATTCGGAATCGGCGATTTTAGCGTCTTCGTCGTTGAGCGCGACTGTCGTTACGAACGGTTTGTCCGGGGCGACGTCGACGACTTGGGACCAGATTTCTCTTTCGCCGACGGCGAGCGCGAGACGCGCCTGATCGTACTGTTGCGTCGGAGAGTAACCGACAAAGAACGAATTAGCGTTTTCGCGTTCCAAATTGAGCGCTCCGTGCAAATTCGCGTTTTTGACGTTTCTGATCTTGGAGATAGGGAACCAGTAATGCTTGTATCGTCTCTTTTCGTAGGGGCCTATCCAGCTGTAATCCGGTTGATTGTCGGACCATCCTCCGACCATGAGTTCGAGGTACGGTCCGTCCTCGTCGGAGAGCGCTTCGTCCCAGACTCTGGCGCTTGCGTGATTTCCCCATAGAAAGAATTTCTTCCCGCCGACGACTTTGCAGTTGCCGACGTGCGCGGTTCCGGATTCCTTTTTATGATCGTATCCCGCGAGGAAATCGGAATCGAAGTCCCAGGCGAAAACGGAACGCGAATACTTGTCGTGGTTTTTCCACCAACTGATATCGACGCCGTTGTCGATCGGCCAATTACAAAACTCGGTTTTCGAGTGCCCCGTTCCGAACTGGACGCTGGGAGGAAAGATTACCTGATAATTTTCGTCGCAATGTACCGAGACGTTCGCCCAACTCAACATTGACTGAATGAACGGGGATCTGTTTTCGACTACGACGTTTGCTTCAACGTACGATTTTCCGGGGTATAAAGTCAGCGCGACTTCCCATTTCATTCTGTGTCGGAACTCCGTTTCTCCGACATAAACTGTTTTTGAGCCGTCGTCGTTGCTTTTTGTCGACCAGTCGATCGGCATAAAGGAGGATGGTCGGTGGTGGTGCGGTATATTCCATTCGACTCCTCCGGAGATCCACGCGCCGAGCATGCCGATTAAAGCCGGTTTGATTACGTGTTGGCGATAGAAAAATTCGTAACCGTTTGTTTTGTCCGTACCTTGTAAGATCCTGCCGCCCAAGTCCGGCGCGATTCCAATTTTCACGAACTCGTTTTCAAGGTAGAGGAGTCGATATTGTTTGTCGACCTTCTCGTCGCTTAGAATGTCGCGCATCGCGTAGGGATAAACGCGACCTTGAGCGCCCTGATAGACGCGACCCGTATAGAAAATGGGATTCTTATCGGCAAGTCCGACCGGATAAGTGGGAATTGTCTCGAGTTTTTCCTCGATGACGACAGATTGCCGATCTGTTTGCTCGGCGAATTGCTGATCCGTGTCGCCAACCGCGGCGCCGGAATTGGAAAAGAACGCCGCCGCCAAAAGAACAGGCGAGACTAACGACGCTACTTTGGTGAAAAATTTATCTCGCATGTCGCTTGATCCCTTCTTAAATAAATTGCTTAGAGCAAAACGCGCGCTATTTGGGCTCGAATTATAGTTGAAGGCTAGAGTAAAGTCAAGTTTTTCACGAATTTGTTTTGCGTGTTTCAGAACGTCGTTCCATTAATCGTTCGCTCCTTGAACGGACGCTCGCTTGAGCTATAATTCCGCGTAAAACGCGCTTTTGCGCGAATGACTTTACGAATCGAGACGGAGAGTGTGTAATGGCAAAATTCGCGGTGATAATCGCGGCGGCGGGTAAGAGCAGTCGTTTTAAGGCGAAATCGTCGCCGTTCGGGTCGGATCTTCAGAAAAAGCCCTACGCGTCTTTAAAGGGGCGCGCCGTTTGGTTGCACAGCGCGGAAAAATTTGGTCGTCGCGACGACGTTTCGCAGATTTTGCTTGTCGTTTCTCCTGAGGATCGCGCGGAGGTCGAACGCCGTTTTGCCGCGGAACTGGCGTTTGGTCGAGTCGAGCTAATCGAAGGCGGCGCGGAACGTTTTTTGTCGGTTGAAAACGCGCTCAACGCGGTTTCGGACGACGTCGAATTTGTCGCGGTGCACGACGCCGCGCGTCCTTGCGTTACCAAATCCGAACTTGACCGCGTTTTCTCGACTGCGGTTCGGACGGGAGCCGCGATTCTTGCCGCGCCTGTGGTCGGCTCGTTGAAAAGAGGGAAGAAAGTCGAACGCGAGGCCGACGTTTTTGAAGTTCCTGGCGAGAAGCCGAAGGAAAGCGTCGCGGTCGAAAGTTCCGTTTCTCGGGACATGCTCTGGGAAGCGCAAACGCCGCAAGTCTTTGATAAGGAGTTGCTTAAACGCGCATACCGCGAACGCAAGCCGGATTTTCGTCCGACCGACGATTCCGGATTAGTCGAGGCTCTTGGCGTCGACGTCGCGATTGTGGAAGGGTCGCGGCTCAATATTAAGATAACGTCGAGCGAAGATCTCGCGATTGCGGAGAAGTTTATGGAAATAGTAGCTAAGCGCGACTCCGATTTACGCCGACTTTTCTAAGGAGCGTTACGACGTCTTTCAAATTCGTATGGATTTACGCGCCGTTTGTCGTTTTCGCGTTGTTCTTTGTTGACGCTCGCGTTTTCGCGCAAGAGGAAACGCCGAGTTCCGAGCGCGAGTCGGTCGTTCCGCGTAAAAGTTTCTTATCAATCGAACGCGCGTCAAGAGAGCTGTTTCCCGACGCGTATCGCGATTTGGTTTTTCAAAGCGAATATTCCAAACGGTTGCCGCGTTTTTGGGGCGAACTCGAACTTTCAACGAATCAGAAACGTCAAGCGTACGCCGTTCAAGAGGCGTATTACGACGAGATATCCGCGTTGGAAGCGAGGATCGAGCGACTCGAGAAAGAGCGCGACTTCAGAATGCTCGCTCTATTGACCGACGGTCAGCGCGACCAGTTGCGTCAAAAAGAGGACGACGCGGAAAAAGCGCGAAAGACGAAGGAAGCGAGTTCAAAAACAAAGAAAAAACGAACCGCTAAAACGTCCGAGAAGTCGTCTGAAAAAACGTCTAAAAAGTCGTCCAAAAAATAGGGGGGGAATTCGCGTCGAACCGCGCCGACGCGATTGTCAAAATGAAATACTTACGTCAATTTGGGATCATTTTACTTGTTTCGTTTATCGCGGAAATAATCCGAAGTCTTATTCCCCTGCCGATTCCCGCAAGCATCTACGGCTTAATTATTATGTTTCTATGTTTGAAATTCGGCGTCGTTAAATTGAGCGCGGTCGAAGACGTCGGAAACTTCTTACTGGAAATTATGCCGATTATGTTTGTTCCCCCGACCGTCGGGTTGATTGAGAAATGGGGAACGCTTAGGGAAGTTCTGGCGCCCGCGACGGCGCTTATTCTGTTGGGCACGCTTATTACGTTGCTGGCGACCGGATCCGTCGCGCAATTTGTCGTCAAATTACAAGACAGGAGTCAACGCAAATGAATTTCACGCTTGATTCCGCGAGCGCGTTTTTAAACGACAGCGTATATTTTGGGGCCGTCGCGACCGTTCTCGCGTTCCTCTTTGGCGCTTATTTGAAAAAACGTTTCAATTGTATATTTTTCAATCCGATTCTTGTCGGTATTATAATCGTCGCTTTTGTTCTGAAAGTATTTAAGGTTGATTTCGCGAACTACGACGAGGGCGCGAAGATTATCAACTACCTTCTGACGCCCGCGACGATTTGCCTTGCCATACCGCTCTATAAGCAATTTGAACTTCTCAAACGGAATTGGAAAGTCGTTCTTGTAGCGATTTGCGCCGGGGTCGTCGTCAACTGCGCGTTCGTCTATTTCGTCGCTAAACTCTTCCAATTGGAGCATAACGTTTACGCGACGTTTATTGTGAAGTCGATAACCACCGCGATCGGGATGGGCGTGACGGCGGAAATCGGCGGCGACGTAACTCTCGCGGTCGTCGCTATTATTCTTTCAGGAATAACGGGCGCGGTTTTGGGCGAGAAAACGCTCCGTCTCTTTGGCATAACTAATCCGACGGCGCAAGGTCTTGCGATAGGAACGGCGTCTCACGCGATCGGCACGTCCAAGGCTCTGGAAATGGGAGAAACGCAAGGCGCGGCGAGCGGGTTGGCGGTCGTCGTCACCGGGTTGTTGACGGTGGCGCTCGCTCCGATTGTCGCCGGGTTTATTTGACCGACAAACGTAAAGACTCGAAAGGGAAAAGGCGTCGGATCCCGCGGCTAACGGAGTTCGACGCCTTCTTTATATTGAATAACCGGAACGTTTAACGATTGTTCCAGACCGACCGCATCGGATAGACTTTCAGCGCGTCGACGCAATCTTCCGAGACTTTGAAAATTGGCGCGTTGTTTTCGTCGTCGGGGACAAAGCATTTTGCGATTTGCGAGAGTCCGTCGTTCACGAAAATCTCGAGCGAAGTACGATCTAACACCATTCGTAATTTGATTTTGGAATCGACGACAGACAATGGCGCCGAAACGTTATCGCAGGTCGCTTTGCCATTTTCCAAGTCAAGTTCGATTTGACGTCCTCTGAATTCGACGTCAATTTTTTTCGCGTCGCCTACGTCCAACGTCGCTTCGAGGTCGAGAAGGTCGCGTTCGGCAATGTTCGCGTCGTAAATCGCCGCTTCGTCGGAGACTGTTTTCGTTAAGTCGAGGGCGTCGCCGCGCAACGTCGTTAATTCCGCGATCGGCATGATGGCAAGTCGAACGCCGTCAGGAGTCGACCGGAGCGTAAGTTCGCGAGGAACTGAAAATTGTTGGTTGAACGGCATGCCCGGATACGCGCCGCCGCTCATCCATGAGAATTGAATTCTACGGCCCGGCGTGTCGGAATAACTTTGCGCGGCGTAATCGTTTCCACCCCATTTCGCGGCGAACGGCCCGGCTTCTTTTTTAAAGGTTTTTCCGTCGAACGTACCGAGCAGGTATTTCCCGTCGCCGCCCCAGAAAACCCAGACTTTTTTCGACTCGTCGCCGTCGACCGGAAGTTCAAAGATATCGGGACATTCCGAACAACCAAGATTTTCAATGGAACAAGTTTGCGTCCATTCTTTCAAATCTTTCGATTCGAAAATAGCGTAATCTTCCTTGTCCATATAGAGCGCCGCGATCCAGCGTTGAGTCGGTTCGAACCAGAAAATTTTCGGATCCCTGTTTCCGCCGACAATGTGCGGCAACGTCGGATTGCCTTCGTACTTGTGAAGCGTTTTACCTTCGTCGAGCGAGTAGGCGAGACTTTGGGAAGCTGGTTCGCCATAGCGCATATTTGGACCGTTTTGCGTAAACATAAAGACGAGCGGGGCGGGGCCGTTCGGATCCTTTTGGAACCCGGTCGTATTGTTGAAATCGACGGCGCCGCTACCGGAAAAAATTGTTCCTAACCGGTCGGGATAGAGCGCGTCTCCCACTTCCGTCCAGTGTAAAAGATCGTTGCTGACGGCGTGACCCCACGTCATATTGCCCCAGTTTACGCTGAAAGGGTTGTGCTGATAGAACAGATGATACGTTCCGTTATAATAGACGAGCCCGTTTGGGTCGTTTGTCCAGCCGATTCGCGGGGAGAAATGGAATTGCGGTCGGTAACGTTCGTCGTAAGCCGACTTCCCTTCGAATACTTTGTCGGAGAAACGCGGAGTCGCGAAATTTGCGTCGTCAAACGCTTTTTCGACAATGAAGTTAAGCTCTTTACCCAGCCATGGCCCGACGTCGACGCAAGCGTCAAAATCGTCGGACGTTCGTTCGGAATCCTCCAAGGCGAGCCTTGCTTGAAATTCGCGTTCGATTTTACCGTCGACTTCTAATCTGCACCAATATTCTCGGCCAGATTGATCGATTGGAATAATCAGATAGCGTTTGTCAATTTTGAAATTGCGAACGTTTTCGAGTCCGGTAATTCGTTTGTCGCTCTGCCGTATCTCGTCGACGTTAATATGTCCCCAGCCGCCCGTTTCGGAGTCAACGACGACGATTTGACCTTTTTTACCTTTAAATTCGTCGACGTTCCACGTCGACCAGTCGAGCGCTTCCGAGCCGCCCGGCTGCGTGTTCGGCCCTCGCGTTTCGCGAACGACTTGACCGTCTACGATAAGTTCCATGCGCGTGCCGGGAAGTCCGCCGCCGCCAATTAGGAAATTCAAGTACGGCTTGACGATCAGAAATTCGGGCGAGGTCAATTTACCGGTAGACGCGTCCCCGCCGAAGTACGAGTTGACGAGTCCCGCGCCGAGGTATCCGGACACGTCCATTTGATTGGGCAACGTTCCCCGCGCGGGTCCCTTTCCGAACGCGGTTCCTTCAGCTTTCCAGTCGCCGTAATCCGCGCCGTCAAACGAGGCTAAAACGACGTCGCTTTCCGCGCCTTGCGCTTTCACGTGGAAGTATCCCCCCAACGTCGCCGCGCAAACCGCGCCCAACGCGACTCGCGTAAGTTTGTTTGTGAAACGCATTTTTTCTCCTTGCTCGATTATCTTCTTTTCAGTCTTTTTAATATCAACAGCGCGTTTTTTCTCGCGGCGTTTCCGAAAGGATTATAACCGTTCATGGGGTAAGATTCAAGTAATAATCGTTTTTTAACGGCGCGTTATTCGTTTGACTTTACTCTATCTCGACGTCGACGATAGGCGCGACTCCGCGTTTCGCGGTGAATTTTCCGACCATGAAATCTGAAAGTAAATTTCGACTGAGTATCGATCTTATGGCGGGGTATGGAGACGTCGAGGCGTAGAACACGTATTGTTCCTGTCCGAG
>CAYUUL010000065.1:0-10388 GCA_964447865.1 uncultured Planctomycetaceae bacterium | reverse complement strand
GAGCGCGAACAGAACGCCGCGATCGCCGTCGTAGCGCTTGCCGCGAGGAATACGCCCGCGAAAGGGAAATCTTCCGGACCGTAAGCGGCGACGACGTAACCCGCCGCGAAAATGAAAAACGCGTGCGCCGTAAAGAGAAACGCGGTCGTCCAAAATTCGCTCTTCCGCCATTTCGCAACCGCGTAGCAAACGTACGACGCGCTGAACGGCAAGACCGCCAGCGTCGTTTTCCAACGCTCCGAAAGAGTCTCCCAGACGTCGCCAAACGCGATGTAGACGCAAAAGACGAACGCCAGGAGCCCCAGCAGGACGGCGGTCCCTACGACGGTCTTACGAAACGAGAATCGAGGTTCGCGGCAGACGTAGAGTTCCCGCGCCGCCGCTTGAGTCTCCGCGGACAGAACGCCCGACTTCTCAAGGTTTTCCAGCTCGGCGAATAAGAATTTGCGATCGCCGGGCGTCAACGTTACTTTCCGTTCCATTTTAACGTCCTCTACTTTCTTTCGCTAAGCTAATTAAACAAAGGGGATAATCGCGACAAACGCGGCTTCGAGCGCGACGACGACAACGACGCCGTACCAGGCGAACCGCGGGGCGACAAGGTCCCGAGGCTCGCGTTCAATCGCTCTCTCGCCTTTGTCCGCGCCAAGTTCCGGATCGCGCTTGACGCACCGCTTAAAGATCGCCGCGACCACAAATAAGCTGACGGCGACAATCCCGAACATTCCCGCGGAGGCAATCGTCGTCCCGCCCCCGATCTCGTCGACTAAATCCGCGTACCGCAAACAGAGCCAGAGTATGAAATACCCGACGCCCAGGAAAAAGTAAAGCGGACGACCGTTCGCGCCCACGACCGCGCACCGCAACGCAAAGCACGCCATGAGAACGTTAAAGTACCACATAACAGCAAAGCCGACGGGGCCGCTCCCGCCATCTGGCGATATCGCGCGCGCGAACGACGCCGGGATAGAAAGCAGACCGACTCCGACGGGGGAAAAGAGCGCGTCGAGAACCCTGACCCAGCGCGAAACCTTCGCCCCTCCCTCCGGCTCCTTCTTCTTCGTTACGAACGCAAGAACGGCGGAAACAACCGCGAAAACGGCGGCGCAGCCAAACGGAAAGAGCGCCGCGTAGTTTCTCGGGCGTCCATATTCGTCGAGAAAAGAACTGTCGCCGGAAAATTCTCCAAACGACAAAAAGGCCAGATAAACGCACAAGAAGAATATTGGCAGGAGATCCGGACGATAATGGAAAATTCCCTTTCGGCGACAATATTCGGCCAACGCGCACAAGCCGCCCGCCAGCGGGATCCCGCACGCAAAGTAGCCGGTTAAATGGTAAAAGTCCCAGGCGACGCAGAGCCAAAAGCACCAGATTCCAACCATGAGCCAGTATCCGAGCGCGACCAGCGGTTCCGCGCGACGATAAGCCCAGTAGAGCCCCAGGGCCGCCAGGGCGAGGCACGTAAACGTACTTTTGTCCCCCAGGAGAATCGGGGCGGACGGTTGAAACCTTGAGGAGACGTCCGCGTTCGCGATAATCGTCGCCCCAATAAAGAAAAGCGCGAGCAGGTGCATGCACTTGTAGTTCGTAAAACACGCCAGGGCGAACGTCGCGATCGCCGCCGCGAACCATATGAACGACATGCCAAACACCGTGACGTCGTACTCGTAGAACGAATAGGCGCTCGCCAGCGCGAAAAAAAGTCCGCCCGCGAAGAGCGAGATTAAAGCCGGCGTTTCGCGGCTCTTGCGTTTCGCGACGAAAAAACACGCGTAAGACAGAACGAAAGGAACGTAGGCCGCGAGCGTCTTCACGATCCCTGGAAAAACGAACCAATACTCGTCGAGCGCCACGTACGCGAAAAACGCCAGGGAGCCGACGGCGAGCAGGTTAAGCGCGACAAAGACGGCGAGTTTGTTGGAAATCGGTCGTTCTCTTTGCGAATAGAACGCGCGCGCATTTTCAACTTCGTCCGGGGACGCGAGTCCGGAGTCGCGCATACGCTCCAGCTCCGTCGTCAGGAATTTATAATCCTCGGGCGCGAGCGCGCGTTTAGGAACGCTCCGCGTTGCGGTTATGCTTGAACCGTTAAGAGTTTCCTGTTCCATATCGTTCTCCTTAGACGCGTTAAGGTTTGTCACGTCAACCCGAGATCGCCGAACGTTCGTTTGTACGCGGCGGAAGTCTCGACGTCCGCGCATACCATTGAAACTTTCTCGAGCTTCGGTTTGGTTAATCTAAATACAAAAAACGTTTTCGCGACGACTTTCGCCGCAAGGTCGAGCGGGAACGCGTACGCCCCGGTCGAGATCGACGGAAACGCGATGGAAAGGTAGCCCTGGCTTTCCGCAAGCCGTAGCGAATTATGGTAACACGCCGCTAAAAACGCCTCGCAGAGGTCGACGTTGCCCCTGGAAAACCGCGGTCCCGGCGTGTGTATGATATATTTCGCCGTTTGGATATCAAAGGCGGGCGAAAGCGCGACGTCTCCGGTCGAACATCCGTTCAGCTTCCTGCAATATTCGAGGAGTTGAGGACCCGCCGCCCGGTGGATCGCCCCGTCGACTCCGCCCCCGCCGAGCAGCGTCGTGTTCGCGGCGTTGACGATCGCGTCCGCGGGGAACCTGGTAATATCGCCCATGACTACTTCAAATTTCATCGCAAATAATCCTTCGTTTTTACGGTAATTCTTCTTCGTTTTGGCGCCGGTTTAACGCTTCAGGGCGGCGTAGCGCTTTTCCGTTTCCAGTTTGAAATCGAAACAGGCGGCTTCGAAATCGCCCTGGCAAGTCGCGCCCGCCGCTCTCGCGTGTCCTCCGCCCCCAAATTCGCGCGCTAAAACGGCGCAATCGAGCGCGCACCGGCTCCGGAAACTCGCTTTGACCGATCCGTCTTTCTGCTGCACCGCCAACACGGAGACTTCCGTGCCCGCCACGCTCAACGGAAGGTTCACGAGATCCTCGCTGTCGGTCATAGCGGCGTTCGCCTTCGCGAAATCCTCCTGACTGAGCCGCATAAAAACGCCCCTGCCGTCGAGGAACCGCTCCGCGCCGCCCGCCAACTCGCCGAGCAACTTAAATCTGCCGTACGTCTCCTGTTCGTAAAGCTCGCGATAGAGCTCCGCGGGATTGACGCCCGCCTCGACGAGTTCCGCCGCTCGACGAAAGGTCCCCGCGTTCGTCGTCTGGAACCGGAACCAGCCCGTATCGCTCGCTATCGCCACGTACAGCGGCTCCGCGATCTCTTTGGTAAACGGAACGCCCAGCGCTTTAATCGCTTCGAAAACGAGGCTTCCGGCGCTGTCGGAGTCCGGGTCGACAAACCGCGCGTCCCCGATCTGGTCGGCGACCGCGTGATGATCGATCACAACTTTGACTCCGTTGGAACCCGGCTTAAAGTATTCGCTCGCGTCGGGACCAAGTTGCGCCCAGGAACTCACGTCGAGCGCCATAACGAGGTCGGCGGAGGCCGCGAACGCGCGTTCTTCCCTGGTCGTCAACGCTATTTTTTTGACGTCGCCCGACGGATCCGCGAATTTCAGACTTGGAGGAACGGAATGCCCGTCGAGGAGCAACACCCGCTTGCCAAGTTGAGTCAAGGCGCGTTTCATGGCGAGCAGCGAGCCGATCGTGTCTCCGTCCGGTCGAATGTGTCCAACGACGATCACGTTGCGCGCGCGCTCCACCGCGGAGCGAAACTCGGTCCAGTCGATAATCATATGTATGCGTTTCTTTCTCTTTAAACTTCAAAAATCTCGTCGGCGCCCGCCCAACGCGTTCCGCGCCGTTCCCCTCGATCGACGCGCTGATCAACGCGCCCAATCGACGTCTGTATTTTACCGGTTAGTATCGGTTAGGTCAAGAGATAGGAGCCGTTTCGAGAAAATAAAAGGCGGCGCTCGAATCCAATCCGAACGCCGCGCCAACGCCGTCTAACTTACGGTCGCCAACTTACTTATTTGACGACCCAGCGCAAAATGCCGCCGGAACGTCCGTCTTGCAACTGGACCTGGATACGAACCCTGGCGGCCTCGATTTCCTCGAAGTTGACGACGACGTCGCGGTCGCGGTCGCAAGAGTAGGCGTCGTTCGTCTTAACTTCTTTCCACTCGTCGGAGTTCGGCTCGCAGTAGAGGAACTTCCAGGAGGCGGGAACGGCGCAACCCCCGTTCGGAGTATCGTCGAACCAGTAGACGGTCGTGGAGGTCAGTTTGCGCGGCTTCACGAACGTATATTCAAACCATTCTTCGGTCCCTTTGTGATTCCACCATGTGGCGCGCGGAACAGATTCGTCTCCGGATCCGTTCGGTTTCGCCGATTGATTGCCGGCGTCGAGCGTCGAGAATTTGTCGGACGTATTGGACGCGTCAAAAGCGTCTTCTTCCGCCATAGCGGGAACGTCGTCGGTCAGAACGGACGCGTCGAGAGGCTTATAGAGGATCGGAGCGCCTTGCGCGTCGGTCCAGTTGGCGGAGTCGGCGTATTTGGCGTCCGAGGAATTCAGACCGGCCTGACGAACCCAAACGTTCATGCGGCCCGCCGCGCGGTTGTCCCAAACGCAGTATGGGATCGCCGTCAGGGTGTTGCCGTTGACGTCCTGGCAGGTAATCGCGGCGACTGTGCGCGCTTCGGAATCTTTCGTGGCGTCGTTCGCGTTTTTGTCGGCGATCTTAACGTTCTGAATCTCGAATTTGGGGTCCTTCGCGAGAACGATGCGGTCGACGCGGACGTCCGGATTGTCAACCTGTTCGAAGCAGTAGACGATCGGGCCGCGTTGGAGCGCCACGCGATTGACGTCGGCGCCTACGTTCGGATTAGCGACCATGCGGACGACGTCCATCGGGAAATCGAGCGCGAACACGACGGAGGACGCCTTGTTAATCGTACGAACGGCGTAACCGTCGGCGGCGCGGTCGAGACCGGTCCATTCGGGGACGCGCGTCTTAACGAAGTACGGCGTGAAATCTTTACCGTCTTTCATCGTAGCGGTTACGCGAATGAAGACTTTGCCGTCGTAAGGATAGCGGGTTTCCTGTTCGACCAGGACGGTCTTGTCGCCGAGATCGATATTCGCGGAACCTGTGGCGAACATGTTGATAACGATCGTGTCGTCGCCGTTCTTAGCTTCCGGGGATTCCGAGGTCGCGTAGAAGTAGCCCGGCATGGAGGGAATAGCGCGGGTCACGTTCGAAGGACAGCACGCGCACCCGAAGAACGGTTGACGGTGGTGAGTTCCCTTCGATTCAAGAGGATTGACGTAAAAGTAGGAATCGCCGTTCAGGCTGTACCCGGAAACGAACCCGTTGTACGCGGAACGTTCCATAAAGTCGGCGAAGGAGGCGTCTCCGGTCGCCAGATTCAGACGATGCGTCCAGAAAATCATGCCGATAGCGGCGCACGTTTCGCAATAGGCTTCCGCGTTCGGCAACTTGAAGTTTTCTTCAAAGCCTTCGTTCGTGCAGGAGGATCCGATACCGCTGGTAATGTACATCTTGTTGCGCGTCAAATTCGTGAAGATACGACGCATGGCGGCCATAAGCTCGCCGTCCTGGAAGTAGCCCGCCACGTCGGTCGCGCCGCAGTAGAGGTACATGGCGCGCACGGCGTGCCCTACGATTTCGGTTTGTTCGCGAACCGGCTTATGATCCTGGCAATATTCGCCATAGATTCCCTTTTCGCGCCCTTCCGCGACGCCGCGGACGTCGATGAAGAATTTCGCTTCGTCGAGATACTTGCGGTCGCCGGTAAGTTGATACATCTTGACGAGCGCCAGTTCGAGTTCTTCGTGGCCCGGAACGTTCTTAAGTTGCCCTTCGTTCGGACCGTAGCGCTTGCAGATGAGGTCGAGCAAACGGCGGTTGATCTGGACGAACCTGTCGTTGCCGGTCGCGCGCTGGTAAGCGACCGCGGCTTCCGTCATGTGACCCGCGCAGTACAGTTCGTGCATTTGCGCAAGGTTCGTCCACTTTTTGGTCGGCTCGTTAATGATGAAATAGCACATCAGGTAGCCGTCGTCCTGCTGAGCTTTCCCAATGTAGTCGATCCATTCGTCCGCTTTCGCTTGCAGTTCTTTGTCCGGATGAGCCGCGAGAGAATACGCGAATCCTTCGAGAATCTTGTAAACGTCGGAGTCGTCGAAATAAATGCCTTCAAACTTGCCTTTTTCGAGTCCGTCGGCAATCTTAAAGTTTTTAATACGAGGCGTTTCCGTCTCGCACCATTTAATGTTGTGCGGCACGGAGACGACGCGGTTCGTCTCAATTCGCGGCGCCCAGAAATTGTCGGACAGTTTGACGTTGTTGAACGGGACTTCGCGCATCGCCTGCTTCGGCGCTTCCTGCGAAAACGCCGAGGTTCCAATCAACGCCCCGACAAGGCACGTCAACGCGATAAAATTTCTCATCTTCATACTGAGTTCCCTGGTAAAATGGATTCGGCTCGCGGAATCTACGTTTGTTCCGTGAAACGAGCCCAACGAAAATTACAATGTTAAATAAACTTTACCCGATCGCAAGGGTCAGGCGTTCCGAGCTTTTTTCGACGCGAACGGTCCGAAAACGAGTTCGACGTTCATGCTCTCGTCTTTCGAGGTCAGGTAGTAGACCTTGTACTTCGCGCCGCCGTCGTACGCTTTCACGACGACGTGTCCTCCGCGTTCGACCAGACGCGCTCTCCACGCCTTATCTTTCATCATCTCGCCGTTTCCGGAATGCACCGCGGTCGGGCACACGAGTTTCGCTTTCGGCTTGCCCTGCTCGTCGAGAACCATCGAGGTCTCCGTGTTGTCTTGCAGATGCCAACGATCCCAGACGCACGTGACGTACACGCGCGCGTCGACGGCGTCCGTAAAGGTTCGCGGCATGGCGTCGCGGTAGGAATGGTGGTTCGACTTACAAACGTCGACCGGACCCGCCGCGCGTCCCACGGCGCCCTCGTAATCCGCCGCGTTGCCAGACGCGTCAAGCAAACTCCCGGACGCGTCCCCGCCCGTGTAGTACCGGAACGGTCCGTAGGAAAGGAGTATCGCGATCGAGCGCGTGTTCTCGTTTTGCTGTTTGTAGTTCTCCGGATTGAGCGCGAAAAAGTCGACGTTTTCTTTCCCTTCGCCGCCCCACACGACTCCGTTCGCCGTCAGGTTGCGGACGTGGAAATCGTACTTTTCAGGAGAGTTAAGCAACTTAATTTGATCGAGAGCCCCGACGATAAATTCTTCGCGCTTCAAGCCGGCGGTCTTTTCTTTGTATTCCCAGAATTTGAGCAGATTTTTACGCGTTCCGCCGGGCGCCCAGGTCGTCGGACGGTCGTAGTTGGGATAGCCGCGGTCGAACGCGGTTCCAAAACGGTAGAACTCCCCGACGTGCGCAATCCCGCTGATCTGGTAGTTCGGACTGCGCCCGGTCGTCATGCCGGCTCCGAAATTTCCGTTTCCAACGTGGTCGTCGTGGAAGTGCGACGCCATGACGTAATCGATCGCGTCGACGTCGGGCCGAACGCGCTTAATGTACCGGGCGACCCATTCGCCGGGCCGTCGCGAATTGTCGGGCGTAACGGGCGTCGCCTCTTTGTAATGCTCGTAATCGCGATCCCCGCAATCGAGCAACATCGTCGTCCCGTCCGGAAAGACGTAAAACATATTCTCGCTCGACCCCGTCGCGATGAAGTGAAGGTCGAGGTCGCCCTCTTTCCACCCGGCGTACGGTTTGCCGATCTCTTTGTCCGGATCGGTAATCGCGTTCGGATCGGTCGGGTCGTTCGCGTCCGGGGCAATCGGCGCGGCAAACGTCGCTCCGTACCCCGACGGACCGACTTGCGCCCCCAAAACGGAACCAAGACCCGCCAACGCGCTCGCGCTCATGAAATCTCGTCGATTTACGCTCATATCGTTCTCCTGCGGTTACGTTAAAAACCTGTCGTCAACAGTCAGTCGTCGACGCGTCTACGTCCACGACCGACCCGCGTAAAACGGTATTGTAGCAGAGCGATTTTCAAAAATCAAGCGAAAACAGGTCGAACGCGTAAAAAATCGCGTATTCCCGACAGGCGTCACTCCTGGTAGGGATTGGCCTCAATCTCGACCGGGGCGGGCGTCTCCCCCCGCTCGATCGCTTCGCGCTCCTCCTCCGCGCGTTCCTGCGCTTCAAGAGACGCCTGAATCGATTCCTCGTCCACGCTTGACGTCGCCGGCTCAAACCTCTCCGACGACGCGTTCGTCGTCAATACGCTCCGATTGGAACCGCAATAGCGCCCGTAAACGTACGCGGCGACGATTAACGCGATAAAAAAGAGCGCCAACCACGGCGCTCGACGCGACCCTTTACCCATGTCTTCAACTCCTTCAAACCGCCGAACGCGTTCGGGAAAACGCGGCGATAACGCGTCATTGTACAGACCGATAAAAAAGGCGCAAGCGCTCGACGACGACCTCTTAGACGCCCTTTTCAAAAGCTGTATAACCGTTATAATGCACGAACGCGTTTTGGAATCGGTCCGAGACGCCGCGCAAGACGCGCCGCCGCAAAAATGACAGGCGCGAGTTACAACAAGCCTATGGTTTATAGGACGCCGAACAATGCTTGATCGCAAGTTCATTTTGGAAAACGTTGAAGCCGTCAAGGAAAATTGTAAGAACCGCAACGTCGTCGCCGACGTCGATCGTTTCGTCGATTTAGAGACAAAACGTCGCGAAAAACAACGGGAAATCGAGGTTCTCAACCAGGAATCGAACGCGGTCTCCAAATCGATCGGAAAATGCGCGACGCCCGAAGAACGCGAAGCGAAAAAGGAAGAAGGAAGACAAGTCCGCGAAAATATCGCGAAGGCCCAGGCCGTGCTGAACGAAATTGAAGCGGAACTCGATAAAATCCAACGCGGGATTCCCAATATGGCGCACCCGGACGCCCCGATCGGAAAAGACGATACCTGCAACTGCGTCGTCGCCTACGGCAAAACCCCGTTGCCCAGGTGGTCCGAAGGGTTCAAGCCGCTCGATCACGTCGAACTCGCCGAAAAACTTGACCTGATCGACTTCGAAGGAGGCGCGAGAGTCGCCGGAGCGGGGTTCTATTTCCTCAAAAACGAAGCCGTCCTGCTCGAACTGGCCCTCGAACAATACGCCATTGGCAAACTCGTTAAGCACGGGTTCACCCCGATGCTGACCCCGGATCTCGCCAAAAACTCCGTGCTCCAGGGAACCGGTTACATTCCGCGTGGAAACGAAACGCAAATTTACTCCATTGAAAACTCCGACCTGAGCCTGATCGCGACCGCGGAAATCACGCTCGGAGGGTTGCTCGCGAATCAAACGGTCGACTCGACCGAACTCCCCTTGAAGTTCTGCGGCGTGAGCCACTGCTTCCGCACCGAAGCGGGCGCGGCGGGTCGCGCTTCCCGAGGTCTCTACCGCGTTCACCAGTTCTCCAAAGTCGAAATGTTCGTATTCTGCCTGCCGGATCAAAGCGAAGCGTTCCATCAGGAATTGCTCTCCATCGAGCGCGAAATCTTCGACGACTTGAACATTCCCTACCGCATCGTCGACACCGCGACCGGCGACCTCGGAGGTCCGGCCTACCGCAAGTACGACGTCGAAGCCTGGATGCCCGGCCGAAACGACTACGGCGAAGTCACCAGCACCTCCAACTGCACCGATTACCAGGCGCGACGCCTGAACGCTCGATTCAAGGTCAAAGGCGAAAAAGGTACGCATTACGTGCACACCCTCAACGGCACGGCCGTCGCCATTAGCCGCGCTCTGCTCTCCGTTCTGGAAATGGGACAGCAGGAAGACGGTACGATCGTCGTGCCAAAAGCGTTGCGTCCGTACGTCGATTTCGTTACGATCCGCCCGAAAAACTGATCGCGTCAAACGAACCGCGTCGATCCTTAAGCGTTAAAATAGATCGACGCGGTCACTCTTTTCAGCTTGGAGACAAGTATGTTCGACTCGTTGCCGTTGATTCTGTTCGGATTGCTCGATTTCGCGCAAATCTGGCTCGCTATTCCGCTCTCGGTCGCCTTCGCGCTCGTTTACGCGGGGACAAGAGCCGAAGCGCCAAAAGAAATTTTCATTCGAGCGGGCGTTATCGCGTTTTGGATCTTTTTCTTCCTGGCGCTCGTCGGATTCATCCTGTATCTTGCCGTCTGACGAAATCGAACTCGTCGCCGCGGCGGCGTCTAAACGTAAAGGAGGCGCCATGAGCGCGTTTTTCGGGTCTTGTCGTCGTATGGTCTCGACCTCGCTTCGCGTCGTCGGGTCGCTCTGGCTCGCCGTCGCCGTCATGACGATACTTGCCTTCGCGATGGGTTGGGCGACTTTTTTGGAACGCGAAATGGGCACGCCCGTCGCTCAGTACCTCGTTTACGCCGCGGGGTGGTTCTATTTCCTCGTCG
>CAYUUL010000064.1:0-10564 GCA_964447865.1 uncultured Planctomycetaceae bacterium | reverse complement strand
TCCATGTTTTTAGCGATCTTACGACGCGTAATGAAACGCCTGTTTCCGGCAAAAACAAAACCCGCCTCCGACGTTGGTCGCCGGCCCGCGGGCTTGCTCGGTATACTTTTGACGCGCGTCGCGATCAACTCGAAAGAATCGCGGCGCTCGTCGGTTGCGGTTTAACGCGTCTACTTTTCGTCGTCTTCTTCCGCGGAGAACTCGTCGGAGTCGTCGCGAAGAGTAAACTCGGATTCGCCGTCGGTCTCGTCCTCGACCGTCTCTTCGTCGGCAAAGTCGCCGGTTCCTTTGGCGGCGTTGATTTCATCCGCGTGGGCGGCGTCGAACTCGTCGAAACTGAACTCTTCGCCCTCGATATCGTCGTCCTTAAACCACGTCGCCGGGTTCATCTTCGACCATATGGACGGTTTGTTCGCTTCTCGTTCCGCTTTTTCGCGCTCTTCTTCGCGTTTCGCGATTTCCTCGACGTCGCGGATTCGCTTGAAGTGCGATTCCTTGGCGCCCGGCAACGCGTCGATCGCCAACGGACACGCCGACGATTCGCCCTCCGCCGAGGTCGCGACAAGCAAACTGCGCGACTTCGCCTGCGTCAGGAACGACGCCACGTCGGGATACGTCGCCCCGATCTCCACCATCGCGCGGATAACGTCGTCCACTTTGTAACTCACGCGCCGTTGTTCGTCGATTCCGTCGTCAAGTTCGTACTTCTTAACGACGATATCGTTGTCCTCGCTGCGGATCGTCAAGCGCGGATTCGCTTCCAGGTCGACCTCCCCTTGAAGGTAGATTTGATCCGAATTAAAGAGCACGATTTCCGGGCGAACGCTTTGCGCGATGTGTACGTACGGCGTCCCTCCGCAGTTCAGACAGTGATAGCTGAACTGATGTTCCATATTTTCGCCCTGGATCATATAGTCCGTGGGATTGCGCGTCCACAACGCTCTAAACGCCCCGTATCGCGTCTCAATATTCGAGTCCGACAACAGGTTGCGCAACTCGGAATCCACGTCGAACGACGTCTTCATGCAGACGCCCATCGTCGCGAGCGAGGCCGGTCGACGCTTCGCATCCGTCCTGGCGAACTCCGCGAGAATCTTCGCCGTCAGTTGACGTTCCGCCCGAATGTTGAAGTAAGACGACGTGATCGCCGAATTGAACCGGACTTCAGGATCCGGAGACTCCATGCCGCGCTTGATCGCGTCGACAACTTTCTGATTGTTGGAGCCGATCGCTTCCAGCTGTACCGACGCGAATTCCGACGTCTCGGGCTTAAGAAGCTGCTGCGCCAGTTTGTCGACGCGCTCGTTAAGTTCGTCCTCCGTCTCGAAGAAGGAAATGGCTCCGACCACGTTGACGTAACGAATTATATTGTCGCGGTACTCTTCCGGAACTTCAAGATTGATGCGCGCCGCGCCGGACGTCGCTTCCGCGACTTTGCGTTTGCCCGCGTAGCCCGCTTTCGTATAGCTGAACCGCTTATTGATAACGTCCTCGATGCGCTGAGCAACGCCCGCCGAACGTTCGTTCTCTTTCAGTTCGAGCCAGATCGGTCGAGATCGCTTGACGACCGCGCCCCCGATGATCTTGCCCTGCTTATACGCCACCGAGCTCTTTTTCTCGATCAGATCCGGATCAAGCGTGATATACCCGTTCACGATTCCAAGTTGGTAACCGCGGCGAATAATGTCCGTCGCCATGTACTGATACAGTTCGCCGTCCTCGACGTACCCGTTCTGAATGCTCGACGCTTCCGACGTCGGAAGAAGTTGGATATCCACGTCCAGACGATCGCCTTTGCGAGCGCCCGGCGGAACGATCGTTTTCATGAGCGCTATCGCCGTATTAAGCGACGCGATTTCCGATTTCGCGGTCCGTTTCTTGTCCGGGTCGCGCATCATGTCTTGCAATAAGAGTTGTTGATAAGTTGAAGGAGGTTCGTCGGCTCCGGTTCCCTGAAGGCCCCGAATCAACGCTACGCCTTCCATTTTCGCGGCGTGAACATTCGCGGGCGACGCCAGGTCCTGAACCAGACGCCCCTTGTTCATGAGCACTTTCGCCTGCTGTTCCTTGTACGGGTCTTTGGGGACCTTTTTCGCGCAACCGCAGTAGGCGAACGCCGCTATCACTAAAAGAAAAGTTGTAATGACGCGCATCGTCTTTCCCGGATGAGTTCGAGTTTATCTACGCTCCGCCACAATAGAGGAGCGACGTATCGTAACCAATTAGAGCAAGCGCGTCAAGACGCAATTTCAGAACGCGAAAAGACGTAAAAACCGGGGGAAAAAGGGACGAAGAAAGGGGCTGGAGAAGGGCGCCGCAGATTGGAGAAAACGACTCCCATAACAGGAAACAAAAAATCCCCGCGACGCTCGAAGCGACGCGAGGGTTTTAGCGTGACGCTTGCGCTGCGGCAAACTTAACGGTCGCGGAAGACGATGCGCCCGCGTTCCATATCGTACGGGCTAATCGCGGCAACCACGTGATCGCCGGGGACGACGCGAATACGGTTCTTGCGCATTCGACCGGCCAGGCGGCACAGAACGACGTGATCCATGTCGTCGATCTGAACGCGGAACGCGCCGCGAACTTCTTCGATGACTTTGCCGTGAAGCTCAATTTCCTCTTCCTTGGTCTTTTGTTCTCGATCTTTTACAGCCAATTTGGACTCCTGTTCTTTCGTACGCTCCGATCCTGAACAACTGACGGATCGGGGCCGAGGCTTCGAGCGCGTAAAACGCTCTTCCAATAATGAATATATGGTCGTCTAATTATATGTCTCTTTAGAAGCAACGCAAGACGACGAATCGATACTTTGACGCTTTTTAGAATATTTTCGCCAATTTAGCGTTATGGATCCAATTCCCGCAACCTGACGCGAAACGACTCGCGACGCCCGACTACTCGAAAAACAGAAGCGGTTCAAGAAACAAAAAATCCCCGCGAGGTTCGAAACGGCGCGGGAATTTAACGAGGCGCTTGCGCTGCGGCAAACTTAACGGTCGCGGAAGACGATGCGCCCGCGATCCATATCGTACGGACTAATCGCGACGACAACGTGGTCGCCCGGAACGACGCGAATACGGAACTTGCGCATTTTACCGGCAAGACGGCACAGAACGATGTGATCCATATCGTCCAGTTGAACGCGGAACGCGCCGCGGACTTCTTCAATTACCTTGCCGTTGAGCTCAATTTCTTCTTCTTTGGTCTTTTGTTCTCGATCTTTTCCTGCCAATTTTGACTCCTCTTCTTTCGGACGTTCCGACCCTGAACAACCGGCGGATCGGGCCCGAGGCTTCGAGCGCGTAAAACGCTCTTCCAATAACTTACCGTCCATTATTATATGGCGCGTCATGGACCGCGCAAGACGATGGGACGATACTTTGACGCTTTTTAAACATTTTCGGCAATTTAACGCTGATTGTCCAATTTTTCCCCCCCTAGCGCGGAACGGCTCGAGACGTATAATATCCCGAATATGGTTCGGGCAAACGGACGGACTAACCGCGCGCCGGACCTCAAAGCGTTTATTGAAGGATTTTGACATGGATCGCACGCCTTACCAGGAGAAAATTATTCAGCGTTATTACGAGAATCGTCCGGAGATAATGCGACAGAAGTTAAGCGAGCTTGCGACCGAGTTATACCTGGCGGAAACCGCGAAAAAACGCGCGCAACTTTGGAAAAGAGTCGAATTGGCGCTCAAAAATCTTAACGTCCCCGACCAGAAAATCGCCGCCCTGCTCGTTAAAGACGATCCAGCGGCCCTCGTAGCCTTTATTGACAACAACCTGGGAAAATTCTAATGGCTGAATTTATTAGCGTCAACAGTTCCGTCGGAGGAACGACTCTCGACGACGAGCTTGCGGAATCGATCGACCAGCGCCGACAACTCAGCTCGTCGTTTAAAGTTGATCAGCCGCGAATTGAACGCGCCGTGAGGGAGATACTCTGCGCGATTGGAGAAGATCCTGATCGGGAAGGACTGGTCGAAACTCCCGCGAGAGTCGCGAGAATGTACGCCGAACTCTTTCAAGGTCTGAGTCAGGATCCCGCCGTTCACCTCAAAAAATACTTTACCGAAAAATACGAGTCCATGGTCATCGTGCGCGACATCGCGTTCGACTCCATGTGCGAACACCACTTGTTGCCCTTTACCGGAAAAGCCCACATCGGCTACATTCCGCAAGGGCGCGTCGTCGGCCTCAGCAAGTTGGCCCGCGTCGTCGAGACTGTTTCAAAACGCCCCCAACTGCAAGAAAGAATGACCGAAACGATCGCCATGCTCTTGCGAAAAGAACTGGGCGCCCGAGACGTCGGCGTCGTCGTCGAGGCGACTCACTCCTGCATGACCCTGCGCGGCGTACGCAAACCCGGGTCAAGCTGCGTTACTTCCGCGATGTTCGGCGCTTTCATGGACGAGCCGGAAACGCGCGCGGAATTTCTCAATCTGGTCATGAAGAAATGAGCTCGACTGACTATCCGAGCGTCGACGCGCTTAACGCGAAGAGGGACGACAATATGACTCAAATCGCCAATCAGACCCACGCGGACGCCCTGGCCGCCCTCTATCGTCCGATCGAAAAAGATTTGGCCGATGCGACCGAGCTCCTGAAAAACAGGCTCCGTCACGTCGAACCGACTTTCGACGCTTATCTCGATTACTCGTTCAAGTTGGGGGGAAAACGCCTGCGACCGGCCCTCGTACTGCTCTGCGGAAAAGCCGCCGGAACGTTGGAACCTCGACACGCGCTCGTCGCCGCCGCCCTGGAAATGATTCACACCGGATCCCTGGTTCACGACGACATTCTCGACGGCGCCGAGTTCCGTCGACAACTGGAAACCGTCAACGCGAAATGGGATTCTCAACGCGCCGTGCTTATCGGCGACCTGCTCATTACCCGCGCCTTCGAACTGATCTGCGATTGCGACGACTCAAAAGTCTTTCGCGAATTGTCCGTCTGCTGTAAATCGACCGTGGAAGGAGAGTTGTACCAGACGGAATCCGTCGGCAATTTCCAATTGACGCCCGAGGACTACCGCAAAATCGTCGGGGGAAAAACCGCGTCCCTTCTGGAATGTTCCGCGTCCTTAGGCGCTTATCTTGCCGGCGCGAACGATGAGGAAATCGACGCTTTCGCGAAATTCGGCCAGGCGCTCGGAGTCGCCTTCCAGATTGTCGACGACGTCCTCGACCTGGTGGGCGACGAAGAAAAGGTCGGAAAAACGCTCGGAACCGATTTGGAAAATAAAAAAGAGACGTTGCCCCTCATTATCTACCTGCAAAAGGCGCCCGAAGAAGAGCGAAAAGCCTTTTTGAAACGGATGGACGACGGGATCAAAGCGGAAGAACGCGCCGACGTCGCCCAACTCCTGCGCGAGTCCGGAGCGATTGACGAAGCGCTCGACCGGGCCTCCAATATGATCGACGAAGCGTTGAACGCCTTGAAACCGAGTCGGGAACGCGCCAAAAAAGACGAAAGAAAAGATTCCCTCGACGCGTTCGAGGCGCTCGAGGCGCTGGCGAGGTTCGTCGTCAAGAGGGATAAATGACGGCCTGACCAATGGGAATTATCGAGACCCCGTAGCGCGGAACTTTTTCGGCGTTGCGGGGTCGCGTCGTTATAACTTTATTGTAAAATTGCTCTCCGTAGATTAAAATAACCAGAAGAGAAATTTGGACTTTCGGGTCCCCGATCATGAGGTGCGGAATTATGCCGGCTGTTTACAAGACTTTACGCAACGAATACGCGGGCGTGTCGATTGTCGAGCTCGCGAAGAATTTTGGGGGTACGCCCGTTTTCGTATACGACGCCGACGTTATTAAAAGGCGTTGCGAAGCGTTGAAGGCGTTCGGAACCGTTCGGTTCGCGCAAAAAGCCTGTCCCAACCTTGCGATATTGAAACTGGTGCGGGAACAGGGCGTTAAAGTCGACGCCGTGAGCGCCGGGGAGATTCTCCGCGCTCTGACCGTCGGCTACGACCCGAAAGATATCGCCTATACCGCGGACATTTTCGACCGCGACGCCCTGGAGCTTGTCGCCGACCGCGCGTTCGGCTGCGTCGTGAACGTCGGCTCGATCGACATGATATCGCAACTTGCGAACAGACTCGGAGAACGCGCCAAAGGGTTCAAATTGACGTTGCGCGTCAATCCGGGGTTCGGACACGGACACAGCAAGCAGACGAACACCGGCGGACCCCTGTCCAAACATGGAATCTGGTGGGAGTCGGTCCAGGAGGCGCTCGACGCCGCGGAACTTTACGGCATGGTCGTCAACGGCCTGCATATGCACATTGGATCCGGAAGCGATTTCGAACACCTCGCGAACGTCTCCGGAGCGATGGAGAAACTCGCGTTGAAAGTCGGACCGCAAATTGAGACGATAAGCTGCGGCGGAGGGATACCGACCCCCTATCGGACCGGCGCCGAGTATTTCGACGTCCCGAGATACACTAAAATTTGGCGCGATACGATCGAGAGAATAGAGAACGCGTTCGGACACAAAGTCGAGTTGGAGACGGAGCCGGGCCGATATATCGTCGCCGATTCCGCGTGCCTGATTACGGAGATCCGCGCCGTCAAGCGCCAGGCCTCCAACCTGTTCTACCTTGTCGACGCCGGCTTTACGCATCTGGCGCGACCCATGCTCTACGGAAGTTATCATCCGATCGCGATCGCCTACAATCCGGAGAACGGGATTCCGGAAGAAACGGAAGAACGGGAGGTCGTCGTGGCGGGCCCGTTGTGCGAGTCCGGGGACGTCTTTACGCAGGAGACGGAGACGATTCGGGAACTTGACCCGACGACCGGCAAAGAGGAAGAGGTCGAGGGCGGCAAGATCGTCGTCAAACGCAGGTTGCCGGCGGCGCGGGTCGGAGATTACCTGTTGCTTGACGTAGCGGGGGCGTACGGCGCCGCGATGAGTTCGAATTACAACTCGAAGTTTTTAGCCCCGGAAGTTCTGGTGGAAAACGGCGCGGCGAGACTGGTTCGGAGCAGGCAGACGTTCGAACACATGATCGCCAACGAGATTTTCTGACGCGCGCGTTCGATCGGGCGGCGCAGGGTCGGATCGGGTTGACTTTTACGCGGGGGATTTTCAAATGAAACTGTACTATTACGAAGGTTCGGAACGTAAAGGACCCGTCGTATCGTTGGTCTTACGCGACCTTGCGAAAAAAGGGGTCGTTACGCCGGAGACGATTTTGGAGACGGCGTTCGGGTCGAGAATACCCGCGAAAGACGTCGCGACGTTGACGCCGGGCTTTTCGCTGGCTCGGGAGTTCGAGGGCGCGTCGAAGGGCGCGGACAGGAACGCGCTCAAGGGCGCCGGAGCCGGTTCCGGCGCGGGCGTAAGCGTCGGACAGACTAATAACTTGGGCGTCGAGCGGACGCGTTTCAGCGCGTCCAGAAGCGATAATAAGAGCGCTAAAGACTCCGGTAAAACCGCGAACGCAACCAGACCGAAACCGCAAACGATCCCGGCGGCGTCTTCTACCGCGACCGAACGCGCAAAGATCCAACCGCCGACTCAAGCGCCCAAACCGACGCAAACCCAAGCGCCGACTCAAGCGCCCAGACCGACGACGTTTGACGCGCCGACGATCGACATGGGGTGTTCGATCGGGCTGGACGCGGCGTTTGCGTCGCCGAGCGCGTCGACGTATAGTGCGAGCGTTCCGACGCCGAAGCCGTTGGGGGGCGACGTTCCGAAGATAGAGACGGCCTCGCAGGCGGCGCGGGAGTTGGCGAACCGTTCGAACGCAGAACTGGAAGCGAAGTTGAAGGAGATCGAGGAGCAGAATCGGCGGAAGGCGCAAAGAGCGCAGACCGAGTGCGCGGCGTCTCGATCGCAAAGCGTCGAGCGGCCCGAACAGTCGCAGGCGCGCGGGATTCGGTCGGGGTTCCAACCGCTCCCGAATCAGCCCGCCCCGTTGGAGGACGCGTTAGACCCGTTTGAAGCGCAACTCCTGGACGAATTACAGACGCCGGACGCGACGCAAACGCGTTCGAGTCGTATCTCGCCCGCTCAAAAAAAACGTCAGGAGGAGGCCGACCGGTTCTCGACCACGCTCGATCCGACCGCCATCTATGAAGCGGAGCGCAAACGCCAAATGGAGACGCGGAACCAGGCGGCTAACGCCCCAAAAGAGAAGGACAAAAGCGGCTGTTTCATACCAATCGTCTTGCTTTTCGTGGTCTTTCCGATCATGTCCGCCAAATTGGGGAACGCGGTCGGCTGCTTTTGCGTTCTGGGAATCGGGTACGCGCTCTATTGGGGCCGGAAGAAGATCCTGGATTGGCTCAACGACGACCAGCGGGATAAGTAAACGCCCCCGCGCTTTGGAAAGGGTTGCGCCTGGGGAAGGGCGCCTGGAAACGCAAAAAAGCCGGGTGGACGTCCCGGCTTTTCTTTTTGGGTTCAACTCGCGGGACTCGCGAACGTCAGGTTTCGTCGACAATATTGATCGTAAACGCCTCCATCTCGCGCCGACCGGTTTCGTCTTTCGGATTCCCGTTTTCTATGACGAGGTAGCATTGCCCTTCGCCCAGTTCTTTTTGCGGCTTCATGGTGAAATTGACTCTGAAAACGCGATCCTGATTATTCCCGGTCTTGGGCTTGTCGGCGACGATCTTTTGAACGTCGCTGATCTTCTTGTTGTTATGATTGACAAAATACAGGTTGTACGTAGCGGGCGAACGGTTGTCCCCGACCGGCTCGCTCTGGAAGAAATCGAGAGAAAAGTACGAATTAAAGATTTCACGAGCGGTGGACATTAAACAGAGTTCGACCGGTTTCGCGTCGTACTTCTCCCTGTTCTCCTGGTACTTCTTCGAATTGGTTCGCAGGTAGTGGTACGAAATAACCGGAACGACCATTTCCTGTAGACTGAGCCCCCCGTGAACGTATTGGGACGACTTGCCCTTGACCTTGATGCGGACGATCCCCCTCGGGGCGTAGCCGACGTAAGGCGCGTCGTCCTCGAAGAATTTCACCGGAACGAGATGGTCCGGAACGGCGTCGTTGGTCAGGATTGCGAATCGAGGTCCGACGTCGACGCGCTGTTCGGTTTCCGCCGTCATATCCGTTTTCGAGTCCTCCTTGAGCTTGTCGTCCGTGTAAAGGAACCCGTGATCCGACGTGATCACAATATTGGCGCCGCTCCATTCGTTGACGATAATGCGAACCATCCTCATCAGTTCGTTAATCGTTTCGGAACAGGCGTTAAAGACCCCTTTGTTTTCGTGTCCGATCGCGTCGATCCTGTCGTGATAGATATAGACGATCGCTTTGTCTCTGACGAGCTCGCGACGTTCTTCAAATTTCATATCCTTAATTACGTCGTATTTCAAAACGACGCTCGAAGGATTGACCGCTTTGAGAACCTTTTCTCGATAGGGCATGTCCGTCGATTGACCGTCCGCAAAAACCGCGAGCGCTTTGCCGCGACGTTCGGTCGTCAATTTGCGATGCGGAAGGAGCGCCGCCATGCCGAATTTCGTCTCCGTTGGGAAAATCCCCTGCATCGATCCCAGTTTGACGTCCGCCTGTGTTTCGCGCCGAAGACGTTCCGCAAGTTCCGCCCCAACTTCGTAACGCATGCCGTCCGAGATGATGACGTAACGTTTGCCGCTCTTGTCGAAATTGGAGGAAAGACGACTGTAAAAATCCGTCTGTTGCGGAAGTTTGGGGACTTTCCCGAATTTCTTCATGTCGTCCGCGCAGGCGTTGATCCAGCAGGTCCCGAGCTCCGAGAGATACCGCGTCTTATAGAGCCCTTCCACGACTTCTTTGCCAACTTCGTTAAAGATTTTGGACAAGGGACCGCTGGCTTTCACCGACGCTTCGGAATAACTCTTGCGAAATTCCCGATAGTAGGAATCCATGAGGTAGTATTCCTGCGTATACTCGTTCCACACCCGTTCCGGATCCGTCGTGTGGTAGCCCGCGGCGTGGGCTTTGATAAAGTCCAACATTTTCGAGACTTGGAGAAGACACTCGTAAAACGGCTCAAATTGGTCGTACCACGGCTTGGAGCGACGTTTGTCGATCGCTTTGGCGAGTTCCGGTCCCTGTATCGCGAACGCCTTGACTTCGGTTCCCAGTTTCGCGAGGATCAGTTCGTCGAAGCAGGGGAAACAATCCGTTTCCAGAAGTTCCGCGTAGGAGAATTTGTCCGGACGCAGACGCTCCGGGAGATTGAGCGCGGTTTCGACTTCCTCCGCGAGTTGTTTGTACGAATAACGGCCGTTCGTCGCGTTAAACCAGTCGGAAACGAAATCGTAGCAATTGCGGGAATGCGCCGCCGACGCGTAGTCGCGCAGATCCTCGAGTCCCTCGCGCTCCAAATCGAGAGAACGCGACGCCGCCGTCAGAAGGATATGACGCGCCAACTCTCCAAGGTCGGGAGCCTCCGAGGGCGAGTAGCCCGTCGTTTGCGAGACGAATTTCCAAAAGACGTCGGCGACTTCATATTTGAGGAAACCCTGATAGATTTCGTTCGTTGCGGCGTCCAGTCCACCCTTCAACGCGGCGCGAAGAATTTCGTTCGTATCGAG
>CAYUUL010000063.1:0-11526 GCA_964447865.1 uncultured Planctomycetaceae bacterium | reverse complement strand
CAAGGGCGATACGCGCGAAAATGGATTGTCTCGGGTATCTAAGACGTTCGACGCAATATTTGAGACGTCGCCGCAAATAACCACAGAGGTATTGATCGAGACGACGGCGGGTCAAGGCACCTATCTTGGCGGCACATTTGAAGAGATAGCGACAATAATCGCGTATTGCGACCATAAAGACCGTCTTGGCGTATGTTTGGACACCTGTCACGTATTCGCGGCCGGTTACGATTTCCGGACGCGCGAGACCTATGACGCCATGTTTGATCAATTTTCCAACGTTATAGGGCTTGATCTTCTTCGCGCTTTTCACCTTAACGATTCCATGAAGCCTCTTGGCTCACACGCGGATCGTCACGATCACATAGGTCAAGGAGCAATAGGTCTCGACGCGTTTGCCATGTTGGTAACGGATCCCAGGTTTTCAGAAACGCCGATGTACCTTGAGACGCCTAAAAAGGCAACCGACGACGGCCAATTGTGGGACGTGGTCAACTTACAAACACTTAAATCGTTGCTGTAACAACGGCGACGAGTGTAAAGTCAACGTTGGGGAGAATCTTCGACGAACCAATTACTTTATAATGGAGTTATAGAATGAAACGAATGTTTAGCATTGCCGCGTTTGCGGTTACAGTCGCGGCGGCGTTCCTTTGCGCCAACGCGTCCACGTATGCAATCGACGAATACAACGTCTGGCCTGGTCTCGCGCCGGGCGAAACAGCGGACGCGACCAAACCGACTTACGAATATTGGAAGCCGGAAAACAAGACGAGCGATTCTCTTATGATCGTGTGCCCAGGCGGCGGTTACAACATGCTCGCGTACGAACATGAAGGTGAAAAGATCGCTAAATATTTTAACTCCAAGGGCGTGACGGTCGTCGTTTTGAAGTATCGCGTTCCTCGTCGTCAAGGCGTAGCGAAACATCTTGCGGCGTGGCAAGACGCGCAACGTTGCGTACGCGTCGTTCGTTCTCGCGCCGCGGAATGGGGAGTCAGTCCTGACAAGATCGGCATTATGGGATTTTCCGCCGGCGGTCACCTCACCCTCATGACGTCGACGACCAGCCAGACGAATTCTTACGAGCCGGTCGACGAGATCGACAAATTGCCGTGCAACGTGAACTTTGCGGCGCCGGTCTATCCCGCTTACGTTCTTGAAGACGGCGCGGATAGTCCTAACACCGGCAAGGGCAACGATTCGACGATGGTCTCCGACTTTGCGTTCGATGAAAAGACTCCTCCCATGTGCCTGATTCACGGCGACGCGGACGTTTATTCTCCGATGGGTTCCGTCGCGGTTTACAGCAAACTCCGCAAGATGAACATCCCCGCTGAAATGCACATTTACGCCAACGTCAACCACGGGTTTGGCGGATCTCCGACCGACAATCACGTCGGCGATTGGCTCAATCGCGTTTACGCGTGGATGAACGCAATCGGCTTCTGAGAACAAAATTGCAACCAGACGGGATCAACGATTCAGTCGTTAAAAGCGATCGTTGAAAATATGAGAGACGTTTCCGAGCAAGCGTCTCTCTTTTGCTTTGACGGTAAAGTTTTCTAAACATTCTTATATTCATTCAACAAAAAATAAAAAAAATCCTGGCGTCGTCGTCTTAACCAACAAACTCGCAACAATTAGCAATTTATTCATAAAGTAAAAAATTCGCACGAACAAGCCAAACTATTTTCGCGCGCAAATGGAAAGCGAATACAAGTCTTAGTTATTTCTATTTAATAACAAAAGTAATTATATGTTTCTATTTTTCAACAACGCTTAACCGCCGTCGTTTTTAAACGCTCCAGGCATTTCAGAGTTCTCTACGCGTTTATAAAAAGTAAATCGACGCGTAACTCTGATAATTATGGGAATGTAGGCGTTCGTTCCTTGACTTGACAAAAGGGAAAGGTTACTTAGACTCTAAATTAACGGAAGTCGCACCGTTTATTAAATTCCGACATAAAATTACCATAGGCGCCGCAGGCGCGGCGATCCCAAACGGCATTCTCTAGGGGCGTTTGCGTACTAAAAGCGGGTCTTTAACAGTCCAGAAATCAACGTTTTAATCGTTGTCACATTGCGAATTTCAGGGGGGAAATCCGTATGACAAAAAGAGAGATTGCTAAGCTTGTCTATTCCAATACGAACCTTAGCCAGGTTCAGTCTCAGACGGCGGTTCAGGCAACGGTCGATTCGCTCACTCGCGTCCTTCTCAAGTATGGTCGCGTAGAACTTCGCGGATTCGGCGTGTTTACAGTTCAAACGCGAGCGGGGCGTAAAGCGCGCAATCCGCGTACAGGCGAGGACGTTTGGGTCGAGGAACACGACACCGTCATTTTCAAACCGAGTAAACACGTGAAAGAAAGTTTGGAAGCCAAACGCTTGCGTAAAGCCAAGGCCGCCGCTAACAGAGAGAGCAAAGCCGCTAAGAAGGCGTCCGCGTCCAGTTCTAAGACGGAACCGACAACCGCCGTTAAATCCAGCGCAAAACCAAAGGCTAAGAAAACGGCGGTTAAGAAGTCGACTAAAAAATAACGGGCGCGTTTTTTCAACCAACGCGAACAGCCGAAAGCGAGGGGGCGGCATTCGGCTTTTTTTATCGCATTTTTTAGCACGGACGAAAGACGTTCGAGTCGATATTGAACGTCAAAATTTTGTACCCGGGTTCAATTTCGCATTCGACAATCAGCAAAGCGCCGACGTCGGGTCTCCGTTCGCAAAACTCTCTCGTTTTTTCGGGGCCAAGTACGAAAAAGGCGGTAGAGAGCGCGTCCGCTTCCGCGGCTGTAGGCGCGAGGATGGTCGTAGCGAGCATGCCAAGGGTAGGATAACCGGTTCTCGGGTCAATGATATGCGAATATCTTTTTCCACCCGCTCGAAAGAATTGGTATGTCGTCCCGGAAGTAGCTAAGGCGCAATCGTGCAGCCAGAGTCGTCCGAGTCTTTTTTCAGGCGCAAGCGGATGAGCGACGCCAATGGACCATCCCGTCGCGCAATCTTGCAATTTCGCGGCAACCGCGAGCGACTCGTCAGTTCTAAGCGCTTCTGGCAAAAGCTCCTGAATCTCGTTTCCATTTGTCGGCGGGATCGTTCTTTTTCTCAGTCCGCTTTCTTCGTCAAACTCGTCGTCAACATTTTTTTTAACGATCGTTTTATCTAAATCGTCGGGCGAATAATCATTCAGACGTCCGCCCCTCGCAATCGCCCCGCTCTTCCCTCCTTGAATCAAGTAATTAAAGACTCCGCGTTCTTCTAACTTTTTTGCGGCGCAATCGAGGGCCAACCCCTTTCCAATGGCGCCAAAATTTAGTTCGACGCCATTTTGTTCGAAGGCGACAGTTTGCGCGAGCTCGTCCATTCGCACATTTTTTGCGCCGGACAGTTCAATAGCGCGTTTTAACTTATCTTCCGGGGGAAATTCACCGTCTCGATCAGCAAACCCCCAAGCGCGCCATAACGGCGCGGAAGCGATATCGAACGCGCCGTCAGTATCTTTTCCCAAGCGAATCGAGAGTTCTAACCAGTCCCATAATTCCCGGTCAACTTTAACGGGAATCTCTCCTGCTAATAAATTGATTCTACTGACGGCGGAATTCGGTCGAAAGACGGACAATTCTTCTTCCACGCGATCAACTTCGTCTAAGGCGTCTAACGCTGCGTCGGCTCCCTGTTCGTCCTGCGATTCATTGAGGGCGACTTCGAAGTCAGAGGCCATAGCTTCATGCCGAAAGACAGTTAAAGGGCCGGGTTGCGGGGCGCGCCATTCCAAGGCGGAAAATTCGTTTGACATAATATGCGTTTTATTGATTCTTATTGAGCGGTTCCAAGAGTACGACGGCTTGCGCTTCAATCGCTTCCAGACGCCCTACGGGGCCAACCTTTTCTCCAGTCTTCGCTTTCACGTTTACCTGATCCGGTTCGATACCGAGAATCGCCGCGATACGGTCGCTCATTCTTTTTTTCAAGGGTCCAAGTTTTGGTCGTTCGGCGCATACGACACAATCGAGATTTGAGACTCGCCATCCTTTTTTCTCGATTGCTTCATTACATAGCGCGAGTATTTCAGCGGAATCTCGACCTTTGTTTTCTTCGTCGGTATCAGGGAACATATCTCCAATGTCCCCTAAGGCGGCGGCGCCCAACAAAGCGTCCGCGACGGCGTGTAAAAGCACGTCGGCGTCGGAATGTCCAAGGAGCGCGTTTGTATATGGAATTGTAACGCCGCCCAGACGCAGGAAAGAACCTTCGGTAAATCGATGTAAATCACAGCCGTACCCAACGCGAAACATTTTTTCCCTTTCAGCCGTTTATTTTAACGTTCTCTTTAACGCCATGAATAATTTTTCTGTTTTCTTTTCTCGCCATATTCGCCAACTGAGCGGCATTCCAAATGTTATGCCAGAGCACATATAGAGTAGGTCCAAGCGCGACAAGCGGTCCGGCGTATAACGAAGCGAAGACAATCATCGCCCCGGTGTTTTTTTGTCCAAGCGTTTGACTCGATTCCTCGCGGTAACGCGGTTCTCCAATAAGGAAACCAGTCGCGAAATTCAACACGCAAACGAGCAGGGAGAGCAACCCGACGTGGAGTAAGATCGACGCCCCGACGTCGTTCGCAGGATCGCGAATAAATTCAGAGGCGCGACAGGCGATGATCGTAACCATCGTAACCCAAAGAGCAAAGACGAGGTTTTTAAATTTTTTTGGCCATTCTTTACTTTTTGGATAAACCCAACGCGTAAATCTGGCAATGAGGATCGGGGCCACCATCGTTAGCAGTACGCTCTTTGCAACATGTAAAACCGCGTTTAAAAATTCGCCGTCCGCCATTTCTTTGTTCAGCGCCCAGGGAAGCAAGGCGGGTAAAGCGACGACAATTGTGAACGTCGTAAGTAGTAGACCGGTAACAACGTATTCCACTTCCCTTTTGAGGAATCCAGCGATAGCGGGCGCGGCGGTCGCGGTCGGAGCCATTCCGGTGAAAAGGACCGCTAACGCCAGTTCCTGGTCGCCGCTACACATGAGCGTCAATTTGTATCCGCAGACGCCCACCAGGATATTCAAAAGCACGATAAGAAAATGACTTCTGCGGAAGGTCATTTTATGTACGTTTAGCCCTACAAAAGTCATAAAGAGCATAACGCCAACCTGCCACGGGATAAGGCACCGTAAGACGGAACCCTGTGGGAAAAACCATCCGACGACAAAAGCCGCTAAAAGCGACGCAGGGCGAATCATAGCCGCCATTTTTTCTTCTTAACCTTTCTTAAACGGCGCAATAGCGTCGAACAGACGTTATAGCGAGTCCAATGGATCGACGTCGACAATCCATTGGACGTCTTTTGGGGTTTTCAGTTTAGCCTCGACGACGCGTTTCACCGCTTCTCTAAGCAAATTACTGGGCGCTCCCAAGACCTGTAAATGGAATCTAAAATTACCTCGTAATTTCGCGAAGGGGGCCGGGGCGGGCCCCAGAACTCTTGCGCACAAAGGGGGTCGAGGACGCTCGACGGCGCGCAAATTGACATAGTTTCTTCCCGCCGCGTCGCGCGAGGCGCCAACATTTTGTTCTTCGTCTTTTTCTGAGTCCTTTTTTTTCGAGATTGCTTCCGGATCGAACCCATGTTCAGCATTGACGTCGCGAATAGCGTTTCTCAGCGTGTCGGCGAGAAGCGCGGCAAATTGCGCGGTTTCCTCTTCGTTAGGACCTCTCGCGATCAAGCGAACGGCGGAAGTAAACGGTGGATATCCTAAGACTCTCCTTGCGTTAAGCTCGTTTTTTGCAAACCCGTCGAAATCCCCGCGCGCGGCGGCGGCAATAGCGGGATGGTCGGGATAATATGACTGAACGACGACCTTTCCTTCTTTGTCGCCTCTACCGGCTCTTCCCGAGGCTTGCATGATTAGATCAAACGTACGTTCCGCGGCGCGATAGTCCGGTAGATGTAAAGCGACGTCCGCGTTGATGATCCCGACAAGGACGACGTTTGGAAAGTCTAGCCCTTTCGCAATCATTTGCGTGCCGAGTAAGACGCGAAACTCGCCGCGACGAAATGCGGAGAGTCCTTTTTCGTGCGCGTCCTTCGCTTGCGTCGTATCTGAATCCATACGCAAAATCGGGACGTTTGGGAACCGGGCGCAAAACTCCTGTTCGAGCTTTTGAGTACCGAACCCACCGTATTTAATCCCGGCAAAACCGCAATACGGACAGACTTTTGGCGCGGGAATTTGATAATCGCAATAGTGACAAATCGCAATTTGCTGAGTAATGTGATGAGTTAAAGCGACGTCGCAATCAGGACATTTTATCGTCTCGCCACACGACGGGCACTGAATGTGCGTAGAATACCCTCGACGGTTTAAAAGTAATACGACCTGATTTGTCGGATCGGCGTCGAGAGTCATTTCAATGTCGCGCACCAGCTGACGGCATAGGGCTCCGACGGAGAATCCGGCGGCGCTTTTTGTCCGCATATCGACGACATAGACGGGCGGCATCGGCAAGTTGCGCACACGATGCGCCAGGGTAAGCAAGCGATAATTTTTAAGCTGAACGTTTCTCCAGCTTTCAAGGGAAGGAGTCGCCGACCCCAGCACGAGCGGAACGTTTTCCATTTCCGCGCGTCTTTTCGCGACAACGCGAGCGTGATACCTTGGCGCAACGTCTTGTTTAAAGGAGGTTTCGTGTTCTTCGTCAATAACGACGAGTCCCAACCTTGGCGTAGGAGCAAAGATAGCGCTTCTAGCGCCGACGACGACACTTGCTTTACCCGAGGCAATTTTTTCCCATTCGGCTTTTCGTTCCAGATCGGTAAGTCTGCTATGCAACACGGCGACGGAGCCCAGCCTTGCGCGAAACCTTTGCACAGTCTGCGGCGTCAAGCTGATTTCAGGGACAAGCACAATAGCTTGTTTGCCATAAGAGACGACTTCTTCAATAGCGCGGATATAGACTTCCGTCTTACCGCTTCCAGTAGCGCCGTGCAAAAGAAAAGTTGGAGCCTCTTCTTTACGAATAGCGTCGAGAATGGCGTCGAGCGCGGTCTGTTGTTCTTCGTTCAAAATGTGCGGCGAAGTCGGTTCTTCTTTTTTTTCCGATTCCAGAAGCTCGGTATAAAATTCGCTGACGCGCCGGACGCGTCTCATTTTGAGCAATCCGAGATTTTTCAACGCGGAAATCGGGGCCGCCGAGCATTTAGCAATACGCGTAAGTTCCGACAGAGTCGGCGGTTCATCCATTTTACGCATTTCATCGAGAACGTAACGTTGTTTTTCGGTAAGCAGGTCGTATTGGTTCTTATTCTTTGCAGAATCGACGCGCGCCAATTTTTTTTCAAGGTCTTTTGCCAATTCGTAGACGGTCGTCATCCGCGTCCCAATTGAATCTCTCACACCGGCGGGAATAATCCCGTCGAGCGTAACGCCAATCGGGGCAAGATAACGTTCCGCCAACCATAACCCAAGCTCAAGACCTTTTTGAGTCAAAACGGGGGATTTATCGACGACGTCAGTTATCTCCTTTAAACGAAACGACTTTTTAGTATTATCAGGAAGTTTTTCCGAAATTTGCGAGTCTTTACGTTCGTCGTCTAACGACCGCGGCGCGAGTTCAAATAACAAGGGCGCGTTCGCGAGCGAAGGTTCGGGTTTATTATTTTTACGAGGTACCGATTCTTTCGGCGCAAACTCTTTTGCGTCGCGCGCGTCGACGCCGACGCAATACGCGGTAACGGAACGGTTTTTGACGCCCAATGGAACCAGGACCCGCATTCCCGGTTTCAACATATCCACAAGTCTTTGAGGGACTTTATAGTCGAACAAACCGTCGGGGCCGTCGACAAACGCGACTTTTGCGACAAAAATCTCACGAGTCGGGTCATAGGTTTCCCAAGCGGGAAAAGTAGGGTCGAAAAACATTGGCGACGTCTTTGTCATCTTCTCGTCTATTTGCCCGACACTTTGTTGAAAGTAGGTTCACAGCAAGTCATAAGGACTTTGTATAGTCTTGAAGTCGGAGACGGTGATTTTTCTTCTTCGTCTTCCTCCTGGTCGAAACGAAATTTTTCCGAAGTATTTTCTGTTGGTTGAAATTTTTCGACGACGGCGGAATACTCTTTGATAAACCCGAGTAAAGAGGGGACTTTTTTTGCCGCTCTATAATTATCAAGCCATCTTTCCATAGCGTTCGCAAGGAAAGCGTATCTTTCGTACTCCTGCATGTAGCGCGGGGTTCCCAACGCTTCGGCCACAATCCTTACGCTATTTGCCCTTGCGAGTTGTTCCGTAGCGTCCATGAAACCAAGTCCAACCGCCAACGACCACAGAGCGAGCGCAAAAATCGGATCCGGTCTTGTTCCCATTCCTTGCCAGTAGCAAGAAGCCAGTCGATCAAGCGCGACAGGGTTAAAACTTTTAGCGGCGACGCGATACCATTTAACCGCCGATTCGAAATCGACATTACCGCATTCACCATTCGCGAACCTTTCCGCCAGCCGAAAAGCCGAGGCGGGGTCGCCTAACTCAGCGGCGGCGCGCAGAAAATACTCCCCGGCGAGCACGTCTTTCTGAACCCCCAGTCCCTCAAGACAGCATCGCGCAAAGTTTGAAAGTCCGGTAAGGTTATTCATTACGGTCGCTTTTCCGAAGCAAAACGCCGCGTAACGCAAATTCCTCGGCACGACGTCGCCGGTGAAAAAATGGAACCCTAACGCGACAAGCGCGGTATCTCTTTCTTCTCCGGCGTCGGCGAGCAACTCGATTCCCCCTTTGACGTCGCGGAAGATCGGTTCGTTTTCTAATTTAAGAAGACCCAGTTCCTCTTTTGCGGCGGCGTCGTCTCCAGATTTAATTTCGTCAAAAATTTTTTTTGCTTTTTCGACGTCTTTTTTTACCCCCAGTCCTTTGTAGAGGAGTCTCGCATAAGCGACTTTCGCCGACGAGAGATTCGCGTCCATAGCTTCTTTGTAATACCTGGCGACCTTTTCCCAACTGAAATCAGGATCGTCTTTTCTCGCTTCGTTTTCCAGGTATTCCGCGTAACGTTCGAGGGCAAGCGGGAACCCTTTTTCGGCGGATTGTCTCAACCAATCGACGCCTTCTTTCATTTTTTTATAAGAACCGACTCCGCACAGGTAAGACCCCAGGAAATACATCGAGGGCGCGTGTCCCTGCTTAGCGGCGCGTTCGAAATAAAGGGCGCCCGAGGCAAGATCGCCCGACGCTTCATTTTCGAGCATACCCAATTTACAAATTCCGTCCAGGTCGTTCAGGTCCGCGGCTTTTTTATAAAGGCTTTTCGCGTCGTCATTTTTCCCGGTCATCTCGTTCATATTCCCCACAATCACTAACGCGGGTGGGTAATTACATTCAATCGCGAGATTGAGCAACTTACACGCGAGTTCGTCGTCTTTTTCGACTCCATTTCCCATACCGTACAGGTCGGCTAACTCTCCGGCGGCGACCCCGCATCCTTCGGCGACGAGCGTCTGTAATTCTTTAACGGCGCTGGTAATCAAACCGGCGGCGACTTTTTCACATAAAGCTTTTGGTTCTCCGTTGTTGCGCAAAATATCGCTCAATTCGATAGATAAGAACGGCGACTTAACAGGCTGACAAAGACTGAAAGCGGTTGCGACGCTGATTTTTTTATCTTCCTGTTCAACCACGAACTCGAAAGCGACGCCGGGTTCCCCGTTTTTATCCACAACTTTAAGTCGAACCGCTTGAACGTATTTGTCAATTTCAGCGGCGGCAAGTTGGCAGAGCGCAAAGGGGCGCGTTTCGAAATTTTCCGCCAGGGTAAGAGCCTGCTTGTATAGCAGTTGCGCCATATTGTGATCATAAGGAATACCGACGGCGAATTCGTAAGAATACGCCAACATGACAGTAGCGTTTGGATCCCTTAATTCAAACCCTCGTTTCCGCAACTGAAAGGCGCGTTTAAGGTCGCGTTTAACCACGCGACCTCCTTCGTACATTTTAGCCAACTGCCAAAAGGCTTCCGGTTTTTCCTCTTCCACTTGCTTCTGCAACTCGGCGGCAATTTCCTGCAACGCTTTGTCGTCAGAAAGATCCTGAAAAATTTTTTCTTTTTCGTCCATACCCCAAAAATCCTTGCCGATCTGGCGTTCAAGTCGTAGCGGTCGCTCCAACTTTCGTACCCCGCGCCTTCTCACTTCCACAATTTTCGGTCGAGCGTACGATATCCGATAGCTTCGAAAAGATGCTGTTCGCCAATTTTTTCCTCGCCATCGAGGTCGGCGATAGTCCTTGCGACGCGCAAGACTTTATCATGAGCTCTTGCCGAAAACCCGAATTCATTCATCGCGTTTTCGAGCAAATTTCCACACTCCGGCGTAAGTCTCGCCCATTTATCGAGATGTTTTCTTCTCATCTCGGAATTGACGCGGATATTCTCGTCGGCGTAACGTTCCGCTTGAATAGCTCTCGCCTTCATGACTTGTTCGCGAATCTCGGCGCTTGATACTTGCGCGTCGGTAGAGGCGAGTTCCGCAAACGTGACGGGCGGCGTTTCAATGTGGACGTCGATTCTATCGAGTAGAGGTCCGCTAATTTTAGCCATATATCGTTCAATTTGTTTTGGCGTACACCGACATTCCCTTCTTGGATCGTTTCTGAACCCGCATGGGCACGGGTTCATCGCGGCAATTAAGATGAACTTTGCGGGAAAGATTTCGGTACGGTTTGAACGCGTGATCACAGCTCTTCCATCTTCCAGGGGCTGTCTCATCGCTTCAAGAGTTTTACGATTAAATTCGGGCAATTCGTCGAGGAATAACACGCCGTTATTTGCGAGACTAATTTCACCCGGCGTAGGGGAGGCGCCCCCTCCGACCAGACCAGGTTCGCTAATGGAATGGTGCGGTTCCCTAAACGGACGAGTTGCGATAAGCGGGGTATCGCTGGCAACTTTTCCGACGGCGCTGTATATTTCAGTTGTTTCCAGAGCTTCTTCCAAGGTCGGCGGCGGCAAGATCGTCGGGAGTCGCTTTGCCAACATTGTTTTACCCGCTCCCGGCGGTCCGAACATGAGCAAGTTATGAGCGCCGGCGGCGGCGATAGTCATAGCGCGTTTCGCGGTTTCCTGGCCGTGTACTTCTGCGAAATCAATATCGTATCGAAAGAGTCGTTCGAATTCGTCGCCAATAAGTCCCGGCGAGGGTTCGATCGATAAATCGCCGCTCAGAAAACCGACGGCTTCCGAAAGAGAAGAAATAGCGATAGCGTCGATTCCTTCGACCAGAGCGGCTTCAAGGGCGTTTGCTTTCGGGACGAGAATCCCGCGCAAGCCCATAGCCTTTGCTTTTCTTGCAAACGCCAAGACGCCTCTGCACGCGCGCGTTTGTCCGTCGAGCGCAAGTTCGCCCACAATCGCGTAGTCTTCGAAATTTAAGTTTGCCTGTCCAGAAGCGACGAGTTGTCCCAGGGAGATGGGGAGGTCAAAGGACGCGGCCTGTTTAGGCAGATCGGCGGGGGCCAAATTAACAATCAGATTTCCTT
>CAYUUL010000062.1:0-12875 GCA_964447865.1 uncultured Planctomycetaceae bacterium | reverse complement strand
GACGTCCATCGTACGCTCGGGCGACATTCGCGTCCCGTTGGGCGTCGACCACACTCCCAAATTGGAGTGTCCTTCGCCCCACATTCCATAGGTTCCGACGTCGATAAACGCGACGCTCGGATTGCCGTTGTAACGTTCGCCCGCCGCTCGAAGGAAATTTTCGAGTTTTTCGAGGTAAATCGGGTCGTCAAATTCCGGGTCGACACAGTTGCCGTTGGGATCCTCGCCTTTTCCCCAGGTATAGCGAATCCCTTTTGCGCCGGCGTCGAAAACCCATTTTGGCGTCGCGTATTCCATCCAGTTTTCCGAGGTAGTGAATCGGAAGGCGATTTTCTTACCGGCGGCGATCCAGCGCTGAGCGGGCGTGTCGACTATAGCCCAGTTGAAGACTCCTTCTTCCGGCTCGATATACGCCCAGGGGAGTCGAAGATAGATAGTAGAACACCCTTCGAACCATTCGAGCGAATCGGACGGCTCTAAATTCCGTCCGTAGTTTGTCGCGACGTTCGAGTAGAAATGCATCGTCCAACCCATGTTCGGATTGATCAGTCCGGCTCCGGAGTCCTTGAACTCGACGACGTTTGTTTCTTGCGCGAACGCCGCCCCCAACGACGCCGCCCCGAGGAGGAACGACGCCAATATTGAGGTCAGCCTCATGATTTTACCTTTCGTTTTTCCAAGGCGTTTGACGTTTACTTCACGACGATTTCGTACCAGATCGTTTTGTATTCCGATCCGATGGTGAATTGGCAACCGTTGTTCGCCGTTTTGACTTCAAGTTTGGAACCTCGCTCTCCGGAGTTGGTCAGCGCGTAGACTTCCACGTTCGATTTCGAGAGTTTATCGAGCGTAACGGTAGCGTTGATCCCCTCGCACAAAACGGGCGCGCCGCCGTTAGAACCGCCAAAGTGACCCGCCGTCGAGAGTTGCTCGTTATCCAGATAGATCGTCTTCATGTCGGCGTTGCGCATAGCTCCGGTCGCCGTAAGGAGATAGGAACCCTTCGTAAGCCGTCCGGATTTTTTCGCGCCTTTGGCCGCGTTTTTCGCTTTAACGAGCGTTACCGTCGACCAATCCTGAATCGTTTTTCCGACGCTGAGCGTCATGCCGTCGAACTCTTGCGCTTTGACGGTGAAGCCGCTGAACGCTTTCGTATTGGCGGTATCGACTTTGAACCAACCTTTTTTCGGCTCTTGATAATTCCAGGTAATTTCGCCAAATTCGTTGACAATCTCTTTTTTGTCTTTAGACCCCATTCTTTCGGGCAAATCTTTCCACGACTCGATTTTCTTCGCCTTCTTAACCGCCGGCGATTTGGCGATTTTCAGATCGGTAAGGTCGACGCCGGAGTAGACCGCCAGAGACAGAGAAGTATCAAGGTTAAGCCCGGTCGCGAGAGAACGGTGATAACTGTCGAGCAAATCGCTCATGATCTCCTTTTCGCCCTCTTCGGTCATTCCCGGCGCGTAGTAGTATTCGCCCGGTCCCGACTTGACGTCGCCGCGTACGAACATTCCGTAGCAAGCGGGCAAGTGGGCGATTTTAACGGTTTGCGAACATTCGTCGAAGAACGGGGAAGCCGCCTGGCGTTCGAATTCGTCTCCGTGCGACCACGCGAACTGGAAGGTCGCCGACCAATCCTGGAACGCCGCGACCGACGCCAACATGACGTTGCCCTCGGCGCAATATTCGTTTGGATAAGGATGGTCGTATTCGGAACATGTGAACGGTTTGCCAAGTACGCGCAGGGACGCGAGATTAGCAAGCGTTCCATTTGCGGGTGAGTTCGCTAAACACGTGTTTTTAATCGTCCAGTCGTTGGAGTCCCAGGAGCGTCGCGGGAAGTCCGGATGGTTCCAATAGGCGTGAATATCGCAATAGTCGAGACGTCCCTGGTTGTACCAGAAACCGTATTGGAGTTGCGTTCCTGTTACGAGCGATTTGACTCCGAGCGATTTGACGTATTTATACATTTCCTGCCAATATCCGTTTTCCAGATCGTGCAGGAAATCGGAGAAATCGGCTTTGGCGTGAGGACCTTGCAGAGTCGGCGACTTCTTTTTCGGAACCGGAACAGCGCCGTCTTCCAGTTTGAATTTTTCCGAGAGTTCCACTTCGCCGCCATGACGGATCGAGACGTCGGTCAGTTCGATTTCCGCGCCCGCCTTGAAGCCGCTAAACGAGAGTCTTACTTTGTCGTCGTTCGCGAGCGCGAGGAACGGCAGTTCGACGGTCGTCCAGTTTTCCTGACCGGTAATGCGCAAGCCCAGACCGAGGGTCGACCACGGGGCGTGCGCTTGACCGACTCCCACGCCAAATTCCGTCTTGTTCTTCGAGCGGAGTTTGAAGGAAACAAGGTAGGGTTCGCCCTTTTCAACTTTGAGTTTGTTGAAAGCGAATTGAGGACGCCAGGAAACGTCGCCCGGTTGTTCGACCTGGAATAACAGCGCGGTCGAGTCGATTCCAGTTTCCCGCGCCGATTCAATTGAGAATTTGCACTTCGTATTGCCGTCCTGTTCAAGAGTCCAGCCGTCTTTGAACTGGAACCCTTCTACGAATCCTCGATCGATCATATTTTCGCCGAACGGTATCGATTTGCACGCCCAGGCCTCGCGCAATTTCTCCGTCGTTCCGTACTTGTCGACAAGCCATTTGTTCCAGAGTTCCTGGAGTTCCTTTTCGTAGTATTCCGGGATATTGTCAAGTTGACCCCAGGACCAACTCGCGACGACCGAGTTTTCATTGTTGATTTCGACTACCGCGACGCAGGGGTCGTCGACGTAAGACAGGCCCGTGTAGGGATTGACGTGCTGAAGTAGTTCTTTCGCGTACTTCTTCTGATACTCGATCATCTTGCGGTCGAAGTTGTCGACTCCCTTGTCCTGAGACGGCAGTTTGTCGGCGTCGACGAATCCGTCGCGGTCGGTGAACTTACGCGAAACGTGCAGATTGATATTGACGTAAATTCCCTTTTGTTTAAGGCAATAGATAACGTAATCCAGTCGATCCAACTTTTCGGGGTCGATTTCCGTCGTAACGCAGGAATGTTCTTTGTCGTAAATCCATATGTCTCTTGAATCCATATGGTGCAGACGTACGACTCCGACTCCGAAACGCGAAAGGGAGTCCGCGACGCGCTCCGCTTTTTCCTTTGTCGTAAAGCTCGCTCCAAAACAGAAGTTCGTTCCGAGGAGCCGCGTTTGACCTTTTTTCGTTGTGAAGTCGCCATTCTGGTCAAAGATAAAGCCGTTTGAACCCGCGACCGGAGCCGCGCCCGACCACGTTTGAACGTTCGTGATATTGTTCGGAGCGCCCTTTTCAATGACAAAGGGGAACAATGCGTTCGACTCGTCGGCAAACGTTGTTCCGACAGTCAGGGCCGCCGCGATAAACGCCGCTAAAACTTTAGTATGTTGCATTTTGGACCTGTTGTTTGGATGACTGATTTTAACCGTCTCACGCGTTCCACACGCGAGCGTCGTCTTTCTTTACCGTTGCGTCCTATTATAGCAGATTGGATTAGAATTTCAAATTTGAGGAGCGGGAGTCTGACTCCGACTTGATTTTTTTCGTTTAACCGGTCGGCGCGTTAAGTTTGTCGGTTGAAAACCGTCCGGACTTTTTCGAGAACGCGTCGTCGTAAGTCGATATCGTTCAACGACAAACAATATTATCGTTTGTAAAAGTCAATTTTTAATAATAATCTCGCGGATTTTTGGTTGCGTTTGGAAAAATTTTTGTACTTTTTAATCGTTTTTTTTACTTTTAAATCGCCGTCGTCATTGTCGCGTCGCGCAATTTTGTCATACTTTTACAAGCGTTCGGTCGCGTCGTTTAAAACCGCTTTTTTGGCGTTCGAACGCAAGCTGACAAACCGTTGCCGATTTCCGCGAGACGCTCGTTCCACAACGGTTTTCCTGTTTTTGCGGCGTCCCAGATTTTTCGTGCTTAACGCTCGACGGCGTATTTTAACGCGCTTCTTTTTGACCCTTGTTTGAATAGTTGGCGCGATTTGTTTCAGTACTTAATTTGGATTAAAGATATTAAAGAGGGTTTTGATGAAAAAATCTAATTTCTTTTCGCTCTTTTCAAAGCGTCGGAATAACAATAGCGCCGTTCGGTCGACGTCGTTGCGTATGGAAAACCTGGAAGAACGCCAACTTTTGAGCGTTACCGATTTGGCTCCGCTTGTCGCCGAAAATTCCGCCGAGTCCGCGCAGTACGCCGATTTACGAACCGAGTCCTCGATCGACCTGAGCGCGTTGAACGTTTCCTCGTCCGCGACCGCTTACAACGTCGTCAATACCGCCGACGAGTTCGATTCCTACGCCGTTGTTAGCGAAGAGGATAAAGTTCAGCTCGATACTCCGGTCGTGTCGTTGACCGGTAAAACGACGACCTCCTTTTCCGTTTCGTGGGAGGCGGTCGACAACGCGGCCGGCTATGGCGTCTACTTGAATAAACTGGACGGTTCAAACGGTTCTTATGAAGTCGTACGCGGGACGACTTATGAATTTACCGGTCTTGACGAAAATACGAAGTATGTGGTCGGGGTCGAAGCGAATCCCGCGTCCGTATCGTCGGACTATACTCAGTCGGAAAGAGGAACGCTCAACGTTACGACGGGTCGAACGCTTTCCGCGCCGACAGGTCTCGTTTGCTCCACTGCGACTTCCAACTCGCTGTCCCCCGTTTGGGACTCGGTTGAAGGCGCCGTCCGGTACCGCGTTTCCATATATCAAGTTGGCGAATCCTCTCCGTTGAAGACCGTTACCGTCGACGATAAGACCGCGACCTTTGACGATTTAGAGCCCAATACCTTTTACTCGATTTCCGTTCAGGCGGTCGGCGACTCTTACGATACGTACGATTCCGAGTCGACTGGCAAACTGTTTTCCACCACATACGCGACGCTTGCCAGGCCCGACGCGAAGGTAACCGGTAAGACGACGACCTCTTTCTCCATTTCGTGGAATTCCGTCGATCACGCGGAAAACTACGTCGTCAAATTGAAGTACGGAGACGACGAATTCATTTCGCAAACGGTTTCTTCGGATACGACGAGCTACGTATTTTCCGATCTTAAAGAAAACCTGTCGTATACGGCCAGCGTCTACGCGACCGGCGATTCTTCGAAGTACGTACAATCGGAGTCGAGCGAATTGACGGTCGTTACCGGTCGAACGCTTAGCTCGCCGACCAATGTCGTCAAGAGCGCCTCGAGTTACGATTCGCTGACGATAACCTGGGGCGCGGTTGAAGGCGCGTCTGCATACGTCGCCACTTTAGCAGAAACGAACAATATCGACGCCGAAGAAAAGACCCTCCGCGTCTTTTCGCCGAGCGCGACCTTTAACGATTTGGCGCCTAAAACGACTTACGCGTTAGTCGTTTACGCGGTTGGCGACAATTTCGATACCTTCGATTCCGAGAAGGTTAGCTACGAGTTCGTTACCGAACGCAAACCGCTTTCGACTCCGTCCGTATCGTTGAGCTCCAGAACCGACTCGTCGATTTTCGTCGAGTGGGATTCCGTTGAGCCCGCGATATCCTACGACGTCGAATTGACGCTCGACAACGTCGTCGTCAAAACCGACTCGGTTTCCTCGGATACGACAAGTTACGAGTTTACCGACCTTGCGGACGGACAGGAGTACTACGTTTCCGTTTGGGCGAACGCCGACGAATCTTCCGCGTACTTGCGCTCGGACGCCGGTAAAGTTGCGGTTAGCACTATGGTAAAGCTCGAGACGCCGACGAACGTCGTTGTTTCCGAGACGACCGACACGACCATAACCGTTTCCTGGGATCCCGTCGAAGGCGCCGGCAAATACGAAGTGACCGCGACGGAAGTCGAAGGGGGCGTCTCTCAATCGTTCGTATTCGGCGGGGCCGGCGGCGTTTTGACCGGGTTGAGTTGGCGAACAAATTACGCGGTCAGCGTCAGAGCTCTTGGCGACGGCTCCAATTCCGTCGACTCCGAAACGACCGGAACCAACGCGGAGACGCAGATTCACGAATATCAGGCGCCCGTCGACATTGATATTACCGGAAGAACCGACGATACGATTAGCGTTTCCTGGAAAGTCGCGGAGGGCGAGGCGGCCGAACAGTACCTCGTGAAGGTTCTCGGAGCCGACGGAGCCGTGATCGCTTACACGACGACGGCCAAGACTGCGGCGGTCATAACCGGAATAGGCGGCGTCGCGACGTTCACCATCGTAGTCGTCGCGATCGGCGACGGGCGTCGTTCCGCCGACTCCGATCCTTCTTCGACCGACGTCGACCCGACGACTCATAAGCTCGACAAGCCGATGCGCGTCTGGCAGACTGATAAAGATACTCATATGATCTCGGTGGAATGGGATCCGGTTGAGAACGCGACTTCATATACGGTGAGTTTGTCCGGTCGAGACGCCGACGGCGAGGAGATTACGCTTTCGCCGTCGACAAGCGGAGTGACTTACACCTTTACCAATCTGGCGTCCGGCAACGAATTCCCCGTTTCCGTCGTCGCTTACGCCGACGGTTATTTGCCGTCCGACAGCGCTGAGACGACCGCCGTCACCGATAAGGAAAAGCTCGAGACTCCGAAAAACCTTGTGCAGGTCGGAAAGGTGAAGGACTCTATAACGGTCAAGTGGGATCCCGTCGAACACGCGGAATACTACTTCCTGACGATCAACGGTCAGGACTCGAAAGGTAATACGATCTCGAGTACTACGAACGTTTACGAAGGCACGACCAGAACGTTCGAGGGACTTTCCGCGAATACCAAATACACGATCACCGTAGGTGCGCGCGCCAAAGATTACGAACCGTCCGACGACGCGACGATTGTCGGCGAGACCGACCTGGCTAAACTTAAAAAGCCAGCCGACCTCGATCAGCCGTATAAGGAAAGAAGTAATTCGATAACCGTTACCTGGGATCCCGTCGAGGACGCGACTCAATATAACGTCGTCCTGATTGGTAAAAGCGCGAGTTCCGAAGACGAGGGCGACACGATAAGAGTCGAGAAGGTTACGGCCGTTCCGATGTGCACGATCGAGGGTTTGCCCGCCAATACTACTTTTGATTTCTACGTCTCCGCGGCTGCCGACGGTTACTACCCGTCCGACATTGCGAAACTCGCGGTTACTACCAATAAGGAGACTATGGCGTCCCCGACAAACCTCGAAGTCGTCGGCTATACCCATAAGTCGGTGACTCTCAAATGGGATCCCGTTGAGAACGCCAAAGAGTACCTGATTTACTACAAGCACAACGGAGAGCCCAAGTCCCGACTGACTACCGAAACGACCTTCGAGGTGGGGATCCTGAATCCAGGAACCGATTACAAGTTCTACGTTGCGGCGGGCGCTGACGATTATATTGGATCCGACCCCGTCTCGATTTCGGCAAAGACCGCGTTGGCGACTCCGAAAGGTCTCGTTGTTTCCGACAAGAGCAAGGATTCTTTGAGCTTTACGTGGAAAGCCGTCGACGGAGCCGACTCCTATACGGTCTCGTTTACGACCCGGACCGACGAAGGCGAAACGACCGTCCTTTCGACGTTCGACGCCGCGGAAACGACCGCCAGTTTCGACAAGTTGACGCCGGGCGCGCAATACGCGATATCCGTAGTCGCGAACGGCGCTGACAAGCTCTCGTCTTTGGCGGCGACTCTCGAGACGTCGACGACTCCGAAATTGTCGAACCCCAATCCGTCTTCAATTTCGGGCGCCAACTCCGTAACGGTGAGTTGGGACGCGGTTGACGGCGCGAAGAGATACATATTCGCGTATAAACTCGACGAGGCCGACGAGTGGACCGTCGTTAAAAATTACTTCGGAACGTCCTATACGATCAAAAAACTGGAATCCGACGCGAAGGTAATTACGCGCGTTAAAGCGATTGGCGATCAAATTCGAAGCGTGAATTCCGACTGGAGCTACCTTGAAACCGCGCCGGCGCAGGCTCTTGCCGCGCCGACCAACCTTGCGGCGTCCGAAACGACCCAATATAGCGTCTCGCTCAAGTGGGACGCGGTCGCCGACGCGGAGACGTACGTCGTTAGTTACGTAGAGGCCGGGGTGAAACAGTATCGCGTCGTAACCGAACCTTCCTGCGTCGTTTCCGGACTTTCCGAGTCGACGGAATACGCGTTTTGCGTCGTCGCCGAGTCGATAACGCGTTCCGTATCCGAGAAAACGGGGCTGACGGTCTTGACTTTGGCGTACGCTCAGGACGCTCAAAGGCTCGCGCAACCCGACGCGCTCGCGGTCGTTCTTGACGGCGACGTTCTGCGCGTTTCCTGGAACGCCGTTGAAAACGCACTGCGGTATATCGTCGAGTATCGAGTCGCCGGAACCGAAGAATGGACGATCGTTACGAAAATTACCGAACCTTCCTGCGCGATTGAAGGCGCGGACTCCAACTCGTCGTACGACGTTCGCGTTAAAGCGGTCGCGAACCGTTTCGACTATAATAACTCGGCGTGGTCTTACGCGAGTTACAAGCCGCTCGATCTTTCAGGGCTGGACGACGGGGAAGAACTTGACGAGACCGCGCTCGATAATCTCGCGTTTTATGTGCTTAAATAAGTAAAAAACGTTGGTTTAGTTTGAATAACGTTGATATTCGCCGCGCCGTTTGGATTCTCTGAACGACGCGGTTGTTCTTTACGCGGAGAGCGAAACGCCGTTTCCCGCTTTAGCGCGCGGTTGGATTTGCGCAACGGTAATTCCTATACGGAATAAAGTTTAGTAGAACGTTTGCGCTTTTTATCTCTTTTTTTGTTCGCGTTAGTTCTTTGCGATTTATTTAAACCAATTGGATTATGGCGATTTGATGATTGTCGTTATTTTAGTTTGGATTGTTTAGATTGATTTTTCTGTTGAAGATTTGCGCGTTTTGGTAAAATTTGTGGGCTCGGCTATTGTTTTTTGACTTTATTTTTGTCATACTGAAACAATAGTGGCGCGGGGGCTATAAATGTTGCGGAAATTTGGGCGCGCTTGTATCGCTCGCGGACGCGGCGCTTCGGATTGGCGTCGCCCGATTCTACCGCGCTTTTTAAAGGAAACGTTCCTTAATTTTTGATCTGAATTTTTTCAGTTTAAAGGGTGAATGTATGAAGAAGTCTAGTTGCTCTTCTTTGTTTTCGAAGAAATGTCGGAAGAACGATAAATTTAACGCTAAACCGTCTCAACTCCGCATGGAGGCTTTGGAAGACCGGCAACTTTTGAGCGTTACCGATTTAGCCCCGCTTGCCGCCGCCGACGCCAACGAACAGGCGCAATATTCTGTTACGATCGAGGTCGCGCCAATCGATTTGAGCGTTTTGAATACGACCGCGAGCGCCGCTCGCGACGCGAACGACGTCGCCGCCCTTACCGCGCTTGGTATTACCAATATGGATATGAACGGTATCGGTTGGAATAGTTTAACCGGACGTCTTACTCAGCTCAACCTGTCGGGCTACGGCCTGGAACTTGGCGACGTCGATTTGACCGCGTGCGCCTACCTGAGCAATATCAATCTTGATAATTGCGGCGTTACTTCAATCGCGCTCAATTCAGTGGTGAAACAGCTCTCCGTCAATAACAACTCCCTGAAATCCCTTGATCTGAGCGGTTGTACGAATCTCACGTATCTCTATTGTAAAGGAAACGGTCTGACTTCTCTCGACGTTTCCGCCTGCGCTAACCTGAACATTTTGCAATGCGGTAATAACGCTCTTACAGAGCTTGATCTTTCCGGTCTTACGAACCTCAAGAATATCGCTTGCGCCGGCAACAATTTCCGCACGTTAGATCTTTCCTCCGCGTCCGCGTTGAATTACCTGGAATTCTATAATTCCGACCTTGAGAACGTTTATCTTGCCGACGAACACCCGACGATTACCTGTCGCGTCCTTACCGCTGAAAGTTGCTATGTGCGTGACGCGGAATACAACGAGGTTTCGATAGAGGCGGTTACCTCCAGCTCGACGAGCGGCGCTTATACCGAGTTTAGCATGACGAAGACCGACGCCGTGCCGTTCACGATCACGCTTGATTCCGGACAAGTTATCCAAATCAATCCTTATATCGCGCTCTCTAGCGTTTCGGGAAGCGTTTACGAGTATTTCGATACGAACGTTGAACTTGCCGACATACGACTTGAGAACCTTGACGACTCCGCTCAATTTAAAGTTATTTACAGCGCCGACGGAACTGCCTGGAATACCGTTGCCGATAGTTCCGCGTACTTCTCCGTTGAAAACAACAAGCTGATCTACAAGGGCGGTCTCGACGCGTCCAATACGCCTTATTTTGTTGAGGTTAGCGTCGAAGACGGCGATCATGCCGATTCCGACGTCTTTAAACTTACCGTAACGAAAAAGACGTTTGACGTTCCGAATTTGCGTTACGAGCTCTCCGACTGTACCACGAACGTTCTTGTTTGGGATAAGGTCGAAAACGCCGTTTATACGATTGAACTTAAGGATCGTGGAACTCGCGTAAGTACCGAAGGAGAAGCTGGCGGTTTCCGGGATTACGGCACGGGGGCGTACTTCTATTACGACGAAAATCTCGAACGAAACAGAACGTATTACTATCGAATTAAGGGGTCTTGCGAACACTACGCCGATTCAGAATGGTCCGACTGGGTTGAAGCGACGACTGACTCCGAACCTGTCGCCGAGCCAAAGAACTTGACCCTCGAATCCGCGACCGATACGACGCTTACCTTTACCTGGGACGCGGTAGCGAACGCGACCGGTTACGAAGTTAAACTTGGCGATAACGACGCTTTCACGACGACGGAAACGACGGCGACGTTCGACTCCCTCGCTTACGCGACTTCCTACAAGTTTACGATTAAAGCGCTCGGCGACGGCGATCAGTTCGAAAACTCAGCGAATGTTGTCTTGACGGCGCAAACGACGAAACATACGTTCGCGACTCCGACGGCGACGCTCGACTCCAGGACTCCGACGACGGCGACGATTTCGTGGACCGTTTCCGACAACGACGACAGCGGCTCTTACCTCGTCTATATCGAGGGCAAAGAAGCGGAAGCGATTACGACTTCCGACAAGACCTATACGTTCTCGAATCTTGAACAGGGGACCGCGTATACGTTCTGCGTCGCGCAAGCGGCGGTCGACTCCGCGACCTGTGAGAACTCCGAGGTTGCCAAAGTCTCCGCGACGACTTATATTCAACTTGCCGATCCGACGAACCTTGCCGTCGCTTCGACCGATACGACGCTTACTTTCACCTGGGACGCGGTAGCGAACGCGACCGGTTACGAAGTCAAATTTGGCGATAACGCCGCTTTCACGACGACGGAAACGACGGCGACGTTCGACTCCCTCGCTTACGCGACCTCCTACAAGTTTACGATTAAAGCGCTCGGCGACGGCGATCAGTTCGAAAACTCAGCGAATGTTGTCTTGACGGCGCAAACGACGAAACATACGTTCGCGACTCCGACGGCGACGCTCGACTCCAGGACTCCGACGACGGCGACGATTTCGTGGACCGTTTCCGACAACGACGACAGCGGCTCTTACCTCGTCTATATCGAGGGCAAAGAAGCGGAAGCGATTACGACTTCCGACAAGACCTATACGTTCTCGAATCTTGAACAGGGGACCGCGTATACGTTCTGCGTCGCGCAAGCGGCGGTCGACTCCGCGACCTGTGAGAACTCCGAGGTTGCCAAAGTCTCCGCGACGACTTATATTCAACTTGCCGATCCGACGAACCTTGCCGTCGCTTCGACCGATACGACGCTTACTTTCACCTGGGACGCGGTAGCGAACGCGACCGGTTACGAAGTCAAATTTGGCGATAACGCCGCTTTCACGACGACGGATGCGACGGCGACGTTTGATACTCTCGCTTACGCGACCTCGTACGAATTCAGCGTTAAGGCTCTTGGGGACGGCGAAACCTGCGTCGATTCCGCGACCGCGACTTTGACGGCGCAAACGGCGAAACACAAGTTTGCGACTCCGACGGCGACGCTCGATTCCAGGGGCACGACGACGGCGACGATTTCGTGGACCGTTTCCGACAGCGACGACAGCGGCTCTTACCTCGTCTATATCGAGGGCAAAGAAGCGGAAGCGGTTACGACTTTCGACAAGACCTATACGTTCTCGAATCTTGACAAGGGAACGACCTATACGTTCTGCGTCGCGCAAAAGTCCGCGGACTCCGCGACCTGCGAGAACTCCGACGCCGCTAAAGTCTCCGCGACGACCTATAAACAATGCGACGCTCCGACCAATCTTACGCAGACCGACAAGCAGACCGATTCGCTCGCCGTCTCCTGGGATTCCGTCGCCGACGCCGTTTCCTATCGCGTCGTTCTGACCGGTCAAGATTCCGAAGGGAACCCGGTGGAAATCGCGACCACCACCGTCGTCGATCCGACCGCGTCCTTTAACGGGCTCGATTCCGACTCCGATTTCGTCTTTACCGTTTACGCGGTTGGCGGAGAAAACTCGGTTGAATCGGAACCCGCGACGTTGGACGTCTCCACAAGCGTTCTCGCCGGACGTTTGACCAGACCGCGCGTCAGTCTGGAATCCGCGACGGTCGATTCGCTCGTCGTCTCCTGGGATCCCGTCGACAATTCGTTGCGCTATATTTTCGAATATTGCCTCAACGATGGAAACAACGACTGGACGACCATTACGAAGATTACGGATACTTCGCGAACGATCGACGGACTCGACGCGAATACGGAATACAAGATTCGCGTTAAAGCGGTCGGCGACAAAGTTTACTACACGAACTCCGCGTGGACCTATTTGTACGCGACGACCGACAAGGAAACCCTTGCGGCTCCGACCAACCTTGCGCAAACGGGCAAGACCGATTCCAGCGTGACGC
>CAYUUL010000061.1:0-13734 GCA_964447865.1 uncultured Planctomycetaceae bacterium | reverse complement strand
CCGCCGCTCGACGTCGACGTTTCTTTTCAAAGATTAAGCAATGTGTTTACGTTAGTTACATATACGACGGACGACGGACCAAATTGCGATCAGGCGAATTGGCTTGAACCGACGGCGTTCACTCTGTCGGGGAAACGTTACGATCTTGCGAAAGACGGCGCGACGTCGAGATTACTGTCGACGGTTCTTGTCGACGAAAACGGCCAACCTACCGAGACTTACGGCTATAAGTCGAAAATAAAGCCGATTGTTCCTTTTTCTTTTACCTACGGTGGCAAGTCCTCTCGCGACTTTCTCCAGGATTGGATTTTTAACGTTCACGACGAACCTTGCGACGAAGAAACCGAAAAGATAACGCGCTTTACCTGGATCGATCCGGAAACGAGATTGACCGTTGAAGCGACCGTACGGTTTTTCAAACGGTTCGCCGCTTGCGACTGGTTCCTGCGATTCACCAACAACGGAGCCGAAAACACGCCGATTATTGAGAACGTAAAAGTCCTCGACGCGACGTTTTTCTTTGGGATCGATATCAACGATTGGACGATCGACACGCTCTCGGGCGATTCCTGTTCCGCCAATTCGTGGACTCCGCTCTCAAAGCCTTTCAAACTTGAAGAAAAACAAACGTTTGCGCCCGTCGGGGGCCGGTCGTCCAACGGGGCGTTCCCGTTCTGGAACATAACTCCTCGCGCGACGAGCGAAGACGAAAGTACCGACGGTTTGTTCTTTGCGCTCGGCTGGACCGGACAATGGAACGCTTCTTTTGAACGACCGAAGGAACAGCGTTCGAAGTTGATCGCGACCGCGGGTATGGAAACGTTTGCGTCGTTTCTTTATTCGGACGAGTCGATCCGTACGCCGCGCGTTCTCGTCATGCCGTGGAAAGGGAACAAAACGAACTCGCAAGTTCTTTTCCGACGTTTGCTTATGCACGAATACGCGCCGAAAATCGACGGGAAACCAGTTCAGTTGGAATTTATCAGTCAATGTTTCGACCGCTATTACCGCAAACGCGCGGGTTGGGAAAAGCTCGACGCGCAACTTGAGCTGGCGCGTAAGTTAAAGGAGCTCGGCGGCACGTGCTTCTGGTTCGACGCGGCGTGGTTCCCCGTTGGGTTTCCAAACGGCGTTGGGAACTGGTTTTCCGATAAAGACAATTTCCCGAACGGGGTCGAACAACTTGGCGAGGAACTTAAAAAGCTCGGTTTGAAATTCGTTCTCTGGTTTGAACCGGAACGAGTCGCGCCCGATACGGATATCGCCGTCAATCATCCTCAATACGTCTTTGGGGGCGAGAAGGGCGGACTTTACAAACTGAACGATCCCGAAGCGCGCAAGTATTTAACGGACCTGTTGTTAAAATGCGTCAACGATTTTCAGGTCGACGTCTACCGCAACGACTTCAATATCGATCCTTATCCTTATTGGCTCGCGGCGGACGAACCCGACAGAAAGGGTATGACGGAAACGCGGTACGTCGAGGGTCTTTACGAAATGTGGGATCAACTTCGCGCCCAAAAGAACGGTTTGTGGATCGACAACTGCGCGTCCGGAGGACGTCGTATTGACTTGGAGACGCTCTCGCGGTCCGTTCCGCTTTGGCGGTCCGACACGTGTTGTTTTCCCGGTCGTTCCGAATGGGCTCAGTCGCAAACGTTGGGGCTAGCGCGTTACTTGCCGCTTTTCTCCGCTTGTTCGTGGGAGCCGGATCCCTACGCGTTTAGAAGCGCGGCGAACCCCGGCGCCATTATGCAGTACGATTTCCTCAACGAGTCTTTCGACTCCGAGTTGGCGCGGCGCTCTATTGCCGAGGCGAAAACATATCAGAAATTCTGGTACGGCGATTTCTATCCTCTTACCGGAATTTCGCCGCTCGGAAATAACGCGACCGTAGCGTGGCAACTTCATCGCGCCGATTTGGACGCCGGCGTCATTTACGCGTTCCGACAGCCGGATTCCCCTTATGCGCTTGTTGAGACGAAGCTCCATGGAATCGATCCGAACGGGTATTATCGCGTAACGCGTAAGCCGCAAGGATACGACGTCGCTGAAACAATGGATATATCGGGCGGCGCGATGATTTTTTACCCGCTCGTACTTGATCTGAAAGGAACTTCCGGCGTCGTCGAATATTACAAAATACCGAAATCGATGGTAAAGAAGAATCCGCCGATAAACAGGAAATTTCCTTCCTCTATCCCAAGCTCTAACGAGCGATTACCATAGAGCAAGGTATTGAACAGGTTTGCAATAAAATCGGCGCGCGTTAGACAGACGTCCGACGCGCGCCGACTCTTTTCTCGTCTATAAGCGGCTGTTTCCGAACGACGGTTACAGGAAAGAAACCTGCGCTCCAATTCCTCTTTCGTGCAAATCTTCGCCCATACGGCGCATTCCCTCTTCGGTGGAAACGGCGGGTGTAAATCCCAGTTCCCTTTTAGCGCGATCCGTATTAAACCAGTACGACTGCGCAAGTTGCGTAGCGAGGAATCGCGTCATGATCGGTTCGCCTTTCTTTCCGAAAAGACGATAGAGTCGTTCTAACGCGGAGCCGGCAAGCCACGCCGTTTTAAAGGAAATACTCCGTTCGACGGGCGGTTCTCCGACCATAGCGAGAATCTCGTCGATCCATTTCCAGCAGTTGAGCGGCTTGTCTTGCGCGATATAGTAGACGGAGCCCGGTACCGTTCCGTTGGGTTCCAAGGCGTCCGCCGCCATTTTGTGCGCGTCCGCCGCGTTTTGGACGTAGATTGTCGAAAGAAGGTTGCGCCCGTCTCCGACTCGCATTAACTTGCCCATTCTTTTTCGTTCGAGGAGTCGAGGGACAAGGTGTCGATCTTTCGGGCCCCAGATCAGATGCGGACGCAAGGCGACGGTCATGAGCGCGTCTTCTCTCGTGGGGTCGCGGCGCGGCGTTCGGAAATGAAAGGTCGAATTCAGGGAGCGGAACTTCGATTCGGAAAGGTCGACGCCTTCGAAATCGTAAGAATCGGTCCAGGGCGCGTAATTCGCGGCGCGAACAATCTGTTCGGCAATCGCCTTTGTCATTTGATACCAACCGAGGAACCTGGGGGCAAAAGGAACGCTTTCGTCGACGCCTTCCTGCGACTCGATCGTATTCGCCACGCATTGCGTGCTCGTGTAGACTAACTTGCGCACCCTGTTTTTCAGACAGGCGGCGAGCACGTTTTTGGTGCCCAGCACGTTTGTTTCGTAATAGGGGCGAGGATCCATAACGATACTCGGGAACGCGGCGATGTGGTAGACGACGTCGCAGTTGGCGCAAGCGCGGTCGACGTCCTCGAACCGACGCAAATCGCCGAGACACTGTTCGACTCCAAACCTGTCGAGTTCGGCGTGGGGACGTCGGCAGAACGTCCGCGTTTCGCATCCGTCGGCGACGAGACGTTCGACCAGGTATTGACCTAAAAAGCCTCCCCCGCCGGTTACTAATGCTCTCATCTTGCTGGTCCTCGTTTAATCTCGGTTTAGTTCGTTTGGCGACCGCGGCGCGCAAACGGTTCGGCGTCAGACTTGTCGCGCGTCGAACCGCAACGTCGCGGAATCCGCTAAAGTTTGCCTTAGGAAAATTCGCCTCCGGAATACTCCCCGAAATCTTCAAATTCGTCGTAATATTCCGGTTCTTCCGCCGTCGAAAGATTACAGAAAAGCGTATATTTGCTGAGCCACGCCAATTTGACGGTTCCGACCGGCCCGTTGCGCTGCTTGGCGACGATGACTTCCGCAAGTCCTTTGAGGTTCTTTTCTTCCGCTTCCTCTTTAGTATGGTAATATTCTTCGCGGTGCACGAACATAACGACGTCGGCGTCCTGCTCGATTGCTCCAGACTCGCGCAAGTGACTCAATCTTGGTCGGTTGTCTTTGGTCATTTCCGTCATACGGTTGAGCTGCGACAGACACAGGACGGGGACGTTTAATTCTCTCGCCAGGCCTTTGAGCCGTCTGGCGATTTTCGCGACTTGTTCCTGTCGAGAATCGAGCGAGTTGTCCGGCTCGATCAGGCCGAGGTAGTCGATAACGATGAGTCCGAGACCAGATTGGCGTTTAAGCCGTCGAGCGACGGCTCCGATTTCCGTAACGGTTCGGGACGACGTGTCGTCGATGTACAAGGGCGCTTCGCTCAAGGCGTTGGCCGCCATATTGAAGTTGCGCTGATCCTTTTGAGAGAGGGCGCCGCGAAGGTGTTCGCCGGAAATGCGTCCTCGCGCGCAAAGCATACGGAGCGCGAGTTCCGTTTTCGCCATTTCCAAACTGAAAAATAAGACGGGTTCTTTCGATTCGACGGCGACGTAGTCGGCAATGTTGGTCGCGAGCGCCGTTTTACCCATAGAGGGTCGAGCCGCCAGAATAACGAGTTCCGAGCCGTGCAGACCGCCGAGCATCTGGTCGAGATCGTTGAAGCCGGTCGACACGCCGTCCATATCGCCCGCCGCGCGCGCGTCGATAAGGTGAAAGACGTCTTGCATTAAGTCGTGCATCGACTGCAATTGATTGGCGCCTCGATCGTCGTTAATCGCGAAGATTTTTTCTTCCGCCTGCGCCACGAGTTCTTTCGGCTGAATTTCAGGGGCGTAAGCGTCGTTAAGAACCGATTCGCACGTCGCGATCAGTTGGCGGCGAATAGAATTTTGCTGGACGATTTTCGCGTAATAGACGGCGTGCGCGGTCACTTGAACCGACTGCATAAGTTCCGCGAGATACGCCTCGCCCCCGACCTCCACGAGTTCGCCGGAAGTTCGGAGCTGTTCTACGAGCAACGTCAGATCGATACCCGACGAGTTGGCGTTCATTTCCAGGAGTCGACGGTAGATGCGGCGATTTTGATCGAGATAGAAGTCGTTCGGACGAACGATGACGGCTACGTCGTCGCAGAGCCGCGGATCGAGCAAAATAGCGCCGATGACGCCGCGTTCCGCTTCAAGATTATTGGGCGGCATACGGTCGATAGCCAACCCGGCGGACGGGGCGGTCGAAACGGGTTTAGTTGTTTTCTTTGCCATGGCTCGGAACAGGGTTAGTAATGTAATCAGGCGGACGCGGAGGCGCCTCTTGCCGCGCCGCGAAGGTCGACGACTACGTCCTGTATTTTATCCTAAACGACGATTATTACAACATAGCGATTGATTTTTGCGGGGGGCCTTCATGTAATTCTCGAAAATTAGACAATAAGTCGTAAGGAAGTCATTAGGGTCATATTTTGCGTCGAGGCAACAGAGGCGAACATGATACAACTTGAAAACGTTAGTTACTCTTACAGCGCCGAGCGCGGACCGGCGTTGAAAGACGTGACGTTGACGATCCCTCGCGGCGAATTTGTTTCCGTAGTAGGACCTAACGGGGGCGGGAAGTCGACGCTTGTGAAATTGATACTCGGACTCCTTAAACCGCAAACGGGGGCGGTCAAGTTGTTTGGGGAATCTCCGGAAAAGTCCCGGTATCGTGTGGGTTACGCTCCTCAGCAGGCGCGCGTCGATTTTAGTTTTCCGATCAACGTTTTGGACGTGACGCTCGCGGGCCGATTCGGCACGACTTCCCGCCAACGTTCGCCGTTGCGTTTTTGGGGCGCGCGATTCTCCAAAGAGGATAAAGAGGAAGCGATGGCGGCGCTGGAGAAGATGGGGGCCGCCGACCTCTACAAGAAATCGTTTGGCGATCTTTCGGGCGGTCAGCGTCAACGCGTTCTTATCGCGCGAGCGCTCTGTTCGAATCCGGATCTTCTCGTACTCGACGAACCGACGAACAATATCGACCCCGCCCATACGGAACGCTTTTACGATTTGCTCGCCAAACTCAACGAGTCCGCCTCGATTATCATGGCGTCTCACGACCTCGGCGTCGTTTCCAAATTAGTCGACAGCGTCGTCTGCGTCAATCAGATCGTCAGGATTCATCCGACGTCCGAATTTAACGGGGAACTTGTCAGCAAGCTCTACAACGCGGACGTGCGTCTCGTTCGCCACGACCATTGCTGTTCCGAAAGCGGACATTTTCACAACGACGAGAACAGTTAGCGAACTCGAAGCGTCAACCGCGTCAGGGACCGCCCCCTGTTATAAAAGCGAAATAAAGATATAATCGACGACTAAAATTTACGCCGTCGCGCGACGGCTGGACAACGTAACCGCGGAGCAAATGCGTCGTAACTATGGAAAAACTTCCCTATAAAGTAGCCGATATGAGCCTTGCCGACTGGGGCCGCAAGGAAATTATGCTTGCCGAAAACGAAATGCCGGGTCTTATGGCGTTGCGTGAAAAATACGGTCCTTCCCAACCTCTCAAAGGCGCGCGAATCGCGGGAAGTCTGCATATGACGATTCAGACGGCCGTTCTTATCGAGACGCTTCAGGCGCTCGGCGCGAAAGTATGCTGGGCAAGTTGCAATAAATTTTCGACGCAGGACCACGCCGCCGCCGCGATCGCCGCGACCGGAACGCCCGTCTACGCGTGGAAAGGCGAAACGGACGAAGAATACGACTGGTGCACCGAACAAACGCTCTATTTTCCCGACGGCGAACCTCTCAATATGATCGTCGACGACGGGGGCGATTTGACAATCTGCATACATAAGCCGGAACACTCCGACATTATCGGGGGCGTTAAAGGTATCTCGGAAGAGACGACGACGGGCGTTCACCGACTCTATCAAATGCACGCGCGCGGCGCTTTGAAGATCCCCGCGATTAACGTCAACGACAGCGTTACGAAAAGCAAGTTCGACAATCTCTACGGTTGCCGCGAATCTCTCGCCGACGGAATCAAGCGGGCGACCGACGTCATGGTTGCGGGGAAAGTGGTTGTCGTCGCGGGTTACGGCGACGTCGGCAAAGGGTGCGCGCATTCGATGCGTTCGTACGGCGCGCGCGTACTCGTTACGGAAATCGACCCTATCTGCGCGTTGCAAGCCGCGATGGAAGGGTTTGAAGTCACGACGATGGACGACGCCTGCGAAAGAGGGAATATTTTCGTGACGACGACGGGATGTTGCGACATTATTTCCGCCGAACAGATGGCGCGCATGAAGAACGATTCTATCGTTTGCAATATCGGGCATTTCGATTGCGAGATCGACGTGGCGGGGCTTATCTCGTATCCCGGCGTGACCAGGACCGAGATCAAACCTCTTGTGGATCGTTATACGTTCCCGAGCGGCAACTCGATTTTGTTGCTCGCGGAAGGGCGTCTCGTCAATCTTGGTTGCGCGACCGGTCATCCGTCGTTCGTTATGTCGAACTCCTTTACGAATCAGGTACTTGCGCAAATCGCGCTTTGGACGGAAAACGAAAAATATCCGGTTGGCGTTCATATGTTGCCGAAAAAACTTGACGAAGAAGTCGCGAGACTGCACCTTGAAAAGCTTGGCGTCAAATTGTCGAAACTGACGCAAAAGCAGGCGGATTATCTCGGCGTTCCGGTCGACGGGCCGTTCAAGCCGGATTTTTACCGTTATTAGTTCGTTCGTCCCGGGCGCGTTCCGAGCGAGCGCGCTCTTTTTTACCAAAAGTAACGCGCCGTTGCGACGCGCTTTGTTATAATATTCCGCGTCGTGTTCTCGGCGCAAACTACTCACAAGGAGCCTAACGTGCCCAATATTCAACCGTTCGAAGGTTTACGTTACAATCTCGCGCAAGTCGGATCTCTTAGCGACGTAGTCGCTCCGCCCTACGACGTCATCAGCCCCGAAGAACAGGACGAACTTTACGCTAAACATGAGAACAACGTCGTTCGCCTTATTCTGAACAAAATTCTTCCGACCGACGACGAGCAGAATAACCGCTACACGCGTAGCGCTCGAACTTTGAAAGATTGGAAAGCCGCCGGCATTCTCGTCAAGGATTCCAGGCCGGCCCTTTACGTTTATCACCAAATCTTTACCGCGCAAGGAAAAGAATATTGTCGCAAAGGTTTTATGTGCGGTTGCGAAGCGGTTCCGTTTGGAGAAGGCATGGTCTTTCCGCACGAATTGACGATGAGCGGTCCTAAACAGGACAGACTCATGTTGACGTCGACGTGCAAGACGAACTTCAGCCAGATTTTCGGACTCTATCCCGATGAAAACGAAGAAGTTCAAACGATTCTTGAAAACGCGATTATCGGCATGACGCCTCTTGAAGCGACCGATAAAAACGGCGTGATCAACCGCATGTGGGTTGTGGACGATCCCGAAATCGTCAACAAGGTCGTCGAACTCATGGGGCCGAAACCGATCTTCATCGCCGACGGACATCACCGTTACGAAACCGCTTGCAATTACCGTAAGCAAATTCGTCAACAAGGTTTGCTTACTTCCAATCACCCCGCGAATCACGTCCTTATGGTTTGCGTCGCTATGGAAGACCCCGGCCTTATCGTTCTCCCGACTCACCGACTTTTCCCGAACGTTCGCGCCATGTCGCAAGCGGATCTTCATGAAAAACTCGGTCAGTATTTCCGTATTACGACCGTTGGGAACGGAATCAACAGCGCGCAGGCGGCCTGGGGCTTGATCGAGCAAATGAACGACCAGGGAACGATGGCGCTCTATACCGGTAAAGACGGCGTTTGGAGCCTTATTTCCATAACGGACGCCGGTCGCGCCAGGATGGACGAAGTCGCGTCCGATCATCACCCGGAATGGCGGTCGCTGGGCGTCGCCATGTTGCACAGCCTTGTTATCGACACGTTGCTTGAACTCAAAGGACACGAAAAGCCGAAGTACGTGCACGACGTCGCCGAAGTCGCCGCGACCCTCAAAAAAGAGCCCGAGACCTATCCTCTCGCCGCGCTCGTTATGCCCGCCACCGTGCAACAGATCCAGGATTGCTCCATGGTGCGCGAACGCATGCCCGCCAAGAGCACCTATTTCTATCCGAAACTCATCACCGGTTTCGTTTTCAAGCCGCTTGAATGATTTGAGCGCGTAGAAAGAGCGTCGCGAACCTGGCGTCGCGGCGCCTGAGGTTCTGGTATTCTGTTTCTTAAGATCGGAAAAGACAAAATGATCGCAATTATCGACTACGGAATGGGGAATTTGCGCAGCGTGCAAAAGGCGTTTGACCGGTTGGGGGTCGAGGCGTCGGTAACTTCCGACAAGAGCGTTGTCGAACGCGCCGAAAAGGTCGTTTTACCCGGCGTCGGAGCGATTGCCGACGCGATCGCGGAACTCAAGCGCTCGGGTATGGTCGACACGATCTATCGAACGATAGAGAACGACAAGCCGTTCCTTGGAATCTGTTTAGGCTTTCAAGCTCTTTTTGAGGAGAGCGAGGAGAACGGGGGCGTTAAATGCCTGGGCGTTTTTAAAGGCAAGGTCTTGCGTTTTCCGGACAATCCTCGATACGTGGTGCCGCATATGGGCTGGAACGACCTGACTTTCAAAAAGCAGACTCCTATTTACGCGGGACTTAAACCGTCCGATTACGTGTATTTTGTCCACTCGTATTACGTTTCGGCGGACGAACCCGACATAGTGGCGACGACGACAAACTACGACGAGATCGATTTCTGTTCCTCTATCGCGAAGGGCAACGTCTTTGGAATGCAGTTCCATCCGGAAAAGAGTCAGAACGTCGGTCTGAAGATTCTGAAGAATTTTGCCGAGCTGTGATTCGAGTTTTCGTTTAATAATCCCTTGACGCGTCTTGTCGATAAAACGAGGCGCGTTTTTTTGTTCTCCGTAACCGCAATCCCAGTCGGCGCGTTTTCCAGGCGCGTTCAACGCGTTTGCCGCTTTACTTCGCGTCGTTTGGCGTTTCCTTCGGACGTTTGCCGAGTCGGTTCGGCTTGCGCTTTCGTCTGCCCTGTCGCAACGCTCGCGCGGATTTCGTTCGGTATATCGCGACAATCGTAAAAATAGGGAGCGCTATTCTTCCAAGTCCTTCGACGTCGGTCAATTTGCGGTGAACGACGGTTCCGGGCTCAGGTGGAAGTATGCGCGTGGTCGCGTTTGCCGCGAGCCAATTTATGATTCGACAATCGCGCAACGCGTAGCTCCAGGAATCGTGCGAACCGGATTCTCGAGCCGTCAAAAAGACGCGAGCGCCAGTCTGACGCGCTTCGTCAAAGACTTTGCGCACTTTTTCGCTTGGCGCGCTTTCATCGTCTTTGTTGTTGAACGACCAGGTGGGAATCGGATACTCGTTGGGCGAATTGATCGTCGGCGAATAGCCGCAGAACGCTTGCGCTCGGAAAAAGTTCGGACGTTCCGCGGAAAGTTTTTGCAAGGCGTTCGCGCCCGAACAGATTCCCAGACCGGCTATTTGCGTTTTGTCGATCGGATATTTTTTGAGCAAGGCGTCGATAATTTCGAGCGTGTAAACGATCGGGGCGACTCCGAATCTGTTTTCCGAAGATTGCCAGGTCGCGCAGCCCGACGGACATTGAGTCGCGACGATAAACGCGTTTGGCGCGTCGTAACCTGCGAGCGACTTCAGACCATACTGCAGGTGGGAAAGCTGACGTTTATTGTCGTCGTCGCTTTCGCCGTAGCCGTGGAATACGACGATCAACGGGTAGCGCGTTTTTTTACGGATTCTTTTCGGTTGGCGTAGTCGGAACGGGATCTCCTGAACGCCGTTTTTCGTTGGTCTGAGATAGGTCATGTCGGCGAAAAGCGCGACGACGGCGTCGTAGGCGACGTATCCGTCGACGGCGTCGGGCAAGGATTCGGAGTTTACAAGCGCGTCGAGTTCGGCGTTCGACCAGGCTGGATTCGCTTGCGGGGTTCGTTCGACGATTCGCGAAGATTCGGCGCGAGCGGTCGTCGTTAGCGTTAAAATGACAATCGCGAATATTTCCAATTGAAAGAGCCGTCTTTTCATGAACGCTTAACCTCCGCGAAACCGAACGTTATTAAATACTCGTCTGATTTTGAGTCCTATGCGAAAAATTTCATTTCAGCCCAACGCGCGACGAAATACGCGGTCGCGGTCGCCAAAAGTATGAGACAGACGCTTTCGGTCAAAAAGGGCCCGTCAAACTTTCCGAATTTCGACATGGACAACCACCCGAAGTAGAGTTTTTCGCGCATCGCGTCGGAGAAGGCGTACGCGGCGGTCCATAGCGAAACGGTAATAAAGAACGACATTCTCATAAAGCGCGCCGCCAACGCCGTCTCATGTTCGTCCAGCGATGTGGAAAGAAATCCGTAGAAAATCCTGATCCATCCGGCGATTGTAAGGATCGTCGCGACGAACGAGAGTTTGACGAGAACGCTCCAGTGAATCACGTCCAAAAATGAAAAGAACCGATTCAGGAACAGGGAGTCTCCAAACCCTCCCAGCCATATGAGAGCGCCGCCGACGAGGATAATCCCGACGTCGAACAGGGAGCTTCGAAACGCTTTCCAGGAAAAGCTCCGCCGTTTTCGCGCCTGGGGTTCTTTTTCCTCCGGGCCGCGTTGTTTTTCCGCGACTTGTCGTTCCGACGTTTGGTTCGGAGTTGGCGCGACGTTTTGAACGCGAACGTCGCGTTGGGCGTCAGGCGTCTTGTTCGTCATTTTTTCGGTCTCCATGAGCTTTTACGATTCCAAACAGAACAATTGCGATAAGAATAAGCGCGGCGAGTCCCCAGTATGTTTCGCGCGTCGCGACGGAAAAGTTGATAAATTGATTTAACGGAACGAAATAGTAGTTGTATATCGCCCAGTTTAAAAAGGAAACGAAGGTAAGCGCGAGGTCGTAACCGATAAAATACGCGGCGATCGACGACCATAGCCATGTGAAAATCTTATTCGCGTCCCTTTGTTCTTCTTTGGTTCGCGGCCTGGGTTCGTCGACTTGCGCGCGTTTGAATCTCCGTAAGATTATTGAAACGCTTTCGCAAAACAGATAAGCGACGGTAGCCAGACCCAAAACGCGGTATCCGTCTCCTCCGTTGGGCGAGTCGATAAACAGGAGCCGACCGCGGAAATAAGACGCGAGCGACGGCGCAGAGTATTCGGGCGTTTGAAAGAGCGAACGCGTGACGGATCCGCAATCCAGGTCGAGCGCCCAACGAGCGATAAGCGTCGCGATAAGAAACGCGCCCGCGCTCCAGGCGTTCCAGATTCGGTTGCGTTTCTCAATGAAATCCGGCTCCAAACTTTTGCCCGACGCGAGGAATTTACGTACGACAGTTTTGCGCAACGCGAGGTCGAGCGCGGACCACACGACTCCGCACCAGAGTAGAAAGGAGACGGTCGGGCCGTAGAATCGCGGATCGAGCCGAGTAAAAAATTGGGCGGCGCCATCGGCTAAAGCGGTCGGTTCGACCAGGAACGCGGCGGCAAACGCCGTAAACGCTACGAAACACATTATTCTCATTGCGCCTGTTCTCCTTTCGCGTTAGCGGAAACGTCGGCGTCGCGGTCCTTCCAGTCGTCTTCCGACAACCGATAGACGTAGATTGTCTTACCTGCGACCGCGAGCGGAGTTTTATTCCACAACCACCGATAACTTTCTATTTTATTATAGAGAAAATTGACGCTGATCGCAAGCGTTGGGGTCGTTCTTTCGCGCCGTTCTATTTTGAATCTCGAATCGCGTTTGCGCAGGACGTAGTCGCCGTTTGACCATAATTTCACGGTAATATCTCCGAGTTCCGGGCGCGTTTTTAGCCAATCTTCGAGTCTTAGCGCGTCTTGTCCCCAGTCGAGATTGGAGTCGAGCAGGCATTTTGGGGCCGCGGACATGATCGTTCTGTCGAACCGTTCGCGGAGTCCCTGTAATCCGGTCGACGTCAACTCGGGTTCGTTTGGTCTTTCTCCGCTTTTCGCGAACACAGGCGTCAAGGCGTTAAAGTAGGACAATTCGTGGGGAAACGCGTTGAGGACGCCGAGCGCCGTCGTCAAACACAGCGTTGCGGCAAGCGTCGCGGTCGTTCGTTGAATACGGTTGTTTTCGTTGCGAAGATAGAGCGCGATTCTACTGGACGCCGTAAAGAAAAAGGGCAGGGCGGGCAAGACGTAACGCGAGTGAATTGAAAAACCCGTTTGCGAACTCACGAACAGCAAAAAGAACAGACCGGAGAGCCAAACGACGCTTTCGTCGAAACTTATCTTCCGACCGCGCCTTATGATAACGCTCAATAACGCCCAGACGAAAAGGATCAGGGAACAGGGCGGAGTCTTGATTGTCAGCGCGTAAACGTAGTAGAGAAACCAGCCTTGTTCGCGCCACGTTCCGCGCATATAGGATCGCATTCCCCGTTCAAAGTCAAAGCGTTGGGCGTCGAGTCCGAGAACGTAATCTTCCGGCAAGGGAACGGGTATTTTGCCGAGCGTCGTTTCCGCGAAGCGGTTGGCGCCGTCGGAGGGAATCGCGTCCGCGTTCTCCGCGCCGGTAAAGAGAAGGGAGTGGAACCGGTATTCCCCGAGCGGCTTGAACGTTCCGGTGAATAAGTACCCCAAATTGAGAACGATCATACTGACGCCGACGACCCAAATCATTCCGCTCGCCAGTTCCGCGCCGACGCTTTGTCTCGCGTTCTTTGGCGCGCCGTCTCGCGGTCGGACGAATCGCTCAAGCGCCCAAAGCGTCAATAAGAGCGGATAGAGCGCCAACAAGGTGAATTTACAGAGTTCCGCGACGCCAAGGATCAGCCCGGTAAAAAGTAACGTTTGCGGATCGCGCGTATTGAGCCAACGGTGAAAGAGTCCGACCGTCGTTATCGCGAGGGCCGCCGAAGGCATATCCGCGCCGATTGTCGAGCCGTACCCGATAACGAACGGCGAAAAGACCCATAAAAACGCCGTGA
>CAYUUL010000060.1:0-13937 GCA_964447865.1 uncultured Planctomycetaceae bacterium | reverse complement strand
TTGCGGCGTCCAGTCCACCCTTCAACGCGGCGCGAAGAATTTCGTTCGTATCGAGGTAGCCCGTCTCGACAAGGATTCGTACGAGAACGCCTCGGATCTTCTTCACGGTCGCTTCGCTCCAGGACGCGACCTGGTCGTCCTGTTCCGTAAGACGCGTGAAAAATGCGTTCAAATCTTTCTTCCCGAAAGAGTCGTCCAGCGTCCGGTATTTCTCTCCGACAACCGTTGCCATAAAGTCCCAAACGAGTTGATATTGCTTCATCATCGCGTACAGGCAGATCTGTTTTGCGGGCCCGGAGGACGACGTCGCGACCGCTTGAACAAGCGATTCGTCGTTCATCGAACGAAGACGCTTTATACAGGTTCTCGCAAGCGATTTGAGCGACTTTTCCGTAGGGAATTGAAACAGATTCTCTTTGAAAATCGTCTCGACGACTTCCGCGTCCGACAAACCTTCGGACATGAGTTTGGCGGTAACGCGCGTCTCGTGGAAAAGGAACTGCTCTCTCGTCAGCGAGCCGTTGCCGGTATAAGGCGAGGATCCTTTCATATCGTTTCCTTCGTACGTTCGTGGGGACAAAAATAACATACTATCGCCAGGCGCTCGAATAAAACAAAATTTTTATCTTTGCGCAATCTGATCCGGCGGCGTTTCTTTAATTCATTATAGACAATTATTTAACAGCCGATAGAGCCTTTTTTCTGTTTGTCGTCGCCTCGAGCTCGAGGTCTATAATAGACGCGTTACCTCATAACGTAAATTGTATTTTCATCCACGGTAAATTTTTTGCAAGTCTTTTTTTACAAAATTTTTTTACCACACGCCAATTCCCGAATTTCCTTGCAACGCCAGGCAAACTCTGCTATACTGACTCCCGGCGCCTCGCGACGCGTCGCGCAATCGCAACGTTTCGCGGCGTAACGGCGACAACAAAAGGGCGCGATAACAGAACAAGGACAACCGAGGAGTAACGAGTAGTGAGAAAAATATACTTATTCGCGTTAGCGGCGATATTCGCGGCGACGACGTTCGCGCGGGTCGGCGCGCAGGAATCCGACAAAGGCAAAGCGGTGGAAAAAGCCTCGCTTGGCGCGCCCGCCGTCGACGCCGACTTCCAGCAACTCAAAGACTGGTTCCACGAAGCGCCGTCGATCCTGCCCGGCGCAAAAGTCCCGCTCAAAGGCCAGCCGCTCTGGCACACCAACGGCGAACTCACCGACGAGATCATTCGCGAGATTTTCGAAAAAGGTAAGGAAAACGGGTTCGGAGGGATCACCTTTCTGCCCCTCACAAAAACGACCCCAAAATACCTCTCCGACGAATACCTGACCCAATACGGCAAAGCGCTCGACCTCGCCGACCAGCTCGGTATGAAAGTCGTCTACTACGACGACCTCGACTTCCCAAGCGGAAGCGCCGGGTGGCGTCTCAAAGAAAAATTCCCGGAAGCCACGATCAAACGTCTCGATAAAGTCGAATGGGAAGTCGAAGGACCCGCCAAATTCGCCGAAAAATCCACAATCCCGCTCTCCGATAAAGCGCTCTACGGCAACCCGGCGGGAGCGCTCCAGGCGGCCGTCGCCATGAACGTCAAGTCGAAAGCGCGCGTCAATATTCGCGATCATGTCGCCGAAGACGGTTCAGTCTCCTGGGACGTCCCCGAGGGGAAATGGAAGATTATGCTCTTCGTCTGCGTCGCCGATAAAAAAGGCGTCGTCGACTATATGTCTCCGGACGCCGTTAAGAAATTCTTCTCCCTGACCTACGACGTCTTCTACGGGAAATTCAAGGAACATTTCGGAACAACCATAACCTCCATCTTCTTCGACGATATCACCAATACGCAAACGGAAGGATCCCGAAACTGGGCGCTCGAATTTAACGATAAATTCCGCGAACTGTTCGGAACCGATCCCGACCTCTTCTATCCCGCCCTCTTCTACGCGATCGGAGACGAAACCCCAACCGCGCGTTACCAGCTCTGGACCACGCGAAACAAACTCTTCGCCGACGGCTACCCCGGCATGGTTAAGAAATGGCGAGTCGAACGCAATCTCGACGTGATCGCCACCGGCCACCCGCAAGGCCCCTACGTGATTCAGCCGATCGACATGTGCTCCGACGCCATGGACGTGCAAAAGGGCTCCGACGCCGTCCTGTTCGACTCCATTCACTACTACGGACACGGCCGCGACGGCTTCAAGCTCCCGACCTCCGCGGCCTTCAACTACGATTTCCCGCTCTGCTACGTGGAAATCTACGGCAACTACCGCGAAAAGTCGTTCGATAAAAACATGATGCTCCGCGCCGCTATGGAAATCTACGCCCGCGGCGGAAACGTCATGCTCCCGCACGGAGTCTGGTCCGACCCCGCGACCGTCTACATTCCCCCGGAGATCTCCTGGCGCAATCCGAAACTCGAAGGGTTTCTGCCCTCCTACGGCGAATACGTCTCCAGATGCTCGCTACTCCTGCAAGGGGGCCGTCACGTCGCCGATATCGCCGTGCTCTACCCGATCGACAACTTAAAAGCCTACTGGCATTTCCCCTACGGGTTCATCGATACCGACTACCCGAACGGCGTGCTCCTGCCCGAAGAAACCGATTATCTCTGGATCGGAAGCCTTCTGACCTCCAGAATCTGGCGCGACTTCACCTTTATCCACCCGTTCGTACTGAACGAAAAATGCTCCGTCGTCAAACGCGAAGACGGTAAGACCGTGCTCCGCCTGAACAACGACTCCAACTGGGAAGAATTTGAAACCGTCGTCATACCCGGCGCCGACGTGATCTCCCTGGTCAACCTGCAAAAAATCGTCGAGTTCTTCGACGCCGGAGGACGCGTGATCGGAACCACAAGAATGCCGACGCTGGCCGCCGAAGGGCCCGTCTACAATAAGGAAGTGCAAAGACTGATCCAGCACATCTTCAATACGGATCCGCGAAAACAGGACAATATCCAGGCGCTGGCGACCGGTCAGGAAGATATCGTCTTGCGCAAATCGTTCGAAAAGGCTCGCGAGATCAATAAGGAAGGCGAATATACGGCGGGCTGGGACAACCGTCCTCTGCGCGAACACGGATTCAAACAGGAAGGAATCAAAGACCGCTCCCGCTTCATGCAATGGCCGCTCGACGACCTGCAAAAGACGCTCGACGAATGGGACGCCCTGTCGATTCCCGACGTCGAGATTACGCCCGCCCCAGGTACGGAAATGCCCCTCCTGCTCGTGACCCCAAGATGGGACTACGAAGTGGACGGCATGTTCCAGTATATTCATAAAGTGAAGAACGGAAACGACGTCTACTATTTCGCCAACTCCTCCAACAGTCCCGCCGACTACACGGCGACGTTGCGCGGAGAATTTAACGTTCTCGAATTCTGGAACCCGATTACCGGCGAGACCAGTCCGGTCGCCCCCGACCTGATCACGGTCGACTCCGAAAAGAAAACGACTTCGATTAAAATGAGTCTTAAGCCGATCGAATCGATGTTCGTCGTCGGCGTTAAGAAGTAGTCAAACCTATTCTGGGTAACGTTTAAGCCATAGCGCGGGCTCGTAATCGAGTCCGCGTTTTTTATTTCCGATAAATCCCGAACGAAAAAACTATTGCCCTTGTTCGACGCGTTAAAATACGGTATCGTGGAAGAGTTAGACTGGGCGGAGACGGATCTTCGCCGGACGAACCGCGGTCGCGGCGCGGCAACCTGTCGTACGACTTTGCAAAGGAACGCGTTTTATGTTACGACGAAATTATCTGTTCACGGCGGCTCAAACCGCATTGCCGGCGCTCTGTTGTTTTCTGGCGCTCGGCGTTCTACGCCCTCTGCAAGGCTCCGACGCGGCCTCCGCGCCCGACGGCGCTCCACGTTCCCCGTCCGTCTATTCGGTCTCCGGAACAAGTCTCGACGCGGCCTCCGTCGTTATCGAACCGTTGCGCGAAAATTCCGAACCCGTCAAACGGCTCCTGCTCCTCGAATTTGCCGACCAAAACGACTCCGACGCCGGGACGCTCGCCTCGACGATCAACGGAATGCGCGATAAGAACTACCCGATCCAGCGCGTGGAAACCGGCGAAAAAAGCGCCAGGCTCTTTCAGGAATACGGCGCGACGGAGCTCCCGACCTACGTCCTGCTCCGCGACGGCAAAGAGTTCGGACGCGTCGTCGTAAAGAACCGAACCCCGGAACAGACCCTTGACGAACTGCTCGCGCTCTTTGATCGCGCTCGAGACTCGCTCGCGAAAAAGTCCGCGTCGAAAAAATCGAAAAACGCTCTGTTCGGCCTGATCTTTAAACAGAAAGAACAGGGCGCCGCGGCGATTCGCGCTCAGGCGCCGAGTCCGAACCATGCTTCCGCGCAAAGTCATAATCCCGCGCAGACGCAACCCGTCCAGACTCCGACCCAGACCCCGCAACCCGCTCAGACCGCTCAACATTCGGCTCGCGTGACGCAACTCTCCGACGCCGTGGGTCGCGCTCGAATCGAGGACGCGCTCGCGGTTATTCGCGTGACCGTGAACGGCGAGCCGCAGGACCGCGTCGGAACCGGGGTCGCGATCCACTATAACGCCGAGTTCCACGAAGCGCTCTTCGCTCTGCCCGCGAAAATGTTCGAAAACGTCGACGTCGAAGCGAACGCGCCGCTCGTGACCGTGGAAAAGTACTACCCGACTTCCGCGCGGTTCGAGGAACTCGACGGTCAATGCGTCTATTGCGACGCGCAAACCGGTCTGGCGTTCGTCGCCGCTCGACTCTCCATGCCGACTTCTCCGGTCGCCTTTTTGCCCAGACAGTCCGCGACGGAAGCGGGGGACTCCGCGACGGAATACGCCCGGTTCGGGGAAGAGGTGAAATCGCTCAAACACGACGTGATCGCGGTCGGTCAGCGTCGGTTCTACCAGGGTAAAGACGCGTCCGGAAGCGTTTCCGTGCTCTACGACCGTCTTATCGGGAAAGAGTTGGCGCAAGGGGGCGCGTGTTTTGTCTCGCGCAACGGTCGTCTCTACTTTGCCGGAATCACCGCGCCGTCCGGCGAACACGCGAGCGAGTGCGAAGTCGTGCCTTCCGCGGTCGTCTCTCAGGCGCTCCTGTCGAACCGCAACCTTGCGGCGGTCTACCGCGATCAGACGGCCGGTAAATTCGACGTAACCGCGACGCCCGAGGAAATCGCCTACGCGACGGAACTTGTCGACAATCCGACCGCGCCGAAAAAGCCGTACGTGAAACTTGAACGCGAAGAAGAACTTGTCGCCGCGAACGACTCCCCGACGTCCGGGACCACGACCGAAGAACCGGCGCCCAAAACCGACGCGACGTTAAACTCCGATATCTCGACCCTGAACGAATTGGACAAATACGCCGACCTCTCGCTCGAGCCCAAAGGGGAAAAAGAAGAGCCCGAGACGACCGAAGCGCCGGTAGCGTCGAACGAAGACCCGTTCGCGGAAGCGGAAGCCGCGATTGCCGCCGCGACAAAGGCCGAACCAAAGACGCCTGAAACTGCGCCTGAATCGGAACCCGCTCCGACCCTTGCCGCGAACGCAACGCCGACCAAAGCGCCCCAAAAGACCGCGAAACCGATCCCGGCGCCGATCCCCGTTCCGGACCAAACCCGGACCGTAGCGTCCGCGCCCGTCCCGGAACAACCGACTCTCGCCGCGCAAACGACCGCGCCGACCGTTCCCAACGCGAACGAATTCGCCGCGAACGTCGCCGAACTGGCGGGCGCCGATCAGTCCCTTGCCGCGAACGTCCCGACCTCGACGCAACTCGAATACGCGTACGCGAACGTCCAGGGGTCGTTCCCGCAGCCGACCGACGCGCAACGCCCGGCCCAGCTCGACGCGGAGCCGACCGTTCAACAAGCCGCTCAACAGGTCGCGCAACAGACCGTTCAACCGACCGTTCCGACTTTCGCGTATCCTACGACCGGGTCCGACTCTTCCGCTCCGCTTGTCGTAGCCGCGCAGACGCCCGACGGTCGCACGGTGCAGTATTTGCTCAGTCCTCTGACTCCGAACGCGTCCAACGGGCTCAACGCGCCTTTAACCGGCGTTCAATCGGTCTCTTACGCGCCCGTCAACGACGCGAATATCGCGGCGTATGAGAAAGAGGAAGCGAACTTTAACGCGGCGCTGGAAACGTTGAAAAAGTACGCGGCGAACGGCGCGGAAATCGTCTGCATCGTCAACTGGGCGAGCGATCCAAACGGCCCGAGAGAGTCCGAAGTCGTGAGACTCCCGAAACGAACGGTCGCCGCGCCGGGTCAACGTTCGGAAATCGAACTGGCGCAAACGCCCGCCGCGAACCTCCCGACGACTCTGACGCAACAGGTTCTCGCGACCCAACAGGCTCCTCGAACGCAAGAAGAATTGCAGGCGCGGCTCCAGACGCAGGCGCGACTGCAGGCGCAGTTGCAGGAACAGGCGCTCGCTCAGTACAAAGCGCAACTGGCGGCGCAGACCCAAAGTCAGCCCGGCGCGTCGACTCCGAACCAGTATCCGGTCCCGACCGTACAAACGTCGAATCCGACCGCGACCAACTACGGACAATACCCGCCGCTCACCGCTTCCGCGCCGAGTAATACCGCGCGAAAATAATTCGACGGCGCCGGGGATAGCGGGCGAAACCGTCTCGCCGAACGCGCTTCGTTTACCAGTACGACCGACGTCGACCCTGGCGGCTGACGGCGGTCGTTCGCTTTACTCCTCTAACGACGCGAACTTATATTTCCCTTTGCCTTGTCCGGCGACAGGCTCGATAAGCCACGACGCTTTGAGCTTGGAGATCAGAACGCCCGCCGGCGAAGAGGTTGCGCCGACAGGTTTCATAATATCGGCTCTCGCAAACGCCGCGTCAAATCCAAATTGCCGGTAGAGTTTTAGTATCGTTTCTCTTGTTGGAGTTTTTACGTCCAGATTTAAAAGACGCGTTTCAAACGACTGTTTTCCCTCCGAAACAACTGTTTTCTGTTCTCCAAACAACTGGTTTCGGCGTTTCAAACGACTTTGGTACGTAATGAGCGTATGCTTTTTCAGCTGGACTCGCATTGTTCAATTTATGCAAAGAGATTGGAACGCCTCGTTTCTTACTGCTGTAATTCTGTTGCTCCGCCCCATTAAATGTTTAGAAATTCTTTCGAGCTCCGTCGCCGTTGACTTCTTTTTATACAGTTGACGAAGTTTTTTTGTTTTTTTTTCAAATTGTTCGCGTTTTATACATGACGCTACGACCAATAATTCTATAGCTTTCTATAGTTTTATCGCTTTCTGGCGCCGTTTGGTTATTTTTCGAAGTCTTCGACGTAGTATGTAAATATTACCATGGCTCCGCGGAATTTGATAACGCATGCCTGCTAACGTAACTTTCAATGGCGTCCCTTAACGTTGCGGGAGCCTGTGTATTTCGCGGCGTTAGAAAAAAAGTTCTATTTAGAGGAATCAATTATTTATGGAACAAAATTTATATTCTGGCGATTTGCAAAGCGTGTTGCAATGTCGCAATGAGGACGAGTCGGCTAATGGTCGCGCTCATAATGTTCGTCGTCCCGGTTGCAAAGATATATGGAACGCGTTTATGTGCGAAGGCGCATAATTTGGAGCTCATGACGTCCCATTTTGTCCTACCACTGCTAAAACCCTCCCTGATTCTATCGTTACATGGGATGAGGCAAAGACAATCTATAATAAGAAGTCAGTTGCCGTGGGATCGGAATTCCGTGAAGATTCTTTTGTTTGTTGGTATGTCGACGACTATAAGTTCGACGGTAGACAAGGCGTTTGGGATAAATGTAAAAAAACGCTAAAACTTCTCCGTCATTCGCGGGGGATATCCCAAAACTCATTGCTCGCGAACTTCAAGAAAGAGCCGATCTTATAGGCGGAGTAGGTTCTCATGGGGTAACAGATCGCAATATTGTCGGAGTATGCGCAGAATTTCATGTTGTTAATAATCTTCTTCTTAGCGGCAGTAAATGGAGAGATATTCGCCTCACGCCGCCAATAAGACCAAGAACGGGAAAAGAATATACCATTTTGCGATAACTGTAAAAATATGTTTTACGATATAATTACCGAAGAATAAGAAAAGGAGAAAGCGTGAGATATTCAGAAATTGATCTTCTTATTGAAGATATTATGTGGTTTGCCGTTGACAAAATGGATCGCGTTTTAGCGTTCACTTCGGGGGACTCGGAAACGTTCCGGAATTTGTTTGCCGTAGCAAAGAGGAAACGGAACGGCTCGAGACGTTCTTTATGGAGGAATTGGACAAGTCTACGCAAGGAACGCTCTTAATTGAGCGGGACGGAAGCGCGTTGGCTGAAGACGGCTTGAGTTTGGCAGAGAAAGGGATTTACTGTTATGACGTATTGTTAGACGAAGGACATAACGACGAATACGAACAAATTGCCGTTCCAAAGAAACCGCTCGTCGTCGGGCGCCTCCCACGCGATATTCAGGATATTCTGACGACGCATAGAATATTGGCAAGCGCCGATACCGATAAGCGCGTCCATATTGAGCGCGCTTATTGAAGGACGTCCTTTATAAGGAATCGCGGACGTCGCGTCGTCGTTTATTTCGAAAAACGCTCCGTTATTTTGTAGCCCTTATTATTCTGGGAATTTTCCCCAATTTTCCCAGTCTGCTTGACGATAATAACCGTAACGCGCTCGTTATGGACGGCGTCGGGACGCTCGCGCGGTCTGAAACGTCCGATTGACTCGCGTTTTTTCGATGAATTCAGTTGCGCGCTCGGCTGGGGAGCGCTAAAATCGCCCCTTGTTGTACGCTTGTTAAGAATGATTATAATATGCCGGGGGGTTAAAGTGAGCGAAACAGGATCCGAACCGAAGCCGCGCTCGATCGCGTCGAAAGACGACGAACGGGTGCTCGTCGCGCCCGCTCGATTGTTTCGAGAGTTGGGAGTCTTTCAAGGTTTCCTGACGGACTCGGTCGAACGTTACGACCCGTTGTTCGACGCGCAAACGACGCGCTTTATGCGTCGAGGCGACGCCGAACTCGACCTCGAGTACAAACAGCTTATCCCGTACGTCCTGTTCACGTACGCGGCGCCGGGCGAACGTCCGCTGATTTTCGCCTACCTGCGCGGAAAAGGACAGGGCGAAGCGAGACTGCGTTCCAAATGGAGCGTCGGGATCGGCGGCCACGTCAACGACTCCGACTCCGACGCGTCCGGACAGACCAACGCGTTTGAATCGGGCGCTCGACGCGAAATCGCCGAGGAAGTCGCGCTGGACGCCGAGATCCTCTCCTTTCGACGCGTCGGACTCGTCAACGACGATCGAACCGACGTCGGAAAAGTACACCTGGGAGTCGTGTGCCGCGCCGAACTTTCCGCACCGAAAATGCGTTCCAACGAGCCCGACCTCCTGGACGCGAGGTTCAGACCCGTCGACGAAATTCTCGAGGAAATCGAGGAAAAGCCCGACGCCTTTGAATCGTGGACGGCGTTGGCGCTTCGCGGACTCTTTGGTCCGCGCGGCAAAAACGCTTAACAATGGTTATGGACAAAGATTTGTTATGAGTGAAATCGAACGTCGACAAGACGGACGCGCCTGCGATGAAACGCGCGCGATTAAAATTCAACGCGGCTTTACCAACGCCGCCGGAAGCGTCCTGATCTCTTCCGGAAACACCGTCGTACTCTGCACCGCGAGCGTGGTCGAGGAAACTCCCGCCTGGATGAAAAGGGAAGGGGAAGAGGAACGGGGGTGGCTGACCGCCGAGTACCGCATGTTGCCCGGAAGTACGAAGATTCGCAAAGCGCGTCAGGATCGTCCCGACGGTCGCGCTACGGAAATTCAACGCCTGATCGGTCGTTCGCTCCGCGCCGTTTTCGACTCCAAAGCGCTCGGGCCGCGCACCGTCTACCTCGATTGCGACGTCCTGCAAGCGGACGGCGGCACGAGAACCCTGTGCGTCTCCGGAGCATGCGTCGCTCTTATCGACGCGTTAAACTCCATTCGAGACCGACTCCCGGACCCGAACGTCTATCCTCTGCGCGAGACGGTCGCCGCCGTCAGCGTCGGACTCGTCGATTCCAAACCTCTGCTCGACCTCTGCTACGTCGAGGACTACGCCGCCGAAGTCGATATGAACGTCGTTATGACGCGCTCCGGACGGTTCGTCGAGATCCAGGGGACCGGCGAAGAAAGTACTTTCGACGAACAACAGCTTGCCGAGTTGCTGGCGCTCGCGAAAAAAGGGAACGCGCATATAGCGCGGCTCCAGCGCGAAGCGTTGGCGGACGCATGGCCTTTCGAGTAGAGCCCTGCGATACGCGTCCTGTTTCACCTTTTGTTATTGATAAACTATGGAAGAAATATCCGTCATAGCTCTCAACGGGCGCGTTTTACGCAACGTGCTTGGCGCGAGCGACGAACATTTGCGTAAAATCAGAAAAGCGCTGGGCGTGCGCGTCGTCGTCGACGAAGATAAAGGCGAATTGCTCGTGCGAAGCGCCGACCCCGAAGCCGCCCGAAGATGCGCCTACCTGCTCGAACAACTCCAACGCTGGGTCGACCGCGACGGCGCGCCATTGTCCGCCGACGACGTCAGCCGCGCGCTCGACGAAGTAATGCGCGGGGAACGCGTCTCCCGCGTCCGTCCGTTCGAAGTCTACGGGGGCAAGACGATCCGGCCCAAAACGTCGGGTCAGGCGAAATACTGCGCGGCGCTCCGCGATTCGGAAATCGTGTTCTGCGCGGGCCCTGCCGGAACCGGTAAAACGTACCTTGCGTCGGCGCGCGCCGTCGAGGCGTTAAGGTTGGGCGAATGTAAGAAAATCGTGCTTGTGCGACCGGCGGTCGAAGCGGGCGAAAATCTCGGGTTCCTGCCGGGCGATCTCGCCGAAAAGATCAATCCGTACCTGCGGCCCCTGTTCGACTCGCTCGCCGATATGACGCAATCGGACATGTTGCGCGAATTTATCGAGGACTCCCGCGTGGAAATCGCGCCGCTCGCCTATATGCGCGGTCGAACTCTCAACGACGCCTATATCATTTTGGACGAGGCTCAGAATACGACCGTCGCCCAGATGAAAATGTTCCTCACAAGAATGGGGTTCGGCTCGCGCGTCGTCGTTTGCGGGGACGCGACTCAATCGGACCTTTCTCGAAGAGTGCGCAACGGACTGGTCGACGCGTTCGAGCGTTTGAGCGGGGTCAAAGAGATTAAATTCCTCACGTTGGAGCGGTCCGACGTCGTGCGCCATTCTCTGGTGCAAAAGATTGTCGACGCGTACGAGACGTCGTTCGAGGACGAAGATTACAACGGAGCGCGGTTCCGACGCGAACGCCGGGAGCCGAGCGCCGCCGACGTCCTGGCCGAATACCCTCCGGAACGCCGGGAACAGGACGACCGCGAACTGCCGCTCCGCGACGAGTCCGACGACTCGCAAGACGATTTACAGTAGGAGCGTCGCCATGGCCCAACCGACAAACGAACGAGTCAGAACGCGCGCTCAACGCGTCGCTTCGCGCGTAAATTACGACGGGTTCCCGCGCAAAGTCGTCAAGCATATCCGCGCCGACGAAGGATTCCCGAAAATCGCCCTGATTCTGGTCGCCGTATTCCTTATTTGCGCGATTTGCGGGGTCTGGGACCCGCCGAGCAAGTACCGGAGATTCATGATCCCCGACCGGAACATCGTCTGCAACGCGCCCTTCAAAATGCAGAGCGCCGACTTGACGAACGCCGAACGTAAAAGCGCAAGACTCAAAACGTTAAGATACTACGTCAACGATCCGAAAATTCTGGAAAACTACGAAGGCGAGCTTGTCAACGGCGTGCAGCTCCTTTTGGAAGCGCCCGATTTCGCCCGGTGTTCCTCGGAAAGCTATACCTTTCTGCGCGGATTCGTCAAATTGAACACCAGCGAGGACGCGACTCAGCAGGCGTTCGATAAAATCCGCTCCTTTCTCGCCGAGGACGCTCAACTCGCGCATTTCCGCAAGACCCTCGAAACCGCCCTGCAAACCTATCGGGAACACGGCGTGCTCCTCAAATTGAGAAGTTGGGACGCGAACGCCGCCGAACAAAGCGCCCTGAACGCCGCGGACTCCCAGGACTCGACTCCCGACGCCGCCGTGAAAAAGGCCCAGAAGGAAGACGAATACGTCAATAAGATCGTGCGGATCAAAGTCTACGACGCCGGAGAGGATCCCGCGAAAGCCCGCGAAGAAAACGTCTCCGACGTGCTGTTCGGCAGCGGGTACGTCGTCAAACGCAAACTTGAGGAAATTGTCGGGGACCGCGAATTTGCCTACCTGCTGACGAATAAAATCCGGTCCTCGATTCCGGAAACCCTCACGATCGATTACCCGGAGACTCAGCGCGCGCAGGACGCGACCGAACGCGAAGTGGAAACGCGCTATTTGTCGTTCTACCGCGGCGATCCGCTCGTAGAGGCCGGAACCAGCCTGGGCCCCGAGGAATTGAGACTCCTCGACGCCGAACGACGCGCAAGGCTCGCCGAAAGAACGTGGCGGGAACGAACTACGAGATTCGTTTCCACTTACGCCCTGCTCTCGCTCCTCTTTGTCGGCGCCTTCCTGCTCTTCCATAATCATCTCATCGTGACGGACGTTACCCGGCGCAAGCGTCGAATCTCCGAAGTCGTCGTCTTTCTCGCGCTTATCGTCGGGTTTATCGGCGTCGGGCGAATCTTGCAGGTCGCGTTGCACAACGGCTCCGCTTCTCCGGAAATCATACCGATACTCGTCTTTGTCGGCGTGGTCGCGCTCGCAGCGTCCTGGGAAGTCGCGTTGACGTTCGGAGTCCTGCTCTCGTTCGTGCTGACGACTTCCGGACAGGGCGGCGTCGACACGTTTGTCGTGTTCGTCGGAACCGGCGCGTTGCTCGCGATCGCCACGCCCCACGTTCGAACAAGAATGCACCAGTTTATTCTCGCGCTCGCGACCTCGGGCGCCGCGTTTGTCCTGACGCTCGTGGCGGGCGGAATCGCCGCGGACCATACCCGGGTCCTGATCGAAGCGTCGGCGCGCGGGCTGTGGGTCTTTCTCGCCGGGATTATCTCGGTCGGAGTGTTGCCCGTCTTTGAGAAGTTCGGCGTGATGACCACGATGAGTTTGAACGAATGGTGCAACCTTTCGCAACCGCTCTTACTTGAGCTTAACCGCCGCGCGCCCGGGACCTACAGTCACTCGATACAGACCGCGGCGCTCGCGGAAGCCGCCGCCGAAACGATCGGGGCGCACTCGACGCTTGTCCGCGTGGCGGGCTACTATCACGACGTCGGCAAGATGTTGCAGCCGGACAACTTCACGGAGAACCAGCAGGGAACCAATATCCACGACGGATTAGAGCCGCGCATGAGCGTGCTGATTATCGTCGCGCACACGAAAGACGGCGTCGACCTGGCCAGGCGCTACAAGCTCCCGAACGCCGTTATCGAACTGATCGAACAGCACCATGGAACCATGACGGTCGGAGGTTTCTACAAAAAAGCCGCGGAAGCCGTAAAAGCGAAAGACCCGGACGCGCCCCCGCTCGACGACGCTCCGTTCAGATACCCCGGCCCAAGACCGCAGTCGAAAGAAGCCGCCATTCTCATGTTGGCCGACGCCGTCGAAAGCGCCAGTCACTCGATTGTCGATTTCTCGCGGCGCAGAGTCGAATCCCTTGTGCAAAAGATTGTCGATATTCGTATTAAGGACGCGCAATTTGACGATTCCGGCCTGACGTTCGGAGAGATTCACGCGATCGAGCAGAGTCTTATCTCGAACCTTCTCGCGAGCCGTCACACGCGCGTCAGGTACGAAGCGACCGCGACTGCCGAGGAACTCGCCGCGAAAGGGGCGAAGAGCGACCAGAGTGAGAGCAGATTCGTCCTGCCGTCGAAAGAGGCCCCGAAAGACGGAAGCTCCGAAAAAGGGAGAGCGTTCGGGGA
>CAYUUL010000059.1:0-14206 GCA_964447865.1 uncultured Planctomycetaceae bacterium | reverse complement strand
CCGATGGTCCGGAGACAATAATTACGCGCCCTTTTTGGCGACGAGACTCTGTTTCTATGTTGTCCGACATTTCTGAATTTATTCGGCGCTACTACGTCGTTATTTAAGACTCAATTCGAATGTTCATTCGACATTCTGAACCATTTCGCGAATTCTTTCAATGGTCGATTTCATTTCGACGACAAGTTTCAGCACGTCGGGCGAATTTGCTTTCGAACCAATTGTATTTGTCTCGCGAAACATTTCCTGGGTAAGAAAATCAAGTTTTTTACCGCACGCGCTTTCGCCGTTCATCGTCTTTTCAAACTGCGCGAGGTGCGAATAGAAACGGGAAATCTCCTCAGAAATATCAACTTTATCCGTATAGACCGCGACTTCTCGAATCAGATCGACCGGATCAAGCGTCGCGCCCTTCTCAGCCAACGCTTTTCCAACGCGTTCGCCAAGTTTTTCGCGATAATTTTCCACAACTCTGGGCGCCAATTCTTTGATTTCGCCGATCGAAACGCGAAGCTGTTCAAGATTACCGGCAAGATATTTTGCCGTCGCCTCGCCTTCAGTTTTACGCATCTCTTGCAGGCGTCCAAGCGCTTCGCTAATATTTTGTGCGACGGCGTTCCAGAGCGTTTCGGGCAAATTTTCACGCTCAGACGCGGACTTATCGCGAATAACGCCAGGCAAACGTAGAAAATCGACGAAATATCCAACGCCAGAAAAAACAGCGCATTCGGGAAACTTCTCTTCAAAGTTTTTCTTTTCATCGACATAACGACGCAACGCGTCATAGTCAATTTCGAGGTCGTTCTGTTGTTCTACGCGTTCCAGTTTAATTGAGCAATTGACGGAACCCCTTATAAGGCGCGAACGCAGTAATTCGTCGATCTTCGTTTCTAACGAGGCAAAACCGTCGGGCAATTTGATCGTCGTTTTCAAAAAACGATTATTGACCGCCTTAATTTCAGACGAAATCAGAAATCCGCGCTCGCTGGAAGAAGCCGACCCAAACCCCGTCATGCTAATCAACATTTGCAGTCCTTTACATTCCTGATCTTGCGGACAGAGACGGATGGCAGTACGCCAAACTCGTTACGAACCGTCAAGACAAAATGAAGCGCCGTCGCGTCAGAAGCGCAACGCCGCGATAAAAACGTCGAGACCTACGCGCAACACGCGCAAGTCAACGTCAATCCAAATTAGACGAGCCGCAAGGCTCAACGCTAAGACAAAACTCAGTTTTGGGTTTCGGCGGGAACGTCGGTCGCGGAAGCGTCGGTCGCGGAAGCGTCGGTCGCGGAAGCGTCGGTCGCAGGTTGCGGCGCGGCAGTAACCGCTACTCCGCCGGTAGCTTTATCAAACATCGAATTTCCGGAACGCATATCGAGGACATAACGACCTCCAATACAGGTTACGAACCAGATAATGGCGGTCCAGACAGTGATCTTTACAAAAACGTCGCTAGTCTTAGCCCCGAACGCGCTATTTCCGCCCATCCCGCCGAAAGCTCCGACGAGACCGCCGCCCTTGCCGCGTTGCAAGAGGACAATGAGGATAAGGAAGAGGCTCAGCAGAACCATGAAGATGAAAAGTAAGGCTTTTAAGCTAGCAACAAACATGGCTTCATATCCGGAACGCGAGATAACGAGCGAACAAAATCGAACGCCGATATTCACGCGAGTAAAAAACTAGTTTCAACAAATGCCAAAATCAGGATCGCGACGACGCGCAGCCTTGGCTTACAATAATCTTAAAATAGCTACATGACCGAAATCGAACGACGCGACCTCGGTCAAGCAAACGCGAGCGAACGTCTATACGCTCGCTCGCAACAACGCGTCGAAGCTAAGCTCAACGAACATTGTTGATGATTTCCATGAACGCGTCAACCTTCAAGGAAGCGCCGCCAACGAGAGCTCCGTCAACGTCGGGCTTGCTCAGGATTTCTTTCGCGTTGGAACCTTTAACGCTCCCGCCATATTGAATACGAACGACGTCGGCGACGTCTTTTCCGTAACGTTCGGCAAGCCAGGCGCGGACGTCGGCATGGACTTCTTGCGCTTGATCAGGCGTGGCGACTTTACCGGTTCCGATAGCCCAAACGGGTTCGTAAGCAATAACGCACTTTTTCATATCTTCAGCGGAGACGCCGGAGAAAGATCCGTCGAGTTGACGACGATTGACGTCGCTGGTAACACCGGCTTCACGTTCTTTGAGGAGTTCGCCGATGCAGACGATCGGGCAAAGCCCCGCGGCCAGGGCGGCGCGAACCTTGAGATTGACGAGCTCGCTGGATTCGCCCATGATATGGCGGCGTTCGCTGTGTCCAAGAATAACGTATTGGCAACCGACGTCGGTCAACATAGCCATTTCCAGTTCGCCGGTGAACGCGCCCGCTTTTTCAAAATAAGCGTTTTGAGCGCCGACGCCAATATTGGAACCCTTCAAGATTTCGGCGACCGGTTGAACGTACAGGCTTGGCGGGCAAACGGCGATATCGACTTCGGAAACGCCGGCGGCCGCGTCCTTAAGACCTTGGGCCAAGGCTTTCGCCGAATCAAGTTTCATGTTCATTTTCCAGTTGCCGGCAATCAAGAGACGTCGCATTTTTGTCCTCTTACGTTTCGAATTTACTTGTTCTTCTCAAAGACGCGCCACGACCTCGCGACGCATTCTCTAGAAAACTATTCTTTGGAATCGTCATGATAACCTTTTTTTATCTTTTCACAAGGGGGGACGCTTTCAAATTGAGTGGAGATAGGGCGTATTTTCAGAACATCCTCAATGTTTTCCACGCGAACAAAAGGCAACCTGGGCGTCAAGCCAATTTCATAATTAGCGAAAAAGGAACTGTCGGGACAAAAAAAAGGGGCGCTTGAATAAATCCAAGGCGCCCCGCCGTAACAGAGTGTTACGACCAAAAAGAAGAGTGGAGCAAGAAGAAAGCAATCAGAAAGACCGCCGCTCGTATGAGAATTGTACGTTCATACAATCAACGACTTCGCTCAACACAGCTTCTCTTATGTTCAAAGTACTATCACTTTTTTTAAAAACGTCAATAGCAAAATAAACTCTGAAAACTTCATTTCTATAAACGTTTCAGAAAAACTGACGTTTTCACGTCGCAACAAACTCGCAACAGAACCGTTGTCGCCAAAGACGTCGACAATCGAAAAGAAAACCTCGTAAATCGAGAAGAAAGATATAGAGTCCGCAAGAAATAAACCCGGCCTAGGCCCCGGGCGCCCGACAAAGCTTACAAGATACAGATGCTGGGGTTACCCCCGCACTGGCAAGCGCGCATAGCCAGCCTCGTAAGTGGGACTTAACAGAATCTAACAAGAATCGCCAGTAACCCACGGACAGCCACGCCAATCAAGCAACACCTTGACCTAGACCAAAGTATGTTGTTGGTCTACCACAAAAGTATTCGGAGTCAATACCTAATTCTTCTCGTAAAATAATCCAATGTTTTTGTTGAAAGTCGTCGTTTCGTCTTCTATAATTGTGACTTGAGACCGCTTCGCGTTTTCTCGCGCCCAACGCGTAGAACGTCGACGCGAACGCGGTCAAGATTCCTTGCTACGCATACCGGAGTACACATTATGCAAAAATATAGTCGACGCGAACTTATCAAGCGTCTAACGCTTGGCGGCGCGGCAAGCGTCGTTCTCGGACGTGAATTTCCTTCCTCGCTTTTTGCTCGCGAACCAATCGCGGCGGACCTTTCCCAGGCGTCAGACGTAAGCGACGCGGAGATGCAAAAAGTTTACGACGAATTCAAAACTCCTTACAAGTACGGAATCGTTATGCCACAGGAGGACGGCGACCCGGTTGACAGCCCCAACATTTTTAGGAAAGACGGCGTTTGGTATATGCTTTATCTCCGTTTCCTGAATAAAACCGGTTATGTCGCGAAACTTGCCAAAAGCAAAGACCTCCTTCATTGGGAAAGTCTCGGAACGGTCGCTCCATTTCGCGAGCGCGGCTGGGACGCGTGGCAATGTTCGCCGTCGACGGCGCTCGTCGATTACGAGTGGGGCGGTTCCTACGCGTTGCAACCGTTCGATGGTAAATATTGGTTCACGTATATTGGAGGCGAAGGGAAAGGCTACGAGCCCGACCCGTTGAAAATCGGACTGGGATATACGAACGATCCGACAGTCGCCAAAGATTGGCGCAGATTCGACGAACCGATCATGTCTCCAAGCGACCCGGACGCTAGAGATTTCGAAAAGACGACAATGTACAAAACGACGGTCATTTGGGATCGCGCAAAGACGCTCGGATATCAATTCGTTTGTTTTTACAACGGTAAGAGCATGGCGACGGGCGCGTCGATCGAGCGTATTGGAATCGCGGTATCCGACGACCTTCGCACATGGTTCCGTTATGGAAACGGGCCGGTCGTGGACAACGGCTCGGGCATATCTGGCGATCCGCAAATCATCCGTTACGGCGATTTGTGGGTAATGGTCTACTTTGGCGCGTTCTGGAAGCCTAAGGCGTTCGACACCTTTGCGGTTTCTCGCGACCTTGTTCACTGGCGCAAGTGGGACGGTCCGCATCTTGTCGAGCCGTCCGAACCGTACGATTCTCAATTCGCGCACAAGCCGTGGGTCGTCAAGAGCGACGGCGTAGTCTACCATTTTTACAATTCAGTCGGCAATCAGGGACGTTGCATATCAGTAGCAACCTCCAAACAACTTTAACGCGAGGAAAAAATTATGCCTAAATCTCGAACAATTTTCCGTTTGCTTCTCACGACCGCAATCGTCTCTTTTGTCGCGACGCGCATGGTCGTCGCCGAGGAGAAAGTTCCGGCGCCAACGCTTCCTCCGGGCGTAATAATCGACCAAAGTCCCGATTTCAAGACGATACATATTGGTTCGCCAAGTATTGAGATTTTACCCGACGGTTCGTATGTCGCGACGCACGATTTCTTCGGCAGTGGCAACGACGACCTTGCGACGCAGGTTTTCGAGTCTAAGGACAAAGGCGCAACCTGGAAGAAAATCGCGAGGATTCCCTATCAACGCGCGACCTATCTTTTCTACGCGCAGGACGCGCTTTGGGGAATCGGCTGGACGCCGGGCGAAGGTTTTACCGACGTCTCAAAAGACGCTCAATGCCGTATTACAATCAGCAAGTCGAACGACGGCGGTCATACCTGGACGACTCCGCTCGACTCCCAAACCGGTTCGCTGATCGGCGGTACAAAAGAATTGAGCGTTTTTTGCGATCCGGCTCCGGTTCTAATTCACAACGGGAGAATCTGGAAAGAAGTTGAACAAGTCGTAGAAATCAACCCGAACTCCAAACCTCGCAACTGGATGACGCAATTTTGCCCAATGTGCATGAGCGCGCCTCTCGACGGCGATCTCCTCGACGCGGCAACCTGGACGTTTAGCAACGCGATACCCTGGGTCGTTCGTCAAAACGAGCACGGCTGGGTGGAAGGAAACGTACTTTTCACGCCCGACGATAAAATGATTATACAAATGAGAGTCGACGACGCCGTCAACGACGGTAAAGCCGCGCAAATTCATCTTTCGGACGACGGAAAAACGGCAACGTGGGATCCTGAAACCGGCTTTGTCGAAATGCCCGGCGGATGCAAAAAATTCGTCGTCAAATACGATACGAAAACGGAAAAATACTGGTCGCTCGTGAACTGGATTCACCCGAACGACGTCGACGCTCCAGACAAAGAACGGACGCGCAACACTCTCGCGCTCGTATGTAGCGAAGACCTCAAAAAATGGGAAATTCGCACTATCGTCTACCGTCGCGACAATCTGAAAATCGGGTTCCAGTATGTCGACTGGCGCGTCGAAGGCGACGATCTCGCTTGCGTTTGCCGATTGGCGTGGGACGGCGCGCCCAACTGTCACGACGCAAATTACTTAACATTCTTCCGGTTAAAGAATTTCCGAACATTGACGCGCGACGACGACGCGCCAACGTGGACGAACCGCGAATCTAAGTGAAATAAAATTTTCACTGTTACCAAACGACGTCACAATAAGTAATATTGAAATGATGAATAGAAAACAAAGATTATCGAAATTTACGTCAACGATGGTTTGCGCGTTATTGGGAACGCTCGGACTTTCGTCGTCAAACTTTAGCGCGGAACTTCAAAAGCCTCTCGACCGCCAGGCGATCGTGGCGCGCCACCGTATTTCCAGCGACAAGTTGGATCTAAAACTCCAAGTTGGGAACGGTAATTTCTGTTTCAACGTCGACGGCACCGGCTTGCAAACGTTCGGCGGCGACACGCTTTCGCACTGGGGTTGGTATTCCAGTCCGCGTTTGGAAAAATATTCCTGGGATGAAATACCCGCGACCGGCACGTTCTATCAAGGTCGACTAACAGGCGGCGATCCCTGGCCGGACAACAAAGGCGATCTTTACAGGTGGATTCGCGACAATCCTCATCAAATAAACTTAGCGCGAATCCGTTTCGTCCGCGCCGACGGCAAAGCCCTGGAACGCTCGGAAATCTCGGAAATATCGCGCGATCTTGACCTCTGGACCGGAGTTCACACGACGACTTTTTCGCTCGACGGAACACAAACGACCGTCTCCACTTGCGTAACAGACGACGTCAAATTAGACTCCAGCGTCGCCGTTCGCGTCGACTCGCCGCTCGTTCGCTCCGGAGCCTTGATTGTCGAGATTGATTTCCCTTATCCGTCCTTGAAATACGGCGCGTGGGACGGCGATTTTTCCGGTAAAAAGCAATTTCAATCTCCGGAAGGTTTTACCGTAACCCAGGCGCAAACCGGCGAGAACGCGCTTGTCGTCAAACGTCTCCTTTCCAACGAATACGCCAAAGGTAAGACCGGCGACTTTTCCTACTCGGTTCGCGTCGACGCGTTCAACGGTCAAGTCGTCCGCGTCGACGAAAACGCGCCGACGTTACGCGTTATCGGTTCCGAACAATCCAGTCCGTTGGAAATTACCGTAGGGTTTGACGGAGGCGACTACACCGGCGCGCCGTCGGACGACTCGCTGGTTGCAGCGAAACCGATTCAATTTGACGAAGCCAGACAAATATCCGCCAGGCGTTGGGAAGAATTTTGGACGAACGGAGCCGCGGTCGACTTCTCGGAAAGTTCCGATCCGCGTTGGATGGAACTTGAACGCCGCGTCGTACTTTCGCAATACCAACTTCGCGCGAACTCGGCGGGTCAATGGCCAAGTTCGGAATCCGGTCTGATCTGCGTCTGCCCTTGGAGCGGAAGATTCCACATGGAAATGGTTTGGTGGCATCTGTCGCACTGGTGGACGTGGGATCGCGCCAACTTTGCAGATCAAGCGATTCAAATTTACTGGAAAGCGCGGCAAGGGGCTCGCGACCTTGCGGAACAGCTTGATTACAAAGGTCTAAAGTGGCAAAAAGAGATCGCGCCGGACGGACGAACGGCTCCGTGGGTCGGAAATCTTGTTCTTTTGTGGAAACAACCGCATCCGATTTTCTTTGCCGAACTGGACTACCGCCGCAACCCGACGCGCGAAACCCTCGAAAAGTGGGACGAAATTGTCGAAGGAACCGCGGAACACATGGCGGACTATCCGGTCAAAACGTCGGACGGTCGTTATAGTCTTACGCCGAGCATGCCTCCCAGCGAACAAGGCGTCACTTCAGACGAAATTTTCGACCTTGCCTACTGGCGTTGGGGTCTCGACGCGGCGAACGCGTGGCGCGAAAGACTCGGAAAAGAACGCGTCGCGCATTGGGACGAGGTGCGAGCGAATTTGACGCCTCTTCCAACCAAAGACGGCTTATACGTTCATTCGCCGGAATGGACGGATTCCTTTACCAGGAGGAACTACGAACACCCGGACCTTATCGGCGTTTTCGGAATGCTCCCTCCAATTGAAGGCGTCGACAAAGAGACCGTAGAACGAACTCTTGAACGCGTTATTCCAGAATGGCAGTGGGCGCGTTGCTGGGGTTGGGATTTCCCGTGGACGGCGATGTGCGCGACGCGGTGCGGACGCCCTGATCTCGCGATTGAAATTATCCTTAGCGACTCGATCTGCAACGTTTACGACGAATCCGGCGTCAATCTTGGCGGCCCGTCGATGTTGGGAGGCAAAGGACCGTACCTTCCGGGCAACGGCGGTCTGCTCTACGCGATCGCCGGTATGTGCGCGGGATTTGACGAAATCGCGTCGGACGACAATACGAACGAACATATGCCAAAGTCGGGCGACTCGGGCCCCGGTTTCCCGCAAGGATGGAAAGTCAAGTGGGAAGGTTTGAAACGTCCGCTTTAATTCTGTAACGCGAACGTTTTTACTTAAACGCCCTGCGCGAAGCGCGGCGCGACATATCGACGCGAAGTCGTTTTACCAACAGCGTCGCGCGTAACGCGGACCTAAAAAAACGCCGTCGTTCTTGAGTTTCTCACGTTCCAGGACGACGACGTTATTTTACGCGACCGATTTAGGGCCGCTTTTTAATCCGCAATTGACGTTATTCTTCCTTACTCGAGGATTTATCAGCCTTTTTCTGTTCGTTCCCTTCCGTCTTCCCCCGGTCGTCTTTAACTAATTTCAAAACGTAGAACTGACTATTCTGATAAACCAGGTCGTTCTTTTCAAACTCGTTCCAACGTTCAAGCGCTTCGGGAATCGTCGCGACAATATAAGGGGGCGCTTCAACAATCGCGTATTGGTATCCGTACCGTTCGGCTTCCGCAAGCGCTCGCGCCCTACCCTTATTGATAAAAACGCCGACAAGCGGCTGATTCCAACGCGTCGGAGAATCAGGCTCGGACCCGGGATTAGCGTAAAATCGCGCCATTTTGCGGTTCCACCTTACAATCGACCTGGCGTCCTGCGGTATCTCTTTCCAACTACCCGCTTCAGCGCGTTGCGCTTCCCACTTGAACGAATCGCAACCTCTTGGGACGAGAAAAACCGCGTCTTTCGGAGTATTCTCGCGAACCCAACGACAAGCGTCGAGCCATCCGTCGGCAATCGACTCTTTCGGCGGCGCGCTTCGCGGAATTACTTTTGTCCCTCGAAGATCGACGTAGAACGCTAATTTCCACGCGGGAGCCGCGACCAAAATCAAAAGAAGTAAAACGCAGAGATTTGTCGGAACGCGTCTGCCGTCAACATTGGTCTTCAAGCGCGGCTCGCTTTTACGCGAATTAAAAATCGCGCTCAACGTCAATCGCGTCGTTAAGGCAAAGAACGCGACCGCGACCATAAAGGACGCGCTTTCCGTCGGCTTCGGCAACGGAATAAGACCGTCGACCGCGTTCGCTTGCGCGGCGGAAACGGCGACTCGATAAAACGCGAAACGAACGGCAAAGTAACAAACCAGACCGACGGCAATCCAGGTCAACGCGCCGCCGAGACGCGGACGAGAATACAAATTGTCGCGTTCGTTTCGATTGACGCGGATCATCCAGAGCGTCAGCATAGCCGCGCGCGTCGAGGCGACGACAAGACCGAACGGAACCGCCCAATCGGAAAGCCGATACCAGTAGTATCTCAATAAACTCGCGGAAGCCTTGTAATCCTTGATAACGTCAAGGGAATCAAGCGCCCGCGCCCCCCAATCGATCGTAGCGCCGACGCACGCAAAAAGGATCGAGGCGACGACAAACGCGTAAAGACGAAAGAAAATCGAACCGGGATCGTTAACGTAGCGCCTCGCTATGGAATCAAACTTGGCGCGAGATTCCCGAGACTCGAATCCGCCGTCAGTCTGCGAGTTCGAATTCGTCTCAAGACAAACGGAATTCTGGAGTGGAACGCGAGATCGATCGCCGTCGCCTATCTTCGAGCGAACAATCGTTCCCAAGCGTTTGGCGATAAAAACTAAAGCGACAAAAACGACGATAAGCGCGGAAAATCGAACGAGGAAAGTCCACGGAAGAGACGAGGCCACGAGGTGATGCGAAAGTCGTTCAAAAACATAGATTTGTCGCGACAACGCAATTTCTTTCGCGGTTGCGCCTAAATCGAGTTTTAGCGCGGGAATAAGTCCTAACAGCGAGATCGCGCCGCCTACGCAGAGACCGGGCAAAGTATTCGCCGCCTTGCGGAGTAAGAAACGCGTTTTCGCGCCGAAACCGCCAGGGTTTGCGCTCAGCGTCAACCGAAACGCGTCGAACGTCCAGGCGAACGCTGAAGCGAGAACAGCCCAACCTCCGACAAGAATGTGGAACGCGGACGCAATTCCGTAGAGGATCCACGCGCGATTGTACTTCCCTTCGACAAAACACGCGAGTCCCCAAAAGACAAAAGGAAACGCCAGACCCTTCCCTTCGACCCCGCCGAATATCCATTCGCCCGCCAGGTGAAACGTCTCCAAGTAGAACGCGAACGCGGCGGCGGTAAAAACGGCAAGCCAACGCCCGGGGAAAAACGCGCGACTAAGACGACGCCAGGCGAACGCGGTCGCGAGCCACACAAGGACGCGTCCAACCCAGACGAGCGCGTTCTGCTTAAAGACAAAAGAAAGCAATCCGAAAACGGCGTAGAAAAGCCAATGCGAATCCGGCGTATTGAGGAACGGGTCGTTACCCAACCAATCGTTGTTCCAAAAGTGTATCGCCTTTCCAACGTAATACTGCTCGTTGACGTCGGGAACCGGCCACGAACCGTAAGCGGCGAATACCGCGAATATTAGAAAGACTTCGAGAATCGATTTAAAATCGAGCTTTGTCCAAAAGGATCGCGCTCGTGAGACGGACCCGGCGAGCGGTTCGACCTCGTAGTCGTTGTCGACGAATTGTTGATAGAGCTTATTCACTTCGTTTTTTTCGCTCATATTGGAGTCCTGTTTATCTATTAAAAGCGTCGCGAACGTCGAACGTTGAAGTCGACGCGATCATGGCATGAGGAGATATCCGACGGCGAATATTCCCGCGTCAATTAAGCCGTGGCTAAGCCAGGCGCCATAAACGGAATCGGTTTTACGATAGATTGCTTGCCAAACGAGTCCGCCGATAAAAACGCCTAAACTGGTCAACCACGTAAGCCAGTGTCCAAACCCGAAATAAACGCCTAAAACAACGATATGGTGCAACGTAAAGGCGCCATTGGCGACCAGAGCGGCGGGTACGACGGGAAGAAATTTCGCAACGCGTCCAAACGTAAACCAACGCCAATAGTATTCTTCCAGGCCGGAATGAATAATGGAATAAAAAAGTCCAATAACGAGAAACGCGCCTCGCGAAGCGGCTCCAAACTGTTCGAGTCTCGCGACAAGTTCTCCGCGCAACTTGTCGAACAGAGCCGAAAGCGCGGTTGGGACGTTCAGGAAATACCTGCCAAGCAAAAAGATAGCCGTCCCGACGACAAGTCCGAAAAGCGCCCCGATAAGCAGACCGCGAGTGTTGAAACGTCGAACCAGAACGCGTTCTTTCAAGACAAACGCCGCGACGAGCGCGGGAAACGCGAACTGCAAGGTTTTGCCAATCGCGTAAAGATTCTTCGAAACGCTCGGATCAAGTCCTTTTCCGTAAACGAAGTACGTCCAGGTCATAACCATCGGAAAGAACAGGACGAAAATCAAAATGGCGGCGTCGCGCAATCTATTATGCGCGCGTTCGGTCGGTTGCGCGTCGGACATATCGAAGTCTCCATAATATAAAAAAAGGCTCATATGGCGAATAAGCGCGGCGCGTTTGCGACGCAACGTCAACGCGATATGAGCGAAGGGACTGACAGCGCGTCAATCAAAGCGTCTTAAAGGCTTTCGCTGCGGCTTCTATCGTTTGATCTATAATATCGTTGGTGTGAACGACGCTGGTAAACATCGTTTCAAATTGACTGCACGGAAGGTAGACGCCGGAATCAAGCATGCTCCAGAAGAATTTGGCGAACCTGGCGGTATCGCACCTTGACGCAGAAGGCCAATCCACGACTTCGTCGTCCTGCTCGGAGAGGAAGAAGATCGTCGACATACCGCCAATATGCTGGAAGGCGATTTTAACGCCGGCCTCGAGCGCCGCCGAACGAATACCGTCGGCAAGGCGAGTCGTCGCTTTTTCTATCTTGATGTAGAAATCCGGATCGGCGTCAATCGCGGAAAGCGTGGCGATACCAGCGGCGGTCGCGAGCGGATTACCGCTCAACGTACCCGCCTGATAGACTTTTCCAACGGGCGTCACCGCGTCCATAATATCTTTTCTTCCGCCGTAAGCTCCAACGGGCAATCCGCCGCCAATAATCTTTCCGAAGGTCGTCAAGTCGGGCTTAATTCCAAAAAATCCCTGCGCGCCAAACTTAGCGACGCGGAACCCCGTCATAACTTCGTCAAAAATTAAGAGAGCGCCCGACTTCTTCGTTTCACTTCTGAGAGTCTCCAAGAACGGAACCGTAGGAAGCACGCAACCCATATTGCCGCCGACCGGCTCGACTATTACGCCCGCTATTTCCGATCCATGAGTCGCAAAGATTTCTTTAAGCCCCGCGACGTCGTTGTACTGCGCGAGAATCGTGTCGGAGGACGCGCCCGGAGTTACGCCCGGAGAATTGGGAACAGCGAGAGTCGCCGCCGCGCTACCTGCCGCGACGAGCAAACTATCGACGTGACCGTGATAGCATCCGATAAATTTAACGATCTTGTTGCGACCGGTAAAACCGCGCGCAAGACGTATCGCGCTCATTGTCGCTTCCGTACCGGAATTGACAAAGCGGATTTTCTCAATCGAGGGCACAAATTTAATCACGAGTTCCGCGAGCGTGTTTTCCGCCAGGGTCGGAGCCCCAAAACTCGTTCCCTTTACGATCGCGCGTTGCAACGCTTCCGTAACGCGAGGATCGCAATGACCAAGAATCATCGGTCCCCAGGATAGGACGTAATCGATATAGCGATTACCGTCGACGTCGAAAATATAAGGGCCGTCCGCGCGATCTATTACAACGGGCGTACCTCCGACGCCGCCAAATGCTCTCGCGGGGCTATTGACTCCGCCGGGGATCAAGGTGTTTGCTTTTTCGAAGATCTGTCGACTTTTGTCGCGATTCATAACGCTGTCGTTCCGTAAAATACAATAGTAATTCAAGCGGCTCGTATAGTCGGCGCCGACGAGCCGCGCGATCGAAGGGGCGCGACGCCGACTCTATATCTAAGTATACAGTCAACAGAACTAATCCTCAAGCGCCGTTATTTTTCGGGTTTGCCGGGTTGCAGGCAAGAAAACGCGATTAAAATGAAAGAGATAACCGCGCGAGACGTCTTCGCGCTCAACGTCTAACCGAAATCGGCGTCGTCATGTCTTTCGATAAAAATTCCCCACAACCGTTAAAAGTACGCGCGCTCAAGGCGCTTGCAGCGTCGGATATCGAGCCCGACGCGCGTTCCGCAATCACCGAACGCGGCGACGTTCTTTTCCTATCGGACTCGTCCGAGGCCGACGCTCGAGGCGCTGAATTTATCTTTGCTTTTCCGTCCGAACGCGTTCCGGAAACGCTCGATATGGAAACGGAATTTTTAATCGACGGTCGTCCGATTCTTGCGGGTGTAACAACGACCGAATTTTACGCGAACAAACAACTTTTGACGCCGACAAGCGAATGGACGACGCTTTGCGAAGATCTATGCGAACGTTACGCTTACGTCGAACGCTCAATCGCGTTGTCCGGCGAGCGGAGGTTATCGCGGCGGTTTTTTTTAGCGTATAACGAATCGTTCATGCTCATTTTCGACGAACTTGACGGAACCTCTTTAGACGCAAAGTCAGTTCCCCAATTTCGCGCGCGGTCAGTCTTTCCGTTCAATACGGCGCGCAACGTTCAAACAGACGCGGAAGCGAGAGAAATCGCGCTTGTTCGACGCGCGAACGGCGCCGAGTCGAACCCCAACGCGGCGCAAAAAACAGCGGTCAAGACAAGTCTTAAAAAGAAATCGACGCGCGACGAAATTCCCGAAGAAACAAGGTTGTTGGAAGAATTGGCAAACGCGCCTGAAAAAGACAGGTTGGAACCGTTTGTCCGTCTCTTTCCTCTCTGTTTGCCAGAGTGGCGCGCAGACGCGTCTCGAGGCGACTTCACGGCGACTGAAAACGGTCTGGAACTTACCGCAACGCGTTCCGGAACCTGTCTGACGTCCGCGCTCTTGATCGATTTCAACGCGAGGAGAGCGGCGCGGCCATGTACGTGGCGAAAATTGACAGTCGGTGAAAAACTCGAACCTGTCGACGAAGATCGAGCGGTCGGACGCAAATTACGGCTC
>CAYUUL010000058.1:0-14933 GCA_964447865.1 uncultured Planctomycetaceae bacterium | reverse complement strand
TGCAGTATACTTACCTGGAAATGGACGGGTTTACTGAAACAGGTACTTACTCGCCAATTGCACTCCGTACAACGGATACCGATTATAATAGTTTCCAAGGCGTGATAGGCCTGAGGTGGTTAAAGTCGATTGTCGGACCTCAAAGCGCCTTTGACTTTACTGCTTATGCGAACTGGACTCATGAATTCCTGGATGAATCTGTGGAAGGTGATCTGGCCATGATCGCCGGTCCTAATCGAAGTTTCCATATCGTTGGAAACGGCTCTGGAAGAGATTGGGTCTACGCAGGTTTAGGTGGTGATTGGCTCTTAAGCGATAATTTTGATCTCTTTGGCGGCGCCGACGTACAAGTTAGTAGTCATACTACTTATGTCTTTGGAAACGGCGGTTTCCGGGTTAAGTGGTAGTTCGATAGGTTAGTTGCTTTCAACGCGTCTTAAATGCGTTGAAAGCTTTATTTATTATCTTTGTGACTAAGTGTCAGGATGTGACGCTCTTAGTAAAAATAAACTAATCCCCAAATTACTTGTTGAGTTGACTTGGGGATTAGTTTGTATCTATTAATGTTCATACTTGTTTACGTCAGAGCTGATAACGTATTTCGCCTGAAACTATGGTTGTGACGGCGCGTCCCTTCATTTTACGACCAATATACGGCGAGTTCTTGCTCTTTGAATGAATTTCGGAGAGATCGAATACCCATTCAAGTTGAGGATCAATAATAGTAACGTCTGCGTCTGCTCCTTGTTGAAGTGTACCTTTGGGAAGCCCAAGTATCTTGGAGGGATTGAGGGAAAGCTTCTCTACAAACTGAGACCATGTTAAAATGCCTGGGGCGACAAGTGTCTCGAGAACTAAAGGAAGAGCCGATTCTAAACCAATTATCCCAAATGGCGCAACATTTATCTCGCACTGTTTCTTTTCTATCGCGTGAGGGGCGTGGTCTGTGGCTATTGCGTCGATTGTGCCGTCGGCAAGACCTTGAATACATGCGGCAACGTCAGACTGACTACGAAGAGGCGGATTCATTTTGAAGTTGGGATCGAATGTTCTAAGAGATTCGTCCGTGAGTGTTATATGGTGCGGGGTTACCTCCGCCGTAATTTTCACGCCGCGCTCTTTAGCGCGACGAATCATCTCAATTGTTCCGGACGTCGACACATGCATTATATGAATGGATGCGTTCACGCTTTCTGCTAGGACGATATCGCGCGCTACCATAACTTCTTCAGCGGCTGAAGGGATGCCTCCCAAGCCGAGTATGTTGGAGACGCTACCTGCATGCATGACGCCGCCTCTAGCGAGGGATTTAGATTCTTCATGACATAGAACCGGCTTGTTGAACATCTTGCAGTATTGTAAGGCCCTGCGCATGAGTCCTGCGTCTTCTACCGAACTACCGTCGTCGCTACAAGCTATTGCTCCGCTTTCGAAAAGTAAACCAAGTTCCGCGAGTTGTTCGCCTTTACGACCTAATGTTATACAGCACATCGGAAAAACGTTACATTGTCGTGCTGTGTCTGCAAGCTCTTGAATCAAAGCCACTTGGGCTTGTGTGTCGATCGGGGGATTGGTGTTGGGGGGGCACGCGATTGAGGTGAAGCCTCCGCATAACGCGGCATGCGCGCCTGTCGCGACTGTTTCTGCGTCTTCTCCGCCAGGTTCGCGTAAGTGGGCGTGCATGTCGACAAGCCCCGGTGTGACTACTTGCCCCGATGCGTCAATTCGTCGAACGTCTTTGGGGTATTGTCCAACCGGAATGTCTACGCCAGCTACTTTGCCGTCGACTAAAAGAAGGTCAGCGATTTTGTCTAAGTCTTGCGACGGATCAACAACACGTCCGTTTTCTATAAGTATCGATTGAGTCGACATAACGTTTTATCTCTTCTTAAGAGGGTTCGCTCGTTTTTAGTTATTTAACCAATATTTACTGCGCGTTACGCACCGTTGCTGAAAGCGTTGCCCACAACGCCGCCATGCGGACTGCGACTCCGTTCGTAACTTGATCTAATATTGCCGAATTAGGTCCATCCGCTACTTCCGGCGTGATTTCTACTCCTCGATTGATCGGGCCTGGGGCAAGAAGCAACACGTCCTTTTTGCAACGAGAAAGACGTTCTGAATTCATTGCGTAAAGATGTGAATATTCTCGATTAGATGGAAAGGGACTTGATTCGAGGCGCTCAAACTGAACGCGGAGAAGATTAAAAACGTCGGCCTCTGGAAGAAGATCGTCAAGAGAATAACTATATTCTACTCCAAGGTCTCGCCAATAGGAAGAAACAAGCGTGGAGGGACCGCAAACTATTGGGTGCGCTCCAAGTTTAAGAAGGGCAAAAACATTTGAACGAGCAACTCTACTATGCGATATGTCGCCGACTATTACAACTTTGAGACCGGCAACTCTACCGAACTTGCGGCGAATTGTAAGAACGTCAAGAAGGGCTTGGGTTGGATGCTCATGCGCTCCGTCGCCCGCGTTTACTACTGCGCAATTCTTTAAGTTTTCCGCTAACATTCTAGGCGCGCCGGGACATACGTGACGAACGACGACCCCGTCGATTCCCATCGACTGAATGTTTCGCGCTGTATCAATCAATGTCTCGCCTTTGGACATACTACTTGTCGATGCTGAAAAATCAACAACGTCCGCGCCAAGACGGCGTCCGGCAAAACCAAAACTCGTTCTTGTGCGCGTTGAATTTTCAAAAAAAAGATTTACGATTGCCTTACCGGAAAGAAGAGGTATTTTACGGTGATTGTCGGGGGATTCTAGAATCTCGTTTCGGAAACGATTGGCTAGGTCAAGAAGGAGGTTGATCTCATTTACGCTCAGGTCTTCTATGCCAAGGAGATGGGAACGCGTCCATTCGGAGGGAACTACTCCCCAGGTTTCAGGTGTGTGCAACATTGCTTCATTACGCTCCAATAGGACGAGGATACGCGCGATGGAGTAAATATATCCCTTTAAATACCAACCTAATAACTGTTGCGCGGTCTCTCGCCCGTAACTCAGGTTCACCAAATTTTAGCGCTCTTTTAAATGGGGAAAAGGGGCGACGATACGTGTAAAAAGAAGGATAATGTAATAAAAAACGCCTGAAACTACTTGGTTTCAAGCGTTTAACAAACTCTCCCGCGAGAACTGACCGCCTCTGACTACTCGGGCTTTTAATGCCCTAATAGTGAAAGATGCTTTTTTTCGCTATGATGAAAACTTCGGTTTAATCTTGTGGAGAAACTTCTTGCGACTCCGTTTCATCAGACTCTGTTACTTGTGAAGAAACTTCTTGCGACTCCGTTTCATCAGACTTTACTACTTGTGGGGAAACTTCTTGCAACTCTATTTCATCAGGCTTTGCCACTTGTTGGGAAACTTCTTCTGACTCTGTTTTATCAGCCTCCACCGCCGCTTGTGGGGAAGATTGCTTCGCGTCTGTGTCTACAACGCTTTCACCTTGTTCTGAGAATTTTTCAATTTCCGGGGTTGGGACTGAGGCTTCGACTGATTCTGAATCTACCTCCGTATCAGTGGACTCCATAATTGAATTGTCTGACTCGTCTGGAAGCGTTTCCTCATCGGATTGTTCTATCGTTTGATTTTCAGGTGAATCCAACGTTTCCTCACTAGGGGTAGAAACTGGCGAAATTCCACTGAGTTTTACCAACCAATTGGCGCGGATATGTGCCCCAATGTTTGTAGGATCAATTTGTAGGCGGGCAACAGCCGCTTCTATTTTACCCTGTCTTTCCAATATGAGCGCTTGAAGATAATTGCCCGCGTAACGCCAAATCTCGCCATATGTTAGACCGTTAGGATTGGTCTGAGGACGAATGCGAAGCGCATTATCGTTTAAGTGTTCGAGTGCGGCCGCGTCGTTGCCGCATGCTTCACTCAAAAGCGCAAGATAATAACTTGTCAGAATCTTGACATACCGCTTAGTTGTAATGTCAACCTGTAACGATACATACATTTCATTAGCGATTGCCTGAAGTTCTTCTTGGGTTGGGGTTTTATTTTGGCTAGTACAATATTCCGTGTATTTCGAGAGGTAATCGCGAACTTGTTGCGGAATTGCCGCTTCTTCTTTTTTAATCACCCTGTCGGAAATACGTCCCTGTAAAAAATGACGACTTGCTCCGTTATCGTCGACAAATTGCCCGCGTATATAGAGATTTTTCCCGATCCAAAGAGAGGCGTTTTGAACTTTCTTTTCGCCTGAAGAGACGCTGGGAGAATCGGTTGTCGAGGTGTTGTTACCTGTATAATCGTCGATTGCTGTCGCTTTATCTGAGGTTTGATCGTCTGAATCGAGGACTTCGAGACTTCCATGAGAGGTCATTGCAATCATATAGATTGCCGTTAATTCATCTGATTCAAAGTCAAAAAGTGTTTGTTCAAGGATTGGCGCCGTTGCTTCAAAAAGATGTTGTACGTTCGAAATGTGCGCCATCCCCGCAACTCGTTCTTTCTGCGACTCATAGCCCGTCGAAAGTACCGTATTGATTGAACTGCTAAACTCTTGTTCCAAAGGTATCATTCGCGCTGCGCTTGTGAATGGCGTGGCGGGTAAATAGGCAGTCACCGATTCAAAGTCTTTCGACTTCGCGGGAAAAGGAATGCCTTCCAAATCAAGTTTGCGTAAAAGACTATCGTCGTTAGCTACTTCGTTAAGCGTCGCGATCTTATTAAACTGGAGCCCTTGGTCAAGTGAAAGCGCGTCGCTGGAGGAACTTGGTATTGGGAAGCCGTATTCCGGTAAAAAAAGATAGACTTCGCCATTTAAACGAACGCCAACAACAAGTGGAAATTTTTCACGCTTTTCTCCGCTTGGCCGAATGATAAATGCGTCCAAGCGATGTTGGCGCAAAAGTTCCATAAAAACAAGCGCGCGATCCATCGCTGAACCTTGGCTAAGCAAGAGGGTCTGCCAAGGTTGTTGTGACATTGGTCCCGACGGACCAGGCGTCAAGGGCGTGATTATGACGTTGATGACCGACCAATCGAATAGCTTTTTAACGATTGTTAAATCGTCTTGTTTGTCGCCTTTCGCCCAGCTGAAAATGTCGCGAAACCATACTGTTTGGCGAAGGTAGTCTGCGTCTTGGGGTAAGTAAGTTTTCCCGTCAAGGACGAGTAAACGTTGAAATGACTCTATCCCTTCAATAAATGAATTGAAATTGTAATATTGGAATGCGGGTTTGTTGATAAATTCTTGGATTTTCGCGCGGTACGTCTCTCTTACGTCTGCGAATTGTGAGTTCTTGGCTGTCGTAAGTTGTTGCGTAATATCTGCAAAAAAGAGAGAATACGCCTTTAATGCGTTTGAGGACAACTTAGCTGAAAGTTCGTTTGTTTTCGTCTGAAGTTCGGATAGTAACTTACGTAACTCCTCCCCATCCTTCTCTTCGGGGGTCTTAGATTCATCCGTAAACATTCGGAAAAGTTCATTTGCTCGCCGCGAAGTTTGGGATAAATTAGAAAAAATTTCGAAAAGTGAAGATATCTCTGAATCTTGTTCAAAATCTGCTGTGAAATCGTGATTGGCAAGCCAGGAATTTAAACGCCCTAATGCGCCGCGAAGGTATGCTGGATCCGCATAATTTTCTTGATTCTCTGTCGCTTGTACGACTTGGTCGATCAGATTACGATTTTGTTTTTCCCGATCCTCTGAGGTCTCATGTTGACCCAAAGCATGTTCAAAAGATTTGTCCGATTCCTTACAACCTGTCGTAGAAAGACCAGCAAATGCCAACAATGACGCTATGAAAAAATGAAAAAAGACGCCGATATGTTTCATCGGTACTAGCCTCTAATACTGAGCCCTTGAGTGTGTTGACGACAACTTTGGGGGGAAAATGAAAATATCCATAACACCCCTCCAGCTAAGTATAGCCCATTTCCCCCAAAGTGTCTAGACTTTGAAATTCTTTTATTAACTGTTGAAAAATAACTTTACTCAGTATTTTACTATTTATTCTGTACTATGGTTAGACCTTTTTACTACGTTGTGATTTGACGTCTGTTTGTGTACGTCTTATAATCGCCCATGGAGCGTGTTGATCGCGACGTAAATTAACTTTATATATTATGAGGTTTTGGTGTTATGTGTAAAAATGCGATGGATTTGATCGAAAAGATTGGGCTTATTCCACTTGTCAATGTTAGTGATCCATCTAAAGCTGTCCCTCTCGCAAGCGCTCTTGCCAATGGGGGGATTCCTCTCGTTGAAGTTGCTTTAAGAGACAAAGCCGCTCTCGAGTCCCTAGCAAATATCAAAAAAAATCTCCCTGGCGTGCTTGTTGGCGCCGGAACTGTAAAAAATTCAGCGCAAGTTGCTGAGGCGGTGGAGGCTGGCGCGGATTTTATTGTTTCGCCAGGCGTTAATCCTGATACGATAAAGTTTTGTCAAGAAAAAAAAGTCGCTATTATACCTGGAGCTACGACTGCAACAGAACTTGAGTTGGGGATTTCCTTTGGTCTGAACGTCTTTAAATTCTTTCCTGCGGAAACGGTTGGGGGAATGAAATTGATCAAGGCTTTGCGCGGCCCTTTTGGAAACGTTCGTTTTGTGCCAACCGGAGGAATTAACCTCAATAATATGAAGGAGTATGCGGAAGATCCTGCTATCTACGCGATTGGCGGTAGCTTTATGACTCCGAAAAATGCTGTTGAGACAAGTGATTGGGAGGCGATTACGAAACTTGCCCAGAAAACTGTTGAAATCTCGCTTGGATTTGCGATGGGACATGTTGGAATTAACTGTAACTCCGTTGATGAAGCGAATTCCACTGCTGTTTGGTTTAACGATCGATTTGGACTCAAACCTCGCGAAATAGATATTTCTTTCTTTGCTGGTTCGGCTGTTGAGGCTATGAAAAAGCCAAGTTTTGGCGCTAATGGACATATTGGTATCGCTTGTAATTCGATTGCGCGCGCTATGTATCAGTTGGAACGGCGTGGTATGAAGTTCCGTTTCTGTAAGAAAAATCCGGAAGGAAAAATTATCGCCGCGTACATTGAAGATGAAGTTGGCGGGTTTGCCGTGCACATTTGTGGAAACGGAAAATAAGCTTAGAAAACTTGGTGCGTCGCGTCTTGGTTTATTTAAGTTGCGACGTCTTTCTTTGGACGAACTTGGAATATTGTACGGTGTTTAAAGATAATACGGGTAAACTTGCTCCACGAAACGCTCGTCTATAAAATAATACAGCGCCCTGACGATGAGACCTTTAAATCATGACTCGATGTTGGGGTAATCTTTCTTCTTCTTCTTCTTCTTCACATGGGAGGGATGATCAATTCTCGGTTTCGGATACTTGTGTAGCGCTTTCTTTGCCTTGCGTTTGTTGATCAAGACCGCCAAAGCGACGGTGACGACTTTGATACCAGCGTATCGCTTCTCTTAATTTCTCGGGAGTGAAGTCTGGCCAAAGCGTGTCCGTAAACCACAGTTCTGTATAACTCAATTGCCAGAGAAGGTAATTACTTAGACGATGTTCGCCGCCTGTGCGGATAAAAAGATCAGGATCTGGAGCTTCGCCGTCGTATAGCTTGGAAGCGACATACCTTTCAGTAATCAGGGCGTCGAGGGTCTTACAATTGTGATGATTCAAAACTTCTGTAAGTCTTGTTGGATCTGTTATCTCTGAGACAATCGAACGGATTGCGTCGACAAGTTCGCCTCGAGAACCATAGTTGATCGCTAAGGCAAGCGTCAAGCCTGTATTTTGTGACGTTAAACGGATTGTTTCGTCTATCTCTGCTTGGGCGTTTTCTGGAATTCCTATTCGACGTCCAATGACGCGAAGACGAATATTGTTCTTCATCATCGTTGGTCGTTTTAAAACCATAAATGAGCGGAGAAGTTCCATGAGCGCGTCAATTTCACTTTGAGGCCGTTTCCAATTTTCACTTGAAAAACAGTACAACGTTAAGCGTTCGACTCCCAGTTGACCTGCGGCGTTCACGATTTCTTCTACGATTTGAGAACCGCGTATATGCCCTTCTGAACGTGGAAGACCGTGCGTTTGGGCCCAACGACCATTCCCGTCAAGTACTATTGCGATATGGCGTGGTAAGACTTCTTTTAACGTCGGTTCGAGTGAAATTTCGTCCGTTGGTTTGTTTGCCGAAGTTTTTTTCATTTGTGTTACAATGACTTGTCGGTTAGGTAAGCGTTTTTAAAGGAATAAGCCCGATGTATCTTACTTGGTAAAAAAAGAGTATAAACAACTAAGGATTATTTAACAAGGTTGGAGAACTCTAATTTTCTATCTCCTGTAATATGTGAAAATGCTGACGGTGAGTTGAAATGATGTTTGTCTCGACAAAAAAACCGTTCCAAAAAGGAACGGCTCCGTAAACATTCCTGACGTCACAATTCCTATCAATTCTCAAATGGACGAATCCATATATTACGAAATTGTACCGGGCAACCATGACCGCTCAAAACGATGGGACCCTCTTTACGATCTGGACCGGGAAGACCTCCATGGCAAGTCGCCCCATAAATCTTCGTGTTGTTTTGCACCATAAGACCGTTTTGTACGACTGTGATGCGAGGGGACTCTACTAGTTTATCACCGTCAAATTTAGCGGGCGTGAAAAAGATATCGTACGTTTGCCAATTTCCAGCGGGGGTGCATGCGTTCACAAGAGGTGGGGTTTGACCGTAGACTGAACCGCAAGATCCGTCCGGATAGTTATTGACTTTGAAAGAATCGAAAATTTGAATTTCGTAGACTCCGAGAATAACAACCCCATTATTGCCTTGATTACCCCAATCTCCTTCAAAGTTTGCCGGAGTAAGCCATTCAAGGTGGAGTTGGAACGCTTTGAAATTGTCTTTTGTTTCAAAACTCCCGCTTGTACATTCGATGACTCCGTCTACTAACTTCCACTGAGTCGGCTTCCACTTATCGGTATTGGAGCCGTCAAAAAGAACAATTGCGTCTTTCGGTGCGCTAGCAAAATAGGTCGGTGGCGTCGGATTGATCTTTTGGGGAATTGGACGTTTGGCGTCGTGAACAAGGTACTCGCTCCAAGGTTGTTGAGGAGTGTCGGTATAGCCGTAGGACTCGTTCTCATTGGTGGGAATTACCAATTGATTACCCGCAAACGTTACGCTTGTGATGAAACTGGAAAGAAATACGGCGGCTGTTGTTATTGTAAAAAAACGTTTGATCATAGATGACTCTTCTCCATATTATTACAAAAACAATGACGTGTAATGAGAAATCTCTACTGGAAAACGCGCTCTTGAAAGAACGTTGCGTAGAGTAGGTAAAATACTCGTCTCCTAATCTCTATCTACTTCGAACGGCGTATTTCAACGCTACCGCGGTGGGCTGTTAAGCCTTCGATTGTCGATATCCTATAGACGTCGTCTGCAAGATTATCCAAACCTTCTTGGGTAAAACAGATCAAGCTATTACCGCGAATGAAGTCGTTACAGGAAAGACCGCTCGAAAAACGAGCGGATCCACTAGTCGGAAGAACGTGAGACGGACCGGCTACGTAATCTCCCAAAGCGACTGGCGTGTAATTGCCAAGGAATATCGCACCAGCGCAATGTATTTGCGCTGCTAATTTTTCGGCGTCTTGTGTGGCAATATGCAAGTGTTCTGGCGCAATTAGATTGGTCCAATAACAAGCGTCCTCTGCATTTTCTGTTAAAATCACCGCTCCAAAATTTTCAAGCGCTTGGCGCGCCAATTCTCCGCGTTCTACTTGGGAAAGCGTTGCGTCAATTTCACGGATTGTGTCGCGAAGCGTTTGCTCATTCCAGCCTACAAGAATACTCGAACCTGGCGCATGTTCTGCTTGCGCTAAAATATCGTATGCGGTAAAATCTGCCCGCGTCGATTCGTCAACTATTACTACAACTTCGCTTGGACCCGCTATTGAATCGATCGCGCAGTTGCCAAACACTGCGCGTTTGGCCAAGGCTACAAACATATTGCCCGGACCTACGATTTTATCGACTCGCTTTATTCCCTCTACTCCAAAAGCAAAGGTTGCAACTCCCTGCGCGCCGCCCATTCGATAAACTTCCCGAACGCCAAGTCGCGCGCAAGTGGCTAGAAGGTACTTATTATAAGAGCCGTTAGGAGTCGGGGGGGCCATTACCGCGATTTCTGGAACCCCTGCTACTTGGGCGGGAACTACCGTCATAAGTACCGATGAAGGATAGGCTGCCGCGCCGCCTGGAACACATACTCCAACGCGCTGTAAAGGCTGATAGCGTTGCCCAAGCCAGCCGCCTACCCGTTCTATGCGAACTGATTTTTGAAGAATTGAACGTTGAAATACCGTTATATTCTCGCGAATACGATCGACTGATTCAAGGTATTCAGGCTCAACTGTTTGGAGCGCTTCGTCAAACTCTTTGTCGGAAACGCGAAGTTCGCTCGGGGTCAATTTGGCGTGGTCTATTCGTTCGGAGTATTCGAGAAGTGCGTTAAGGCCTCGTTCTGATATGTCGGTACAGATCTTATCGACTACTTGCGCTGGAGTCAGGGGCGCTCCAAAAATTTCAACTGTTCGTCGCTTACCTGATTCACTGACGATATTGCCCTTGAGACTCAACTTCTGACGTAAGGCGTTAATCTGATCGCGAACGTCGTCTTTACGCGCGTCAATCCACGCTATTTTAAGAGAGTTTCCACTCATAATTCGTTCCTTATATCGCAAACATACTGCGAAAATCTTTGTTCGCAAAAATAATCGTCTTTATTTGAAACAAAAGACAAACTGCCATTATGCCGATAAAATAAAAATATAAACGTCAAGGGGGTTTTGTCGAGCGTTGACGCGCCTTTATTTAAAAAAACGAGCTTGAACGCTTGTGTTGAAATGTTCCTTACGTATGTTATTCTTGGTCTTTTCGTGATTCCGCTGGTTTGGGTGATTTAATTTTTGGCGTATTATGAATGAATTTAGCTTTAGAATCGGATGCCCGTCATGTGAAACCGTTTTTGAGGTTACTGATCAAAATTTAGTTGGTCAGATTATTGCGTGTCCAAAATGTGGTGGAATGATTTTGATAGAACCGCCGAATGAAAACACTACTTCGTCAAATGAAACAGCAGATGATCTAGTAGTTCAACAGGTAAGTGTAGAAAAAAAGGATGATTATCCCGTAGGGGGGGACAAATATAATTTCGTTGACTCGACTGCCTCCATTGAAGAAGGAAACATTTTGTCGCGTGGCGAGGATAATGGTAAGGATTGTGAAGTTGAGCTCCCTGAACAGATAGCTGTTGGCGGAAAAAATGATGAAGCAATAAGTCCTATTCATTCTAGATTGATTTTTCTGTTTTCAGGAGTCATTTGCGCTTTATTGGTTACGTGTACAACTGTTGTTTTTACACATTTCACGCGGAATAACTCGCCGAGTGTTGATAATTCACAAGTTGCAGATATTATTGCCGACGATGAACAAATTGAACAGGAAAACTTGTCGAATCCTGGTAATGATTCGGATGAGAGAACAGAAAATACGCCTTTTGAGGCCGACGATGAACTCGATTATAGCCGAGGTGAAGGCTCGGACGCTTTGAATAACGAATTTGTTTCGACCGAAGATGTAAATGCTAACCAAGATTCGACCGCTGGGAAGACGCTAGACGTGGCTGATGGAGAAACGGATGGTGAAATGATACAAGCTGGTGAAGCGGTGGAAAAGAATGAAGAGGAAGAAAAAACAGACTCAGAATCTTATGTTGAACAAAGTGACGCTACGGTAGAAAGCAAGAATGAACAAATGGCTTTGAACGAGGAGGAGGTTAAACAGGAACAGGATAATGCCGCCTTGATTGCCGAGTTTGATGAAAGCGAATTTGAAGAAGCAAATACCCAGGAAGATGAAGATGGTATTATTGAAGAAGACGATCTTGGGGCGGTTGCTTCTACTGTTGATACGTCTCTACAAACGTCGATCACAACCTTGAGAGTAAGTCCGAGGAAGTTTGACCTTGACGCAAGAATGAAATTGGCGATTCGTTCGATAACTTTTCCGCAATCGCCGGCCGCTGCTGTGAGGTTGCTTGCCGAATTTACCGGAGTCCCAATTGATTTTGATCTTGCAAATTTTAATTTGTTACGAGCTTCCATGAATTCAACGCTTGATTTAACATTGCAAAATGTAGACGCAATGGGAGCGTTGGATACGTTAGCTGAGCTTCTTAAATGGAAGCCCGAGGTTCAAGAGAATCATATTACAATAAGTGTGCCGGATAATTCTGTTGTAGAAGAAAATTTTACGGTTACAGATTTGTGTGAAGATGGGAACTTACCATATAACGGAATTGGAACAAACTACGATTCGACAAACGGAAATGTTGCGGTTGATGAACTTAAAACGATGATTCGCTCGTTGGTTGAACCGGATTGTTGGCAAGAAAATGGGGGACAAGGGACTTTAGTATGCGAGGGAAATTCTTTATCTGTTAAGACAACAAAGAGTAATTGTAAACATGTTGCTGACCTTTTGGAACGCGTACGCGCCTTACATGGTCGTGAAGTTTTAGGCGGCGCAACCCCTGACGCGCTTATTGCCGAGACGCTTGGATGGGGAAAAATGTCGGAAGTTATTTCATTTAATCTATTAAAACCAATTACATTACAACAGGCTATAGAGATTCTGGAAAAAAATCAAAAAATTTGTATGCTGTGGGATGACGCTACCCTCAATGAATTGGGCGTTGGACGTGACTCGACTACTATGGCCCGAATCAATGATGTGACTATCGATCAAACTCTTTATGATCTGCTTGAACCGCTTAGATTGACATATTTAATTTTAGACGAAAATTTATTCCTGATAACAAGTAAAGAACGTGCTGAACGTTATAAGACTCTCGAAATACACATGTTTACTCAAAAAGAACCCATGTCTAAGGAACAAACTTTGACGCTTGTTGAGGAAATGAAGTCTGCAATTGATCCTAAGAGTTGGGATGATCCTGACGTCTCGCTCTGGATTGATGCAAAATCTGGTTGTTGGCTTGTGCGACAAAGTCAACCAAACCAACGCGCGTTGAGAAGATGGCTTGCCGAACGATTCCATGATGAATCGAATGCGTTGAAAAAATAAAAATATTCACAAGCGGGGGCTACAGGATGGGACGTTGCTTATTAAGATTTTTCTCTTGCTATGGGGATGTCTATTGATTATATTCCCCCATGAGTGGTTTTGTGTTGAAATGACGTTGGTTTAAAATCAGATGGTGAAAGTCATGCGGCTTGCTCTTCAAGCATTGTTCGGGGGTCAGAACTCTCTATCCGAGGAAGGGATGAAACGTAAGGAGAGAACTGAGCGCTCGTTGATGAATAATGAACGGAGTTGTGACTTTTTACGAAAACTTCAAAAAGTGATTGCTGAACCTTGTCTTGCGGCTCCTGAGATTTTTGCTGAAGAGTCTTTTCCTGATGCGAACGTTGTTGCGGAGTATCTTGATTGTCAAACAGAATCTGATGAAGTGTGTCGGGAGTATGAGCAGGTTTGTGAGGAATCGCCGGAAGTTTTGGCGGAAGTGGGATGTTGTTATGAGATTCTAAACAAACGCTTAGAACAACCAATAAATGCGCCGAAAATTTGTAGACGGCGTCTGTATTATATTGCTTGGGAAGATGATAACGTTGCTGATACAAAGATTATCAATCTCGAATCAAGCGAAAAAGAAGGCGCTCCTGGGTCAAATTTTTCTGTCTCTGATAAAAATGTCAAAAAAGAAAAAAAATCTCGTAACGGTAATTATGAGAGTGAGATACAGAAAACTGTTCGTCGTGAACGAAGTTTCGGTCGAAAATTTTTCCAATTCTGTGTTAAAGGTTCTTTCGTTGCGGGGGCCTTGGGTATGATGTGTTGGGGGTGGAATTATTTCTATTCAGGCAAAGGGTCGGAGACCTTACAGATTGTAAGTGTACGCGATGAAGCGAACGAAAAAGGAAACGACGCCTCGGTTGATTTGGATTTGTCTTCGCAAGGTAATTCAGGGAAAAAGCTAAACAACGCCTTGGTAAAAGAAGAAGTTTTACCGGCAGAGGTTCTAACGGCATGTCGTGACGAAAAAAATAACTATAATTTGGACGTTACGCAATCTCCTCTGCCCGAAATTGGCAAACAATCACCTTCTCGGCAACTGTCGATAACGAGAACCAAAAAAGCTGGCTTAACTATTCCTGAACGAAACAACGATGTTTTTTCAAAAAAATAATGTTTTAAACTAAATTTACCAAAATCAGTTTAATTCGAATATTATTCAAGCGTAAAATGTCTACTCGTCGTCGGTTCCTTGAAGCTGGGCCGCCGCGAGGGCCTCTTGTGCAGTTGTTTTAAGTTCTTGCTCAATTTCGTCGGCGACGTCGCGAATGAATTGTTCTTGTTGAGGGTTAAGTCCCTTGTAAAAAATTGATTTATAGCTACGATGAGTCTTTTGAATAGTCTCGTCTGCTTCTTTAATATAGTCCCAGTCGAGTTCGCACAAATCTAAGAAATGAGACTTTACAATTTTTTCTATGACTCCAAAAACAATAGGAATCCAGCGTCCGCCATAAGACATAAAATAATCGTATGCGTCCACTGCCAAATCCTTATAAAAAAAGGGGTTCTTAATAATTAGTACTTCCGTTCGGTCTGCCATGAAAGCCTCCGATTTTCCCAAGAGGAAAGTATGTTTAAGTATAAAAGTAATACAAAGAATTATAAAAGAATGAAAAAGCTGTAAAGTATAGTATACATAAAAGTTCAAGACGACGATCGTTCAAAAAAGATAGGTGAATGACAGTAAAATGAAATTTTTTGTAATAAATGAAAAATGAAACAAACAATAAAAGAATGTATGGAAACTGCTTAGATATTGTCTGTATGGATCAAAACGAAAAAAAATAAAAAAAGGTCGTTGACGTAGTTGGGCGCCGTGGTATA
>CAYUUL010000057.1:0-15355 GCA_964447865.1 uncultured Planctomycetaceae bacterium | reverse complement strand
CTATATTGAGCGCGTCGAAAGTCGAGTCTTTTTTCCTTTTTCGCGCTCGTTGGAGTTATCGCGAGTAACGTCGCGCCAAACGTAAATCATCGATCGAACGGATCGCTTCGGCGCTCTCGTTCAGCTTGTCAGGCTCTTTGCGAACGCGAGGAATTCAATGAACCGGAACAAATTACAAGAAGCAATAAACAGACTGTTCGGCAAAACGAACGCGTCCAGGGTCGACGCGAGCCGAACCCTTAGAGCGCGCAAATTGGGACTGGAATCGTTAGAATCTCGGCAAATGCTGTGCGCGAGCGGCCTGGACGCGATCGCGTTATGCGCGGCTCCGGAAGCGGACAGCGTCGCCAGCGTTTGTTCCGGTTGCAAAGCCCTCGATATTGCGGAAGTGGATCCGGTCGTCGAAGAAGCCGCCTCGTTTACCAACACGATGAACGAGCTCCTCGAAGAATCGGGTCAGAATCCCGACGCGCTGACCGAAGACTTCATTTTCAATTTGAGCAGCAATCCGAACTCGACGTACACGATCTACCTGGATTTCAACGGGAACGTGGCGAAGAACACCTACTGGAATAGCGGAAACGACGTGACCACGCCGGCGTACGATACCGACGGCAACGGCTCCTCGTTCTCCAACTCCGAACTCCGCGACATTTACGAAGTTTGGCTCCGAGTCAGCGAAGACTATATGCCGTTTAACGTGAACGTCACGACCAAAGAGCCGTCCGCCGCCGACCTGGCGAAAACAAGCAACGGCGACACGAGCTACGGAGTGCGCGTCGCGATCGGCGGATCCTGCTACGACTGGTACAACAGCAGCTGCGGCGGCGTCGCCTACGTCGGATCCTTCACCTGGAGTTCGGACACGCCCTGCTTCGTCTTCCCGAAACAGCTTTATACCGCGAAAAACGTCGCGGAAGCCGTCGCGCACGAAGTCGGACACACCCTCACTTTGAGTCACGACGGGAACTCGAGTCAAGGGTATTACGGCGGCGCGGACGGCTGGGCCCCGATCATGGGAGTCGGATACAGTCAACCTTTGACGCAATGGTCGAAGGGCGAATATAACGACGCCAACAACCATGAAGACGACCTCGAAAAAATCACCTCGAACGGGTTCGACTACCGCGCGGACGACCACGGCGACTCCATCGAGACCGCGACGAATTTGACGTTCAAAGCGACCGGCGAGCTCGGCTCCGGCATTATCGAACGCAACACGGATTACGACTACTTCTCCTTCACGCTCAACGGCGAGCAATCGGTAATCACGGTCGGCGGTTATACTTCCGTCACCAATCTGGACGTCAAAGTCTCCGTTTACGACTCCGCGAAAAACCTCGTCGCCACCTACGACCCCTCGAACACCTATTACGTTTCGTTCGACGTTTCCGACTTCGCGCCCGGCAAGTATTATATGTCGGTTACGGGAACCGGTCTGACCGTCGACGGAAACGTCATTTACACCGATTACGCAAGTTTGGGCGCCTACACAATCTCGACCGAACTCTCCTCGGAATCCAACGACCCTTACGAGCCAAACGACACGAAAGTCGGCGCTTATCGACTCGGAGTTATCGACGAAGAAACGACGCTTGCCGCGATGATCGACCCGCGCTCGGACAACGACTACTTCAACTTCTCGATCGGCTCGAACTATACCGGCGTCAGAATCACTATCGATTACGAATACGCGCAGTCGTCGACCGTCTTGCGAACGACCTTTACGCAACCGAACGGCAAATCGACGACTTTCTCGGACGGCTCGCAAACGTTCTACGCCCTCGCGTCCGACGATTCCCTGTACCTGCGCGTCAACGCGGGTTCGTATCGCAACGCCATTTCTTATAAGTTGACGATCACGCCGTTGACCAGCCCCGAACTTTCGGGCGTTTCTCTTTCGGGCAAGGCGAAAATCGGACTGCCGATAACCGCGACCCTTCCCTACGACGGTCTGACCGCGAAATATCAGTGGTATCGCGGAACAAGCGCCGACGATATGACGCTCATCCCGGGCGCTACGGACGCTACGTACGTCCCGACCTCCGACGACCTCGGCATGCGTCTGCAAGTCGTCGCGACCGGGTACGGCAACTGCTACGGAACGGTCTCCACGATATCGGAACCCGTCGCGGCGCAAACTGTCTGGACCGTCGGCTCAACCGCGGACGCCGCGAGTTCGAGTCCTCTGACGCTTCGCCAGGCGTTGTCCAGCGCGGATCCGGGCGACAAAATCGTCTTTGATTCTTCGTTGAACGGTCAAACGATCACGGTCGGTTCCACGTTGAAAGTCGACAAAGCGATCACCATCGACGCGAGCGCGCTTGCCGACGGAATAACGCTTGACGGCGCGGGGTCGGTTCGTCTCATGGAGTCGTCGTCCTCGTACCTCTGCGTCAAGGGTCTGACGTTCGCGAACGGATCCGCGGATTCGAACGGAGCCGGCTTGAAATTCAGCGGCAGTATTTTGGACGTTGAAAACTGCGTCTTTACGGGCAACGTCGTCAATTCCACGAGTTCCGACGCGGTTTACGGCGCGGCGCTCGCGGTTGAAAGCGGCAAAGCGACGATTAACAAGTCGACCTTTACGAACAATACGCTGACCGCCAGTTCGAATCAGAGCGGCGGCGCGGCGCTCGGCGCGAGCGCGTCCGCGGAAACGACCGTTTCGTACTCGACGTTTACCGGCAATACGAGCGCCAAGACGGGCGGCGCGATCAGAGCGTTTGGCGAATTGGTCGTCGAGAATTCCTCGTTTACGAACAATACCGCGCAGGGAATCGGCGGCGGCGCGATTTACGCGGACGAACCGATCACGGTCGTCAATACTCTTATGGCGAACAATACGGCGGGCAACTACGGCGGCGGACTTTACGGCGTCAAAGGGTTCGAGGCGTACAACTGCACGATCGCGAACAACAGTACGACTTACTTCGGCGGCGGACTCTACGTGGAAATGGGCGCGGGATACGTCTACAACAGCATCGTTTTGCAGAACTCGGCGCAACGCGCGTCGGGCGCCGACCTTGAAAAAGCCTCCGGCGCTCAGCTTTACGGCTATAGCAACCTGACGAGCTACACGAAGTGGACGGAAGCGCAAAACAACAAGACGTACTCCGCGACAAAAGCGCTCTTTACCGACGCGGAAAACGGCGACTACTCGCTTACGTCCGACTCGCAAGCGGTCGACGTCGGCGACAATCAATTCGTCCTTACCAGCCGCGACATAACGGGCAATACCCGCGTGTACAACAGTACGGTCGACCTGGGCGCTTACGAATATATGCTCGCGCCGAAAGCCAACCTGCTCTTCTCCGCGCCGACCGGCTGGGATCTCGCGGTTATGGTCGTCGCCAATCCGACCGACATGAGCGCCGCGAAAAGCTATAAAATCGGCGAAAATTATTACGTTCGATTCGCCTTCAAGAACGACTCCGCGGTCGATATCGCCAACTCGTTCGTAGCGCGCGTCTTTATCGACGACGCCGTCGTTAAAACGTACTCGATTTCCAGTTTGGCGGCGGACGGCGTTCTCGATTACGCGCTCGACCTTGGCGCGCTCGACGCCGGACTTCACACGCTGCGCGTCACCGTCGACTCCGGAAACTCCGTGGAAGAATCCAACGAGAACGACAACGTTTTCGAAACCTCGTTCAAAGTTATCGACGACGACGATTACGAATCGAACGACGAATTCGACGCCGCGACCGATTTGGGCGTTCTCGTCGCGCAAACGACCGTCTCCGCAAAGTCGGGAGCCGAACAGAATGAAGACTGGTTCCGATTCTCGACAACGACGCTCGGAACCGCGGAAAGCTACGTCCATATGTCGTACGATTACGCCGCCGAGTCCTCCGATCTGGCTATGTACCTCTACGACGCGTCGGGCAATCTTCTGACAAGCTCGGTCTCCGGAAACGCCAACGGCGAGGAAATTTCGCTCAACGCGTTGGCGGCGGGAACCTATTATCTCCGCGTCGTCAACAACGTCGATACGAGCGCCTCGATTCCGTACGAACTTACGCTTCAGCCGCCCGCTCCGCCCAAGCCCGACCTGACGCAGGCGACTCCGGAAGGCTGGACCTCGCCGATCGTCGTCAACACCTCCTCGGACGCGACCGCGCAAGCCGCCGCGTATTTCGAAAATCAGACCTACTTTGCGAATTTCAACGTGACGAACGCCAGTCCGACGCCCGTCTCGGACGCGTTCTACGTCGAAGTCTATCTTGACGACGCGCTTTTGCAAACGTACACGGTCAAGAGCATTTCCGGAAACGGCGTGAAGTCGTACAGCGTCGAACTCGACAAACTGACGGTCGGCGCGCACATGATCAAAGTCGTGGTCGACTCCACCGACGCGATTAAGGAAGAAAGCGAGACGAACAACACGTTCACGCAACGCTTTGTGGTCGCGGGAATCGACGACGCGTACGAACCGAACGACGTTCGCGAAACGGCGTACAACATTGGCGCGCTTGTCGAGACGCAAACGTTCTCGCTGTACGCGGGCTCTTCGTCCAACGAAGACTGGTTCCGATTCTCGCTTCCGGAAGAAGGGACGAGCGCGGGGCGTATCGTCGCGACGTACGAACACGTATCCGGACAAGCGGACGTCGACCTCTATCTGTACGACGAACAGGGCAACGAGATCGCGTACTCGAATCGCGCGACCGGTTCGGAAATGATCTCGCTCAATAAGTTGGCGGCGGGAGTTTACTACGTTAAGGCGTACAACTGCTCGAACGTCCAATCTTCCGTGCCGTACGAGCTTACGTTCTATCCGGCGACGGTCGCCAAACCGAACCTTGCTCCGACCGCTATGTCGACCTGGTCCGATTCCATTCTGATCGCGAACTCGGCGTCCTCCACGACCGACGCGGAGACGTTTTTCAGCGGCATGAACTATTACGTTCGATTCGCGTTTACGAACAACTCCTCTTCCGCGGTCGATAAAGCGTTCACGGTTAAGTGCTACGTAGACGACGCGCTCGCCAAGACTTACGAAGTCTCGTCGCTTATGGTCGGATCGAACAGGTCTTATTCGTTCGGACTCGGCGTCCTTGAAATGGGCGCGCATACGATTCGCGTCGAATTGGATTCGGAAAATACGGTCGAGGAATCGAACGAACTTGACAACGTGTATGCCAAGACGATTCTCGTCGTGAGCGGAGACGACGAATTTGAGCCGAACGACTCGTTTGAAACGGCGCGCGACCTCGGTGTTATCGCCGGAAGCGGTTATAAATTCTCGTTGAACGCGGGCGGAGGACAGGAAGAGGACTGGTTCAAGTTTACGACGGTCGCGACGGGCTCCGCCAACGACGGCGCAACGCTGACTTACGCGCACGTCGCCAGTTCCGCCGACGTCGATCTCTATCTGTACGACGCGCAGGGGGTCGAGCTCCAAGCCTCCAAACTGAGTACGGGCGCGGAAAGCGTTTCGTTCGAAGGTCTGCCGGAAGGAACCTATTACCTCATGGCGGTCAACTATTTCGACAAGACGCTGACGGTACCCTACACGCTGACGATCGACGCGCCGCGACGCCGAACGGATACGCCCGACTTGACCGCGGACGAGAGTACGCCTACGACGATTAGCGTTAAAATCGGAGAAGCGGATTCCGCGACCTCTTACACGTTGCAATACTCCTTGAACGAAGATTTCTCGAACGCGACGGAAGTCGTCTATAGCAAGGCGGGAACGCATGAAATTACCGGATTGAAGCCGGAAACCCAATATTACTTCCGAGCGAAAGCCTCGTCGAAAGCGCATCCTGACTCGACCTGGTCGTCGACCGTTTCCATCGCCACCGAGTCCAGAATCAAACTGGCGTCTCCGACGTTGACGGCGTTCGCGGCAAACGCGACTTCAATTGCCGTTTCCGTCGGGGAAGTCGAAAACGCGAGCAGGTACCTGTTCGAATACTCGACCGATCCGAACTTCTCGACGTCGACCCCGATTTACGTGAAAGCGGGCGATTTCTCGGTTATCAACCTCGCTCCTTGCGGGACTTATTACTTGCGCGCCAAGGTAATTGCCGACGCCGAGGGTTACGCGAACTCGAACTGGTCGAAAGCGAGCGTCGAACTTACGGCGACGAAACTTTCAAATCCGAACGTCTCGTATACGGTCAAAGACTCCGATCTGCAATTGACCTGGGACGCGGTCGAAGGCGCGTTGCGTTACATCGTGGAATACAAGACCGCGGACGAAACGGCCTATACGACGGTCTCCGGGCTGACCTCGACGTCTTACGCAATTGAAAATATCGAAGTCGGAACGATTTACAACGCGCGCGTCAAGGCGGTCGCCGATAAGACGGTCGCGATCAATTCGGATTGGACGAAGTTGACGATTCGCACGCAGGCGCCCGTAAAACTCCCGACTCCGGTCGTGACCGCTTCCTCGACGGAGAATAGCGTCGCGCTCTCGTGGACGCCGGTCGAAGGCGCGTTGCGTTACCTTGTGCAATACCGCGCGGAAACGGAGTCGAGCTTCAAGACGGTCGTCGTGCGAGACGCGACGGATTACGCGCTCAAAGGTCTGAACGACGGCGTCAATTATCTCGTCAAAGTGAAAGCGGTCGGCGACAATCTCGATTACGCGAACTCCGATTGGGCCAGTGTGAAGGTCGGAACGCCGACCGGTCTCGACGTTCTGGTCGCGCCGAATCCAACCGTAAAGACGACGGGCAACTCGATCACGCTGAAATGGGAACCCGTCGAGGGCGCGTTGCGTTACCTGATCGGTTATCGCAAACAGGGCGCGACCGATTGGACGACCATTACCAACGTTACGGAAGTCGAGCAGACGATCGTCTGTCTGCAACCTGGCGAGACCTACGAATTGCGCGTTAAATCGATCGCCAACGGAGTCGACGCGACCAATTCGAACTGGAGAAAACTGACCGTGACGACAAGCGCGGACGGAGTCGAGGAAAGCCTGGACGACGAGGTTCTGTTTGAAACTCTCGCCCTCTCGATTCTCAATTGAATCCTCTGACAAATAACGATAATTAACAAAAACGTCCGCGTCTGGCGCAAGTCTCGCGTGGGCGTTTTTCATTTTCTCTACCCGGCGTTGCGCGACGCGTTCGAGTCAAACCGACTACAAAATAATCGGCGTTTCCCCAACAATACAACCGCGCCCCAATAATCGAAACCGCCAAAATAATACGACCGCGCCGCGCTTATCCGCATCCGGTTTTCTCAAAATATGTTGAAATTTCTTAAAAAAACCTTTTATTATTTAAACAGTTCTGATAAAATACGGACAGTTGTGTGTAACGCGCGGTTCGAATGGGGGGCTGCGCGTTCGTGTGAGTTGTTTTAATACTTTACGAACGCGGAGAATATATGAAACGCAAAAAAACACAAAGTACGACCTATGGTCTGTTCGGAACTTCGGACGGATCTTGGGGCTCGGGTCGTCGTACGCCCAAAACTCGCAAATTGGGGGTGGAGTCCTTGGAAACGCGCTCGATGCTGTGCGCGAATATTTTTGAAGGCGCGCTTCTGTGCGCCGAACTGGAATCGAGTAGCAATTGCTATCAATCGGAAGCGGTCGCCGCGGAAAGTCCAGGCGCGGCCTCTTTTGAGGAAACGCTTGACGGGACGCTTGACAAACTTCTTACGGAGTCGGGTCAAAATCCCAATTCGCTCAAAGAAAATTTCGTTTTCAATTTGAGCAGCAATCCTGATTCGACGTATACGATCTATCTTGATTTCAACGGTCACGTCGCGAAAGACACGCTCTGGAACGACGGCGTGAAGACCGTAACGCCGGCTTACGATATCGACGGCGACGAGTCGTCGTTCTCGAACGCCGAACTTCGGAACATTTATGAAATCTGGCTCCGCGTCAGCGAAGACTACGCGCCGTTCAACGTGAACGTCACGACTAAAGAACCGTCCGCGGGCGACCTTGCAAAGACAAGCGCGTCCGACAAGAGTTACGGCGTTCGCGTCGCGATCGGCGGCTCGAACAACGACTGGCTAAATGGCGCCGGGAACGGGATCGCCTACGTCGGGTCGTTCTCGTGGGATACCGACACGCCATGTTACGTCTTTTCGCAAGAACTCCAAACGGTGAAAAACGTCGCGGAAGCCGCCGCGCACGAAGTGGGGCACACTTTAGGGTTGGCGCACGACGGAACCAAAGCGGTCGAATATTATAAGGGAGCCGACGATTGGGCCCCGATCATGGGCGGAGGATACTCCAAAGAGTTGACGCAGTGGTCGAAAGGAGAATACCTCGGCGCGAACAATCAAGAGGACGACCTCGCCATAATCGTTTCGAACGGGTTCGACTATCGCTCCGACGATCACGGCGACTCCTTCAAGACGGCGACGAAATTGACCTTCAAGTCGGAAGGCAAACTTGGCTCGGGAATTATCGAGCGCAATACGGATTCCGACTACTTCACCTTCACGCTCAACGGCGAGAAATCGGTCGTTACTGTCGGAGGCCTCGCGAATATCACGAATTTGGACGTTAAAGTCTCCGTTTACGACTCCGCAAAGAAACTCGTCGCGACTTACGATCCGTCGAGAACGACTTACGTTTCGTTCGACGTTTCCGATTTCGCGCCCGGCAGGTATTATATGTCGGTTACCGGGACGGGTTTAACTATCGACGGACACGTATATTACACCGATTACGGCAGTTTGGGCGCGTATACGATCGAGACAAATCTGGCGACAAAATCGAACGACCATTACGAGCCGAACGACTCCTTCGACGACGCTTTTGACTTAGGGGTTCTCGCGGGCTCCAACAATACGTACTCGCTCAAATCCTGGGACGGACAAGACGAGGACTGGTTTAAGTTTACGACCGTCGCTACGGGAACCGCGTCAACCGGCGCGTCGCTTACCTACGAACACGTCGAAAACGCCGTCGACGTCAATCTCTATCTGTTCGACGAGCAAGGTTACAGTCTCAAACGTTCCAAATTGAAGACGGGAACGGAACATATTTCGTTCGAAGGTCTGGCGGCGGGAACTTATTATCTCCTGGCGATTAACAAATACGAACATGACCTCGCGGCGCCGTATTCGCTAACGATCGACGCGCCGCGCTATCCGACGACAATTCCGACCTTATCGGCGTCCGCAAGTTCGCCAATCTCCGCGGAAGTCCAAATTGGCAAATCGCTCTCCGCGACGACTTATACGTTGCAATACTCGCCGAACAAAGAGTTCTCGAACGCGGTTGAAGCGGTCTATTACCAGGACGGCGCGCATACCGTCGACGGTCTGACGCCGGGAACGACGTACTTTTTCCGCGTAAAGGCGTCCGACGAAGACAGCGAATCGTCCTGGTCGGAAACCGTCTCGATCGTCACGCCGCTCACAAGCAAATTGTCGGCGCCGACGATTACCGCGTCAGCAACTGGAACAAACGAGATTACCGTCTCGATTGCGAGCGTCGAAAACGCGAACAAGTACCTGCTCGAATACTCGACCAACTCGAATTTCTCGGACAGGAAGTCGCTTACGGTCCAATCGGGTCGACAAACGCTTTCCGATCTCACAACGGGCTCGACATACTATTTCCGCGCCAAGGCCATTGGCAACAAGACGGTCTTTGCCAATTCGAGCTGGTCGAAAACAAGCGTCGAACTCGCGAAACCCAAGCTTACAACGACGAAATTGTCGGCTCCGATCGTAACCGCTTCCGCGACGCCGAATAGTATCGCGCTCTCCTGGGAACCTCTCGAAGGCGCGGCGCGATACCTTGTTCAGTACAAAGCGGAGGGCGAAACGACCTATACAAGCGCGACCGTTCAAGGAACGTCGCATACCCTCGAAGGCTTGACGGAAGGGACGCGCTATTACGTCAATGTGAAAGCGATTGGAAACAGTAGCGCGGGTTATACAAATTCCGCCTGGACGAAGCTGACGGTCGTCGCCGAAATGCGCAAACTCGACGCGCCGCAAGCGACCGCGACGTCCGAGCCAACCTCGATCACGTTGACGTGGGAGCCGGTCGACGGCGCGCAAAAGTATCTTGTAAGTTATCGTTTGGAAGGAGCTTCCGAGTGGACGACAGTCTCTGGAATCACGGAAACCGAATATGCGGCTGAAGGACTGCAAATCGGTTCGAACTACGAGTTGCGCGTGAAAGCGATCGCCGACAAAGCGGTCGCGATCAATTCGAATTGGACGACGGTGAAAGCTCAAACCGCCGAAGTCGCGAAACTTGCGAATCCGGTCGTCAACGCGAAAACGACTCCGAACAGCGTCTCGATTTCCTGGGCTCCGCTCAAGGGCGCGGCGCGTTACATCGTTCAGTATCGAGCGGAAAACGAGTCGACCTACGCAAACGCGACCGTTCGCGACGCTACGTCGCATACCCTCGAAGGCTTGACGGAAGGGACGCGCTATTACGTCAATGTGAAAGCGATTGGGAACGCCGACGCCGGGTATACGAACTCGAACTGGACGAAGTTGACGGTCGTCGCCGAAGCGCAAAAACTCGACGCGCCGACGCTCTCCGCAAGCGCGACGGACGCGGCGATCGCGTTGACGTGGGAGCCGGTCGACGGCGCGGTTCGGTACCTGGTAAGTTATCGTTTGGCGGGCGCTTCCAACTGGACGTCGCTCGCGAATTCGACGTCGACCGAACAAATCGTCGACGGCTTGAATTCCAATTCGCGTTACGAGTTGCGCGTGAAAGCGATTGGAGACGGCGTCGACGCGCTCAATTCGAACTGGGCGAAAACGAACGCGACCACGAAAGGGCCGAGCGTCTTTACCGAGGAACTTGACGACGAACTCTTTGAGACGTTGGCGATCGCGCTCCTCGAGTAAACGTTCGACGAATCATCAATAGACGTTAAGTAACTGAAACGTCCGCGTTTGGAGCAAGTCTTACGCGGGCGTTTTTCGCTTCGTTCCGACTTAACGCGCAGGGTCCCGGAACGTTCGACGCGCCACAATCAGTAAGAAAAAATAAAAAGAGCTTGCAAAGACTACAAAACTACGCGTTCATACGTTATACTTATAAGAACGCCTTGGAGACGCGAGCGAACTCGCAACATGCAGGCGAATTCGAGATGTAGGAGAGAATCATGCGAAAAAGTAGGTTGCTCGGCGTCGCCCTGGCGCTGGCGAGTCTGACAACGTTGACGTTCGGAGCCGCTTGCGCCGACGAAACGCGATGGTCATTTGACGGCGCGCAGTTTGAATCGCGAATGAAAGCGGACTGGATTATGCAGGACGACCGCGATCCGACTCGTTGGAACGACTATTATTTTACCGAACGAGCGGATTTCAATTTGCAACGCGAATTAGTCGAGCGCGTTCTCGCGGAAATCTCCGAGGACGATTCTTTTGATTCCGAATATGGAAAAGACGCGCCCGCTTACGCCGAATCTATCGCGAAAGACGCGGAAAGCAAAGGCGCGAAACCGAACTTCGATCCGACAAGCGCAGGAGCGCAAGCGCTCCAAAAGCGATTCCAGGCGCTGGTCGACGCGAAAGAGCCGGTTCAATCTCCGAAATGGCGCGAACTTTACGAAGACGCGTGTCTCGTTCGACGCGCCAGAAGGCTCGCGTCCGCCGCGGAACTCTGTCCGCAAATCGTCTATACCAAGCATTACGTGATCGGCGGAAGCCACTACGCGTACACGGAAAACGTAACGGACGAAGCGTTTAACGACTTCAGTTGCAACCGAACGCCGGGCGGTCAGCTCTGTCTCGCGACGTTTATGCCGGACGGCACGATTCGCCACGAGATCCTTGTCGAACGCGCGACGGGAACGCTGCGCGACCCGGACGTCTCCTGGGACGGCAAAAAAATTCTATTCTCCATGCGAACGGACTACCGTACGGACGATTTCCATATTTACGAATACGATACGGAAACAAAAGAGACGCGCCAAATCACTTTCGGACTCGGGTTCGCCGACATTGAGCCGATCTACCTTCCGAACGGGGATATTCTTTTCACCTCGACGCGCTGCGGACAGATCACCGACTGCTGGTGGACCGAAGTGGCGAATTTCTATACGTGCGATATTGAAGGGCGATTTTTGCGCCGCGTTTCCGTCGACCAGGTCACGGTCAACTATCCGAAACTACTTGAAGACGGACGTATTATTTACACGCGTTGGGACTACAACGACCGCGGACAAATCTATCCTCAACCCCTTTTCCAAATGAACGCGGACGGAACCGGTCAGACGGAATTTTACGGGAACAACTCGTATTTCCCAACGACGATCATGCACGCGCGCGGCATACCGGGCACGAATCGCGTACTGGCGGTCGCGGCGGGTCACCACACTTATCAGAACGGCAAACTGATCGAGATCGACCGCGATAAAGGTTCTCAGGAAAACTCGGGCGCCACGCTCGTCGCGCCGCGTCGTCACACGCCAGGCGACCGCATCGACCAATACGGGCAACAGGGCGAATTGTTCCAGTACCCTTACCCGCTTGACGAATCGACGTTATTCTGCGCGTACCTGCCCGAGGGCGGCGCGTGGAGTTACAAAATTCCCTTTGGTTTGTACTGGTTCGACTTAGACGGACGGCGCGAGCTTTTATCGTACGATCCTCTCGTGAGTTGCGGACAGCCGATCGCGTTCCAGGGGCGCGATATCCCTACGCTTAGACCCTCGCAAGTCGACTACAAATCCAGGACGGGCAAATACTACGTCCAGGACGTGTACGAAGGGCCGGGTCTGGCGGGTATTGAGCGCGGCGTAATCAAGTCGTTGCGCGTCGTCGCGCTTGAGTTCCGCGGAGTGGGGATCCGCTCCAATGGTAACGAAGGTCCGGCGGGCGGGGCTCTCATCTCGACTCCGGTCGCGATTGGCGGAGGGACGTGGGACGTCAAACACGTTCTCGGTACGGTTCCGGTCGAGGAGGACGGTTCCGCGTACTTTGAAGTACCCGCGCTGACTCCGGTCTATTTCCAGTTGCTCGACGCGAACGGCGACGTCGTTCAAACGATGCGCAGCTGGTCGACCTTGCAGCCGGGCGAAACGTTCGGATGCGTCGGTTGTCACGAATCGAAAACAAATATCATCGAGAACGCGGCGAGCGCCGAAGGTTCGACGTCGATGGCGCTTAAGAAGGGAGTCGCAACGTTGAAACCGGAACTGTCGCCGGGTCAGGGCAGATACCAAAACGCGGGATTCAGTTTTAACCGCGATATTCAGCCGATCCTGGACACGCATTGCGTACGCTGTCATACGGGCAAAGTCGACGCGAACGGAAAGAAAGCGCCGTTCAGTCTGCTTGGCGATTACGACTCGACTCCTCGAGGGCGTAAAGCGAGCGAAGCGGCGGGCCGCAATTTCAGCGAATCGTATTTGAACTTGACGAATTTCCACGCGGGCGGGCCAAGATACCCCTGGCGCAATCAGGAATTGACGGCTCCGAACGACGGTCCTTACGCGCGTTGGATCAATATTCAAGAGGGACCGGCCATGTTGCCGCCTTACAAAGAGGGAGCCGCGACGAGTCCGCTTATTAAAATGTTCCGCGCTCCGGACGGTACGGTCGGCGGTCAGGACGAGAATCACAAAGACGCGCGCATCGACGCCAATTCGTTGCATATGCTCGCTCTCTGGATGGATCTTCTCGTTCCCTATTGCGGAGATTACGAGGAAGAAAACAATTGGACCGAAGACGAATACGCGAAATATTGGTACTATACAATCAAGCGTAAAAATATCGAGGGAATCGTCGAAGAGAACGTTCAAAAGTTGATTTTGGCGCAAGAGACGGGAGAAGCGCCCGATCCTGGCGATTTCAGGCAAGCGAGCGAGGGCGGTCTTGAGGCGCGGGAAGCGTTTATGCAATTCTTCAAGAAGCATTACGCGCCGTCGGTCGCGCGCCGCGAAGGCAACCTCAACGTCTATCGCAATTTAGCGCTCAATCCGCGCGACGTCCAAGGCACCGACGGCATGTTTATCTCGCGTTATCCTCACGCGACGTCGAACAGCGAATACGCGTATCTCGCGGAATTCGCGGCAAAGAACGCAATCGACGGTAAGAAAGAAAACAGGGGACACGGACCGGCGTTCCCGTCCTGGGGCCCGAACTTGCGATCCGACTTGTGGTTGAACGTCGACTTTGGGTGCGAAGTCGAAATTGACAAGTGCGTTATTTACGCTCGCGCCGATTTCCCGCACGATACGGTGTGGAAAAGCGCGAAACTGGAATTTTCCGACGGCACGTTCGTTCCGATCGAACTCAAAGAAACTGCGGAACCTCAAGTCTTTACGTTCCCGAAACGCCGCGTCAAGAGCGCGAAGTTGACGGGTCTGACTCCGACCTACCCGTTGAAGTGGTGCGGGATTACCGAGATCGAGTATTGGGGCGTCTCCGTTGAGAAAACGTCCGAAGAGGAGCTTTCTGAAAAGGAACTTTTCGGAAAGTAACAACGTCGCGAACGCAGGCGCGTCGACGCGAATTTAACGAGTCGGCGCGCTTGTCCAGTTATAACCGCGTCAAGGTGGGTAATCAGGCGATATAAAAACAATTTAACGACTGGAAAAAGCGGAGCGCTTTTTTATAATGGGGGGCGCAGGTTCGGCAATATCGCGAATCTGAGTTGCGTAGAAAGGAACTCGTCATGACGAAACTGGCGTTGTTAATAGCCGTCGATAATCCCGTTAAATCAGGTAAGTCGTCCTCGGAAGCGGACGCGCGTTTATTTGCGGACGCGTTGCGAAGCTATTGGAATTTCAACGACGACGAGGTTGTTCTTTTGACGAGCGCGGGCTCAAACAAGGCGACGCGAGCGGAAGTTGAACGACAATTTAAGCGTATAGAAGGACTCAATTTAAAGCAACTGATCGTTGGATTTTGGGGCGTGGGGATTCATCAGCAGGGGGACGACAAACGCAGATTTTGTTTAGCGGATTACAAAGCTAAAAACGCGAAGTCGACAACCGTTTCGTTGCAATCCCTTCTCAGCGCCGCAATGCGGTTAGGCGCGCGCGACGTCTGTTTCATTCTTGACGGACGACCGATTTCCGAGAACGGAGAGTATTGGCGCGCCGACGAAGGGGACTGCAAGACGATCGAACGGTATATTCGCAAGACGGCGCCGGGGTTCCGAACCGCCGCGTTGGCCAGTTGTTCCGCGAGCGAAAGTCCAATCGACGTCAATCCCGGTAAAGTCGGGCTCTTTACGCATTCTCTTGTTCAAGGGATGGACGAATTTGCGCGTCGTTACCAGGGCTCGTTTGACTCCGTGGCGGGCTTCGCGATCCAAACGACCACGCGCAAAGCGGCGGAACTCGGCAAGAAGCAACAGCCGTACTTCGAGAGCGCGGGGGACGGCGATATTCGTTTCGACATTACTCAAGGGTTCCGACAAGACTCGTCCTCA
>CAYUUL010000056.1:0-15580 GCA_964447865.1 uncultured Planctomycetaceae bacterium | reverse complement strand
AACTTTTCAAGACCGCTACCCATTGCCAGCAAACCGACAAAAATTAAAACGGCAACGGCAATCGCAACTTTTTCGCCGTGAAGTAAGAAAAAGTTGTATTCGTTGGCGCCTGTGTTTTGCTTTTTCTTTGGCTTCGGTTTACTTTTGGCTTTCGCCGCTTTCGCCGCCGCCTTTTCCGCTTTTGCCGCGGCCTTTTCCGCTTTCCTGGCTTCTTTATCTTCGTTGGATTTAGCGCACATGGCGTGTCCTTATTTCTCTAGCTTTTTCGTATAACGTTACAATGGAAAAGGGACTCACGAACGACGCAACGCTCCGCTAAACCGGAACGCCGCGTTCGTAAAGTCGCGTCATGTCGCGCTAGCGGCGTTCGATACGTCGGCTGGAGCTTCCGCGGGCGCGTTTTCCGAACCCGTCGCTTCCGTCGGAACCTCGGTCGGAGTCGCTTCCGCAGGAGTCGTTGAAGTTTGGGTCGCGTCGGCGTCGGATTCCGTTGCTTCAGAACCCTCGTCCGCGCTTTCTCCGCCTTCAACCGTTTCGCCGGATTCATGCGCGTTTTCTATGATTGATTCCATCTCGGCGTCCGCGTCTTCTGCCGACGCGCCCGTCGCGAACGTTTCTTTGTTCGGCTCGTTGAAGATATTGATGATTCCGTATACTTCGACGCGTATGCAGTCCGCGCCATATTCGGATTGACTCAGATCAGAACGACCTACTTCAATTCCGCCCGTTGTGGAGCCGCCCATCATCGAGTCGCCGGTCATTGACCCGCGTCCGCCGCGACCGCCGCGTCCGCCGGAACCAGACCCGCCCATACCGGACCCAGATCCGCCCATGCCGGAACCGCCCATTCCAGAACCGCCCATCATGCCCATGCCGGAACCGCCCATCATACCGCCCATCATGCCGCCCATACCGGAGCCGTCGCCGGACGCCATGTTTTCAAGCGGGATTGGCATCACGAAAGGTTCGTTGTTGTCCGGACAAATTCTGATGTGCTTGACGTCGATCGGCATGGAACAATTCGCGCAACTTGCCAGAAGTTCCGGAATTTTACGTTGGTCGATAGCGACCTTCAAACAGACCGGCATCTTGTTGAATTCCGCAAACGGCGGCTTATCGTCCGCTTTAAGAGGAATGTCGTCCGCGTCGACGTAACGTCCAAGAACAATCTTAGTCAACGCCTGGTTTTCCGCTGAGCCGGAAAGAAGCGTCATTTCGGAACCCATGCCGCCGCTCGAGGACGACGACGTCATGTCGCCCGACATGCTGCCGCCGAGACTATTCGCGTTTGCGCTCGCGCCCGTCAAGTCGCCGATTGTCTGAGACAACGTCGTGAAGTCGACCGCGGCTTTTTGACCGATGAGCATCGCTTCGACGCACTTGATCGGAGCTTTCGAAATATTGTCCTTATACTCCTCGCTCGCCGAGTTGGTTTCTGCGATAACGCTGATGAGCGCTTCGTAAACCCACAAGGTTTCTTGCGCGTACCAGACTTCAATAGAAGTCGGAGTCGCGTCCGATTGCCAGGTCGGAAGATAATAAATTTCCGGATCCGGCCAATCGACGTTTCCAACGATTCGACGTCTTTCTTTATAAGGAGGAAGGCCGGGGTAGATTTGTTGCGACCAGGTCGGATCTTCCGTCGTCGTACCGCCCATGCCGGAACCGCCCATTCCAGAGCCGCCTCGACCGCCGCCCATACCGGATCCTCCGGTCGCCATACCGCGACCTCCGGTCATACCGGTTCCTCGACTTGCGCCGCCGGAGCCGCCCGCCGTCATACCGCGATTGCCCATGCCGCGTCCTCCGGTCACACCGGTTCCGCCGCCAAGTTGTTCTTCAAGTTCTGTGCCCGAGATTTGGTCTTCCGCAGGATCGTATCCGTCGCCGGGAACCGCGCCGATTCCAAGGCCGCTCAAACCGCCGCCCATACTGTCGCCGCCCATCGATCCGCGAGAACCGCCGGACCCAGACCCGCCCATACCGGACCCAGATCCGCCCATGCCGGAGCCGCCCATGCCGGAGCCGCCCATCATGCTCATGCCGCCCATGCCGCCGGATCCTCCAGACCCGCCCATCGCGCTCGCCGAACCGCCGGACGCGACCGCCGCGATCGCCGTTAAGACGCCTTGAAGGTCGGAGTCGGCCACGCCAAACGCGATATAATCTTTAGGATCCATAATCCACGGATCGACGTCGCGCCAATAAGGCTCGGGCTCCTCAACCGCCTTGAGCCTATCGCGCAAACCGCTATCGTCGATGAGACTGGCAAGATCTTTTTTGACGTCGTAAAGGTATACGTCCTTGATTGGCGACTTCGGGTTTTCCGGATCGGAATAGACCGCGATGTAGGCAAATTCGTTTCCTTCGTCGTCATGAGAGACATAGACCGGCCAGAACTGTTCTTTGAGACCTGTGATTCCCAAGTTTGTCATTTCAGCCTTTTTCAGGAGCTTATACTCCTTGACTTGACATCTCCGACGATTCATGGAACGCAAAAGGTCGGGCAGATGATTGCCGATGAAAAAGCCGTAGTCTTCGAGCAGGTACGGTTTGCCGACTCCAATAGGATCGCGGAACTTCAATTTGTTCTCGACAAGATCCAAAAATTCACGAGAAAGCTGACGAGGCCAACGGTTGCGCATTTTTTGATCGCCGTACATCAGCATCCACGAATCGAATACGTTGCTGGAAAGCGTCTTCGTTTCGCCTTTGATCGCTTTGATTGTCGTGTCGTTCGGATGCTTCTTATTGCTTACGACGTCGTCGACGCCTTTTTTGGCCGCCGTGAGCGCGTCCGTTTTCTCTTTATACTGTTTCTTGATCTTGCTGTTCGCGACGAACGCAAAAACAAGAGAAAGAACTAATATTATCGGAAGGACGATCCAAAAATAAAGCCTTTTGATATCCTCCGGTTTTAATCCACCTTTAGCTTTTGCCATTCTTTTCACCTTTATGCCCCTTCGCGAAGAATTAGAGTTCGCGTCGGGTAACCGCTCGGTAGTCTGCGGGAAATCGGTAGGAAAACGCGCGTGATATCGCGCCTTCCCAACTATCTCGACGCTTCATACCGGAAACGACGAGGATTATGTGCTATAAAAAGTCGAATAGGGAAACGGCGAATCCGTTGCGCGACTAAAATTTTGCCGCGTAACGGACTTTCAATTTCAAGTTTCAGTCGGAGTTTCCGACGCGGCTCCTTCTTCGGCGGCTTCCGTCGAAGTTTCGCCCTCCGCTCCTTCCGTCGCGTTTGCGTCGGTCTCGTTGGCCGCGTCCGCCGTTTCTCCGGTCGCATCAGCCTGTTCTGTCGTTTCTGCGGTTTCTTCGGTTGTTTCAGCCTTGTCGGGCGTTTCCGCAGCCTCTTCGGCGGCGGTTGTCGTTTCCTCAGTCGAGGCCGCGTCAGCCGCGTCGGTTGTTTCCGTCGTTCCTTCGGTTGACGTCGCGTCTGTCGCGTCGGCGTTTTCAGTCGTATCGACGACCGCGGTGGAACCAACTTCCTGTTCGTCGGTTGTTTCCGTCGCGTCGGTTGTTCCGGCTTCCGCTTCCGCTTCCGCTTCTTCCGCGGCTTTACGACGCGCGTCTCGTTCGCTTGGAGGCGTTTCCATCCATACAAATTGGATTGTGAAGTCGTAACGGTTCAAGTCGAGAATCTTGTCGGAGGAAAGCTGGTTCGCAATCTGATTGTTCATATTGCTCATGCCGCCGCCCATGTTGCCGGACATACCGCCGCCCATACTGGATCCGCCCATGCCTGAACCGCCTCGCATACCCGCGCCGCCGCCATTCATGCTTTGTCTGGACGCCCCGCCGGCTCGACCCGGTTGCTCCTTGATCATTTTCTTAAGGAGTTCTTTACGCGCTTCCGCCGCCGCTTGCGGATCGAGAAGACGGAACTGATCGTCGATAACGCCCGGATTGACAAGCACCGGATAGTAAATTCCCATCTCTTTGAGGGTGATCGTCTCGGTCGCGTTGACTTCGCCCGCGCGTTGACGTTCCAAACTTACCGGCAATTCGACGGAGCCGTGCTTCAAGTTATAGAGAAGGGTGCGACGAAGGTATTCAGCGCCACGCGCCGGGTCGTCTTTGTCGTCCGGGTTGTGGTAGTGATATCCGCGCAACTGCACAATACGACCAGGCCCGCTCGGAGCGGGAATAAGCTCTAGACGCGCGTCTTTTGCTTCCACAAATTCGTCCAGTGCGGTCGTTTCGAGCCCGCCCGAATCGGACGAACTACTCGAGGATTTGGAAGAACTGCTCGAGGATTTGGAGGAACTGCTCGAAGACGACTTCGACGAACTGCTCAAGGATTTGGAGGAACTGCTCGAAGACGACTTCGACGAACTTGACGACGATTTAGACGAACTCGACGAAGACGAGCCGCCTTTCGTGTCGGACGCCGGCACGAAGGGGAACATTTCTTCCAAGGTGTATTTGGGGAACGGTTCCTCGGTCTTGGCCTCGGCGTCGCCCGACTCCTCCGCTTCCGCCGCGTCGGCGTCTTCTGAGCCGACTTTCGTTATGGTCGTCGAACCGGTCGTCGAACCCTCGGCGTCTTCTTCCGGAGCAAGACTGTTGCCGCTGGCGTCAATATCAAACGCTTGCGCTTCGACGTCGTCGATGTAGTACCAACGGCGAACAAGCTCAAACCAGTCTCCAAGTTCTTCAATCTTTTGAACTTCAATATTGTCGATATAAACGCGGTTTTGGTGATGAATCGCTTCTTTCTTGATCGCGGTTACGCCTTCGGAAAGAATTTCTTTATTGGGAGCTTCGGAAGGAATGCACTCGTTGACTGCTTTAAGCAACTCCATCCAGGTAAGACGTCCTTCGACTCCGCTCGTCAAATTACGACCGATATCGTCGAATTTCTTAAATTCCGTAACGGCGGCGTTCGCTTTGGCGATCAGGTCTTTAGACTTTGACGCGACGCTTTCCGCGGTTTTTTGCGCGGATTCCAGAGCCGGCGTTTGAACGACGTTATAGGTGTTCGCCGTCACGAAATACTGAGCGGTAAGTCCAAGTCCAATAAGAGACGCGGCGGCGAGCGCCCACGGCTTCTTTTGCTCGATCATTCGTTGCTGAACGAGATCGCGCGGGACAAGGTTAATATTGAGCGGGGCGTCTCCAAGGAGTTGCAGGGCAAGACCGTAGGCGACTCCAAACGAAGACAGATTTTCTTTAAACGTATTGTTTTTAAGAACCTCGTTTCCGCTGAGTTTATTGAACTTTGACGGCGTTACGATTTCCACGCCGAGACTCTTCGAAAGGAAAGCGCGCAAACCTGGTAATTTTATCGCGTTTCCAAGCGCGTAGACTCGCCGAATCTTCGCTTTCTTATTGAAACTCTGGTAGAATTTGATTGAACGATCGACTTCCGTCAACATATCGTTGAAGACGGGTTTCATCGCGACAATGACGGCTTTCGGATCTTGCGCGGTATTCGCGTTGCGTTTGATATGTTCCGCTTGCGAGTACGTCAACTTCATCTGCTTCGACAACGCCTTGGTGAACAGATTGCCGCCGACCGGAATGTTTCGGAGCCAAACGGCGACTCCGTTCGTCACGACAATTTCCGTCGCGTCGGTTCCGACGTTCAAAATGACGTCGTAATCGTTCATCTCGTTCATGTCTTTTTCACGAAGCGACTCGTAATCGTACATGTCGTTTACGAACGCGTTGTAGAGCGCGACCTGAGCGCCTTGCAGACAGTCGACGTCGAGACCAGCCGCCGCGTAACGTTGAAGCAAACGTTTGCCGACGTCTTTTTTCATAGCGTACATGAAGATGTGAAGATCAAGCGCGACGCCCCCTTCAACCGTGCCGCCTACTTCGCGGTAGTCCCAAATTACGTCCTGAAGATCAAACGGAAGCCATTGCTTCACTTCATATTTGATCAAGTCGGGAACCTTTTTCGGATCGATTGGAGGAAGGGGTTGGAAACGCCACAACGCATTTTGTCCCGATACGGAGATCGCGATTTTTTCGCCCTTGACGTCGTTGCGCGAAAGAAACAGCTTCAACGTTTCCGCGAGAATCTCGTTGGCGTCCGCGCCCGGCGACGACATGATTTTGCTGTGTTCAATGTAATCAAACTGCAAAACTTCCAGCGAACCCGGCTCTTCGCCCTTGCGACAGCGCAACGCCTTCAACGACGTATTGCCGACGTCGATACCCCATACGGTTTGATTTTTTGCCATAGTTACTCGTCCCGTGCTCTTTCCCGTTGCGCTGGCGAAGGCTCGTCGCCAATTCGCGCCGCGCTTGCGTTCGCTCGACCTTGAAATGTTCGCCGCGTTTACGAAACATTCGCGCTCAAAGGCGGTCTATTACAGAAACAACCGCGCTTGCGCGACCATTTCAACGTCGCCGACGCCATGTCGACATACGCGCGCTCAAGCGGGCGCTATCGGTTGCTTAAACGATAGTGAAAGTAGTCTAATTAAAAAAGTTTGAAGGCTCTAAACGCGAAACGTTCGCCGCGTAAACGCATCCGAATAAACGCGCTCGCCAAAACTGTGGAACACCCGATCGCGAGAAAAACGCGCCGTCGGCTACGTTTTATTTCTTCGAATGTTTGGCGCGCTCGTTCATGGCGTCGCTCCGCGACTCCACCGCGTCTATATAGCGCTTCTCAAATATTGTAACACGGACGTCCGAGTTAGGTCAAGTTTTTTTTGACTCTATTGGGGATATTTTTCAATACTCCCCAAAATTTTTCGAAAAATTTTTCTCTTTAAAGCGTCGACGATTTTATCGCTTTTTTAGGCGGTGACGGTTCTTTGTTTTATGTGCCCTCTATCAACGTCATTTCGTCAATTATTGTTCAAATGTGTAAATTTTAACGATTTTACTAAATATTTTGGCTGTATGGACGAAAATAGAATTTAGGAGCGGCGAATCGCGCCGCCAACCGAAAACTTTTCGCCTTGTCGTGGATGATAGAAACGGAGCGAGTTCGATGACGCGTATTATCGTTATGGGTATTATTATGGCGTTTGCCGTTGGTTTTGTTGGGTGTCGCGCTTGTTTGGCTCCTTATGATTACTGCCAGCCGACTTTCATACCGGAACGCGGTGACCAGTGCATGGGCGAACTTTATCGTTGCGGCTCGAATCTTGGCGGAATGAACCGCGGGTCGAACGTTACCGGAGATTGCGCCAATTGCGGCGGCGGTTCCGTCGAGTATTACACGAACGAAGGCGTTGAGGTCGAATCCGCGCCCGCTACTCCAGCAACTCCCGCGATCCCGGCGACCAATCTCGGCTCGGCTCAATATACCGCGCCCTCTTACTCGCAAAATGTCGTTCAGAATAATTCCGATTTTGCTCTCAACAACGATTACGAAGCGTACTGACAACTACGAGCCGCGTTAAGCGGCGTCCAACTTCTCTTATGACTCATCAAAACGACGTATGCGGCGCGTCTGAACTTTATCGCGGTTCCGACGCGTTTTTTTTTGCCTGACGCGCCTTTTGACCGCTGGACTCCGAACGACGGAGATCGCGACGAATTTTTTATGCGCGTCGCGATGACTGAAGCCGCGCTTGCCGCCGAAGAGGGCGAGGTTCCAATTGGCGCCGCGCTCGTTTGTCAAGACCGCGTAATAGCGAGAAACCATAACCGCCGCGAACAAAACTGCGACCCTATAGCGCACGCCGAGACGCTTGTCTTACGCGACGCCTCTATATTTTTCCCGTCGTGGCGAATTGAAGATTCCGAACTCTTTGTGACTCTTGAACCGTGCGTAATGTGCGCGGGAGCTCTTGTGCAATCGCGCGTCAATCGCGTCGTCTTTGGCGCGCGCGACCCGAAGGGCGGCGCCGTCGTCTCGCTCTATGAATTGTTGAACGACCAGAGATTGAATTGGCGTTGCGACGTCGACGAGGGGATTTTGGGTGAAGATTGCGCCGAACAATTGCGCGATTTTTTTAGAGCAAGACGAAAGAATAAGTAACTTCCGGTCGTTGCCAGTTTATGATCCCCGACGGACTCTACGCGCGTTTTAGCTTCGTCGCGGTCGTTCTTTACGGTCGCCTTTTTTAAGAGACGATAACGATTCGTTCCTCTTATTTGACTCTTTCGTTTGTTTTGTAAAAAACTTTTTGATACGAATTTCCGACATTTTTGATAAAATTTGCAAAATTTGCGCAACAACGTCTTGACACGGACGTCTATTTATATAGAACGATTGCGGTAAGCCGAGCGGCGTATCAATCGTTTATGCTGAAATTCAGGCGTTTAATTGCGGTTGCTTTGCCAGTTGCCGGATCGACGTCGAATAACGTCCCGTTGATTCTCGCGTCTTGCGTCGCCACGTCGAAGGTGGTGGGGCGACAGGTGCGGTAATTTTCAAGAACGTTCTCTGTTTTTCTTCCGATGACGCTGTCGAACGGACCGGTCATGCCGACGTCGCATTGAAACGCGAGTCCTCCGGGAAAGATCTGTTCGTCCGCGGTCGCGACGTGCGTATGCGTGCCCAAAACAGCCGACCACCGTCCGTCGAGATACCGTCCCATGATTTGCGTCTCGCTCGTAGCTTCCGCGTGAAAATCGAGGATTCGTATTCGTATGTCTGAGAATCGTTCGAGGATTTTGTCGACGGCGAACAGCGGATTATCGCCCTGAAGTTGCATGAAGACGCGTCCGAGGAGATTAGCGACTCCAACCTTTACAGCTGGACGCGCGGAAGTCGCCGGGACTTCCAGGATTGTCCACCCTTTGCCAGGCGCCTCCGGAGAAAGGTTTCCAGGGCGGATTATTCTGGGATCGTTTGAGCATAGGACCGGAATGATCGATTTCTGCCGGAACGCGTGATCGCCAAGCGTGACGCAGTCTACGCCGGCGCGAATGAACGCGTTGTAAATTTCCGGCGTGATACCCGAGCCGCCGGCCGAGTTTTCGCCGTTTGCAATCACGAAGTCCACGTCGAACCGCGTTCGTACGTCGCCGATGCGTTGAATTACTACGTCGCGTCCCGGCTTGCCGACGATATCGCCGACCATCAATACGCGTAAACCCTCTTTTTTGTCGTTTGTTTTTTCTTTTTTTGTCATTTTTTTCACATAGTCTAACGTCGCAACGCGCGGCGTTGGCGGCGACGATGCGGACAAGTTTTTCTCGTATATCGGGAATTACGGAGCCATCCTTGCGTCGTTTCCGAATTTCAACCTTTGTCCTTTATTTTATTCGCTCCCGCGAATAACGCCTATTTAACGACGAGGAAAAGACTTCGACGCGACCCGCGTCGACGGGAGGAGGTCAATTGTTTTTTTTTCCTCGTTTTTCGGTCAAGTTTTCCATGTAAGGAACGATAAGATTATTAGACGCAACGCGCGAATAAGTTTTTTAAAATGAGCTGAAAAGCGTGGGGTCGACGAGTTCCCGACGATGAAAACTTTCCTCTTTGAGGTTTGATTTTTTCGTTAGTTTAGGAGAAATAGGGAACTTTGAGAATATTTAACGCGTCTGTTGTAGTAACTTCCTCCCCCAAAAGGAACAACCGAAATTTCCGAGACTGCGAAAGGACGCGCGGTTTCGATTTGCATAAAGGCTCAACCGATGAACCAAGAAGTCAATGTTTTAGCTATTGTCAAAGGAAAAGAACGCTATGTTTTCATGTACAACGTTGCCAATTGCGATGAAGTCGTGGAAACGTTTGCGCGTTACGCGTCCGATCCGGAACTTAGTTTCGGTTGGTACGACGCGGCCGTTTTGACTCAACGCGTTCGTCGGGAACAACGTCAAGCGAAGATCGCCGCGGCTCGCGCTCTGTTGCGTGAAGCTCTTGGCGAAACGGATGATATTTCCGGTAGCAATACGAAGAACCGTTCGCGTCGAAACGCGCTTCACAACGTTGGGCTCGATTTTTTCGAAGACCTCGACGACTGAGTCGCGCTGGTTGACGCTTGTCGACCGCGCCGTGTAAACAAGGATTATCCCCGTTGAAAAGTCCCTTTTTGACGGGGTTTTTTTTTGAATTTGTTTTAACCTTTATGAACGCTTCAGACAAAATAACGATCGAGTCCGACGATCCCGCTCGATACCTGCTCTTTTCGATCAAAAAATTCTTGACGTACCTCGAGATCGAACGTAATTTTTCACAATATACCGTTAAAAGTTATTCCGAAGACTTGATTGCGTGGGTCGAATATGAAATTTCACTTCCCGAGCGCAAGGGAAAAGATCTCAAACCGGACGAAATCACCTCGAACGAAATTCGCGGTTACGTCCTTGCAATGCACGAGGCGGAATACACGAAGGCGACAATCGCGCGCCGTCTTGCCTCGCTGAGAGGGTTCTACAAGTTTGGCGAACGCGAAGGCTGGGCGGTTGCCAATCCCGCGAAATCGATTCGCAATCCGCGTGCTCGGCGGCCGCTGCCGCTTGTTATCTCCAAGGACGACGTCGTTAAACTCCTGGACGCGCCCGACCGGAACGCGCCCCTTGGAATAAGAGATCGCGCTATCTTGGAAGTTATGTATTCCGGCGGACTGCGCGTTAGCGAGTGCGTCGGACTTATCTTTTCCGATTTGCTCTTAGACGAAGACCTCCTAAAAATTCGCGGAAAAGGAAAGCGCGAACGGTTTGCTTTTATCGGTTCTTACGCGAAAAACTCCATTTTAAAGTATTTGCTTCATTCGCGGGAATATCTCTGGCGAGCTATCCCGAAACCTGAAGAAAACGTCCCCCCGTTTGAACCGTCCAAAGAAGTTAAACGGTTTATCTCCATTTATTTTCCCAATTCGCGCCCATTTGTCCTCGAAGAAAAAAGTTATTCTTTCGCTCCTACCTCCGACGAAGACTTACTTGATCGCGACGCGCAAAAACGTTGGAGAGAATTTCTTACCGAACCTGTTTTTCTCAATAAGGACGGAAGAGCGTTGACGACTCGAAGCGTCGCTCGCAATCTCAAGGAATACGTTCAACAAGCCGGACTTGATTCGCGCATTAGTCCGCACACGCTCCGCCACTCTTTCGCGACGCATTTGCTGGACGCCGGAGCCGATATTCGTTCGATACAAGAAATGCTTGGACATAAAAATATCGTTACCACTCAAATTTACACGCACGTTTCCACGAGCGTTTTGCACGAGGTTTACGAAAGAGCGCACCCGCGAGCGCATAGCAACCTGTAACGATATAACGAACCTTTAACCCTGCCGAGTATAATAGATAAAAATGACGGAAGCGCCACTTATTGCCGACCGAAACGCGACCGGCGAAATCGTTACAATCCAGTTTAATCGACCTCGAAAACGCAACGCGCTTTCTTTTGAAGCGTTAAGAGCGTTGCACGCGGAACTCCGAAAATTAGCGAACGACGACGTCGCTAGGTTTCTTGTTTTGCGAGGTTCCGAACACACATTTTGCGCCGGACTCGACTTGCGAGAGGCTTTGGACGGCGAGCCAATAACGCGAGAATGTTTGAGCGAGTTTAACCTCGACGTTTTCCAAGCCGAACCGGAACACGTTGAACGCGGACGCGTTATGCCGCGGTTGGTGCAGGAAGCGATTAAACGTATTAAGTTGTTGCCGCAAATTGTCGTAGGACTTGCCGAAGGGGCCGCGTGCGGTGGAGGGGCCGGACTTCTTTCGGGATGCGATTACGTTATTGGCGTTAAAGGGTTTCGTTTTGCCTTTACCGAGACGAAACGCGGAATCTATCCGACGCTCCTCTTTCCGTTTTTACGGCGCAAATTTCCAATTGCGGCGTTACTGGAGCTCGTTTTGACCGCTCGCGTAGGGGACGTAGAACTTGCGAAAGAAATCGGCCTGATTCAACGCGTCGCGAACGCCGGGGACGCCGATCAGGCTCTTGAAGAAACGCTTGAACTTTTGGCTGCGAATGAACCGGATTCTCTGCGCGTTGCGAAACGTCTTTTCGCCGAACAGACGCTGCCGTCCGACGACGAAATCAACGAGGGGTGGGAAGGACATTGCCGTTCGTGGAACGCCGAATCTTGTCGAAAACGCGTGAGAGACTTTTTAGAAAAACGCGCTTAATACGAACTCGCTTGAACAAAAGAAAAGCCGCCAAACAAAAAGACTTTTGACGGCCTGTTTTTTACGCGAAGTCGGCTACGCAACGCTTATTGCAACGCGCCGCCGAGAGGGTCGGTCGATTGTTCGGTCGGCTGTTGATTGTCAAAATCTTCGGAGCCGGGAATTGGAGGAAGAGTTCCGTCTTCAAGATTCTGGCTGGAAGGAATAAGGGTTTCGTATTGCGGAGCGACGGGTTGCCCGGAAATAATTTCTCCGTCGGTCGGCGTTTCCGTCGGCGCGGCTTGTTCGGACGGCGCGTCGTTCGTTTGCGGTTCGCTTGTCGGCGCGGGAACGGTCGTTTGATCTAACGTCGAAGCCGTATTGCGCGTGAGCAACTTCAATTGCGCTTCAACGTCCGCGAACGCTTTGGTCAATTTTTCAATTTGCGATTGAAGGTCGTCGATCTTGTTAGAAAGAGCGTCGACGTCGTCCTTTTTGACCTGTTGCGCGAACGGATTGTTGCGCGCTTCCGAGAGACCGTCGCTTTCCGCCCAGGAACCGGGCACAAGGGATTGTTCCTGGAAATTGGGATCCGCCAATTTAGGAGCCTCTGTCGCCGCGTAATTCGCAAGTTGCGCGAGACCCGCTTCGCGAAGAAGTTGCGCGGCCTGAGAGACTTTTTGAATACGCAAAGAGACGTCGAGCGTGGGAATAGCGCCCGACGGCGTCGTTAAAAGTTGGTTTTGCGCCGAAATACCGGACGTCGGATTGGCTCCGTTTGCTTGCGGAAGTTGTTGAATTTGCGCGGAAGCGGGAGCCGCCGCTAATTTTTCGTCGATTTCTCTGAGTTGAGCGGCGATCGAGTTTTGTTCGAGACGAAGATTTTCAGCAAGCGCGGCGTCGCCGGGTTGCAACGCGCGAAGAGTTTGCTGAATTTGACGATAGTTTTGCAACAGCGCGTCTCTTTGTTCTTGCAGAAGGGAAACTTCCGCCTGAGTCGTAACCTGACCGGGTACGACGCTTGCCGGCGCGCCGGTATTGAGACCCGAATTGGCGAGAATTTGACGACGATTCTGCGCCTGAGCCGCCGCGTATGGAGATTGCGTTTGCGCGTTGGCGCTGTCGACGCCCGCCATACGGTTGCGCGCCTGGCTGTAAGAAGAAAATTGTCCCGCCGCCATTTCAAGACGTTGGATTTGGCTTTGAACGTCGAGAAGCTCGTTGTACGCCGCCGTTTGAGCGGTTTGTTCCGCGAGACTTGTCGGCATTTTCTGAAGTTGCGCTTGCAATTGTTGCGCTCGAGCGCGAAGCGTCGGAAGGTCGCCAAGCGACGCGTTTGAGTCGCTTTGGTTCATCAGCGCGACGCCGGGCGCGGTCGGAGCGGGCGTAACCGGCGTAGAAGGCGCCGCGGGAATCGGTTGCGCGTAGTTTGATCCGGTCGAGGTCGGAGCCGCCCCCTGTTGCGTCGAACCGGACAACGCGGTTCCAGACGCCGCCGCGCTCGGCGTTTGACCAACGACGACGTCGCGGGTCGGTTCGAAAAGCGGGAGCGCCGCAAGCGTGAGCGCCACTGCGCCCGCGCCGGTCGCCGCCGCGTAGGACAAACGTTTGACGATTTTGTTTCCTTGATTCATTGTATGCCTCGATACCTTGACTTTAAACGAACTAGCGTGAGCGCGTTTCTGATTTTGCACGTTTTCCCGATCCCTGGGAGTATCGCCGAACGTCGGCGTCATCTCTTGATATTGTAGGGTTTTCACGCGATAAAAGCAACAGTAAGTCGACCATTGCGCGCTTTTTTTACAAGTTTTAGACGCGAAGAAGGTAGCTTTCGAACAACTAAACGCGATTGCGCTTTTTATCCGGCTTTAACTTGTTTTCGTCGTTGGCGAACTTTTCCGCCGCTCGTTTGCGTCTTTCCGCGCCTATTGCCGCTAATTCAACGCAGATTGAATCGCCTGGGTCGTATTTCGATATCGGTATGGAGTCGAGCGCGCCCGGCGATCCGAAACTCTTTGTTCCCGGGACGTACGTCGCGTTGAAACACTCTCTCGCGACGTCCGAATTGAGCGTCGCGCACAAGTAGTCCGCCTCGTCAAGCGTAGCGACGGGAACAAGCGAAAGCGTTTCCTGGGGCGCGATTGGTCTGGCGCGCCGAACGTCGGGAAGAATCGCCGCGGCGCGCATCATCGCGTCCATGCGGCGCCACGCCACTTTGTACGGCGCGAACGTCTTGACGTCGACGTTGTAGAGCGACCAGTACGGCGCTCTGGCGTGATAACGTTTGTACGCCGCTCGCGCTCGTAAAATCGTTTCGAAACGTTCAAGATAAGCCAACGCGCAGGGAAATTCGCCGCGCATTTTTTCCAGCGAAAAACCACGCCTTTTTACCGGGTCTTGCGGACACAACAATAACGTCGACGCGGGGCGCGCGTAGTATTCGTCGACGTCGCGCCAACGCAACAACGGGTAGAGAAGCGCCGATTCGACGAGCGCCTCCACTCGTTCAACTTCGCGTTTTCCGGACGCATTCAGATTGCGGATCGATACGAGCGGTTCGTCGAGCGAAACGACGTCCTCAAGCCAAAATACGCCGCTTGCCCCCGCCGCGTTGGCGCCAAGTTGCGCGACATAGCGTTCGCCGGAATTGTCGCGCCCTCGTTTCAACAGAAGGCTAACCAGTTCCGATTGACGCGCCGTCAGCTCGTCGGCGTTCGCGCTCGGGAACGTATCCGCAACGTGGACGCGAAAGCGTAACGCGGAACCCGGTTGCGACGATTGCGGCTCGGCCGTTCCTTCGATAAGTTCGATCCCCAACGCCGCGCCAAGTCGCGCCGCCGTCGGATCCGGATATTGCGCCGTCGCGTTCGATTGTAAACTTGTTTCGCGCCAACGGCGGAGCGGAATCGGATATCGCGTCGTCTCTCCTTTTCGCGCCACAAACGTCGTCGCCTTGCTTGTAACGTAAGAAAAGAGGTTTACGTCTGAAAAGTCGTCGAGCTCCAACGCCGCGAAAGGACGCGAGAGACGTTCGCCAAATTTACGAAAACCGTCCCCCGCTTTCCCTTTTTGGAAAAGCCCTTTGGGAAGAACGAACCCGAGAACGCCTCCGTCGTTAAGACGTTTTTCGACCGTTGCGTACGCGATCAGGCTCGCGAGTTCTTTCTTACACCCGCCGTAACGCGCGTCGCGTCCGTCAAGGTCAAACAGTCCGTAATCGCGCCAGCATTGTTCCGTCGCGCGTCGATACTGAATCGACGTTTTATCCCACGCGAGCCATGGAGGATTGCCCAGTGCGACGTCAAATCTCCTCGAGCGTTCTTTCGCGCTCTTTACCGCTTGCGAGCCAAAGTCGAACGATTCCGACAATTCAAATTCGCAATTGTTGGTCGCCGCGTTAAAAAGGTAGACTTGAACGACCGATTCGTCGGGAAATTGAGAACGCCGCGTCGCGATAAGTTCTCTAAGAACGTTACGGCGTTTGCTCGGTTCAGCTCTCGACGTCGCGGCGAAAAGAAGATTGGCGCGCGAGGTAATTACCGCGAGCGGACTCAGATCGTAACCGACGATTCGCGCTAACGCGTCGTCAGGCTCG
>CAYUUL010000055.1:12480-16296 GCA_964447865.1 uncultured Planctomycetaceae bacterium | reverse complement strand
ACACTCCAATTTGGGGGTGTGGTCGACGCCCAACGGGACGCGAATGTCGCCCGAGCGTACGATGGACGTCGTTAAGAAGCATATCGACTTGCACTGCAAATACTTTCCCGACGTTCAACTGTGCATAAGCGACGACGTTGCGGGCCCAGGCAAACAGGGACTTGAGTTACCGGAAACGGATTACGCTTTTTCGAAAGGCGTTTCGCTCCGAGACGACAGTATTCTTGTCGACGTTCCGCCGCGCTCATGGTTCCACGCGAATTTGGCGCAAAAGTTCTGGCCGACTATGCCGGTAATCCTGGAACACGAGCATTATAAGCCGTCCGTAGAACGCGGCGCGTGGAGCGACGACAAACTGATCGAATCGGTAGAGGCCTACCACGCCTCGTATATGTCGATTCACTGGTTGCCCGACGTCGAATGGAACGAACGTCGGGACGCGATTCGCAAAATCAATACGCGCATAGGGTACCGGTTACTTCCGTCCCGCGTGGAATATCCGAAAGAGATCGTCGTCGGAAAGAAGTTCGACGTTTCCTGGACGCTTCAAAACGTCGGAGTCGCGCCATGTTACGACGGAGGGTTTGTCGCTCTTACCATTAAGGACGAGAAAGGCGGAATCGCTTCCGTTTTGAGCGACGAATCGTTCGACGTTCGGCAGCTTGAAATCGGAGCGCCGGGCGAAGCGCCGAAAGCCGAACGCCGCGCTACGTTCCGCGTCGGGTTTGTCGCGCCCACGACGAAGCCGGGAACTTACGACCTCTACTTGAGCGTCGGACGACGAGACGGAACCCCGATCTACGCGCTCCCCATCGACGGCGAGGACGACGGAGCGAGACGGTATAAGATAGGCTCCATCGTCGTCAAAGCGGAATGAGTCGAACGGCGGCGCGGAACTTTGCGCGTTAGTCCCAACAGAAAAGACCGAGACGAGCGTCGCGCCCGACCCGGTCTTTTTACTTAGCTTAACTTGTTGCGCGTTACGTCAATAGAGATAGTTCGCGAGTCGAGCGTCGTCGAGTTCGGCAAGCGCTTTTTGCACCGTGTCGAACGGAATGCCCGCGCGATTGTCGAAAATGTAGCGAATGACGTCGTATTCGTCTTCGAGTTCCTCAACGGCGTCTTCAAGGTCTTCGTAATCGTCGTACGTCTTTTCAATATCGCCGAAACTCCAGATAAATTTGGCGTCGGAAGTCGTCGTGATCGTAACGGTCGCGCGTTTTTCTTCTTTGGCGGCCTTAATCGCGTCCGCGAGAGCGACTGATTTACCCTTCTCTTTTCGGCTCATATCGGCGGCGGTCATGAACGCGAAAATATTGATCGTTTCCTGTTTGTCGACGGGAGAAACGCCTGTTTCAAAGAATTTGCAAATTTCAACGAGCAACGGTTCGTAGCCTTCGTAATCGCCGACGTTCGCCACGCCGTCTTTACCAAAGATTCTGCAACTGTAAGGAGCTTGGCCCTTGCGAATGCCGCGGAACGTGCCGATCGTCTTGTTCTTCCAGACGCCAACTGCAAGGTCGGCCGTCGGAGTATTCACGCGGGAAACGGAAACGCAGTCGGGTCCCATTACGGTAAAGAGCGACTCGACGCCGTGAATACCGTACCAATAGAGCGACGGGTGTTTCGGATTGAGCGGGCTGGGGCTCGTGGCGTCCGCGCCGAAAATTTCTCCGATCGGACTATTGTTTCTCATTTCCTGGTACGATTTTACGAATCGAAGCGACGACGCGGAAAAGACGGGAACGTTCGCTTCTTCCGCAAGGTCAAAGATATCCAGAACGTCGCGCAGAGAACCGCCCATCGGCTTGTCGATAAAGACAGGTTTCTTCGCGGCGATTACCGGCTTAACCTGTTCAAGGTGCAGACGTCCGTCAACGCTTTCGAGAAGAACGCCGTCGACTTCCGGAAGCATTTCTTCAATCGTCGAATAAACTTTCAGCCCCGCGTCGACGCAATTTTGCGTATAAGTCTCGACGCGATCCCAACTTTCCGGATTATCCGGAGTTCCGCCGGGATAGACCGAAGTCACTTCAAATTTCTTGAAGATTTCCTGACCGTTCGGATCGTTAATCGTCTTAATAAAAGCGGGAACGTGCGAAGTCGTCGCGCCAATAATACCCAATTTGAAAACGCCGTCGGCGCCAAACGAGACCGCGCAAACACACGCGAACACGGACGCGAAAACAGCGGTAAAAGCTCTTCTCATCGAAATTGTTCCTTAACTGTTAAATCAACGCGTATACGCGCCTTAAACCCAGGACGACGCGAACGCCAATCGTCGCCGAACGACGTTCGCTATTCCACGCTCTTACAAAGCGCGCCGCGCAAAGCGTCTCGAAACCGACGCGCAAGTCAAACGAACCTCGCGCCGTTCCGTACGTTATATGATACCAAACGGATCGCGAGCGACAAGCCGTCGAACGTCGAGACCAACGCGAGCGACGGATTACTTTGACGTCGGAATCAATTTGACGACCGCGTACCCGTAAGGCGGCAAATCGACGTTCAAATTCCTGTCGCCGAGAACGACGCCCGCCGCGCAGGCCTCCTGGATCGGTTCCGCGCCGGCAAAAGCGGGGCCAGGAGAACAGGAAACGCTAGACGGCTCTTTCGAGAAATTGAAAACGCAAAAGAGCGTTTCCGTTTCGCTACGACGTAGAAACGTCAGAACCCTTTTCCCGCAAAGTTCCGGTATCCAAACCAGCTCGTTCGACGTCAACGCGGGGCGTTCTTTACGCAACCTGATCAGATTTTGTAAAAATTCAAATCTCCCTTTCCCTTCCTCGGAGTTCTCTTTTGACCAATCGACAGGCGCGTTTCCAAAAATCGAATGGCGCGACTCGTCGGCGATTTCCTGACCGTTATAAATCATCGGAGTTCCGTCGAGCGTAAAAATAAGCGTAAGGAGCATGCGATTGGCGGCGTCTCCCCAACGTTTTTCGCGCCGGTTGGAATAGTCGTCGTTCGCGATATCGTGATTGTCGAAATAATAAACGAATCTCGTTCCCCTGGGGCGTTGGGCGAAAACTTTATTCGCGACGTCCATAATATAGCTGGCGGGTCGTTTGCCCGACATAACGGAGTCGAGCGCGGTAAAGAACCAGAACGAGTAATTCAGATCCATGACGTCAAGTTGGTCCTCCGGGCGCGTTCCTTCTGAAAACAGAATGAGGCCGGGTCGAATCGCGTCAAGTCTTCGCCGTCCTTCGGCCCAGAAGTCGAGGGGCACGCCGTCGCCGAAGTCGAGTCGGAATCCGTCGCAAGAGTAGTCGCGAACCCAATATTCCATATTTTTGAGGAGGTACTCGCGCAATTCGGCGGACGAGAAATTGAGCGCGGTAAAGCCCCAATCGGCGTTTGTTACCTTCCCGTCTTTATCGCGTTTAACGAAATCGGGATGATCCTTGATAAAGACCGCCGTCGGACCGCAATGGAGATAAACGAGATCGAAAAAAACCTTTAAATTGAGGGCGTGAGCTTCGTCGACAAAGGCGCGTAAATCGTCGTTTGTTCCGTATTCCGGATCGACGTTGTAGTAGTCCTTGATACGGTAAGGATTTTTCGGATTGTTCATACCCGACTGTTTCTGACGCGGCGTCCAAAATTCCTGGCGTTGATCGTCGTCGGACGTCATAAAAGGACACAGGTAAACGATAGTAACGCCAAGTTCCGCGAGTTTCGGCAATCTTTTTTTCGCGGCCTCGAGCGTTCCTTCCGGAGTAAAGGCGCGTAAGTTAATCTGATAAACGACCCCTTTGGTCGCCGTTTCGGTCGTTTGGCGCGCGTCGCGTTCCGAAAGTTTTATTTCGTTCG
>CAYUUL010000055.1:0-12470 GCA_964447865.1 uncultured Planctomycetaceae bacterium | reverse complement strand
GTTCGCGTTGGATATCGTGACGCTCGACGCCGCCAATACCGCCAAAACAACGCTCAAAATTCTAAATTTCATTTCCAAAACCCCGATGAACGTCCGTTCTGTAAAAAATAACTTGACCGCGCAAATAAATTTCGTTACAATAACTAATTATTAAAAACAGCGCGTTTCATTTGATTGTACCAGGGAGCGAACGGCGTTTCAACACGCAAACGCTCAAACGTCGCGAAAACGCGTTTCATTTTTCGACGCCGCACTAATAATACTCCGCGCAATAAATGACGAAAATAATTGGCATTGTCGACTGCGACTCGTTTTACGCGTCGTGTGAAAAGATATTCCGGCCCGACTGGGCGCGGCGTCCCGTCGTCGTTCTTTCCAACAACGACGGATGCGTCGTGTCGAGATCGCAGGAAGCGAAAGATCTGCAAATACCAATGGGGGAGCCTTATTTTCGCTTGAAAGCGTTTGCGGACTCTCGCGGCGTGATCGTGCGTTCGGCGAATTTTGAGTTTTACGGCGATATGAGTCGTCGCGTGATTCAAACGCTCTCGCAGTGGACGCCCTCTATCGACGTTTACTCGATCGACGAAGCGTTTCTCGACCTGACGAGCCGATTCCACGACTTTCAAGGGCGTTTCAAGGGGCTCGACGAGGATCCCGGCGGCGGGAAATCTCTCGGCGACATACCTCGGCAAACGCGTCGAGAACTCGAACTACTGGCGGAAGAAATCGTAACGACGGTGCGCAAATGGACGGGCGTGCCGGTCTCGCTGGGACTTGCCCCGACGCGAACGCTCGCGAAGGCGGCGTGTCGGCTCGCGAAAGACGACTACGTTCGGACGGGCCGCAAATACGCGCTGCTCTTTGAACGAAGAGAACGCGCCCAGGCGCTCGCGCGAACACCGGTCGAGAATGTTTGGGGAGTGGGGAGAAGACTCGCGAAAACGTTGACGCTCGCGAACGTTAGAACCGCGCTTGATCTTGCGCGACTTGAGCCGGGCTATATGCGCGAATCCTTTTCGATAGTACAGGAACGGCTCGTGCGCGAATTGCGCGGGGAACAAATGTACGACGCGGAACCGCCCGAACCGCAACGGTCTATGCAAATATCGCGTACGTTCAAAGAAAATATTTCGACGCTCGAAGAAATTGAAAAACCAATCGCGACGTTCGCGGCTAACGTCGGCTCCAAACTTCGCGCGCGAAACCTCGTCGCGTCGGGTCTATACGTATATATCGCGACCAACCGTCACAACGTCAAAGCGCCGCAGCGAAACGTCGGCTCCGCGTTAAATTTCCCGCGACCGACCAATTCGACGCCCGAGATCATGGCGCTCGCGCTCAAATTAGCGCGCAAACTTTTCGCGCCGGGGTTCGGGTATAAAAAAGCGGGAGTCGTCGCGCTTGAAACAACCGAAGAAGCCCTCGCGAACGAACGACGTTATCTATTTGAAGTCGACCCCGAACGACCGCGGGAAGTCCGAGAGCGCGAAAATTCTCTTTGCAGGACCGTCGACCGTCTCAATCGAACCTTTGGAAAAGGAACCGTTTTTTTCGCCGCGGAAGGAATCGACCCCGCGTGGCGTCCAAACTCCAATTTTATCTCGCCGTGTTACACGACGGATTGGGCGAGTCTACCCGTCGCGAAATAAGCGTTCGTCAATCGCTTGACTATACCCGCGAACCGTTCGTCCAAAGTCGGCGGCTCGGCGCTATTGTCGTTTGCTTACCGTCTATTGAAAACTTACGTAAGAAAAAGAGCAAGTTGTCAACGGCGTCCTTGTCCTTATTTTTCACGGCTATATAATCCCTATTGAAAAGTAACGTCGAAAACGCGGGTAAGTTTTCAATGCGGAGGTCTAACGGTGGAAATCAAACGCGATCGCTATTTGAATAAACTCATTTCTTTTATGTGGGACTCGCAGGTAAAGGTTGTCACCGGAATACGCAGATGCGGCAAATCCTACCTTCTCCGCGTTTTGTTTCGCAACTATCTTCTCAGCCAGGGCGTTCGCGACGACCATATTCTCTCCTTCGAGCTTGATTTAACGCGCGATATTCGTTACCGCAACCCACTGGAACTTGCGTCTCGCGTTCGGAAGATTGTCGAAGGAAGTTCGGATCAGTTTTATCTCTTTATCGATGAAATTCAAATGTCCGACGAAACGCCGAACCCGTTCAATCCCGACGGCAAAAAAATTACATTTTACGACGCGTTAAACGATTTAAGGTCGCTTGCCAACCTTGACATATACGCGACTGGAAGCAACTCTAAAATGCTGTCCTCGGACATTTTGACGGAATTTCGCGGACGGAGCGACGAGATCCGCGTTCACCCGCTCAGCTTTTCAGAGTATTATTCGGCGGTCGGCGGAGATAAACAGGACGTCTTTGACGCCTACGCCTTTTACGGGGGAATGCCTCTAATCTTGTCTCGACCGACCGACGCCGCCAAAATGAATTATCTCGAGTCTCTTTTTTCCGAGGTTTATTTGAAAGACGTGATAGAGCGTAAAAAAATCAAGCGAGAAGACGTCTTGTCCGCTATTCTCGACCTGCTTTGCTCTTCGACCGGCTCGCTAACCAATCCGTCGCGCATTGCCGACGCGCTCAACGCCAGGCAAAAACGCAACGAAAAAAATATTGTTTCGCACAACACCGTCAAAGCGTATATCGACCATTTGACGGACTCGTTTCTCTTTACGGAATGCAAACGCTGGGACGTCAAGGGAAAGAATTATTTTGACTATCCCAACAAATACTACTGCGAGGACGTCGGTCTGAGAAACGCCCGAATAGGATTTCGCCAACAGGAAATGACGCATATCATGGAAAACGTCATTTTCAACGAACTTATCACGCGCGATTGCGCCGTCGACGTCGGCGTTGTATATGGAACCGAGAAAAACGCGAAAGGAAAAGACGTTTCCGTCGCCAGAGAAATTGATTTTATCGCCAGGTTCGGCGGTAAGAAAACCTATATTCAATCCGCCTTCGCTCTCGAAACGGAAGAAAAGGCGCTCGTCGAAAACAAACCCTTTTCCATGACGGGCGACTTCTTCCCGAAAATCATCGTACGATGCGACGTCCGAAAACGTTGGTACGACGAATACGGAGTTCTCAACATCGGCTTACTTGACTTTCTACTGGACGACGGCGTCGTTTAACGACAATGACAAAACGTAGCGTTTAAATACCCGCGAACCGTTCGTACAAAGTCGGCGGCGCCGTTCGTATACTGGACGCCGCAAGAGAACAAATTATAATTGTGGGGGTTGGCGGACGCGCGGCGCGTTCGTCGCGGAACATACCTTTAAGCAATAGGCGGCAATCCATGTACAGTAAAGACGAGTTGGCGGCGATCGTTCGCGAATGTTCTCTTAAAATCGCCCCGGAAGGCGAGTTTTTCACCCTGGCCTCCGGTAAAAAATCCAGGTATTATTGCGACGGAAAACAGACGTGTCTCGATTCTCGCGGAGCCGTGCTGATCGGCGAAGGGATTCTCGAACTCCTTCAACAAGACCCGAGCCTCCCGGACGCCGTCGGTGGAATGACGCTCGGAGCGGACCCAATTTGCGCGGCGGTTATTACCGTCGCGGGAATGAAGGGAATCGACCTGAAAGCGTTTATCGTGCGTAAGGAAAGCAAAGATCACGGAACTCAAAAGTACATCGAAGGTCCCGTCAAGGCGGGCGACCGCGTCGTCGTCGTCGAAGACGTCGTCACGACCGGAGGAAGTTCTCTGAAAGCGATTGACCGTCTCGAAGCGGCGGGAATCAAAGTCGAGGGAGTCGTCGCGATTCTCGACCGTATGGAAGGGGGCGCCAGGGCGTTTACCGACCGCGGCTATACGTTCCGCTCGTTGCTTAAAATCACCGATTTTGGTCTCGAACCCCCTCAAGCGTGAACGCGTTTGGGAGCTCGAAGTTCGCGCCGCGTCAATTTCACGCGGCGTTTTATATAACTTTATCCAGGGAAACTGATATGAATCTCTCACGACGTTCTTTTTTCACAACGGCGGGAGCCGCAACCGCGGCGCTTGCGTTGCGCGGCGGTCAATCCGCGTACTCTCAAACGCAAACTTCGGCGCTCGAACCAAAATTCGAACTTGGACTCGCGTCCTATTCGTTCCGTAAATTCGACGTCAACCAGGTCATTAAATGGTGTAAGAAAGCCGAAATCAAAAAGATCACGCTCAAAGACTTCCACCTTCCGCTGAAGTCGACCGACGAAGAATGCGCGGCTATGGCGCAAAAATTCAAGGACGCGGGCATGGAAGTGTACTCCTGCGGCGTCGTCTACATGGGATCGGAACAGGATATCGACAACGCGTTCCGGTACGCGAAAGCGCTGGGCTGCGTCTCGATCGTCGGCGTGCCAAAATGGGAATTGCTACCTTACGCGGAAAAGAAAGTCAAGGAAACCGGAATCCTCATGGCGATTCATAACCACGGACCAGGCGACAAACTTTATCCGACGACGAAATCCGTTTGGGATCGCGTCAAGGATATGGATCCCGGCATGGGGATCGCGCTCGATACCGGTCACACGATTCGAGCGGGCGAAGATCCTATTCAAGCGGTTCGAGAATACAAAGACAGAATTTTCGACTTCCACATCAAGGACATGACGGAATGGACAGCGGCGGGTCGCGGCGTCATCTGCGGACACGGCAAGATGGATCTGCTCGGTCTCATGCGCGCGCTCATCGAAGTCGGGTACTCTCGAGTATGTCCGTTCGAATACGAAATCGACGAAAAAGACCCCTTCCCCGGATTTATGGAATCGCTCGGATACGTTCGAGGACTTCTTGCCGCGATTAAAGCGGGCGCGTAATCACAAGCCGACGCGCCGGTCGGGACGTTCCCTGCCCGTCAAACGTCCAGGCTGAAACTTACTAACGACGGGCCGCCAACACCGTCGACTCTTTGTGAAAGGACTGCGCCATATGGATCTATCAAGATTCGATTGGAATTTCAAAATTTTCAGGACGCCAGTTCGGGTCATGATTTCCTTTTGGCTTCTATGCGTTTTCTTTTCGCCGTTTTCACAAGGTTCCGACGGACCGTGGCTGTTCGGTATGCTCGGCTGGGCGTGCGCCGTTTTCGCAAGCGTTCTGACGCACGAACTCGGACACGCGTTCGCCATGCGCAAGGCGTACGGTCTTCAGCCCTCGATCGAAATGGGGATAGGAACGTCGCGGTCCGGGTCGTTTGTATTCGGCGGGCTGACGTCTCTCGGCGCGGTTTCTCATTCGAGCTACGGCAAACGCGCGTTCACCGCCGCGGCCGGACCGGGCGCGGAAATTGGCGTAGCCTTGATCTTCACGTTCGTACTCTCTATTTTAGGCGTGAACTTCGAAGTCGACCGGATTCTCGGCTTCATTCCCGCCCCGACCCCCGACCCGCAATCTTTGGCGTTCATACCTTCCGCCGCTATTCTTTATTTCATATATTACTTAATTTACGGATATATCTATATCGGCGTCCTTTGGGGCGTTTTCAATTTAACGCCGGTCTATCCTTTTGACGGAGGACAACTCCTTCTCGCGCTGCTTAGCCGAAGTTACGGAGCCGCAGGGATTCGCATGACGCTAATCGCCTCCATCGTCTGTTCGATTTTCGTCGCCTTTATTTTCTTCCGAACCCAAAATTTCCTCATGGCGCTGTTCTTCCTGTTTTCGGCGTACCAAAACTATCAACTCCTGACCTATCAAGGCTACCGTTGACGCTCGGCGCGAAAGATAAAACGCGCAAGATAAATAAACTCTTGAAACAAAGTTAAGAGAGTAAGATAAGTCGACCGTCCAGCGTTCCCAAGATTTTCGCGCGTCGGCTTTACACAGGCGTTATTTCACATATAATCCTAATATTCCGACGCGGGTTTTACGCGCCAGACGCGGCTCGTGTCGGTCGTTGCGACGCGCGATCGGGGAAGGTTTTGCGCGTCGTTTCCCGTCAAGGCAGGCGTTCGCGAGCAATCGCGAAAAAGAAAAAGAGGATGAAAAGTTGGGGAACGTCTTTATTCTAAACGTTTCGATCATTTTGATCTCGGGGTTTGTCGCGGGCTATCTCTGCAAACGCTTCAAAATCTCGCCGTTGATCGGATATCTGCTTATAGGAGCGCTGATAGGACCGGGCGCGCTTGATCTCACCGGTTCAAAAGCTCTTAACGAAGAACTTAAAAGCGAAGAACAATATCGCCGTCTCGAAGTTGAACATACGGAAAAGGCGATTAAAACGCTCAAAGAACAGGAAAATATGCAGCCGTTTGAAAAAGAACTGCTGTCTGAACAAAAAGAACTGGAAGAACCGAGGGCAAACGTCGAAGCGCAAATTCGCGCTTTGGAAACGGACGAAGAGTTGGAGAAGCTCCAAAAGAAGCTCGCCGACGCCAGAAACAGCGAGTCCGGAATCAGCGTCATAACCGAGTTCGGGTGCCTGCTCCTGCTCTTCGCTATCGGAATTGAATTCACATTCGACAAACTGGCGGCGACCGCGAAATACATGTTTGGCGGCGGAATACTGCAAATGGGTTTAACGATCGCGGCGGGCGTCGGAGTCTGCATGTTGTTCAAAATGACGTGGGTCGCGGGTCTGGCAATCGGCAGCGTTCTCGCGTTGAGTTCGACGGCCCTTGTCTACCGCAGTATGATCGACCTGGGGCAAGCGGACACCAAACGCGCGCAGGCGACGCTCGCGTTGCTCATTTTCCAGGATATCGCGCTCGTTCCGTTGCTCCTGATTCTTCCTCGCGTACTCGGCGGAGAAACGACGGAGGAAGTCGCGCAATGGCTCTCGAATCCGTGGATCGACATGTGCTTAAAGTCGGCGGCGTTCTGCGCTATCGTTCTCTTTTTGAAAGTGGCGAACATGCGCGTTATCATACCGAACCTCGCGAAACTTCAAGCGAACGACATTGTTATTCTGTACGCTATCGTCGTCCTGGTCGGAATGTGCCTGGTCGCCGAACTCTTCGGCTTAACTCCGGCGCTTGGCGCGCTCGCGGCGGGACTGGCGCTCGGCGAAAACAGATTGACGCACCAGATCGACGCGCTCGTCATGCCGTTCCGGGAAGCGTTTTCCGCGATGTTCTTCATCTCGCTGGGAATGTTGACCGACTTCGCCTACGTTTTCGCGCATCCGTTTATTTGCTTCGCCGCGCTTTTGGGCGCGATCGTATTCAAAGCGATCTTCGCGACAGGAGCCTTGAAAGCGTGCGGTATGGATTTCCGAGGCGCGCTCGCCTTCGGCGTGAGTCTTTCGCAAGTCGGCGAACTCGCGTTTATGATTTTGGCGCTTGCGCATGAGAAAAACGCGTTGCCGGATATGGCGTACAACACCATGTTGTTCGTTTCCGTCGGCTCGCTGGTCGTCACTCCTTACATGATTAAGATCGCGCTCACGAAATTCGGTATGAAACCGGAAGAAGCCGCGACGACCAACAACGCGGACGTTATTTCTCCGGAACTTCGCCGAGCGATGAACGAAGCGAAAGGGCACGTTATCATCGTCGGGGCGGGCCACATTGGCAAACGCGTCGCGGACGAAATCAGAATCCTTGGAGGATCCGTCTGCCTTGTGGACTTTAACCCGGTCAACCTTCATCCGTTCAGTCAGGAAGGCGTTCCGACAATCACGGGCGACGGCGCCGATCAGGAAATACTTCGCGAGGCGGGAATCTACGAATCGGACGCGATTTTCGTTACGATTCCGCGCGACGACCTGGCGATCAATATCGTCAAGGCGGCGCGCGCGATGAATCCTACGCTGCCGATTATCGCGAGGGCGCGATACAGTCTTAACGTGTCGACTCTTAAACGTTCGGGCGCGACGCGCGTATTCTGCGAGGAAGTGCAAATCGCGGACGAATTGGTCGACATTTTACAGCGGTCGTCGGAACAGATGAAACAACTGAAAGCGGTCGCGAACGCCTAAGTTATTTTTAATCCAGCGTTCGATCGCGCGTCTTACGCGGTCGAACGCGTTTTCTTTCAGGTCCGTCTTATGCAACTCAAATTCGCTCAAACGCGGTTTTCACATAAACGCGTCGTCGCGGCAAAGAACATACTCTGTCTTGCGGTAGACCGTCTCAACTCGGACTACCTTGGCGCTTACGGCAACGCGTGGATCGGTTCGCCGGCGTTCGATCGTCTCGCCTCGGAATCGATTCTCTTTGACTCCTACTACGCGACCTCGCTCGACTTGCCGACGCTATGCCGCGCGTTTTGGCGAGGAGAGTCCCCCGCGACGATTCAAGGTGTTCCCGGCGAAGGCGAAGACGTCCCAAAGTCGTTGTTTCGCATTCTTAAAGAAAAAGGATACAAGACTTACGTCGTCTCCGACTCGGAGGAAGTCGCGCTTAGTTCCGCTATCGAGGACGACTACTGCGACGGACGGTTCTATTTGGGAGCCCCGGACGCAGAAAAACCCGCCCAATCTATCGCCGACGCAAAATTCTTCTTAAACTTCGAACAACTTGCGAAATTTATCGCTAAATTGGAGGACAAAGCGGAACAGGGCGACGAAACGCCATGGTTCGTCTGGACCCACTTCTCCGGCTGGAACAAACTCTGGGACTTCCCGCTCGAAGCGCGCGAAAGATACCGGGAAGACGAAACGGATCCCGCGCCGTACTCGGGAATTAAGCCGCCATATTTCCCTTCGACCGCGCAAAACAAATCGAGAAAGCGCGAACCGGAAAACGCGCTCGAGAACGCGGAAGACGCGCGGGGATCCGACGAGGACGCGTTGGAAAAAATGGATCCCGTCGATCGACGGCAAAGCTTTTCCGAGGCCTATTCCGGAGGAATCGCGACTTTCGACGAGACGCTGGAAGGGTTTCTCGAATTACTCAACGAAAGAGGGATCCTCTCCAAGACGCTTTTCGCGCTTACGGGCGTTCGCGGACTGGGAACCGGCGAGCCGTCCGCGCTGGGATTCGCGCCAACCGGAGTCGAATCGAGTCCGTTCTACGCGGAAGAAACGCGCATGCCGCTTGTGATTCGTCTTCCGGACGAAACGGGCGCGACAACGCGCATGCTGGGACTCTGCGAACCGCGCGATCTTTTCGCGACCCTGCGCGATTGGCCGGAATTTGCGCAAACGCTCGCGGATCCCGAATTCTGGAAAATTGAAAAAATCGAGATCTCGCCGTTCGCGGGCAAATGGAGCGCCGACGAAGACGAAAAACCGCAAAGGCCGTCGGAACAGACGGAACCTGAAAAAAAACCGCTCGAGCCGGACGTCGAAGGACAAAACCTCCTAACGCTCCTCGCCGACGAGACCGGAACAATTCGTTCGCGCGTCGTCGTCGTCGCGAAAGATCAGACCTCGATCGAACGCGCGGTTATTGTCGAAAACTGGTTATTAAAGGAGTCGCCAAAGAAAACAAATGAAGAAACGGAACCCGACGCGCCCAGGACAAAATTAGAACTATTCGTTCTGCCCGACGATCGCTACTGCGTCAACGACGTGGCGAATCGTTGCGTAGACGTCGTTGAAAGTCTCTCGCGCTATCTTCGCTAAACGATAACCCGCGGACGCGCTCGCGATCCTCGTTGAAGCGCGTTCGAATCTATCCCTTCGCGTTTTCTTTCACAAGTTGGAAGCGCGTTATTTGTCGTCAAACTCGTCCCATACAATCTTACGTCAAAGGGGGTTCGCGATGAATGAACAGCCTCAAACAATCCAGACTCAAACGCAATCGGATCTGAAGCCGGAATCAACGCCGAAGCGTCGTTCACGCGGCGACGCGTTATGGACTGTAATGCGCTTTATCATAGCGTTCATACTCCTTTACGCGGCGTTTGAAAAGGCAAAGTAACTCGGTCGGGGAACCCTGCCCGTCTCAAATTCGCTCCTTGACTCGCCGCTGGTCAACTTTTTCGCCGTTTTGTTTGAATCCGCGTTTGCAGTTTGGACGCTCGCCGGGCTATCTACTGTTATTACGCGCGGCGCCGCGTTTACCTTATTCGCGGCCTTTGCCGGAATCTCGCTCTCCAAAGCGCTTATGGGAGCCGAATCGTGCGGCTGTTTCGGAACTCGCGAAGTCAATCCGTACATAACCTTCGCCATGGACGCGGTTATCGCCGCGACTACGCTGGTTAGTCTTATCTTTCGCGACAAAAGCAAGAACGTCCGCGGAGAGTTAAAAATCGAACGTAAAACAAAACTCGTCCTTCTTTGCTGCGCGCTCGCGGCGGGCGTTTACGGCTCGATTGTCTTTACGACCGATCCAAATGGAAACGAGAATGTTTTAACAAGCGTCGCTATTGTTTTTTTCCTAATCGCGGCGTGCCAGGCGGTCTGGCGCGGTCTAGAGCTCCTCAACGACAGGTTGTCGCCCGAGCGCCTGACTTGCGCGGAGGACGTTTACGATCTTGGAGTCGTCGCCGATAACGAAAAGCCGCAACATACGTTTGAACTTGTCAATTCTGGTCGTCGTCCGATCGCTATTCACGACGTCAAGCAGGGTTGCAGCGCCTGCGTCGAAGTAATCGATTTCGAGAAACAGACGCTTCAACCCGGTGAAAAAGCGAAAGTTACAATCGCGTTATTACCGGAAGATCTCACGGGTCGCGTCAAGAAGGCGGCGCTCGTCAAATACGGCTCAAACCCGCAAAAGTTGCGGCGCGTTCTCGTTTATCTGGAAGCGGACGTTCTCGCGAGCGCAAAGGGCGTTCTTGACGAGGAAAACGCGGTTGCGGAAACGCCGTCGTCGCCCGACGTTCAAGACCCGCCCCCGGTCGAACCCCAAGACGCCGAAACGTCGGAACAGACGCAGGAACGCGAGGAACCCGACAGGTAAGACCCGCGTTTAACGATTCAGACGCGCAAGCCCAGGAGCCATAGACATGACGATTTTTCAACTTCACCCTCTATCCAAACGCGCCGGATTTACTTTAATCGAGCTGCTCGTCGTAATAGCGATCATAAGCGTCCTTATTGGATTACTTATGCCCGCCGTACAGAGCGCCAGAGAAGCGGCGCGGCGTCTGCAATGCGCAAACAATCTCAAACAAGTCGGTTTGGCGATTCACAACTTTACCGACGCGCGCAAGGGATTGCCGCCCGCAAGCGTTGGCAGCGAGCGCTGCACGTTCTGGGGACTGCTCTACCCTTACGCGGAACAACAGAACCTTTACGACGCATTCAACAAGCGGGACCGCGACGAATACGCGTTCATGACCCGCGACAAAGATTTCTGGGTCGACGGAGGCCCATGCGGCACGACTCCGGAACAGCGCAAAGGCCTGTCGAGCGTTCCCTATATGGTTTGTCCGTCTCGGCGTTCCAGTCCGGCCTCTTACGACGTCGTTTCAACGCAAGACCTCGGTCCAAGCGCGGGTCCGCAAACCGATTACGCGATAGTGTGCTCAACCGACGCGAGCGAGTACCCTTACAACGCGGAACGAGGATCGGCAAACGACGTCGACCGTCATTACCACGTTCGAGTCGTGTGTTCCGACAACGAAGCGAGTCAGAAATACCAGCGCGGAGCGTTTCGCGGAGCCGCGCTACCGTCGGGCGCCAATCGATACGCGGCGTGGAGACCGCGCGATACGTTCGCAAGACTTCAAGACGGCGCGAGCAATCAGATATTCGTCGGTGAAAAACACATTCCCGTCGACGGTCTGGGCGTCTGCAACAACGAACGTCCGGCGACGAACAACTGGAGCGCGTGCCACGACTGTTCATATCTCGACGCCAGAGCGACCTCCGCGGAAGGATCCGTTTTCAGAACAGTCGCGCAATGGTGGTCGGAAGACGGCAAAACGCCCTGCGGAGTAATCGGCCTGACAATCGACGGTCCGTTCGACAAGTTGGTCAAAAACGGGTATTCCGCGATCAATTGCGGACTGGGCTCGTGGCACTTGACCGGTTGCAATATTCTCATGGGAGACGGCTCGGCGCGCTTCTTTAGTCAGGGAACGACGCATGACGTTATTGGGAAGCTGGCGACGGTCGACGACGGCAATACCGTCGCGTTCTAAGGAAAGACGAATGGAACGCGAAACGACCGATACAACGACTCGCAACCTCGCGAACCGAACGCGCCCCTTCGACGCGTTCGCGTTGGGGCTCTTCGCGCTTTTGACCGTCGCGTTCGCGCTCGGAGCGTCCTGGCGTTCCTCGTACGTTTTCAACGAGAACGGACGGCTCGCGTCTGGAATCATGCGCCTTGTCAAACGGGATTTCACAGCCTTTCGCGTCAATCCTCCGCTGACGGACGCGTTCGCCGCCGCGCCCGCGATATTTATCCGCGGAGCCTACTGTCCGCAAGAAAGCGATTTCGTACGCGTTCCTTTTGGGCGTTGCGAATACGAGGCGGGAGAAGCGTTTGTCGAAAAAACGCCAAACGACCTTTTGTTTCTACGGCTCGGACGCGCGTCAATGATTCCGTTTGCGCTCTTAGGTCTTTGCGCGTGCTACTTTTACGGGCGGTTTCTCTATGGTAAAATCGGAGGA
>CAYUUL010000054.1:0-16357 GCA_964447865.1 uncultured Planctomycetaceae bacterium | reverse complement strand
GAACGAATCGAAATCATTAAGCGGAAGGACTTCGATCATTAAGGCGACGTTTGGATAGGATCTTTTCGATTCAACGTTGCGGTCGGGACGTAATTCCCGCGCTTGCGCGACGAGGGTCGCGACGCGTTTTAGTTCATCGAGTTCGACGCCGAACAGGCTCGCGGCGTTTTCAAGAGACGCGCCAGGCGTTTCCTGTTCTCTACGATTTTGTTCCTCTTGTTGATAGGCCGAATCGTTATTGAAGTCCCGAACGCCCTGGTAGAAGCGATCAGAGGCTAAATACGCAAGTCTGACGTTCGTCCACTTTTTGTAGAAGAGCGTTTCCCCCACTTCGCGCAAATAACGCGACGCAAGTTTTTTTTCCCCATTGACAATCGCGGCAATCGCCAAAGTTTTACAGAAAGAAATCGAGCGATCCTCGGTCGCGACATAATTGTCCATGGAGATCCTGGCGCCAATATTCGTCAGCCCCCAATGACAAAGAATCAATTCGAGCATTGAACGATAAGCGCTTTTTTCAGTCGTTCGTTTCATATAGAACAACTTCATTTTCGCTTGATAGTACGGATTTCCGGCGAGCGCTTTCGCGTTATCGGCAACCGAGACGGAGAGCGTGGGCTCGCCGGCAATCGGGCGTAAAAAAGCGTCTTCAGCAAATCTCCCAGTTTTGTATAAAGCAAGGTTCCTCACAGCGACAAGTTGGTCAAGAGGGAATTGTTGTTTTGAGTCGATTTCAAGAATTCTATTCCAATCTCCGTCGGCAAGCGCGCGATTTGACTCGACGCAAGCGAAAAAGGCGCGCGTATGATACGCGGTCAAAAAAGTTGCGACGACAAGGAGGAAAAAGAGTTCAAACATAAGTTGAAGGCGTTTTCTTTCAAGGACGCGCTCGGCGTCTTCAGTCGTAGGCGCATCAGCGTCCTCGCTCATGGTTTCGCGTTCTTTTTTCACGTTATTTTTATAATCGCGAATTTTCTCGAGCTTCCTTTGCAAACGTTCAGCGCGTTTCTTATCTCTTTTACAACGTTCAGATTCAGAGGCGTATCTTCGATCCAGGAAACGCGACCATGCGTATAGGACAGCGCAGTATACAGGCGTTAAAGCCGCGAATCCATAGACAAAAGTCGCGGTCAGGGAATCCTTATCGTACCTGACGTCTTCAATCAACCCGCACGTGAAAACATTATAGATTTTAAGGCGCGACAGGAACCAGAATCTCCAAAGCAGAAGGGGGACGCCGATAGCAAAGGCCAATATGACGCAGACGCGCCAACCGCGTTTTTTCCAAGATATTTTTTTGTCGTCGTCGCGCAGCAATTCGTCAATAGCGCAGAATAGACACGCGAACGTAGCCCAACAACCAACCCCGAAGTAACCGAAGGTCACGACAGCAAACGCGAAAGTCAATCTTACGGGAAAAGATTTGAGGTTTCGATAAATCGCCAAAACGGCGAAAGTCGCGAGTATCGCGACATTCGCGGAAAAAACAAGGGGGACGTTAAACGGTATAAAGATGAAGTAAGCGGGCCAAGTCGCGGAAATCGTCATGAAGCATGTCGGTAAGAACGAAAGAAGATAGGCCGGTCCCTTCTTCCATCTTATAAACTTTGCCGTCGCAAGTTGTACGGCGACGCCGAGCGCGGCCAATATCGCGCCGCCAAGAAGGGGATAGTAAAAGAACTGCACAAGAAACGCGGTCGCGTAGTTCAGCAAGCCGTCGGGACAGTCCAACCAGCGGGCGAGAAAATCCCAGTGGTAGTGAAAGATCGAGTTTTCTTGCGCGGCATACAAGTAGTCGCCATATCTGAGGCCCCAGAAGCCCCACAAGGCAAGAAAGAAGAGCGCGGACGCAATCGCCTCACAGGTCACCGTTCCGTTTTTTTTATCGGGCGAACAACATTGCATTGACGCGCACCTCTCATTTCCGCAACCCTAATCGACCCCCAACGCGCGCACAAAGTCGCGGCGTTTTTTCACGAGCAAAACCCAGTTGTAGGCTCACTCGATAACGTTATACTAATTGTACTCAACGATCTTGTAATAAACAAGCGGTTAAGCCGTAGTAGCGCAAGAAAACCCGAAAACCACCCTCGCTCGAAGGAGCGTACCATGCCGCGCCGCACAACATATGCAACCACATTTCAGCCGTCTTACGGAGCCATTGCGCGAGACGACGGCGTGCTTTTTTCTTTTACGAGCCGCACAGGCACGGGGGCAAGGCTTCTTCTCTACGATTCCCCAAGCGAACGCAAGCCGTCGCTCGTCGTCCCACTTGAACCGGAACACGATCGTTGGGGCGACGTGTGGTCGATTTTTGTCCCGAACATAGGGCATGGGGCTCTCTATCATTTTCAAGTAGACGGTCCGTACAATCCTGGCGCAGGCAATTATTTCGACGGGCGAGCGCCATTGATCGATCCTTACGCCAAAGCGCTGACAGGCGATTTCCTTCCGAAAGAGGACGGCGTGGCGCATCCTCCCAAATGCGTAGTAATCGACGACAACTTCGACTGGGACGGCGAACCTCGGATCGAACGTAATCTTGCGGACGAAGTCATCTACGAGTTACACGTTCGCGGATACACGAACTCCCCGACGAGCGGAGTCTCCAAACCTGGCACTTATCTTGGCCTAATAGAGAAGTTACCCTATCTGAAGTCTCTTGGAGTGACAGCGGTGGAACTCATGCCGATCCACGAATTTCCCCGAAATGAGACAAACGGCGCGATTTCGGAACATCCCAACTACTGGGGTTACGACCCCATCGCCTTTTTCGCGCCGCATCGCGGTTACGCGTGGAGTCAGACTCCCGGCGCGCAAGTTCGCGAGTTGAAAGAGACGGTCAAAGAGTTCCACAAGGCGGGAATTGAAGTTTTTTTAGACGTAGTTTTTAATCACACGGCGGAACGCGGTCGCGACTTCGACGTTTTTTCTTTCAAGGGGTTAGAAAACAAGAACTATTATTTGCTGGAAGAAAACGGCAATTTTCTCAATTACAGCGGTTGCGGCAACACGGTCAACGGGAATAGTCCCTGGATGCGCGAATTGATATTCGACTGTCTTCGTTCCTGGGTTTGTAATTACCACATCGACGGTTTTCGCTTCGACCTGGCGTCGATATTGAGCAGAGATCGCAGCGGCAAACTTGTGTGGAATCCTCCGGTTTTGGAGACGATATCCGAGGATCCGATTCTTGCCAAATCGAAGATCATCGCCGAAGCGTGGGACGCGGGGGGCGCGTATCAAGTAGGCAAGTTTGGAACAGAACGCTGGGCGGAGTGGAACGGCAAGTATCGAGACGACGTAAGAAGGTATTGGCGCGGGGACGACTGGACGTTGAGCACCTTTACGACGCGTCTCGGCGGCTCGAGCGATCTCTATCAATCCCGCGGACGCAAACCGACGTGTAGCGTCAACTTTGTAACCGCGCACGACGGCTTCACGCTCAACGACCTTGTGTCGTATAACAATAAGCACAATTTTGCGAACGGCGAGAACAATCGCGACGGCGAGAACGTCAATCTCAGTTACAACTTTGGAGTCGAAGGCGAATCGGACGATCCCCGCGTCGAGGAACTCAGGGAGCGTCAAATTCGGAATTTCATATCCACGCTAATGTTAAGTCAAGGGGTTCCGATGCTGACGGCAGGCGACGAGGTTCGACGTACTCAGAACGGCAACAACAACGCGTATTGTCAAGATTCGCCGTTATCCTGGTTTGATTGGAGTCTTGTCGAAAAGCACAACGATCTTAAACGATTTTGTTCGGCCTTGATCCGATTTCGCCGTCAGGAAGCCACGCTACGCCGACGGGAATTTTACTCAGGCATGCCGCAAACGCCCGGCGCGCTTCCCGACATTTCCTGGTTCAATCAGTACGGCGGAACGATTGATTGGACGACGGCGAAACAATCGTCTTTTACTTGCGTGCTCAACGCGCTTGACGTGAGTCAGGATCGCGAGCTCACAAGCGAGACGCGCGCATTATCAGAAACGTTAGGCTCCACCCTTCCCTTTGATCCCCTTGTCGAAGCGTATCCCGAAGCGCAGTACTATATTCTCGCCATGTTCAATCCGACCGACGACGCCCAAACCTTCTATTTTCCGATCGTGGCCAAATTTCCATCATTCTCCTGGCGCTTGTTCGTAGACACCGCCGCTCGCGCGCCCAACGACGTTTATCCGGAATTAAACGGGCCCGAAGTCTCTATTGACGCAGGGGTTCTTTTACCGGAACACTCAATGCGCGTTTATATATCCCGAAAACTTGCGTAGACTTTACGCGCGCACGCAACATAGAAAGTTCGCGTCATGTCCTTGTACCATATCAACCGTTTTTTTGCAGTAGCGATTTTAGTATTACTGGGATCGCAATTTGTTCCGCTCGAAGCGTCAGATAGTACGTGCGCGGGCCAATGGGACGCGCTTTTCACACGTACAGAAGGGTGGTTAGGGGCCGACGGGATCTACTCAATCGATCTTAGTTACGACGCGGAAACAGGCAAGAGCGACAGTTCAAGCGACCAACGTTTGTTTTGGTTCAGCGACACTTTTTTTGGCGAAACACACGAGAACGGCGACGAATATGGCAAACGCGGTCTAGTCAATCACTCCTTTGCGATACTCACCGGCAAATCACCACTCTCAAACAAGATTGAATTTTTTTACAGCAAGGACGCGAACAAAGACAAACATAAGGGCGAAAATATCATACCGGGGAAATATTGGCTCCAAGACGGAATGCGTTACGGCGATCACGTTTGGCTTTCCGCTATATTGGTCGGAAGAGCATGGAAGCCCGATCGGATAGACGCAGTCTCGATAAATCTTGATCCGTCGACAGGTCGTCCAGACTTTAATACGGCGACGGTCGATCCGGACGCTCGTCTCAGTCTAAAGCGCGCCGACGCGCAGCTTGCGTGGGGGGCCGCGATACTTGACGACGCGGACGACGGTTATATTTACGTTTATGGTTACGTCGATCGTTTTCGCGAGTTTAGTCGCAAAGATATGGTAGTAGCGCGAGTTCCTCGCGCGCGCTTCGAAGATTATGGCGAGTGGAGATATTACGACAACGGCGCATGGACGCCAGACGCAACGCCTTCATTTTCGAAAGAGAATACTCTTGTTCGAAACGTCTCAACGGAATTTTCCGTTTCGCGTATTCCTTCCGGCAAAGAACGCGGCAAGTACCTTCTCGTATATACGCCGGGCGTAATAAGTCCTGCATTAGCGTATCGAATTGGCGAAACTCCAATCGGTCCCTTTGGTGAAGAACAGATTTTCTATCGTTCGTCAGTACCTCAAGAGCTTCCAAGCGTGAAATGTTATAATGGGAAAGCACATCCGACATTTTCGAACGCAGAAGGGATTCTCGTTTCTTATAACGTTAATCGACTTGGCGAATTAGCGCGCAAACCCAGCGAATATCGTCCTCGTTTCGTTTGGCTTCGGTGGGCCGAACTTGTTGGAGAGTCTTCGGAACATTAGTGGAAATACGTTTTTTCACACAATCGCAACGCGGTCAACGATCCGCCGTTTTTTCGAAATACGTTTGAAAATTGACAGTTGGAAACTGCGCGAAAAAGTGAATCGTTCGATTAACCCGGTTTTTGTCACGTTCAGAGAGTCTCCACACAAGGGTCGCCTCATTCGTAATATGAACGGTTTTTGTAAAGATAGTCTTTCCCTTGGGATAGACGTCGGTTACAATTTTTTCAGGGAACCGCGCGTCGTCTTGCAGTTGTTTGTTTGCTTCTAATCTCGCAAACGGGGTAACGGAGCCGGGATTCATGTAAACGTTGAGTTTTCCCAGCGCGTTAGTAAAGAGAAAATACGCTTCAGCGACTTTTGGATCGTCAATCACTCGTGTGGCAATGTGGTAATCAATGAATTTACTCTGAAAAAAGAATTCGTTTTCCTTTTGTGAAACCTCGAAATCCGGTTTGAGCATAAAGTTTACAAACTTATCATTTTTTTCACGCAGAATAGGTCTAATCCGTTCGAGGAACCGTTCAATTTCATCGAGATCCAACTCGGTGCGCAGTCTTCTGAGCGGATCAAGCAAAGCAAATTTTTTCTCAGTGAAGGAATAGACAACGATTTCCCCATTATCGCCAACAAAATCAAAGACGAGATCGTCGTAAAAGACAGTAGAGGACTTAAAATCCTGTTCACGTTCGTTTTGCGACAACCGCACGACATTATCAACGCGAAATTGATTCTGAAATTCATCCCCAGCAATCGAATTTGCGACAACCCAATTGGTAGAAACTTTCTCATTTTTTCCCAGTTTATCGCCAATCGCGGCGTCTTCCCCAAACCCGTTGAGAGCAATCAACGCGAAAGAACACGCGAGTAAAAAGAGGGCCGCCGGATGCGCAATAATATTCCCAAGAGACGCACCCCAACCGGAAAACCAAACGCTTTTCGCCGACAAAATCGAATCCTTTCGTAAACCGACGCCGTCGTTCAAATCGACGAAACCATTATTAGCATTCGTCGACACTTCCCATAACGAGACGTTTCAAACCACGCCGCAATCGTTCCAATCCAAAGACGAAAAGCGTAAAAACACGCGCGGCATTCAAACCAACAAGTTCCACCCCAGAGCAATCCAGCTCGCGGTATGAAACACCAATCGACGCGCAAGAACGGGAACAAGCGCACAAAACAAATCGAATCGGAGCGTTCCAAAGAGGCGAACGCCCCGGTCGTAAAAGACGCGTCAACAACGTCCTAATAAAAAAAGGTCATTTCGGGGCGAGAGTACACCACATGCGTTTTCCCATTTGTTTTGGGGCGGCTTCAACCTTTGCGACGTCTTCGAGTTCGGAGATAAAGGCCTGCAAGATCTTCTCACCTTCTCCAATATGCGCCATTTCACGCCCGCGAAACATAATAGAAACGGTAACTTTGTCTTTCTTAGCGAGAAATTCTTTCGCCTTATTGACTTTGACCTGCACGTCGGCGGCGCCGGTTTTCGGACGCAAACGCAACTCTTTGATTTGAGTTTTATTCGTTTGCTGTTTTGCGGACCGTTTTTTCTGCTGATACTTGAACTTTCCGTAGTCCAAGATACGGCAAACTGGCGGTTTTGCCTGCGCGTCGACTTCGACAAGGTCAAGCCCAGCATTCCTGGCTCTTTCCAGCGCCTCCTTCGTAGCCATAACGCCCAATTGGACGCCTTCATCGGAAATAACGCGCACTTGCGGAACACGGATCATTTCGTTTACGCGTTGTCCGGAGGGTTTGCCAGGGTTTCCTCCACGAGGACCATTGTTGTCCATTCTCCTAAGGGTCATATTTTATACTCTGCGAAAGCGCCTTTCTTAAAAAACAGGACGTCGCGGCGCGCGGAGTCGAACGCATCGACAACCACGGACACAACCGACAAAAACAACAAGCTCTGGCGTCGTCGTTCCAACACGACGCGCTACGCTCGCAACCAAACTCGCCGCAAAACGACGAACGCGGCGTTATTTTAGCCTAAAAATAATCGCGCGACAAGCGCTCGTAAAAATTTTTCAAAAAACGCCGTCGAAATTTCCACAACAAAAAATTAAGGACCAACGACGCATTACCAAACTATTTTTCTGAATCGGAAAGTTCAGACGCCAAGTCCTCATCAGAAGACTCAGATTGGGTCAAAAAATCTTCGACGTCTAAACTATGTTCCGAATTACCGTCAGCCGATTTTTCAGCAGGCGTTTCATCCTTCGACGCCTCGTCATTCTCCAAAAGGTAATCGCCGAACCCACCTTGTTCATTACCTTCCCCGCCGTCTAGTCCCTCGAGATCCACATTCAAATTCTCGTCGTCCTGTTCTTCTTCGCCCATAGCGCGGGCGGTCAATGTTTTGAAATCGGGGAATCTGTCAAATTGGCCGTCGCGTTGCGTAACCAGCAACCGCAAAACGAGTATTTTCTGATCGAAATCTACCCCGCTGTCCGTAAAAAAGTATTTTCCCAAGGCGTTCGTATCGGCGTCGGCGGCGCCCAACACAAGGAACTGCCCCGGTCTCAGGGCGACAGAAAATTTCAGTTGATCGAAATTCTTTGTCGGTTGTTCTTGCGTTCTAACAAGTTGCCCATGTTGATAACGAGTAATCGGACGCGGGGCGCCGTATTTCAATAGAGGAGCCAAATCAAAGCGTACGGAACCGTCGGGATTTTGCACGATACCAACGCTCAAAGTCGTCCTGGCGTCGGAATAACTTTTTCCCACAAGGGAGCCATTTTCATTTTCCAAAATAGGAATAGAGGGCCATACGTCGTCTCTCGTTTCGATCATGCTCTTCATACCGGCGCGTAATGTAATCGGTTTTGAAGAAGTGATCGGTTCGCTCGTGTTTTCCGGTTTCGAATAATCGGTTTCTTCCTCGAGCGAAGCGCGCAGTTCTCTTCCTTTTAGCGTAAGCAATTTCGACAAGGACACAGGGGGAGACGCTCCGACAAGTCCAACGCGAAACCCCTGTTCATTGAGTTGTTTCCTCTTTTCCGGGTCAATTTCCAACTCGTCGACGTCGTTCCAGAAATCCGTCGCCAAATCCCGTTCCTGATATGGAATTCTCGCAACCAAGACGTCAATAACCACGGAATCGGGCGGCAACACCGCGCGTTGCAGAGTTTTTGACTCGGCAGGAATCGGTTCCTGTACAATTTTTTTCGAGTGGAACACTTCGCAAGACGCAAGGACGCACGCGCATATAGCAAATCCCAGCGCTAAACTTATCGTTATTTTACGCATTGTTCCACATTTTAATCGATAAAATTCCACAAAGCCGAACGCGCGTCCCTGGCGAACGGCAACGCAACCGCGACAATACATCCGCGTCTACGTACTTTGGGAAGATAACTAAAAAGAAAGAACAAGTCAAGAGTCATTCCTGTTTCAAATATTGTAGCCGATAAATTTGACGCGACAGTATAACGACGCTATAATAATGGCGGGAATGAGGCGTTTGTCCGCATTTCCAATTTAGCGAATCCCAGTTGTTTTAGCGCGTCTTTTTTCAATAAAGGAGTCGTCATGCAAGTCACGCGAAGAAGATTTCTACAGTATGGTCTTGGAACCAGCGTCGCGACGCTCTTTTCACCACTTGCGACGTCGGGTATAACCGCGGCGCTTGCCGACGAAGCGCGCGACGAGTTGAAGGTGGTAAAGTATCGTTTAAAGGTTGGCGCGACGCGGCCGTTTACAGCGCTTCACATTTCCGACACGCACTTCACATTCGCGGACGAACGCAATGATCAACGTAAATTAGAGCTTTCAAAGTCACGTTCCGTTTATTTTCGAAAATCAGTTCCCTTTTTCAACGCATCAGTAGAATACGCGAAGTCTAAAAACGCGCTTCTTCTTCATACGGGCGACTTAATCGACTTCGTGAGCGAAGCGAACTTCGACCATGTCAAGAAGATCTATCAGGACGACTTCGATCGTTTCAATTCTTCCGGAAACCACGAATTCAGCCATTACCTTGGCGAAGCGCGAGAAGACGAAGCCTATAAGATGAAATCGTTCGCCAACGTACAAAAAGTCTACCCTAACGATTTAAAATTCTGTTCACGCATTGTAAACGGTGTTAATTTCATAGCGTTTGACGACGTTTACTATTATGTTGACGAAGACTTACTCGAACGTTTTCAGAAGGAGATCGCCAAGGGGCTTCCAATAGTAACGCTGTGTCACGTTCCATTCTATACGCCCGAACTTTATCGATACGTACTCGTCGATAAAAAGGAGCGTTGGTCGTACTTGACCGGAGTACCGGACGAAGCGATTAAGGAATATGGGCAAGAAGCCTACCCGGCGCAACGCGGCGACGCCAAGACGGTAAAATTTATCGAATGGCTCAAGGGTCAGAGTTTAGTCAAGGCTCTTCTCAGCGGTCATCTGCACTTTAATTTCGACGAGCAGTTCTCCGACACGGCGCGCCAATACGTAGTTGGCGGTAATTTCAAGGGGGACGCTTTCGAATTTTCATTTGAATGAACTAAAATGAGCGAACCTACAGAACTTACAGGCGCCGCGACGTTATTTCGTCCGACGGCGCCACTTGAGAATTTACGTCTACGCGCGGAACTCTATAGACGATTGCGTTTTTTTTTTGACGAACTTGGTTTCGTGGAGGTCTCGACTCCGACGCTCTCTCGCGACGTGGTCGTCGATCGTTTTGTCGAGTCAATCCCGGTAAAAATTGATCAATGTTGGCGTGAACGCGACGCCTTATCCCAAAAGCGATTCTCGGATCCAGTCCTCGCGAAGGAACGTTCGACGACGTTCTATTTACAAACGTCGCCCGAGTTCGCGATGAAACGTCTCGTCGCGGCAGGCATGCAGTCGATTTACCAACTTGCCCCGGCGTATCGTCGCGGCGACCGCGGCGAGCTCCATAACCTTGAATTCACGATGCTCGAATGGTATCGTCAAGGAGACGACTATCAAGCGGGACGAGCTCTTCTTTGCGCTCTTGTGGAGCAGGTATCCGCTCAATTCTACGAGCGCACAGGCGTATCTCGTGTCTCGTGGTCGAAGGGACGGGTCGAACAGCGTTCTTTTGGTTCGGTATTTATGGAATACACAAACGTCAATCCCCACGTTTGTTCTTCGGACGATCTTCGCCGTTACGCCGACCAAAATGGAATCGCGTATCCGAGCGGGTACGCTAACGACGAATCGACAACTAAAGACGATTGGCTCGACTTAATCTTTTCCGAGGCGGTTCAGCCTCATCTTGGCTTTGAATCGCCGATATTGCTTTACGATTATCCGGCGTCTCAGTCGCAACTTGCCAAGACAGGCGAGTCATTTGATCCGACCACAGGAGAGCGTCAAATAGTTTCGAGGCGTTTTGAACTTTTCGCGATGGGAATAGAACTTGCGAACGGTTATGACGAGTTGTTAGATTCCGAGGCGTTGCGAGCGCGAATTGAGGTTACGAGCGCGGAACGTCGACGCGACGGTTCCCCCGAGTTACCACGCGAATCCCGCCTTCTCGCCGCGATGGACGCGGGTCTTCCCCCCTGTTCCGGTTGCGCGCTTGGAGTCGACCGTTTCCTCTGCGTTCTTCTTGGCGCGAGGAAAATCGACGAGGTTTTGACCTTTCCGATCGAGTTAGCGTAACGATTCACGCCCCAATAAATAACCATAAAAAAAGGTCAAAGTTAGTCAACTCGAAAGACAATTACGCCGATAATAACGATTGAGACAGTTTGGAAAGATTAGACGCGGAACGTCCGCGTCAGTCCAAGGTTGTTTTTGACGTATTATTATCGGGTTTATAGTTATGGCGACGCGCAAGATCCCAGTAAGCGACGAGTCTTCGGGCAAGACCTACGCTGAAACAAGCGCGCCGTTGTCGTCTTATATGCAGTCCAATACGTCCGACGCCGAAGGCTGGACAATCTATTCATCCGATGAGGACGGGTCATCGCCTTCCCAGAAGGCAGATCGTCCATTAAATCTTTCCGTTCTGAAGCGTCTCAAGCGATTCCTTAACGAGGAGTCGCCGCAGGAACAGTCGTCGGAGTCGTCATTTCTCTCATCGAACGCGGACGGATCATATAAAGTCGAATATCCATTTTACGACGGAGAGTCGAACGAAAGCGAAGCAGGTCGTCCATCGAACGTCTATTCGGAGGGCGACGTAACGAACATAGCCGACGCGAGCAACGAATCATTGAGAGAAGTTGCGCAACCGGATAATTCTATACCCAACGATCAAGACTTAGGGTCGAACGAATCGAAATTCGACGCGGAATGTTCCCTTTCACCAGGAAACAGTTATTATAGTAATACTTTTCAAGACATTAAGGGGCACGCAGTCGAAATCGAAAACGAATCTAAGAAAACAGATTCGCTCGAATCCGATTTGGAATCGAAGGTAAGCGTAAGCGAAGAAAAAGAGACGTCTGAACTTTTTTCTGAGGAGAGTCAAGAACAACAAGAAAACTATAGTTATCTAAGTAATTTAGAACATACTGTAACGACATTTCCTGAACAAGAAGAGACGCAATCTGACGCACCTGCCATAGAAGCGTCGTTTGACGAGTCGCCTCAAACCGAACGCGATTTTTCAATTGAAACGACAAAAGAAACGCCGAGCGTATCGGGGGCTGATATGATCAACACGTCTGAAACGTTTCCTGTATCGCAACCGGCGCAAGCAGAATCGTTTACCGTAGATTTTGAAAATTTGGGCAGTTCGACTTTTGACAGTATCGACGCGGGACTTACAGAGCCAGTCGCCCCGTTCGTTATCTGTTCTAATCAAACGCAATGTCGAAAGAATCAAGATGAAAAGCAACGTAGCGAGTTGAATCCTTCGCAACATTCAAGTCTTCCAATAGCGTCGTCAATCGTCAATTCAACCTGTATTCGACGCGATCATAAACAACCTCGTTTAGCGATTTTCCAACGTTATATTGATCTTGTAACACGCAAATCTGAATCATCAGAGCCAACAAAAGCCGAGGAAACAAATGTTAATTCATCAGACGTTCAATCTCTGTCGGAGGACGCTTATGGCGAAATGATCACGCTAGCGATCGCGCCAAGCGTCGACGGCGACGCTTCTACATATTGTTCGCTCGCAACTATGTAGAGACATTTGACCACGGAATTATTACGCTCCTTTACCATTCGCGCTCGCAGGACGACGTTTCGCGAGGCTTTCATTTTTGGGCGAGATATTATGACGCCAGTCTTTATTTGCTTATTTTTTGTTTCCGCGCTTATTAGCCTTTTTTGTTGTCTTTTAGTAAAACGTTTTGGTCCGAGCGTTGGTTTAATCGACAAACCGGGCTTTCGTAAAATTCATGTAGAACCGACGCCAACCGGCGGAGGTCTTGGCGTGTGGCTTGGCGTTTTGATTCCATTATCGTTTCTCACGCTACTCGCGTTAGGCTTTGACCAATCAGGCCCCGACGCGGCGACAATCTTTGGGATCTCCATATCGCAATATCCAGCGTTTATCTCGTCTCATATTGCAGGCATAGCGTCGCGTCTTTCACAATTATGGACATTACTTGGGCTCGGTACGATTCTTGTGATACTCGGCACAATAGACGACCGCCGCGGTCTTCCCTGGCAGTTACGTCTTGCGGTGGAATTTTTGGTCGCAATCGCAGCTGTCGCCAGCGGATGGCGAGCCACGTTATTCATTGAAATACCTGTTATAACATGGGTATTGAGCGTATTTTGGATCGTCGGTTTAATCAATTCGTTCAACATGTTGGACAATATGGACGCACTTTCAGGCGGAGTCGCGACAATTTGTTCTTTATTTCTTGCCGCGGTTGCGTTTGCCTTTGCCCCCAATCCCATTTCCGGCGAACCTCAATTATTCCTTGGCGGCTTTTTGATTCTTTTGGCAGGCGCTCTGATCGGTTTTCTTACGTTAAATCGACCTCCCGCCAAGATGTTCATGGGCGACGGCGGCGCGTATTTCGTAGGATTTCTACTTGCGACAACGACGCTTTCGATCACATTTGTCGGCGGCTCGGCGCCCAAAACCGCGATTTTCGTACCGTTATGTATTCTTGCGGTTCCTCTTTACGACACAATTAGCGTTGTGACCATCCGTCTTCGCAATCACGTTAGTCCGTTTGTCGGCGATAAAAACCATTATTCCCATCGTCTTGTAGCGCTTGGATTAACTAAACCACAAGCAGTTGCGACCATCTATCTAACGACAACGATTTGCGCAATCGGTTCATTCTTTCTCTACCAAGTAAATTTGACCACGGCAATCTTAGTTTTTGTCCAAACGGGTTTAATTTTAACGTTAGTCGCAATTTTAGAGTTTGCGGCTCGGAAAAAGATCAATGAAGAAGAAGCGCTCTTAAAACAGAAAGAGAATGAAAAGACAAAAAACGAGAACAATGTCCGCTAATTTTAAAGTTGCCTACGAAGAGGTTTATCTGCCCGTCGGAATTAAAGACGTCAGTTTAAAACCTCATCGTTCTCGATCCTTTCTTTTGTACAATCTTACATTCTCTTCATTCTCCGCCGAAATCTTTAAATTTGCGTTCCTTAAGCCAATCGACTCAAGCGAAGGTTTTCTCGTATACTCAAACGCGTCTAAACGACTATAAAAATAACGTTATAAAAAGATTCCGCTTGAAGATTGGTAAAGGAATTTCAACAAGTTACAAACCCAAAGAGACAAATTGGTCATTATACAATGAAAATTTGCGGATTAAACATTATTTTTAATTAACATAGAGAGGATTTAGTATAACGAAAACATTTTCCAGAGGTTATAATGCAAATATTCGGTTCTTACCGTTCTGATCGTCGTCAAAGCACGTCAAAAAGCCGCGTTAGGACGTTAAAGTCAAGTCAAATATCGGCGGCGGACGTAGTTATCTATAATTCTCCGTTATCGGAGAGTTTGGCCGTCGAAAATCTTTAGAGATTCTTTTAACATTAGCGTAAAGTAGAATAATAATATTTACGGGAAGTAGAAACGAATATTCTGCGTTTTACGTTCATTTTTTGTTATTTTAATACGCAACTAATACGTTCGCTTGAAAATCAAGGTTCAAACAAATGTATTAGTAGCGCGTATTACTACAAGATTTATCGAATAAACATTCAATAAAAAGCAATCGGCAAAATACATTTTTAAAAGAAACAACATTGACAACCAATTATTGCATGCTAGGATAATTGGTGTGTAAGAGTTTGACCGAGTGTGTAAACAAATTTTACAGATTAAATATTACTTTAACCAACACGAGGTGAAAGGAATGTAAGATGATGGAAAAGATTTCCCCAAAAATACTGATGAGAATTACTCGATTCTCCCCGTCCAAGCCCGTCGCCAAGGCGAGTCGAAAGATCGCGTTCGAGGCGTTAGAATCGCGTCAAATGTTGGCGGGTGACGCAGTTGCCTACGGGCCCCCGATACCGGAAAGTTCGCCCGGCGAGACGGCGTTCGTTGCAGAAAGTCCGCAACCGATGAACGTCCCTACATTGGAAACTTTTATCGCCAGCGCAAGTTCTTCGCAAAGCGTCGTCATCTCTGAGGAAACCGTTCCAATCGACGCTGAAATCGAAAATGAAAGTTCCGAACAAGCTGAAATTCGGCGAGTAGTATTCTCTTCGCAAGATTTTTCTGATTCTCTTAACGACGACTTCACTCTTGTAACAATCCGACCTTCGGTCACAAATCTCTCCGATTCCGAAAATCTCACGGGTGAAAATAGCGAAACCAATAGCGGAGGAGGCGACAATTCCGGCGGTGGAACTAGCGGAGGCGGTAATTCCGGCGGAGGATCTAGCGGAGGAAACGGCGGAGAAACATTGGAATACAACGATATTAACTTTACGACTCCGCCAGAAGATACGGAAGAAACAAACAATTTAGAGTGGAGCAGTCTTAATTTTTTGACGCATTACCAATTTCGTTCCTCTCCGACTTCTTTTACAGGTTCACGCACTGAAGGCGATAGAATCGATCTAGCGCAAGTAAATTTACTCGACGACTATCGCAGGGCAATGTTTGACACAACCCAGTGGCAAAATTTTGTTCAACATTCCGTCTTAGACAATCTTAGCGACAACTTAGCAGATGGTATTCTCGCTTACACAATTCCCACAACAAACGTTCAAAGAGATTTTACAAACGCCGACGACCTGTTTGTCTATGGAGACGGTTATACGGAGGTTACAACGTTCGTTATTGCGTCTCTTATTTCTCGCGAAACAACCGTTGATTCATCGGGAGAAGAACATACATTTTCCACTTATTCCGTTACGCTCCGTTTTGAATGCGAAGTCTGGGACGTCTTTGCCGACCCTTCAGACACAGATTTCGAAACAGGAGAAAGATACTGGCTTACCGGAAGTTGGACTGAATCTGGAGTCATCGTTGTAACAGTAGAAGACAACTAGCGAACGCGGAAAGCATTACAAGAGCAACAATACAGGCGGATCCCCAGACAAGCAGTTTTCGATCTTTGTATAAAAACTTTGTCAACGGAGTCGCCCAATTATTGAAAGGGACATATCAATGAATATTGCAAAAATTAAAAGGCGGATTCCTGCAATCTTCCTGGCGTTGGTCGTTCTCATAAGTATTATTTCTATATTGATAGTCAAATTCAACAACGTTCCTCAGGATGATCAGAATTTCAAAATATCGCTTCCAATCGTTTCAACGGAAAGGAATTTTTGGGAACGAATCGATGGATTATACAAACCAACTTACGTCTTTATGAAAAAATCAGACGTAGTCGACGCTGAACTCGACCGATTGGTAAACAACGAGTACATAAGCGGCCTCTCTTTTGAAAATTGTCCCAATATCACTGGAAAGAGTCTCGAAAAAATCGCGACTTTGCCCAATTTA
>CAYUUL010000053.1:0-16709 GCA_964447865.1 uncultured Planctomycetaceae bacterium | reverse complement strand
TGTGAGTTGCTCGACGCTTGCTTTCTGAACTGCGCTGGCGATGCGCTCGAGGTCTTGGGGAACTTGGGAAGATTAACGACGGTGGAGAAGGTGACTGGGACAAATTCTGGCGATTCAATGTTAATTATTTCGTTCAGAATCTTACTTCTGGAAAATAAGCTAACATAACGCGTTAAATAGAGTTGCGCTTATAAAGAGAAAAGAGGAAAAAAGACAATAAAGAAAGGCGTTTGATTCCTGAAAAGAAACCAAACGCCTTTTTAAAATTTAAAAATTAAAGAATGAAAATCTATTTCTTTTCCTTGTTGTCGATAACGTTTTTAATGAGCGACGCAAACTCTTCATATTTCATAGCTCCAAGGTCGCTGCCGTTTCGATAACGAATGGAAATCGTATTGTCTTCGACGTCCTTTTCGCCAATGATGACCATATATGGAACTTTAGCTTTTTGGGCGTTACGGATCTTATATCCCAAAGTATTCAAGCTAAAATCGCTTTCAACGCGTACGCCTGCCGCCGATAACTTGGTAACCACGTCCTGCGCATAGTCAATTACGCTATCCTTGATCGAAAGTACGCGGACTTGTTCTGGAGCAAGCCATGTGGGAAGATTCCCAGCATAGGTTTCGAGCAAGTACGCCAACGTACGTTCATAACAACCAAGGCTGGTTCGGTGGATAATGTACGGGGTCTTTTTCTCGCCGTCGTCGCCTGTGTAGACCATCCCAAATCGTTCTGCAAGAAGCATGTCGATCTGAATCGTTACAATCGTATCTTCTTTCCCGTAGACATTCTTGAATTGAATGTCAAGTTTTGGACCGTAGAACGCGGCTTCGTCAAAACCAACTTGATACTCAACTCCAAGGTCGTCTAAAATTCGCGCCATGGCTGACTGCGCGTGTTCCCACTGCTCCGCCGTACCTTCGTACTTATTGTTGGGATTAGCGGGATCCCACTGGGAGAACCGGAAAGAACAGTGATCGAGTAAACCGACTGTTTCAAGACAATATTTGGCAAGATCCAGACAACCCTTGAACTCTTCTTCAAGCTGATCCGGACGAATTACCAAATGCCCCTCGGATATAGTAAATTGACGTACGCGTATCAATCCGTGCATTTCGCCGGAATCTTCCTTACGGAAAAGCGTTGACGTCTCGTTTAGGCGCATCGGAAGATCGCGATAGGATCGTTCTCGATTCAGATAGACTTGATATTGGAATGGACAAGTCATCGGACGAAGAGCGAAACATTCCGATTTTTCGTCGTGAGGATCCCCCAAAATAAACATGCCGTCAAGATAATGATCCCAGTGTCCCGATATCTTATAAAGTTCCCGCTTGGCCATATACGGGGTCTTCGTGAGCAGGTATCCGCGTTTTTGTTCCGTGTCTTCGACCCAACGTTGCAACGTTTGAATTACGCGCGCTCCCTTAGGAAGAATGATTGGCAAGCCCTGTCCAACGCAACTAACCGTGGTGAAATATTCAAGCTCGCGACCAATCTTATTGTGGTCGCGTTTCTTCGCTTCCTCTTTGGCCGTAATGTAGGACGCAAGTTCTTCTTTGGTCGGGAAACCTACGCCGTAGATACGCGTAAGCATCTTGTTATGTTCGTCGCCGCGCCAATAGGCCCCCGTACACGACGTCAACTTGAGCGCCGCTCCGTTGATCTCCTTGGTCGAGTCGAGATGAGGACCCGCGCAAAGATCGGTAAATTCGTCTGTGCCGGAGTCTTTAACGAACGATTGACGATAGAAAGAAATTGCTTCGCCTTCCGGAATACCGTCGATCAATTCAAGTTTATACGGCTGATCCGCCATCAGCTTCTTGGCTTCTTCGCGAGGAAGTTCGAATCGCTCGAAGACGTATCCCTTTTTGCAGATACTCTTCATTTCTTTTTCGACGTCCTTCAGATTCTCTTGCGTAAACGGACTGGAAAGTTCGACGTCGTAATAAAAACCTTCGTTGATCGCGGGTCCAATTGCCAGTTTAACATCCGGATAAAGGCGTTTCAGAGCTTGAGCAAGAACATGAGAACAGGAATGCCAATACGTCTTTCGATAGCTTTCATTCTCAAAAGTCTTTTCAGCTTCTTCCATTATTAGACTCCTCTGGATTTTGGAATGTGATCGAAAAACGGTGGCTAGATCCCATACCAAGGAAGATCCGCCGATAATAAAGGACAATCGACGCCTCAATACTTGTCGGCGCCGCCGAAGGATCCCTTCGGAACGAACTACACTTAACGTAATCCGGCGTAACCTTGCGGCGTAATAAAACAAATATTACCCTAGATCGCGTCGTACCACGATAAATAGAGTCGTAGTGCAAATGATTTCAAAACGCAAAACACGCCTTGATCATATGCTGCGCATCAAGAACGCGCGTACGAAACCCACATTCCTTAAGTGTCGCATACGGTTCAAGATTCAATTTCACGTTGAATTAACAACGTAAAACCGCGTTCTAAACAACTGAAGCAAAAATGCTCGAACATCGCTCGGAAATCTACGCGTGAATTCGTTCGATTTCAACAACCTGCTCGAGTGTTCACGCTTATTTTTCACGATCTTTTTGCTCTGGATGTGAACTCGGAGAAATTCTAGCGCTACGACCAACGACGTCAATAAATTAGCTTTGTTTTTTAAAGAAAGAACGTTGTGGAAGAAACTTCAAAACTTAACGATTGGCTTCATATTTTCTCGATATTGAACGCTGTCTCTGTTTCAACAAAGATATTAGTTTCGACGTTCGACATGGATTTTTTCGATATCCGTCGGCAAAATGCCCCATCGCGATTTGCGACTTGTTTAACCCTTCTGTAAAACCGCCTGCGCCTTTGGGCCCAGCGGGATTTTGCGTTTCTGATTGGCGGCGCGGCGATAATCTGTTTTATCCGTTCGCAAGGTATAAATCCAAATGTCGGAGCCGGTGAAAACGTCGCCGACGCGCATGGCGTAAATCTCGCCGGGTCTCATCCCGGTTAGCCGTTGAACGCGCACCATCGCGGCAATAATTGGCGGGAGAACCTTACAAGTCGCGTCGACGATCGCGGCGGGAACTGCTTCAACGGGGGCGCGTTCTCCGGCGGGACTTCGTCCGCGCTTTAACGGCGATATCGCTTGTAGAGCCGTTAGACATTCCGGCGGTACTAGTTCCCTCTCGACGCCAAACTTGACAATCGAACGAAAACAGGTGATCAGCGTGTTAATGTAGCGGCGCGTAAATCGGCCCGATTCTTCCATCAGTCTGCGGCACTCTAATAATTTTTTCGGCCCGAAGGACGTGATTAAACAGTCGCCGAAGTATTTAACAGGAACTTCGGCGGCGGTCTTGTACCGGTGAAGTTGGCCGGTTTGTTTGCCGTTCTTAACGTAATAATCGGCCTTTGCCTCAAAGAACGCCGCGACAAGTTCGACGACCGTAATACAGTCGGACGGCGCGGCGGCGCGTTGTTGGGCTGTTAGATTGTGAATATAGAGTTGATAGGCCGCTTCCGTTTCCTGGGCGCCCCACTTGCCTAAATAGATTTTTTTTCCGCGCTCTAATGCAAAAGCGCGATCCCGCGATTTGTTGCGGCATAGCTTCGGGATTCTCATCGTTCTTTGCTTTCATCATAAAATGACACCGTGGCATTTTTGACGCAAAAACACGAAACGCAAAGAACAAAAGAAAAGCGCGATTCGCTCGTAAAAATACGGCGTTCGCGCCCAACGTCCCCAACAGGAATCGAACCTGCAACCTTCGGCTTCGGAGGCCGACGCTCTATCCAGTTGAGCTATGGGGACACAACTCAACAGGGAAACAAAATTTCCCAAATTTCTTGTCTTATTATACAGAACGACTCCTTTGCGTCAAGGGTCGGCGACGAACTTGTTGACGTGCGGAATTTGAAAATGAACTTGGGGAAACGTAATATTTCCATAACTGAATTTGGACTCAATTCGGGGGAGACTCCCCCCTTTACATTGCGTTCTCGATGAAAATGTTGGCGAAAACTCAATGAAGACGTCTAAATAATCGTGTCAAGTCGATTAATGGGCGCGTCAAGTTTGGTTACTCCAAGTCCAGGAAGATCTGATAATTCCAACTTGCCGTTCGGCTCAGTTTTGACCCCGTCAAACATGTCGTTAGAAATAAGAAGGTTACCGTCTAAATCCGCCCAATCGACCATCGGGGAAAGTTGCGCAGCGGCCGATATCGCGACGGAAGATTCCGTCATACAACCAAGCATAACTTTCATATCGAATGCTCGCGCTAAATTGATTGCCTTCCACGCCTCGCGCATTCCAGTACACTTCATCAATTTAATATTGACGCCTGAGAATGCGCCGCGCAATTTAGGAATATCGGTTAATCGTTGAAAAGATTCGTCGGCTATAACCGGTAATGGACTACGTTCTGTGATCCACGCAATTTCGTCGAGCTTAGTTTTTTTCATCGGTTGTTCTACAAGAATGACGCCTTGTTCATGTAACCATTCAATCATTTCAAGCGCGTATACTTTGTCTTTCCAGCCCTGGTTCGCGTCGACTGCGATCGGTTTGTCGGTTACTGCTCGTACCGATTCTATCATCTCGCGATCGCTCTTATTGTCGCGCCCTAGTTTTACTTTCAACATGTCGAATTTAGACGCTTCCTTGGTCTTTTCTTTAACGACTTCTGGGACGTCTATTCCAATCGTATAAAAAGTCGACGGAGTCTTAGACTTGTTTAAACCCCATATTTTCCACCACGGTTGACTTATCAGCTTGCCGACAAGGTCGTGCAATGCAATGTCTACCGACGCCTTGGCTGCCGTGTTGTGTTCGCAGATCCCGTCTACGTACGACAATATATCCTCAAGAACGAACGGACTACTGAATTGAGAAAGATCAACGCGCCTTAAAAATGCTAGAACCGATTCGGTAGATTCGCTGAGATAAGGAGGCGTCGCCGCTTCTCCATAACCAACGATTCCGTTATAGTCGATTTCGACTTGTACCGATTGCGTTGTCGTGCGCGTAACCCCCGATACCCCAAATGCATGGCGTAACGTAAGTAAATAGGGACGGTACGTTAACTGCATCTGTCCGGAAGACGGTTTGGGCTCCGTCGGGGACTCTTGCGCCTGAAGAAGGGAAAACCTTGGACAGCCAATAATTGTTGCGCCGAAAGCGGCTCCAGCTGCGTTGCGAAGAAATGTGCGTCGATCGGCCATTGTTACCTCTTTTCTAAGCTTGACTTTCTATCAAAATATCGAGTCGTCCTTAATCTTGAATGTGAATTCAGTCCGCGTTAAGGAATTGATTTTCACGAAGGGAACGGAAATGTTCCGTCGACGGCGCCCCGATCATCCGTACGACCTTTATCAACTTGCTGGCGTTGGATTGGTCGTAAATTGGCGAGCTTGGATCCAAACTACTTTCATGAACGCTTGTGGCTGAATGGATGAAACGCCCCTCGCCTATGTAGATTGCGACGTGATGCCAGGACGTTGAACCGTTAGCTTGTTTTTTACCGAAAATAAGAAGATCGCCCGGTTGAATGTTTCCGTAACCCTTCGTAATATCAACTTCTATCCCTTCGCGCCTAATCTGACTGACGTCGCGCAATATCGTATAGCCGTTGACTCGAAATGAAAGAGAAACAAGTCCCGAACAATCGACGCCTTTACTCGTCGTGCCGCCCCATACGTAAGGAGAACCGAGAAAACGACGCGCCGTTGATATCAAATTATCCGCCGTCAACTCTCGTGAATCAAGCCATGCGCGCCACTCCATTCCATTGGAGGTGGGAAGCCAACCAGGACGTCCGTCCGGCGTCTCGACATGGTAGAAACCGTTTTGAACTTCAGAATCCTTCCAAACCAATACGCATCCTATTGTGAGATCGGATATCGTGCCGCTTTCGAAACTAGGTTTCGAATAAATAAAGCCATAGTTGTCAAGCGTTACAAGACGTTTGGACTCCAACCAGCCGACGTATTCTTCTTTGCTCATAGCGTGAATGCTACCCGACGGCGTGTAACCTAGGTAACCGTCGAAGGTCTGAATGAGAAGCCAACCGTTAGACGACCGTTTAATAATACGTACCGGAGAACCCATGACTGCTTGCGTCCCCCATTCTGCCGCAAAATCAGGCCCCTTTTGAAGCTGTATGGAAGAAAAATTTACGAGACCGCGCCATTTACCGTCTAATTCTTCATTTTCTTCCGGATAGAGACTTACTTTGATGCGCCAGGTCGGAAATTCATTCTGTACGGCAAGTATCGCGTCGCGCGCCGATGAAGACGTTGTGGATACTTCCGCTTCGCAAGCGTCTGAATCTAATGATACCTCGAAAAGTTCAAGACGAAGGTCGGGCGTATAGTTCGCTTGGATCGCGTTCAATCGCTCTGTCAATGCTACTGCCTCGCCTTCTTGCGCCTGCGCAAAAGACGTCGGTAAACAGAGTATTGCGGAAAAAAATAATATGAACCGAAATGGTGATAACTTTATCATTGCGCCGTCTTAGGGTATTCTTAAATTTATTTACTGGAACAAAGGCGCGCGGAGAACAAACCGCATTGGCCCGATAACAACCGCGATAACACAATTATATATTATTTTTATACTTCGTAAAACCAGACGATAGACGCAATCTTCCTGAAGTTGTTTTATACTAATGATTGATTTAAACTTTCCTCGGAATGATACCGCGTTAATATATTCCACTTTTCATGTTGGAGGTTATGACTATGCCGATATTAACGTCGGATTTTTAACAATTTGTTGTGGATAATTTTTTGAAAGACGGCTTTGTACGCTTAATTTGTTGAAAGGCAAGGACTCTGAAATGTGGATTTGAGTAAACTATTGCTCGGCGCTCGCGGTTCGAGTATACTAATTCGCAAAGTGTTGCGTAATCGAGCGACGCTTATTAGAAAATGAGGAATATTATGCAGTTTCGAACGTTTGTTAGTTTATGCGCGTGTGTGTGCGCGGCTGTTTTGACTTGTAATATCGGTTTGGCGCAACAATATTCGTGGGAAGCGAAGGTGCGACAGGCGATTGAACAGAGTCGATTTGCCGACGCCAACGCCGCGCTCGATGAGATTGAAGCAACCGGTGAGGAACAAACTCAAATAGACTGGTATCGCGAATTGATGAGACGAATTCGTCTCGAATTCCCCTACGATGAAGAACAAATTACCGCTGAGTTGAAAGAGGCGGGCGTTGATCCTACCGAAGAAAAAATGCGGGAGTGGGAAGCGAAAAAATTCCTGGAAATGCGCCCCTTCGATGGACGTAGGTTCTACTTTAAATATGCGGTCTCGAACTTGTTTAGAATTGATCCCTCTCTACGTAATATGAGTGGCGATCTTGTTTCAGATAGGTCAAAATACGAATCTCGAATCAAAAACGGCGATAGCATGATTCAGGCCTCCGACGGCAAGGGAAAATTGACTCACGGTCGAAAAAACGTCTTTCATTGTGTAGCGACTCTACCTGCAAATACCGTGCCTGCCGGAGAAACTATTAAATACTGGGCTCCTTTCCCGAGGGAATCTACGTGTCGTCAACAGGACGTTAAATTGCTTTCTCACAATGCGGACGTTTGTGAGATTTCCCCAAAAGAAGATATGCAACGTATTGTCTACATGGAAAAAAAGACCGTAAAAGATGAACCGACCGTCTTCGATTTCTCATTCCAAACGACTTCTTACGCTCAATATTTCTCGCAGGACTACTTGTTGCAAAATGTTCGCCCTTATGACGTTAATAGCGACCTTTATAAAGAATACACCACCGAGTATTTGCCGCACATGATCAAATCGGATTCCATGAAAAAATGGGCTGACGATATCGTTGGCGATGAAACTAATCCCGTTAAAGTGGTCTCCTTGTTATTTGACGCGATAGACGAACGGTTCCCATGGGCCTCTTCAAACGAATATGGAACAATGTTGTGTATTCCGGAATATGTTATCAGAGAGGGACATGGAGATTGCGGTATGCTGACGTTGACTCTTATTTCCGCGCTACGTTGCGAAGGTATTCCTGCGAAATGGCAAAGCGGGTGGATTATGAGAAACGACGGATCGTGCAGTATGCACGATTGGGGGGAAATTTTTTACGAGGGCGTCGGGTGGGTTCCTGTCGATGTGTCGTACGGTCTCATGCCGAGTGACGTCGACGTCGTCCGAGATATTTACAAAAGCTCGCTAGATCAGTTCAGACTCGTAATCAACGACAATATCGGGTGTAAATTTACCCCTGAAAAAGTTTTCTTTAGAAGCGAGCCTGTCGATTGTCAAAAAGGTGAAATGGAATGGAGGGAGGGAAATCTTTACTTCAACCTTTGGTATTTCAAAATGACTGTTCAAGCGGAAGAACTTGACTAAAATTCTGTAACTCCCTCAAAAACGCGGCGAATAGAAGTTTGGCTATCTTGTTGCGTCTTTCTGTATCGTATCTTTGTTTTTTTATAACTTAGCGTCTGTGATTTTCATTTTTTAAGGTGACATGTATGAAATTGATAACTACATTAAGTTGTACTTTGCTTCTCTTGATGGGAACTGCCGCTTGGGCTGAAAGTCCCTCTAACGTTCGTTTCCAGGTAAACGTCGCGCAACGTGGAAAGATTATCGGTAATAAAGTTTCTACCGTCAATATTTGGCAACTGCAAAACTGGTATCCAAACGAGAATTGTGAAGGCGCCGATCTGACAAAATTCGTTGAACATATTCAATTTATGCAGGCTACCGGAGGAAATGTTTCCAGAGACCTTTTTCGCGATCCCTCTAATTTCGACGTCCTCGACGACTATGACTTCTCGACCATTCTACGCGCCTGTCATGACGCTCTTAAATTTGGCGCTAAACCGCATATCAAATTGAGCGTCCCCGATAAATTTTCCAGGGATCGCGTTGAGGATAGCTTTAACGTAGACGCTTTGCCGCCGGATAATTACGACGTCTATTATGATTATATTAGAGCGTTGGCAGTGGCGCTTGTCCAGGAATTCGGCTTGAACGAAGTAAAAACTTGGGGATGGGGCGTACTCGTTGAATTTGAAAATGCGAGTTGGTTTCATGACAAAGATAAATCGCCCGAAGGAAGTCGTGCTGCTTTCTTTAAGTTATATGACTATTCCTACGCCGCTCTTGCCGATGTTTTGGGTCCTGATTTCTACATTGGCGCTCATGCGATGGCGTGTACCGAAGGACTATGGGATGAACGTGATTTTCTCGACCATTGCGTCAAAGAAACGAACGCGAAAACCGGTAAGCAGGGAACTCCTATTAAATACTTCGCCGTTTCCTTCTATGACTATGCGCCGGATAAACCTAATAAAATTTCATTAGCGCAAACAGTGAAACCTATTCGGGAACGCGCGCTCTCCTTAGGGCTGACTGACTTGCGATATGGCGTCGATGAAGGCAGAATTCTTGGAAGTTCCAAAGGACGCGTGGCTAATGACTTGGAATGGCGTATCGTAGGACAGACATATCAAGCGGCGTATGACGCTCGAACCTTTAAAATTTTAGTAGATTCTGATATCGATTACTTTAGCGCTTGGAGTTACTCCTCGAGGAACGCGTATGACGGATATCCTCTTTTGGCGTATCGTGTGGCTGAGCGGCTTGTCAATTTCAAAAACGCAAAGTTGTGCGAGATTGCCGCTGAGAAATCTTTAAAAGAGGGAGTTGATTGCGACTCCGTCGTCGGTTTCGATGAAAAAGATGAAACAATCCATATTATGGCGTATAACTTTAAATTCGACTTAAATTATAAAGATTCGGCGGACGTCGACTTTGAAGTGAATGCGCCTTGTTGGAAAGAACGCGACGTTGTGATCGAAGAAACGGTTCTTGACGATTCCATAAACTTCTTCTCACAATGGTTGAAGGATAAAGAAAAATACAATATCTCAGACGACGCCTTCAATTGGTCCCCTGATAGTGGATGCCTCGATTGTGGGTTCGGCGACCAGGACGTAAGGAACTTATATTACGATAAACTGCGTCCTACGTACGTGCAAATCGCCAATCGACCGATCAATGCGAAAGAGACGACTACGCGTATCGATTCGGATGGAATCTTGCGCTTGAACGCGACTCTTCCGCCGCATGCCGTTATCTTCTATACGATACGCGCCAAATAGCGCGCTTCAACGCGTCGCTGACAATTTCTTAAACCGATTGGACGCGTTGACTGTTGGAATTTTCGGTTAGTCAAATATTTTAGGATCTAATTCGACAACGACTGGACGATGATCGGACGCAACTTTTTCATCGACGACATATGTCTTAACAACCGCGTCTGACCAATCTTGAAATGAACGTTTTCCCGTCGGATCGGATCCGCAAATATAGTCGATATGAATCTTGGGGGCGTCGGCCGGAAAAGTTGCCGCCTCTGAATTAAGCAATGCCCAGTCTTTTTTAAGTTCTTTGATCGGTCGCTCGTTAGGTTCTGCGTTGAAGTCGCCGCAGAGAATAACTGGTTTCGATTGCTCCTTCATCTTATCTGTTACGATCTTGACTGTGGTCTTACGGTCTTTACCTGTGAGAGACCAGTGGGAACAGCAAAAAACGTACTCTTTCAACTCGACAACGAGTAAACAACGTTGCTCCTCGCGACCTGGTAATGGAAAATATTCTACTTTGAGCGGTTTTTCCTTTGTGAGGATCCCGATGCCATATTTTCCGCCGTCATAATCGATTGCGGGACCATAAGACGGATACATTTGGGTTAGCTTCGCGATTTCCGCGAGTACGTCGACACCCTTGGAGCGTTGCGTTTTCTGATCGAGTTCTTGAAGCGCCGCTACCTCGGGTGATTCTGATAAGATTACGCCGCTGATACGCGCATAGTCCGTCTTATTGTCGAGCCCCTTAGCGTTGCGGATGTTATAAGACATGATCTTATAGCCGTCGTTGCTGTAAGCTAAAGACGACGATGCGACCAAGAAGAGGACTGCGAGAACTAGGAATGGGGTAAAGAAGGGGCAAGGAGACGATTGTAAAGTTGTTTTCATTATTAGCTCGTTTTCATATTCAACTCCTGCGTTGGCGCCTACTGCTACGACGTTGCGAATTACGCGTGTCTCAGCGTAATGTAAATGACGAACCTGCGGAGAGAACGTTAGCGTTCGATCCCCATTCGGCGAGAACCAACTCGATTCGCTTGTCTAGTTCGTCGAGCTTACGGAGAAGTTCGGCGTGTTGTTTTTCGATTCGACGGGAAGTGGCGTCATAGGTCGCTTGAGTTGATTGGGTTGTCTGAGTCATAGTTTGGCGCATTGATGTTGACATAAGGTGGCGTTTAACATAAAAAACGCTCAATTTATAGAACGAACGTTGTTCCAAATATATTGAGACGTTCATCAAACATACCTTCTATCGGTGTGTGTGTTCTGACTCAGAAGAATATTTATATTACGATGAAAATCCTTTTTTATTGAGTTTCTTTGTGTATTTTGACCAAATTAAATAAGCGACTGCCCTTGTGAAAACAAAATGGGGGAGTAAATCCCGCGTTGCAAGACTTCCACCCCCGCTAGTAGACGATAAAAATACGTATGCTCGCCTTAACTCAAATAGATCAAATCATAATTTGAGTGCGCAAGTTGCAGGAGTCAATTTCTTTATGGCAAATAGTGAGCGCGTCGCGCGCGAGAACTCCGTCAAGCATTGCGGAAGGTTTGTTGGCAAGGAAACAATTGCGCGCTTCTGTTAGTTCATTTACGAACGGCGTAATATCGTCGCCTGCCGGGAATTCGGGCTTTTCGATCGTCTTGCCGTCCTCGTGAAGAACGGTTACTGGAATTTGATTGAAGCAATCGGTAAAAACGGTTGCCTTTTCGAAGTGGACTTCATAGGAGAAGGTGAATGGGCGAGATTGTTGTTTAATCGTTCCGCTTGTCGCCGTTACTACAATGTCTGAATCATTGTACACAAATTGGGTGTTGAAAAATTCCGGAACGTCCCCGCGAAGACGACCAAGGGTGCGAACCGCTTTGGGCATGCCGAACATCGTGCGAATAAAATGGGCGTCATGAATGTGAAGGTCAAGCATGGGACCGCCGGATCCGTTCATGCTATAGAAATTTTTGAGCCACGTCGGGTCAGATATGACTCGCGTAAAATTACCGCCTAGGCATTTGCCGAAGCGTCCGTCGAGCTTCGCTTGATAAATGTAATTGAACGCGTCAAAGAAAGGAAGAACATGACCGATCATCAGCAACTTGCCATTCTTTTCTGCCGCTGCGACCATTGCCGCGCCTTCTTCTGCTTGGAGAGAGATCGGCTTCTCACAGAATACGTTCTTGCCAGCGTTGAGCGCCATGATCGTATTCGCGGCGTGTCCGGCGGGGGGAAGACAAATGTCGACTACGTCGACATTGGGGTCTGCTAACAATGACTCGATATTGTCGTAGGTTGCAATACCCGTGAGATCCATTTGCGTCCCTTGAGGACCGAAGTTCCCCTTGATCTTCGTCCAATCGCCCGCAAGGCGTTCCTTCGAAAAGGATTCGCAAAGCGCGACTACCTTTACGTTTGCAATTCGTTGATAAGCCAGATAATGAATCATGCCCATGAAACCGATTCCGACGATTCCGACCTTCAGCATTGGATAACTCCTTTAATATTGTTAAATGGGCGGACGCGGAAGAATAAGAACTACCGTGTCCTGTAAATTTTTGTTTATTTCACGCGCCTATCAATTCATTGTTCAAGCGCTCTATCGAATTTTACGCTTTTCACTCTCGCTTATAAAGCGTGTTTCACTTTTTTTTAAAAAAAAGTCGGCTTTTTCTACTCTCGTAAAAGTTTTGGGTGACTTGTGAATGGTTGGATTTTCCACAATATATATCAAAGTTGATTGAATTTTATTTAAAGCAGAATTGCTATGGCGGAAAATGACATATTCTTGTAATATCCCAGAGGATAATATTCTATGGGCTCTGTGACTGCGAGTCTCCAAGTTAGGAAAAGAAACGTATTACGTGAAAGATTACGAAAATGACTCGAAACGATAATTTGAAACGCGCCCGAGCGCTTGCTCTCGTCGCGTCTCTTTCCGCCGTGTTGGTCGCGCCTTGCGCTTTAAATGCGATGGATGGAAAATATGGCGATTTGCGTACTGCTAATCACGTCGCAAACCCGAATGAATCTGCTGCGGAGATTGAACTGACTGCTGCTAAGACTCCTGTTGCTACTGATGTGCAAGCGAAAATCGGAAAAGCGAAGAAGACTTCTTCGGGTAAAGTGGGAAAAATGGCTGATGAATTGGAAACTTTGCCAAATCTCAATGTGCGACCTGACGATGAAAAAAATACTGAACATAAACCGCACGGAGCGTCCCTTGCCGGCGTGCAGCCAGGAGTGACTAAACTTTCTGAGCTCGCGTCAAATCCTACTTTTCAAAGTCCTGTCGCGGAAGAAGTTGTTGAAGGGTTTCAAGTAAATACTTACCAAAATCCAACTTTGCCTGACGCTACAATTCAAATTGTCGGTAAAGATGATCTCGTTGAAGCTATCATGATCAATTTGAGTGAAGCCCGCGCTGAGTCTGACGCGAGGAAAGTCTTTGAGAGTGAAATCAAGGACGTGCGACCTATTTGGAGTCCTGATGAGATCGGAAACTTCCGTGAAGTGTTTCCTGAGAAAGGCGTCGCTTTTGTCTTGGAAAAAGGTGAAACGCCGGGTCTGCCCAGTAATCGGGTCATTCAGATTGTGGCCGAAACTGTCAAAGGCGAATACTTTATTATGCGCGCGGAACAAGATCTGCACGTCTCGTATACTTATGCGAGAGACGACGCGGAACACGCCTTACTACATGACGCAAATGCGCCGGGCGCTCATTGGATTCTAGCGCAAACTCACTTGGCTGTCGGCGATATTTCTAATGCGCGTAAACATATTTATAAAGCGATTAAATTAAACGACTCTTTGCCGCAGTTCCACTTGACGTACATTGATACCCTTATTCAAGCCGGCGAGGTCGATTCTGCTCTGAGGTATATGGACGCCGTGAGTGAAACGTTTGTTGAACATCCGCTTTATCAGATTGAAGGACTTGTGCTTGATTCTGTCTTAAGACATGAAAAAGCGGAACCTGACTATGACGGTTCAATCGAACAGGGACAACGCGCTTTACAACTGCTCAATGTGCTATATGGCTCGAAATTATCGCCGGAAGTTGTTTGGATCGCTAAAAAACTTGAATTGCGCGCGAATATTTCAATTGCCACTGCCGTTGCGAGAAAGAATTGGAAGAAGGAAGATGATCGAGAAAAGACTTTCGAATGGATTGACGCCGCGACTGCTGTCGCTGATGAAATCGATAAAATGACTAGTGAGGAATCGAAACTGCCGACTGCTCAGATTGACGTGTTGTTGGCGGGTCTGGACGCTTGCCTTGAATTGCCGGATGCGAAAGAAGTTGACGCCTATTCTCAACGTATGATTGCCGCTGCTGATATCTATTTGAAAAAAACGACTGATGAAGTTTCGGCTGCTTCGGTAAGATGGCGTGCCGGACAAGCTCTCGCGTATGCCGCCAGAATCTATGAAGCTCGTGATGAGAACAAAAAAGCGGCGAGCATGGGAGAGAAGGCCTTAGAGTATTTGGAACTCGTTACGGAATATCGCCCCCCTGTTGATCGTGTTGCTACCGCCTTAGCTCAACTGCAACTTGGAAAAATTTATCTCAGTCTTGATGAACAAGAAAAAGCCGCGAATTTATTTGCAAAGGTTACTGATCTCTTGGGACAAATTCAAGATGTTGTGCGTCCTCGTGACGCCGCCCGTATGGGCGCCCCCCTGGCTACCGTCGCCTCGTTGCGATGGAAAGAAGGAAAGAAAAAAGAGGCTGTAAAAATGCTCGAATTTTCCGTCGCTTTCTTAGAAAAAGGGGGTGATGGTGGATTCGTAAAAGATTCTGATCTCTTTGTGCCGTACTCTAATCTTTCAACAATGTGTAAAGGTTTGAAAGACAGTGCAAACGCGGCAAAGTTCAAGAAACTTGCTGAACAACATGCGCCGCAGAAGTAGACGTGCTGTGTGATTACATTGGGCTTGCCATGACCGCGGTGTGATTGACTCTGCCGCGGTTATTTTATTTATACGGTACGGTGGGGGATAAGTAAAGTTTGAATAAAATTTCTTCTCTATAAAATTTTCTAATATAAACCGCTCTTTGTATTAGATTTTGAATGCGCGACTATTGACGAACATCTCAGAAATTTTAAAATACAAACGCTGTTGTGCGCCCGTCTTTTGTGCGTGTTGTGCCTGGCGTTATCCTATTTCTATGGTTAGGAGTAAAGAGATGGCTTTGATCATTCCGTCCGGATATGTCGCGAAACTTGTCCCTGAAATGATGGAACAAGCGATCTTCAATATTAAAGAAGATTTTCAAGAATGCCTTGCGCAGAATCTTAATCTGCGTCGTGTGACGGCCCCATTATTTGTGCGGTCTGGAACTGGTATTAACGACGATCTCAATGGAGTGGAACGCGCTGTTAAGTTTCCTATCAAAGACATGGGGGACGTTAACGCTGAAGTTGTGCATTCTTTGGCGAAGTGGAAGCGTATGAAGTTAGCTTCATACAAAATTCCTGTCGGATATGGTATCTATACCGACATGAACGCGATTCGCGCTGATGAGGAATTAGATAATCTACATTCGTTGTACGTTGACCAATGGGACTGGGAGCGAACTATTGAGGCGAAGGATCGTAATTTAGACTTTCTTTGTAACATTGTTGAAGACGTTTACGAGTGTTTGAGAGAAGTTGAACGCAACGTTTACGATGATTATCCGCACATTCGTCCAATCTTGCCGGAAAAAATTTCTTTTATTCAGGCGGAAGACCTTCTGCAAGACTATCCGAACCTTTCGCCAAAGGAACGTGAAAACGAGTTTGCTCGTAAATTTGGAGCTGTTTTTGTTATTGGTATTGGTCGTAAACTTTCGAATGGGGAAAAACACGACGGAAGAGCCCCCGATTATGATGACTGGAGTACGGAAACGGATCCCGGATATTATGGGCTTAATGGGGATATTCTCGTGTGGAACCCTGTCTTGAAGCAGGCTTTTGAACTCTCCTCTATGGGAATTCGCGTGGATAAACGCGCCTTATTGCAACAACTTAAACTGGAAGGATGTGAAGAACGACGCGAACTTGTCTTCCATAAAGCTCTTCTGAATGATGAACTTCCTCTGTCTATCGGTGGGGGAATTGGACAGTCGCGGCTTTGTATGTTCCTACTCCGTTGCGCGCACATTGGGGAAGTACAAGCGTCGATTTGGCCCGAAGAAATGATTGCCAACTGTGCCGCGAAGGGAATTAAACTGCGCTAATTGCGCTTGACTCGCTCTGCGCTTAAGTCATATTCGCCGCCTATCGTTTGATTTCGACGATAGGCGGCTTTTTATACTCCCGCGTGTTCAGCGGTCTCGACGCGGATAAAAATTACCAAGTTGGTCGGTCTGACGGAACCACTCTATCCAGGCTGAAACTTCAAAGCCGAAGTCCACTGAAGGTTGATAATACTTCGAGACAATTGAAACGAGAGCCTTATGGACTTCTTCATTTGCGCTTGTCTCTGTCACTGTTTTCATACGCGTGCCGCCCCCCGGGGAGAATCCGCTGATCTTGCCTGTGTTGTCGACTGACATGCCTGTTTGATCGGTACCTACTGCAACTTGGCGTTTATGTTGGGTATTCAAGCTG
>CAYUUL010000052.1:3519-16796 GCA_964447865.1 uncultured Planctomycetaceae bacterium | reverse complement strand
CTCCGAGCAAGCGGGTGGCCCGCCCAGAAGACTTCGCGGCGTCGTTCATCGAGTAGAAAAGGCGGTTGATCGCCATACATTCTGATCTCTTCTTGAACAACTTTCTTTTCCATGTCAAAATCGTCTTTACGTAAAGCGGGTCTCAAAATATCGCTCAATAAGTCGATCATTGGTTCTTGTAACTCGGGCAAGACTTTCCCATAAAACGCAGTCGATTCTTCCGACGTATACGCATTAGAACTTCCCCCAAGATTGTCAAGTTCACGATTGACGTCGATAGCGTTGCGGCTTTCAGTTCCTTTAAAGACCATGTGTTCGAGAAAGTGGCTTACGCCCGCAACTTCGTCAGTTTCGTCACGAGCGCCCGACCGAACAAAAAAACCCAATGAAGTAGTAAACGCATGTTCATTCGTTTCGGTAATTATTTCTAGTCCGTTATCGAGCGTCTCTCTTTGAAAATTCATCATTCAACCTTTCCGACCCGACCTCGCGAACGTAGAGAATAGACATTTAAACAGGTAGACGATAAACCAGCAGAGGACTCTCAAACGTTCAAACACGCAGGTAAATACAACCGCTAATATAACAGAAAAAACCGGATATGAGAAGAAAACTTAAAACTCAATCGACAAAAAGTCAAGAAAAACAGCCGAGTCACACAGTTTTACTTTTTCACATCGAATTTTGGAAAAATTTATCGGGTATCCTTGAATGACCTCAAAAAATAGAATATAATCGTCGAACATTTAGCGTATTAACAGACTTCACGCCAAGGCTGTCTAATCGCGGTAGAGGGTATCGTAAGCACGCAGATTCAAGCGTTTAAACGATACGTTTTACCAACCGCGCAAGGCCGATAATAAGTTCTCCGCGGTTGTTGGTATTATCCGTTAGTTAGACGTTTTGTATTTCGCGTTTCGTTCGTCTTGTCAAAAATAGCGAACGAAGTATTGCGCGTCGCAACAGCGTTATTTTTACTAGCAAGTCGACGTTTCCGCTCATAGAAACACGACGCTTTCGAATAAGGAATAATTTATGTCGAAGTATAGCCCTGAAAATATTCGTAATATTGTTTTGTGCGGACATGGCGGTACAGGTAAGACCACGCTGACCGACGCGTTTTTGAATTTGTCCGGCAAAGTCAAGCGGGCCGCAAGCGTCGACGACGGTACGAGTATTTGCGACTTCGACGAAGAAGAAAAGGCGCACAAATATACAATAGAACCCTCGGTTGTAAATTTCGACTGGGCGGGCAAACATTTCAACGTACTCGACACGCCGGGTTATCCCGACTTCATCGGCGGCGCGATTTCCGCAATGGGCGCGAGCGATACCGCGGTGATTGTCATTAACGCGACCTCCGGGATTGAAGTCAATACGCGCCGCGTATTTTCAGAAGCGAAGAAAGCCGGTCTTGGTCGTATGATCGTACTTTCTAAAATGGACGGCGACAATATTGAATTTGATGAACTGATCGACTCCATTCGCGGCGTATTTGGTCAAGAAGCGGTTCTCTTCAACGTTCCCGTAGGGCACGGCGCAGATTTTAAAGGCGTAGTCGACGTACTTAATCCGACGGATACAGAGGGCGTTCTCGTCGATCCGAACGATCTTCATGAATCTCTTATCGAATCAATCGTTTCGGTTGACGAAAGCGCGATGGAGCGTTACTTCGAAGGCGAACTTCCGGATGCGGAAGAGATGGCGAGATTGATATCGAAGGGAGTCAAGGAAGAATCGTTGATTCCGATTTTCTGCGTTTCCTCCAAGACCGGAGTCGGTATGAAAGAACTGCTCGACAGTCTCGCGTCCTTCGCGCTTCCTTCCAATTCTATTGTTCGCGAAGGTAAGGATCTCGACGGAAACGACGTTGAAATCAAAGCCGATCCGGAAGGTCCAATCGTCGCCCAAGTTTTTAAGACGCGTATCGACCCGTTTGTTCAGAAGATCAACTACATTCGCGTATTGTCCGGCGTTCTCAAGACAGGCGCAACCGTTCCGCTTATTGGTTCGCGTAAGGGCTTCAAGATCGCGCAATTGTATGAAGTCGTCGCGAACGACCTTCAACCGATTGACGAAGCTGGGCCTGGTATGATCGTTGCCGTCACCAAGACGGACGAACTCAAGACGTGCGGTACGCTCGGTGAAATTGAAATGCCGCGATTTGCCTTCCCGACCCCAATGGTTGGTCTTGGCGCCTCTCCTAAAAACCGAGGCGACGAAGCGAAAGTTTCCGTTGCGCTCAATAAGTTGGCTGAAGAAGATCCGACGTTCAAAGTGGAACGCAACGAGCAAACGAAACAGATGCTTATCACCGGCATGAGCGAACTTCACCTTCAAGTTCTCCGCGAACGTCTGAAGCGCCGCGATAAGGTCGAACTCGAAACGAAAGAGCAAAAGATTCCTTATCGCGAAACGATTCAGCAGAAGGCTGAAGGTTCCTACCGCCATAAGAAACAATCCGGCGGCGCGGGTCAATTCGGCGAAGTTCACATTCGTATGTATCCGTTCCCGGGCGGAACAGATCCTGAAGAATTCGCGACCAATAAGGAACGTTTCCCGTCGATGAAAGAGTGGAAGTACTTCCCGGAAAATAATTTCCTCTGGATTGACTCAATCGTTGGCGGAACGATCCCATCGAACTTCATGCCCGCGATTGAAAAGGGATTCAAGGAACGAATGGATTCCGGCGTTATCGCTGGTTGCCAAATTCAAGACCTTTGTATCGAAGTTCACTTTGGTAAGTACCACCCGGTCGACAGTAACGAACAAGCGTTCCGCACCGCCGCTAAGGGCGCATTCAAGGAAACGTTCTTGAAGGCGCGTCCGGCGTTGCTTGAGCCGATTGTGAATCTTGACGTTACAGTTCCGGTCGACAAAGTTGGCGATATTAACTCCGACGTAGTCGCCGCGAGACGCGGTCGTCCTCTTGGCGTTGAAGACGCCGGCGGCGGATATCAAACGGTTAAGGCGGAAGTTCCGTTTGCGGAAGTTACGACGTACAGTCGTTCTCTCGCTAGTATGACGGGCGGCCAGGGAAGTTACTCGATAGAGTTCAATCGTTACGACGTCGTTCCCGGCAATATTCAACAAGAGATCATTGCGGCGGCGAAAGTCGAAGACGACGAGGAATGAGCGACCGTTCTCGTTAGCAATTTAATCAACTGACAGTAAGCGCCGTCGAAACGCAACGTCTCGGCGGCGTATTTTGTATAGTAACGTTTAGTTTTGTTGCTTTATTTAAGGCAAAATTGACGTTAAACGCGATGATCTAAGGAGTATAAAATGGGCGAAACGTTAGAATTGAACGAATCTGATTTCCAAGTGAAAGTACTTGAAGAAACCAAACCGGTTCTTATCGAGTTTTGGTCCCCTTCATGCGGTCCGTGCCGTCTTCTTGTTCCAACACTCAATGCGTTAGCCAAAGCAAATGATGGCAAAGCGGTAGTTGCGAAAATCAATATAGCGACCAACGCGTCGCTTGCCGCTAAACTTGGAATAGCCTCCCTTCCCACCTTGATTATCTTCAAGAACGGTCAACCGGTTGTTCGTCTGAGCGGCGTACAAAAGCAAGCGAAGTTACAAGAACTGCTCGAAGCCAACGTCTAACGTTCGGCGCGGCGTAGTTTGTTCCAATCGTACAACGAAAAATATTGCCGTTATTGTCTCATTGTACAATCGTACAACGAAAAATATTGCCGTTATTGTCTCATTGTATTCGCGCAGCAAAAAAAGTCTTTAACCGCGTCCAAACGCTTTGAAGGAAAGTAATGAATAAGCATATATTAGGAGCCTTTGCGGCGATTCTCACCGTTATTTTTACGATTGACGCTTACGGCCAATCATCGGGCGTTCCGTGGGGCGCTGTCGACGCGTTAGGCCGTTCCGTCGACACAATTGAAACGCTCGGCAAAATTCGAGAGAATAAGACAGTTGGAATGTTTTATTTTCTTTGGATCGACAGCGCCGCGAAAGCCCATTGGACAGACGGGCCATACGATCTTGCTAAAATAATAGAACGTTTACCGGAAAAAGACCGCCAAGATCCCGAACACAGCGAATCGCAACTTTGGGGTCCCAACGGCGCAATGTGTTTCTGGGGCGAGCCTCTTTACGGTTATTATAGCGCGTTTGATCCTTGGGTTCTCCGCCGTCACATTCAGCTTCTTAGCGACGCCGGCGTCGATTTTTTAGTTTTTGACGCAACTAATTATCTAACGTATATGGATCAAGTTAGAGCGCTTTGCGACGTTATGTTAGCGATACGCGCCGAAGGCGGTAAGACTCCGCAAATTACTTTTATGCTCAATACGAACGCTAAGGGCGCCGCAGATAATCTCTGGCGCGATTTGTACTCGACGCATCAATACGACGAACTTCTTTTTCATCTCGACGGCAAGCCGCTTCTTATAGGAGATCCCAACGAGATCACCAATGAAACCATTCGCGCGGCGCTAACGTTACGTAAAGCGCACTGGCCATTTGAAATGAAGAATACCGAGAAGGCGTGGCATTGGGAAGCGGCTTATCCTCAACCATACGGTTATGTCGACGATCCCAACCAACCGGAACAAGTCAACGTTTCCGTCGCCCAAAACTTAAGTCGTAAGCCGGACGCCCACGTGGCTAATATGAGTTCGGGCGAAGCGCGCGGTCGCAGTTTTCATAACGGCAAGATAGAGGAAGACTTAGCGACAGACGAAGGTCGTAATTTTGCGGAACAATGGGAACGCGCTTACGAACTAGATCCTCCTTATGTCATGATTACCGGGTGGAACGAGTGGATTGCCGGTCGTTGGGATCGCGGGAAAAATTCTCATGTTTTTGTCGATCAGTATGATCGCGAATACAGTCGCGATATTGAGCCGATGAAAGGCGGGCACCTGGACAACTACTATCTACAAGCGATTGAAGGAATCCGCCGTTACAAGGGGGCGCAAGAACTTCCTAAATTTAGCCAAAAGAAGACAATCGACGTCAAAGCAGACTTTGCGCAATGGGAAGACGTAGACCTGGTTTTCACAGACTGGGTCAACGAAACCGAAAAACGCGATTTTCGCGGTCAAGGCGGAACGCATTACGTTAACGAGACAGGTCGGAACGATTTCGTCCAACTCAAGGCGACTCGCGACGACGACGCGTTTTATTTCTATGCCAAGACGCGGAATCCAATTCGCCCCGCGCTTCCCAATAATCTTTGTCTTTTACTCAACGTAGACTCCAATCTAAAAACCGGATTTATTGGCGGCGATTACCTAATAGGACAAAAATATAACGAAAAATACGCCTCTCTGACGCGTTTTTCCGGAAAGACGACGGAAGACTGGAAGTGGGCCAAATCAAATAAGATACGCTATAAGCTTGAAGGTAATGAAGTCATGTTTGTCGTTCCTTACGCGGCCATTGGTTTGACGTCGGCTAACGCGTCGTTCGACGCAATCTCCTTTAAATGGCTCGATAATCTGACAGGCAACGTATCGCCCGCCGATCTATACGTTACCGGCGACGTCGCGCCAGAAAGCCGCTTTTTCTTCAGCGCGATTGAGAAATAACGTTTTGCGTTACGCGAACTAATAGGAGTAATAAAAAAGCAGGACGGTTATCCGTCCTGCTTTTGTTTAGGCGCGTCGTTAGTTTGGCAATAACTCGCGGTTCCGTCGTTCCAATTTATTCACGTGAAAAGAGTTCACTTGATCCGCGCTACTTTTTCTTCAAACGGGACGCGCGAAGTCGCGCCGGAAACGCCGTCGACGGAAGGGGTCTCTTCTACGCCGAGCAACAACATAGTCACGCATTCGTACTTTTCTGGAATTCCAAGTTTGTCCTTAAATATTTCATTGACGGCATGTCGCGGAGTAGCGACAGTTTTTGCGCCATATCCCATCAGAATAGCGGTAACAGCCATTCTGTCACAAGCGACTCCGGCGTCGTATTGCGAATAATCGCCATCGTCGCAACAGACAAAAACAACAGTGGGAGATTCCGTCAAAGAAATACGACCGCCGGGCAAAACGCCAGCTTCCCGATCGATTTCCGCGAGCAATTTACGGTCAGTAACAGCCACGAAATACCATGGTTGAAGATTGAGCGCACTTGGCGCGTTGACTCCGATATGTAAGATTTTTTGCAAATCGTCTTCTGCAACAGGCTTGATAAACTTGGTAGCCGACCGCGTGTTGGTCAAAATTTTAACGAAGTCCTTTTCTTTCACTTCACCGCCGTTGACAGTTCCAACAGTCGTTCCTAACACGCCGCATACGGCGCCGACAATCGCTTCACGTCTATTCATTTTATCCTCCATTCTCAGCAAGGGATAACAACGTCCTAAAAAGCGTTTACAACTATACCACAACTAAGTTTGTTTTTCAACAATAGTTTGAAGGTAGAAAGTCTGAACTAAGTCTTTACTTGACGAAAAAATCAATAGTTATATGATTCAGGGTTGTTTTATTGCTAAAATAGTCGCGACGTTCGTTTGGAGCGTTTGGGTAGGAAAAAGAAGCGTCAAAAATGCTTGATATCAGAAGGAAAAAGGCAATAGCCGCCAGCCTTTGTTCAATGGTTAGCGTACAAAGCGGGGCGTCGATCGCAAAGATACTTTTCCATCACCTTGGAGCGGGGGGCGCAGCGTCTTTACGCACGGGTTTTGCCGGCCTAATTCTTCTTCTACTCAATCGTCCTAATATCCGTAAGATCACACGAGAGCAGTGGTTGTGTATTCTTTTTTATGGAATATCAACAGGAGCGATGAATCTAATTTTCTATTATGGCGTCCAGCGAATACCCCTTGGCGTCGGAGTCACAGTAGAATACCTCGGTCCTCTTGGTCTCGCGCTTATAAGATCGCGTAAAGCGACAGATTTTTTGTGGGCGCTTCTTGCCGGGTTGGGCGTTTTTCTCATTGTCCCTTGGAGTAAACAGCAAACAGCCAATGGAATTGATCCTATAGGTCTTGGGCTTGTTTTCCTCGCGGGAGTTATGTGGGCGTCTTATATTGTCGCAGGACGCACAATCTCGCATAAGATGAAAAGTTCAGACGCGGCGGCTTGCGGCATGTGCGTGGCGTCGGTACTTATCCTTCCATTTGGCATATTTAGCGGCGATCTTTTCCATTTGACATGGAAACTGACAGGACTTGGGGTTTGCGTAGCGCTTCTGTCCAGCGTATTTACGTTTACGCTGGATCTTTATGCGTTAAAGGATATTCCTTCCAAAGTGTTCAGCGTTTTCCAAAGTCTCCAGCCCGCAGTCGCGGCCACCGCAGGATTGATTTTTTTACGAGAATATCTTTCTATAACGCAATGTCTGGCAATTTTCTTTGTTATCGTCGCGAGCATGGGCGCAGCTCTAAGTAGCGACTAGTCGTTAAGAAAAAAACTTGCATACAGCTTTTCAATCTGATAGGATAATAGAGTCGCGACAGAATCAAATCCAGGTTCCTCCGCGGCTCTTTTTTCTCGCGCGTTGGCAATAGAGCGTCATATAAGCGCGACGTAACTAATATTTATATCCACGTTATGAAAGAAAGATCAATGTCCCTTCCCGTCAAAACCTCACTTTCACGATACGTTTTTCCTCTCTTTACGTTTCTCGCAGTTCTTATATGCGTTTCCGACGTTTTTGCCGCTAAACCCGAGATCGATTGTTCCAAGATCCGCGGAGTCTGTTATGATCCGCAAGCTCCAGAACAAGCCCGGCGCGAACTTGGATATGGAAGTCGAGTTCAATTGAACGCCGTACGATTTTGGTTGTCGCGTGGCGCATACGAAAGTCAGGGCGAAGCATACGTCCAAAAAATCGTCGAATTCGTACGCGTTTGTAACGAATGCGGTTATAAGTCAATGCCGATTCTTTTCAACGGCAATGGAATCAATCCGGCGACGCTCGAACCTAGCGATTATCCCAAATCAGACGCTTACGCCAACGCAATCGTCAACGCGTTAAAAGACGAACCCGGTTTGTTGATGTTTGACGTCATGAACGAACCTCTCTGCAGTCCATACATCGATCAAGCGCCGAAAGAAGAAAAAGCGGCGCGTCGTGAAAAGATATGGAGTTTTCTCCGCCACGCCATTGAAGTCGTCCAAAAGGCCGCACCCGACGCCTTGACGACCGTTGGTTATACAACCGGATGGGAAATTGAAGAAACGACCGCTCAAATGATCGACGTTATTTCATTCCATGACTATAGTGATCGTCGGGAGAATATCAACAATAATTTCCAAAAAGCTATGGAATGGGGCAAAAAGCTTAATAAGCAAGTAATGAATACAGAAACGGGGTGTATCGCTCGCGCTAATTCGTACGAAATGGCGCTTCAATACTGTAATGAATACCATATAGGTTGGTTCGCGTTTGAGCTGATGATTCACGGACGTTGTATCGACGAACATGGCATATTCTATCCCGACGGCACAATTCGCGACGCTGGAACAATTGCGGCAATGTTTGGTTGTTACAGAAATCGAGACAGCCGCACAGTCGTTCCAACAAACCCGAATCGCGAAGGGAAAGTTGATCGAGCTCTAAGCCTACTTCACGACGCGTTACAAGAATATACAAGCGACGCGTTCGATTATCGCCGTAGCGATAAGAAAAAACTTCTCGACGCTTGCGAAGTTGCCGCTAATATTCTAGAAGCGTGCGAATTAGTGCCGATGAGCGATCTTCCTACGACCAAAATCGAGGAATTTCGACGCGATAAAGACGCCGATTTGTGGGATATTCGTAAATTTGCGTACGAACTCGCCGGTCGTCTGAAGGAAGTCGCACAGATTTTCTAACACTTGCCTAAGTTTGAAACATCAAGGCGTTAATAAAAGAAGGACGAACCTCCAACAATTCGTCCTTCAATGTTTTTAAAATTATACAAGAAACAAAAAAAGAACGCAAAAACGTTCTTTTCTCTCTCAAACGAAATGAGAGTTTCGGGACTCGAACCCGAGACCTACGGATTAAAAGTCCGTTGCTCTACCAACTGAGCTAAACTCCCATCGACTAAAAAATGTCAGTCGAATAATGTAGGATTTTAGCAATAAAAACCTGTTTGTCTAGGACCATCCTCTTTAAAATTCTTAAAAAGGTTCCACTAAATTTTAAGCGAACACCAACATTCTCTGACGCGCCAAGCGTAAAGAACCCAACCTCGCGCTACGCGCATAGAGGAACGCCCAATCAAGATCGAGCCGATTCCTTGTAAAAAACAACCTGTCTTTTAATCAGTTTCTATCATAATCAAACTCACGCCAAACCATTGGTCGAGTATGCCGCGATTCAATTCTCAACACAACCTCGCCGTTGACGAAGATACGGACGGTACCGCTTGACTGACTTACGGCAATCGCGACAGCGTTAGTTCTTCGACTCACAGCGGCGGCGGCCCAGTGTCTTGACCCCAATCCTTTTGACAACGTAATCATAGCGGTCGAGGCATCCAGAAGTCTGCACGCCGCAGTCACAATGCCGTCAAGAGAAATAACAAAAGCGCCGTCTAATTGCGCAACCTCTTTAATTCCCTCGCGAACGCGCGGATCAAATAAATCTCGTTCCTTGCATTTATACCCTTTCACCGGATCAAACCCGGCAGGTTTACTGTTCGCCAAAACGTTTTTCGTATCGCCGACAACAAACAACGTGCCGACGTCTTTCCCTTCGCGTCCTTCCCTTCCAATCTCTAAGGCGAGATCTACCACCAATTTTAAAGTTTTAAGCGGAACTTTCGTCTCGATTTTACGCAACTCTTTACCGGTAAGTCGTTCCAAGTGTTCGCCAAGATTGATAATGCTAATCGAATCGAAACTCGCGGTATCAAAACCGCTGTATAAAGCGATCAAACGGGAACCCGGCATAAAAAAATCATCGGCAACCGCTTCCAAAATAGCATGAGTCATACGGTCATAAACCGGCGCGTCGTCGTCCAGTTTAAGGAGAACCGTCTTGATATCGCAATCTGCGGCGCCTTCCAAAGCTTCCGAATTTGTCGCAGCCGCGACAAAATAAGTGTCGCCAAGAAATTTTTTCAAACGTTTCCAATCGATAGGGGCGTCAAAAAGCAATAGTAATCCGGAGGCGCCCATTTCTCGGTTAAGACTGACGGCGTCGTTTAAAAATTTTTGTAAGTAATCAGTAAACTTTAACGGTTCCATAGCGACAACTCGGCGGCGGTTCGATTGGCTAGATATGAGGACCCCGCGCGTCTGCGGAATCTTGGCGTTCTAGTTATCGACAAGTTAGACGTTCCTGGCAAAACAATAATCGCGAAAAAACGTCTCTTTTTTTCGATTTGAATCAAAGAAAAAGGTTCACAGAGAATAGAACGCCAAAAACAAAATCAGTTCCAAAAAACTCCCTACAGTGATAGTAAGCGAAAAACCAATAATCTATCAATTCTTTTACTTTTTTATTTCAAAAAACCGGACAATTTAACAGAATCATTTTATTACCAAAAATAATATATAATCTCGTATGGTTCATGTGAAAAAAAATTAGCTTTTCCCGAGCATCAAAACAAAGGTATTCGCAATGTCGTATATTTTATACAGTTATAAACCGCAAATAAAATTTCATTTTTTTTATTACGCCCTCTTGTCAAAAAAAATTAGCGACCGATAATATCCTGCAAAATTAGGAAACGTAATTTTAGCAAGACAATAAATAATCCCTGCTTATACATCAATAAATATAGTTTGGAGATATAAAATGGCTAATGAACGCAACCCCTTTACCATTGCGAAGACTCGTATTGTCAAAGCGGCAAAAGCGCTTGGACTTGATGAAGCGACGACCACTCTTTTGTGCACCCCCCAACGCGAAGTTTGGGTTGCTCTTCCAGTCAAGATGGACGACGGCACGACGAAGATCTTCCAAGGTTTTCGCGTTCAATACAATACGGCTCGCGGTCCGGCAAAAGGCGGTATTCGTTGGTTCCCAACCGAAACGATTGACACCGTTCGCGCGTTGTCTTGCTGGATGACTTGGAAATGCTCCGTCGTCGATATTCCACTCGGCGGCGGTAAGGGCGGCGTCATCTGCAATCCTAAAGAACTTTCCGTGACGGAAAAAGAGCGTTTGGCGCGCGCCTACGTTCGCGCGATTGCTCCTCTTATCGGGATCACCAAAGACGTTCCAGCTCCGGACGTTTATACGAACGGGCAAATCATGGCGTGGATGATGGACGAGTACGAAAAGATCACGATGGAATGCAATCCTGGCGTCATCACCGGTAAACCGATTGAAATTGGCGGTTCGCAAGGTCGTGGCGACGCGACTGCTCGCGGCGGCGTCTACACCGTTCGCGAATGCGCGAAAGCCTACGGGATCGACCTCAAGGGCAAGACTTGCGCGATCCAGGGATTTGGCAACGCCGGTCAATTTGCCGCGACGCTTTCCGAAGAATTGCTTGGCATGACGGTTGTCGCCGCGTCCGACTCCAAGGGCGGCGTATACAATCCGACCGGAATCAAAGCGGCTGATCTTATCGCTTACAAAGAAAAGAACGGCACCGTCGTAGGTTATCCTGGCGCGCAAGCCGTCAGCAACGACGATATTCTTGGTCTTGACGTTTGCGTCCTCTTCCCAGCTGCTCTCGAAAACATGATTACCGAAGATAACGCGGGCGCTCTGAAGTGCCAGATCATCTGCGAATTGGCGAATGGGCCGACAACTCCGGAAGCCGACAAAATCATCGACGCCAAAGGTATTCACCTCATTCCCGATTACCTCGCGAACGCGGGCGGCGTTACCGTTTCCTATTTCGAACAATGCCAAAACGCCCAAAACTACTATTGGGAACTTGACGAAGTTCAAAAGCGCTTGGATCAGAAGATGACCAACGCGTTCAAAGCGGTTTACGCGATGAGCAAAGAAAAGAACACCAGTCTTCGCGAAGCGGCTTACCTCGTCGCCATCAAGCGCGTCGCCGACGCCATGAAACTCCGCGGTTGGGTCTGATTTGACGTTATATTGCTGTAATTAGAGCGTTAGAATAGAACGGAATGCGATTGAATTTTCGTCGCGTTCCGTTTTGTTTATAATGTAGGAAAGACATATAAGTAAGTTGTCGTTTCCTCGAATTATTCTATAATAACGTAGTCGATTTTTTTCGAACGCAATTCCGGGTAGGATTTCGTTTATAAATTAGGATGCGAAACATGGGGTATTGGCAAGATAAAGTAGTTTTAGTCACAGGCGGATCTAACGGTCTCGGGCGTATTATAGCGGAGACATTTGGCGACGCGGGCGCTAAACTTGCAATTGTAGGGCTTGAGGCCAACGACGTAGAAAAAACAGCGGAAGAAATGCGAGCCAAAGGCGTTGAAGTCCTTCCCCTTGTCGCAGACGTAACCAAGCCGGAGGACGCCAAGCGTATTGTTGCAGAAACGATCTCGCAATATGGAGTCTTGGACGCGCTTGTGAACGCGGCGGGTAGGACGCATCGCGGTTTCCTTATGCGAACGCCGTTGGAAGAATTTCAAGCGCTCTGGAACCTAAACGTCATGGGTACGATAGCGTGTACCCAAGCCGCTATGCCCTATCTTCTCAAACAAAAGGGCCATGTGGTAAATATTGGTTCTTTGGCAGCCAAGAGCGCCGCGCGATGGGTTGGAGCCTATCCGACAACGAAGCATGCAGTAGCGGCTTTTTCACAACAATTGCGTTTGGAAATGCAACCGGAAGGTTTGCACGTTCTTCTCGTTTGCCCGGGCCCCGTCAAGAGAGACAATCCTCGTCTCTATCCACTCAAAAACGCGGAAGGTATTCCTCAGTCAGCCCTAGCGCCCGGCGGAGGCGTCAAAGTTGGCAAAATTGATCCGCGTGTACTCGCCAAGCGCATTTTGAAAATGTGCGAAAAACGTCGACCAGAATTAGTCGTTCCATGGAAAGCTCGCTTGCTTTTCTCAATCGCTCAAATGTTTCCACGCTTAGGAGACTGGATTGTGTTAAGAGAGACCTGACTTGAATATAGACAACGTTATCAGAAGTAATAATCGGCTTTAGTTCAACCTTTTGACGGGAATTAAAGTCGATTTTTTTAGTTAGTTTGAACGTTCCGCATTTTTTAGAATAAACAAGAAACAAAAAAAGCTCTGCCTCCAGAGCCATCACAATTTCTAAAAACGCCCGAAGTAGGACTTGAACCTACAACCTACGGATTAACAGTCCGCCGCTCTAACCAATTGGGCTATTCGGGCAAAAACAAAAACCAGAACAAAAGCATTCCGAGCGCCCGAAGTAGGACTTGAACCTACAACCTACGGATTAACAGTCCGCCGCTCTAA
>CAYUUL010000052.1:0-3419 GCA_964447865.1 uncultured Planctomycetaceae bacterium | reverse complement strand
CCAATTGGGCTATTCGGGCATACGTCGAAGCGTTGCGTCTTTGACTTGATACATAGTAACACTAACGTCGATTTCGGCAAGAGGTTTTTTCTAAAAAATCGAGAATTGCCGAGGTTCGCAAGTAAACATTAATTCACAGCGCGCCAATATATACGAGTAAAAATAATCACTCAAGTAAACTTTCGACCGTAAGTCTTCCAACGATTATGCAGCCACCAATACTGATGGGGAATACGTCGAATTTCTTCTTCTAACCGTGAAGCGTGCCACTGCGTAATCTGTTGTACGGTCGAAATATCCGGCGGTAGTTCGCGCGGATCTAGCGAATCGACGCATTTCATAGTGAAGTGCATAGGTTGATCGTCAGTTCTCGTAGCAAAACAGATAAAGATTGGAGCGTCGTATTGCAAACTCAAAAGAGCCATTGCCTTATACGCGGAGGCCGGGCGATTGAAGAAATTGATCCACGCGCCTCTCTTACCTGCGGATTGATCGGCTAAAAACGCCATAACCCCTTTTTGTTCTAAGACGGTCAAAATATCTTCATAACCTTCATTTTTATCGATTATGTATTGTCCAGTCCGCCCACGAAAATCGCTGATAAACTCGTTGAGATAAGGGTTATCCAATTTTCTCGCGACGGAGAAAGTCGGGTATCCTAACAATCCAAGCAGATACCCTCCCATCTCGAAATTACCAAAGTGCGCGGTTATCAAGATCATTGGTCGATCATCTTGCAAGGCGCTAAACATTTTTTGTCCATTTTCAATTCGAATGTAACGCCACCAATTCAAACCGTGCATTTGCCTCGGCGCATGCGCGACTTCCGCGACCATCAAAAAAAGGTGTCGCCACATTTTACGCGAAATTATTTTTCGCTCTTTCTTTGACAGTTCAGGAAAGGCATGCGCCAAATTTGAATCCACAAGTTTAGCGCGCACACGCAATAAATCACCAAAAATAATAGCCAAAACATCGGCGCAACGCGCGCAGACGTCAATGGGAATCGACTGAACAACACAAATGGCGACACGAACAATAAGGTAGACAATATAATCTAATATATTACGTAAAAATTTTTTCATTTCAGTCTAATAAAGACGTTTTTTAATTTAGCCAGTAGACGCCTTAAAACACACTCACTAATTAAACCAAAAGCGCTCGTCCATCGTTACAATACTAAAACAAGCGTGATTTTCTCTATTTTATCAGTAAATAAATCTATAGACAAGCGGACGCGACGTGAAAAGAACGGATCCAAATTCGAACCGAGACGTTACACAAGGTTATTTAACCGTTTTCCACCTCCGCCCTTCCAAGAAAAAAGAAACGCGCTCAAGTTAAACAAAACTCAAACGCGTAGGAATCTCAGCACATTTACTAAGCGCGTTTATTAATAACGTCGCGGGCGATCTCCGCGCGATCCACCAGAACGCGTCGCGCGCGCTTCATTTACGCGAATGGTTCGCGTTTCTAATTCAGTATTGTCCAAACTTTCAATCGCCTTTCGCGCTTCATCGTCGTTCGGCATAACGACAAAACCGAAGCCCTTCGAACGGTTAGTTTCACGATCTATAACGATCTCAGCGGACTTAACTTCACCCATTTGCTCAAAAGCCGCGCGAAGACCTTCGTCGGTCGTTTTGAACGAGAGATTGCCAACGTAAATTTTCATAATCTACTCTTTTCGCTATTTAAAATCAGCGCGCCTCTTCGTTTGATAATAGCGAACAATCAAAGGACGCGCAAGCAATCGCGTAGTATTAGCTCCAAACTCAATAAAGAACGACTCGACAAAAAAAGAGCTAGCTCAACTTCGTAAGAGTTCTGATCGCGTTAAAACACCAAGACTACAAAAGATCCTTAGTCTATCGATAAACCCAGAGAACAACGTCGTAGCAAAAGAGAGGAATCGAGGTTCATCCCCGAAGAATAGGCGAACTCAACCACAATTTTAACAAAGCGCAATCCCCTAACAATGATCCAGTGGAGGCGGCGGGAATTGAACCCGCGTCCCGCGACGTCTCTACAAGAACGTCTACGCGCATAGTCGATTCTTTAAGTTTTTGTTCCCTTGCCCCCTTATCGACGACGGTTTCACGGAAACGATCCGAAAGCAGTATTTAATCTCACGCGTGTCCGGCGCGACGTAAGACGATCCGAATTTAACGACCAAGTTTTTCGCCTCTTCGGCTAAAGCTCAAACTCGGGGTTGCCTATTCTCAGGCAGCCATAGCCATTTGGTTATTGGCAATTGAAATTTTTAATCGGCTTTTAACGAGGCCCACCGATCAACCTCGACGCGCAATCCAAGCTTCGCTCGCCCGGTCGAACCCAGTTCGCCCCCGGAACCACAAAACATCGTCATTATAGCGCCGACATATCATTTTAACAAGAGCGAGAACCGTATTGTAACCTTTTTTCTCCTAAAATTTTTAACATTTTCCTGTAAAAAAGGCGTCGCGCCATGGACGACGCCAATAAAAACGTAAACGCCAGGCGTCTTTTTTTAGAGGACACATAAATTATTTAAATTTCGGAGAAACGAAAATCATCGTTTGCCATTCGTTCAAATGAATAGGAAAAGCGTTCTCACTTGCGTCAAAAGTCTCAACAACGCCGGTCTTTGGTTCAATCAAGGTCCAAACAGTCGACTCAAACGTTTTCTCAACGCCCTTCATTCGCAAGACGCCTTGCCACTCCTTTTTGTCAGAATTGAGAACGACAAAAATCAAACGACCTTCTCTTTCGAACGTCCCTTCAATCAACGCGGGCGCGCTCGGTTCGGACGCGAGCCGAGGTCCCGACAAATCGCCTAAATCTCGAACGACGTCTTCCCAATTTTCGATTGGATTATTGTCGTCAACCCAATATTCTTTCAAGCTTGGGTCTTCCCAGTCGTAATGAAATTTCTCAGAACCGCTTGGAAAAATAACGGAGCTAAATTTTCCTTTCAACCGTACCGCCTCGTCCGCATTTTCAGGCGATTTTTCAAGACTCTTTAACGTATCGCGATCGACTACGTAAAAAGAGGTCTGGTTTCGGGACAATCCAGCTCCAAGCGTATTAAAAGAATTGTACAGTTGCAGAGCACGAGGCGACTGTTTAGAAAGGTCGGTCAAAGAACCCGCGTAGGGCCGAAACTCCGATTGCATTTCCACTATTGGATAATAGATCAGGATCGGTCTCACAGGATTCGCGTCGCGTAAAACGGCGTTCAAACGTCCAACAAACCGACAATAATCGCGATGCGTTCCTTCGTTTCTATATTCCGCGCCGCCTATTGAATAATACAAACTGAAATCAGTAACGCCAAACGCGGCTTGCCACGCGGCCGCGGCTTCCATCATTTTAAGATCGGCAGGTTTTCGTTCGCCGCCGTAAATCTGAGAGAAATCGCTAATTTCTGTCATAACGCG
>CAYUUL010000051.1:7202-16911 GCA_964447865.1 uncultured Planctomycetaceae bacterium | reverse complement strand
TATTTCCTGGCGGGCGGCAACGACACGATGGACACAATCTGCCGCGTCGAAAAATATTGCAAAGCCCAAGGGTACGAACTTCGCGGTCTCGGCGTTCCGAAGACGGTCGACAACGACCTTTTCGCGACCGACCATACGCCGGGTTTCGGATCCGCGGCGCGGTATGTCGCGCTTTCCGTTAAGCAAGCGGGCGTTCTGGCGCGCGATATGAAAAAAGTCGACCAATACGTGATTTTCCAAACGATCGGACGCGACGCCGGTTGGTTGCCGGCCGCCGCCGCGGTTGCGAAAAACGATCCGGAAGACGCGCCGCACATTATCCTGGTCCCGGAAATCCCCTTCGACTTCGACAAGTTCGTTACGAAAGCGCAAGAGACGCTCGACAAGTTCGGATTCGTAAGCGTTGTTTGCGGCGAAGGAATCCGCGATAAAGACGGCGTTGTCGTTAGCTCGCTCGACGCGGATGGAAAAGAAATCAAGAAGGAAAAGACCGTCGACAAGTTCGGCAATCAAGAGCTTGGAGCTATGGCGGGCACGTCCGTCGCGATCGCGTTGCACCGCATGCTTGGCAAACACCTCAAGCGAGCCGACGGAGCCGCGTGCCGCGGAGAATTCCAAGTCACCGAATCTCTTCCGATGTGCGGCGCGGACCGTACGACGGAACTCGACGTCCAGGAAGCGTGGAACTGCGGACGCAGGGCGGTCGAACTCGCGCTCGAAGGAAAAAGCGGCGTGATGGTCACTATGGACAGAGTTTCCAACAATCCGTATAAAGTCGAATACAAGACTGCCCCGCTCGACGCCGTCGCCGTTGAAGCCAAACCGATGCCGCTCGAATACGTCGACGCCGAAAACCTGTTCGTAACGAAAGAGTGCGTCGAATACCTGCGTCCGCTCGTCGGCGAACTCCCCAAATACGTCAAGTTGTTCTGAGCTTTAAGCGGTTCCAATCCCGTTAAAGGACGGCGCGTCGGGTCTGGCGCGGCGTCCGTTTTTATTTTTACGGCGAATCTACAGAGGTCTCGCGCCCCTTGCCAAGCGGTCCGCAAAGAGTATACTGAATGGACGGCGCCGTAAGGCAAGCCTTCGACGCGTCGAATGTTTTCGCAAACGAACCTCGTCGTTCGTTTGACATTTTCACCGCCGAAGAAAGCCAATGCCCACAGACCAACAAGCCTCGAGCGAACAAACCGTCGCAACGTCCTTAAACAATCCTGTATTCCTGGAACATAGGTCGATACCGCGCTTGTTGTTGCAATTCTCGACTCCCGCCATTGTCGCGTCGCTCGTTTCCGTTACTTACAATCTTGTGGCGCGTATTTTTGTGGCGCAAAGGTTCGGTATGGACGGAGTCGCCGCCGTCACCGTCGCTTTCCCGATCATCGTTATTTTTCTTGCGGTCGCGATGACAATTGGCACCGGAACGACTATCTTGATTTCGTTGCGGCTCGGGGAAAAGAACAACGACAAAGCGGAAGAAGCGCTCGGACAGGCGCTCTTTCTTTCTTTTCTGACGGCGGTCTTGTTTATCGTTTTCGGTCAAATATTTCTTGATCCAATCTTACGTCTCGTGGGCGCGACCGGCGACGCGACCGATCCCAACTCCGTGTTCAGTTTGGCAAAGTCTTATTTGTCGGTCGTGATCTGGGGCGTTTTGACGCAACACATCGCCTTCGGAGTCAATAATTTTGTGCGAGCCGAAGGCAAACCGAACGTCGCGATGGTCTCCATGGCGCTCTCGGCTATTGTAAACGCGGTTCTCGACTACGTTTTTCTATTTGTTTTTCGAACAGGAATCTGGGGCGCGGGCGCGGCGAACGTTATAGCGTGCGCAGTCGCGGCGGGGTGGATCGTCTATCTTTACTTCTCCGGTAAAACAATTTTGCGCTGGCGACTCAAGTATATGCGGTTCAATTGGAAACTCACAAAGACAATCGCGATATGCGGCGCGGTTCCTTTCGCGACGCAAGTGTGTTCCGCCATTATGCAAACGACGCAGAACAATTTGTTGGTGCATTACGGAACTCTTTACGGCGAAGCGCGAGGGTATTCGTTCAACGGAGGCGACCTCGCGGTCGGCATCATGGGAACGGTTATCGCGGTCTCTTCCACGCTTATAATGCCGTTTCTCGGACTCGGTCAGGGCGTTCAGCCTATCGTCGGTTACAACTCCGGAGCCGGACGTCCCGATCGCGTTCTGCAAACGATTAAATTGGCGATAAAAGTTGCCGTCGTCGCAAGCGTAATCGCCTGGACCTTCTTCGAATGGCGCCCAGAATGGTCCGTTCGATGGTTCTTAAGTCAAGGCGAAGACGGATACGCCGAAAAACTCGCGCTGGGAACCGTCGCCGTTCGAGCGTTGTGTTTCTGCACGCCGTTCGTCGCGATCAACGTTCTCGCGGGCGGTTACTTCCAAGCTCAGGGACGACCGATTCTCGCGCTCATGATGACGCTCGTTCGACAACTTCTCGTGCTCCTTCCATGCCTCGTCGTCTCGACTTACCTGTTCGAGAAAATTTGGCCCGGTCAGGGACTCAACGGTTGCTGGTTCTCGTTTCCCGCGGCCGACTTCGTCGGATTCGTCGTCGCGGTCGTGTTCTTGAGCAAGGATTTCAAATTAAAGCATAAACTGATAGCGGAGCGCGAAGAAAGTTTAAAAAAGAAGAATGAACAAAGTCTTGCAAACGCGCTCTAGATCCCGTTCGGCGGCGCGTCTCAACGTCGCGATCGTCGGCGCGTCCGGGGGTATCGGTCGAGAGATCGCGGAAACTTATCGCGGAGAAAACGCGGCGCTCTATCTTTCGGCGAATCGCGGATTCGAGTCGCTCCGAAATTTCACGACGGATCCCGACTTTCCAAGCGCGAATCTATTCCAGGCGGATCTCTCGCAAACAAACGCCGGCGACAAACTTGCCGACGAGATACTCGCTCGCATAAGTCAAAACGACAATAACGGTTCCGATCCTCCGCGTCTTGACGCGCTCGTCGTCGCGGTCGGTATCGATTTAATGACGAAAGAAAGCAAAGCGCTCGAATTTAACGCGAGATTAGAACGCGCGTGGAAAATCGACGTCGCCGCGACTATCGCGTTGACGCGCGCGTTGGGTCAGGCAATGGCAAACCGCCGCGACGCCGAACTCGACGAAGCGTACGCGCCAAGCCTCGTTTTGTTCGGCTGGAACGGCGTGGGACGCGGACAGGAAAACGAGACGGCGCAAATTTATTCGACGTGTAAGGGCGCGGTCGTCGCGTTCGCGAAATCATTCGCGCAAGAACTCGACGGCAAAGCGCGAATCAATACCGTCTCGCCGGGCTGGATACGCACCGCGTGGGGCGCGCAAGCGTCCGCGACCGCGACGGAACGCGCGCAAAGAGAATCGCTCGAAAAAAGATGGGGTACGGCAAAGGAAGTCGCGAAAGTCGTTCGTTTCCTACTCGCGGAAGACGCGTCGTACGTCAACGGTCAAGACGTGCAAGTCGACGGAGGATACTCCTATCGTAGGAAATAGACGCTTGTTAGGGGCGTCTTGACAAAAAAAATCAAATTTCTAGAATTATATCACTTTTAGACTGGACGCTCTGTCGACAAGTCAAGTCGTTTATGGGCGCCGACCGTTCGACGTTACAGAAACTTAGCGTCAATTTCGCGCGTTTTTATTTAGAGCCGAAAGAGGACGCGGAGTAGGAGCTGATGAAATGAATATAGCCCTTGGTTGCGATCACCGCGGAGAAAAAGTCGCCTATAAACTTATTAAAGACATATTTCTCCGCGACCATTACGCCAATTTGGGCAAAGTCGAAACGAGCGAAAAATCAGAGAAAGTACTCGGCGCGTTTCTGATTGCCGGGGCGGCCTGTTCAGACGCGTTCGACAGACAAGAGGCAGGCGGCGAACCAAGAATCGAAAGAATTCGATATAGTCAAGCCCCCGTTAATGAGGTTGACGAGACGATCGTAAAGGAAGACGCGAACGCGCCCGCCTGTCTCGACTATCCCGACGTCGCGGCCGCCGTCGCGGAAGCTGTCGCGGACGGACGCGCCGATAAAGGAATCCTGATCTGCGGAACCGGCGTCGGAATGTGTATTGTCGCAAATAAGTTTCAAGGCATACGCGCCGCGGTTTGTTATAATGAGGTCGCCGCGGAATTGAGTCGGCGTCACAACGACGCGAATGTTCTTTGCGTATCTGGAGAATTTCTAAGCGTCGCCTCAATCGAGTCCCTCGTTCGCAGGTGGCTCACGACTCCGTTCGACGGAGGACGTCACGTTCCCCGGCTTGAAAAGATCTGCAAAGTCGAAGAAGAGACCGGTCTTTAATCGCGGACGTCATTTTCACGCGATAACGGCGAGTAATCGAGGGACAAGTTTCAACGCTTGTTCCTCTTTTTTTGTCGTTTAACCTTTATTCGCGAGTCCCCAAAACTCACTCGAAGGGTATTTTCCAAAAAAAGCGTCAAAAGAACCCAAAAAAAACGTAGTGACGGCGTCGTTTTTGTATACAATACATATAGGAAACGGATAATAAATTTCGCGAACGCGTCCGGTCATTCCGGCGTTCTCAGTTCGCGACGCTAAAAGCCGAAAATAAGCTTCCTGATTTTTATAAAGGAAAAAAACAACTATGGATCCTAACAACCTCAGAAAAGGATATCGCAACGATATATTTGCGAAATACGATAGAGAGCTCTCCGTAAACGCGCAACCGGTCGCCTCGTCCTCGTCGAACGTTCGCGAACGTTTCATTACGAAAACATATCTCAATTTGACATACGCGGTTCTTGCGTTCGCCGCGCTTGAAGCGCTCGTATTTGCTACGGTTGGAGTCAACGCCGTTGTGGCGTTCTGCGTCCAACACGCGAAGTTGGTCTCCCTTATGCTCCTCGCCATATGCCTGGGCGGTCCGGCGATTCTTTCCTTCTCGCTTGGCAAGAATCCGTCTCGTCCGCGCCAGTACTTTGCGCTGGGATTCTACGTCGTCATGTACGCGCTGATGTTCATGCCGCTCCTGGCGTTCGCAATGATTAAAACGGGCGACATGTCCCTGATTTGGCAGGCGTCCGGTCTGACCGCGGCGCTTTTCGTAGCGCTTTCGTCAGCCGTATTTTTTACGCGTAAAGACTTCTCGTTCCTGCGTTCCGCGCTCATGTTCGTCGGTATCGCCGCTATCATTTTGGTTGTGGCGGCCATGATCTTCGGATTTACGCTTGGAACATGGTTCGTCATCGCGATGATCGCGTTCGCCTGCGGGTTCGTCCTTTACGATACCTCCAACATTATGTTGCATTACCAGGAAGGAGACGACGTCTTCGCGGCGATCTCAATTTTCTCCTCGCTCCTGACCCTTTTCTATTACATTTTGATGTTGCTCGTTTCCCGTTCTTCTGATTCCTGACGCGAAGCGCGTTTGAACGTCAATAAATAACCAAAGGCGTTCGGTCGTCTATGCGCGATCGAACGCCCTTTGCGACTCTGGCAAACGTTTTCGGCGCCAACGACGCGCGGTTTTTCTTTGCCGTGACGCTCCGTTCCTAATTCTTTCATTTTTTCGTCAAAATCTACCCTTTTTTCAAGGGTATGGGGTATTCTCAAGATTTTCAAAATTGCTACAATGAAATATCACATTTTGTTGGGAGCGCGTTTTTCCTTCGACGACACGTCCCGCGCCAAACGTCCAAAAGCGGCGTGAAAGACGCAAATTTCAAGACGCGCGCATTCCCAAACGACTTTCAGCAGCTTGAACAGGACTACGCGAGTCATGTTCGAGCGCGGTCTAAAATTGGAGAAATACCGTCATGGCGAACGACGTTCAAGATTTTGATCTGCGACAGACTGTACTTTACAGCGGCTCTTTCGGCCCTAGGGAGATCGAACGGTTGCGCAAAGAGATCAGTCGCGATATGAAAAAATTCGACGAACTCAAAGAGGCGGTCAACGAACTCAAAACGAAAGACGATGACGAACTCAGTCCCGCCGCGCGCGTTAAATTGGGCGTCTGCCAGTTCTTGATCGGCGAATATAAAGACGCAAACGCTTCCTTGAAAAAAGGGGACGGAGGCGCGCTCGTCCAATATTATTTCGCGAAACTCCGTCTGGTCGAGGGCGAATACGACGCCGCGGTCGAAGCCTACAACACCGCGCAGTCGGCCGGATATAACGTCGACGACTGCACGCTCGGTCGAGCGGAAGCGTACCGCGAAGCTGACAAACTTCAGCAGAGCCTGCAAGAACTCGACTCGCTTTCCGGAGCGGTTGAACAGACCGCCGAATACCTTTACCAACGCGGAGCGACCGTGAACGCGATTGGAGGCAATCCGCAAGAAGCGATCGCGCTTTACGAACGCGCTATTCAGGTCGACGCCACGCATCCCGGCGCCCTTTTCGGACTCGCGCTCGAAAACAATCGCCGAGGCAACGACGAAGAAGCGTTAGACCTCTACAAACGCGCTGCGGCCTACTTCCCCGCAAGCGTCGGCGCGTTGACAAATCTCGGACTTTTGTACGAGGATATGGCCCAATACGATCTCGCGGTCAATTGTTTTGAACGCGTTCTCGCCTCTTATCCGACGAACAAACGCGTCGCGCTCTATTTGAAAGACGTCAAAGCGTCGTTGAATATGCGCGAAGACACGACGAACACCGGCGAAGACCAACGGTTGCGCCGCTTGCTCGCGACTCCTATTTCCGACGTCGAATTGTCGCAACGTTCCCGCAACTGCCTTACGACAATGCAAGTCGAGACGCTTGGCGACCTTATCAAGAAAACGGAACAAGAGTTGCTCAGCCAACCGAACTTCGGCGACACAAGCTTACAGGAAATCAAATCGCTCCTTCAAGCGCGCGGACTCGAACTTGGCTCGAGCGCCGGTTCCAAAGCGCCGTCCAGCGCCGAACTCGACGCGAATATGTCCGAGGCCGATCGCGAAAAACTCTCGCGTCCCGTCAACGACCTCGACCTCTCGGTTCGCGCGAGAAAGTGCATGCAACGTCTGGAAATCCGTACGATCGGCGAACTCGTGCGCAAATCCGCCGACGACCTCCTTTCGTGCAAAAACTTCGGCGTTACAAGCTTGAAAGAAATCTCCGAAAAGCTCGATCGAATCGGTCTCAAACTTCGAGGCGAGTGATTCATTCTCGGCGCGAATCGTTTCGGCGACTCGCAATGCGACTAACGAAAAGCGTTTCCATTGTCTATGGAGACGCTTTTTTCATTTGCGCGAACGACGCGTCGTACTTGCAAGATTACTCAATCGTTAGACTGTCGGACAGGAGAATCGACCAGGACTTGTCATTTCCCTTCTTCCTGCTAGAATTGAATTTGCGAACGGTTGCGGCGCGCGTTTTACGGCGTTCGCCGCGTTCGCGCCAGGCGTCGGACTTACCTCCGACTTAACTTGCTTGTTGACAATTCATTCCGGACGCGTTCCCATGTCTCTTTTCCAATACGATCTTATCTGCCAGGACCCCAATTGCTCGGCGCGACGCGGACGCTTCGAAACCACTCGCGGAATCGTCGAATTGCCAACTTTTATGCCGGTCGGAACGCGCGGTTCGGTCAAAGGGGTCGAGATTAGTCAACTTGAAGAAACCGGCTCGCAAATCGTTCTTGGAAATACTTATCATCTCATGTTGCGACCGGGCGAGGAAGTAATACGCGAGTTGGGCGGTCTGCAAAATTTCTGCGGTTGGAAAAAGTCGATGTTAACGGATAGCGGAGGATTCCAACTTTTTTCACTCGCGAAACTTACGAAAATCAAAGAAGAAGGCGCGGAGTTTCGGTCGCACATTGACGGACGCAAGTTCAGTCTAACGCCGGAACGGTCGGTCGCGGTTCAGGAAGCGCTCGGCTCCGACATCGCGATGGCGTTCGACCACGTCGTCGCGCTTCCTAATACTCGCGAAATAGTCGAAGACGCCATGGAGCGTACGATTCGCTGGGCGGCCCGTTGTAAAAAAGCGCATGTTCGCGACGATCAGGCGCAGTTCGCCATTGTGCAAGGCGGACTCGAATACGACCTTCGAGAACGATGCGCCAAAGCGCTTGCGGAAATGGACTTCCCCGGTTACGCGATTGGCGGATTAAGCGTCGGCGAACCTCCGGAAGAAATGTACCGATGCATCGAGGCGACGACCGCGCATATGCCGCAAAATAAGCCGCGATACCTTATGGGCGTGGGAACGCCGCGCGACCTTCTCGAAGGCATATTGCGCGGAGTCGATATGTTCGACTGCGTCATGCCCTCTCGAAACGGTCGAAACGCGATGGCGTTCACCAATTACGGCCCTATGCGGTTGCGCAACGCGCGTTATGAACGCGACGAACGCCCCCTGGAAGAAGATTGTCCCTGCCCGGCCTGCCGACGTAGCCGCGCTTACATTCGACATCTTTTCATCGCGGAAGAAATGCTCGGACCAATTCTCCTCACTATCCATAACATAACCTACTACCAGCGTCTCATGTCGGGCGCGCGACAAGCAATCGAACAGGGACGATATCTCGATTACTACCGCGAACGCCTTGAACAGTGGGCGCTCGGAACGCCGGAATAAGACCGGAAGGAGCTTGCCATGAAAGCGACCGCAAGACGCCCAAAGCCGTTGGCGTTCAACATAACGCCGCTCATCGACGTTACGTTCCTGCTGATCATATTCTTCATCATGTCTAATAAGCTCATTCAGGAAGAACTGTCGCTTGAGATGATTTTGCCTCGCGAGACGTCCGGCGAAAATCTCAAAGATGAAGAATCGGAAAAAATCGTCATCAATATAGAAAGCGCGGATTCGTTATTTTACGGAGCCAAAAAAGTCGACATGTCCGGTTTAAGCGATCGTCTGACGAAAGAAAAAAAACGGTCGAAAAACAAAAAAGCGGTTCGTATTCGAGCGAATCGCGACGTGCCCTACTCTACAATCGAACCCGTCCTTGTGCTATGCGCGAAAACAGGGTACACCGACGTCTCGTTTGCCGTTGTCGATCGCTAACGTCAAAATAGATAAAACGCCCAATTTTTTTCATTCTCGTCAACTATTACCGATTTACGTTTTCTTTTAAAAAAAGCGTTCAAACGCGCTCTATTATTTTTTCACAAGAGCGCGGTCAATATTCGTCGATTAGCATGCAACGTCGTCAAAGCGAAAATGGATTAACGCGAAGACGGCGAACGTTCTTCCCGACCGCGGCGCGGCGACGAATAACGCGTCTATCAGGTAAAATCTCATTTTTACCTATATTCGACGCAAATTGTCCCACGCGTTCGCGTAAAACGACTAAGCGCGAAGCAATTCAGTTCGCAATTCGAGGGAACGATTAAATCGAGTCGGTCGCCTGGCGACTGTCCGAGAGTTTTATAGATGGAAAGGATGCGTTTATGTTCGACGATCGCGACGACGTTTGTTCCGACGACCAGGGAGCCGCAAAAAACGATGGCAAAAAGAACGTCTATTGTTCATTTTGCCGTAAAAGCTACCGTGAAGTCGGTCCATTGGTTGAAGGGCCGGGGGACGTCTATATCTGCGGCGAATGCGTTGAGCTATGCGATACGATCCTGGTTCAGGAACGCAAAAGACGCGGCCTGAAAGAAAAGCCGTTCGGACGCGTGCCGACGCCAAGAGAACTCCTTGCTCGACTTGACGAGTACGTCGTCGGGCAAGATTACGCGAAAAAAACGCTCGCCGTCGCCGTTTATAACCATTACAAGCGCGTCAATTCCCA
>CAYUUL010000051.1:0-7192 GCA_964447865.1 uncultured Planctomycetaceae bacterium | reverse complement strand
CGGAACCGAACGATGTTGAACTTGGAAAATCAAACGTTCTTCTTCTCGGACCGACCGGAAGCGGTAAGACGCTCCTGGCGCAGACGCTCGCGAAAACGCTTGACGTTCCTTTCGCGATTGGCGACGCGACGACCCTTACGGAAGCAGGTTACGTAGGCGAAGACGTCGAAAACCTCATTTTGAAATTGCTTCGAGCCGCCGACTTCGACGTCGAACGCGCTCAACGCGGAATTGTCTACATTGACGAAATCGACAAAATTGGCAAGACCAGCCAGAACGTATCGATAACGCGCGACGTCTCTGGCGAAGGGGTTCAGCAAGCGCTCTTAAAAATGCTCGAAGGCACAATTGCAAACGTTCCTCCGCAGGGCGGGCGCAAACACCCGGAACAACAGTATATTCAAGTCGATACGTCGAATATCCTCTTTATTTGCGGCGGCGCTTTTGTCGGTCTAGAGAAAATTGTCGAAGGACGGCTAGGTAAGCGCTCGATCGGATTCGCGACCAAAGATTCCGAGAAACAAGCGGAATCCGGATGCGCTAAACTACGCCGATTTGTCGCGGACGACTCCGCGGAAAAAGAAACTTCGATTTTGGAAAACGTGACGGCGCAAGACCTCTGCGAGTTTGGCATGATACCGGAATTGATCGGTCGTTTGCCTGTCGTCGCATCGCTCGATCCGCTCTCGGAAGAGGCGCTTTGCCGCGTTCTTCGCGAACCGAAAAACTCGCTTGTTAAGCAATACAAGCGTCTGTTCCAAATGGAAAACGCCGAGCTGGAATTTTCCGACGACGCCCTGCGCGCAATCGCGTCAATTTCTCTTGAACGTAAGACGGGCGCGCGCGGTTTAAGGTCGGTTATCGAAGCGCTTATGTTAGAACCCATGTTCTCGTTGCCGGATCGCGCGCCAGGAGAACGGTACTTCATAACGCGAGATATGGTCGAAGGTAAAGTCCCGGTCCTTCCGGAACCGCGTCAGGAAACGTTGAAGACCGCGTAGAAAACTCAACCGAGCGCGTTTAAAATTCAGAAAATTCCATAAAAATCGCCAAGCCGTCGACGACGTTCGCTCTCGACGGCTTGGTTTGTCGTTTGCGCTTACAATATAAACCGCAAAAGAAACAGCTTTAATCTCGTTTAGAATCAGCCCTTAATCTTCGCGACTTTCTTCGCGGCTTCTTCAAGGAAGGCTTTAAGATCTTCAAGTCCGTCGCCAAGATTGGTCGACAAGAATGTGTCGACGGCTTCGCAAGCCATCCAGTCGCCCCAAATCATCGCGCCCAGGCAGAGAACGTTGGAGTCGTTAATCGCGCGGCACATTTTCGCGGCGAAAACAGACTCGACGACCGCGGCGCGCACGCCTTCGAACCGATTCGCGATCTGATTCATGCCCATGCCGGAACCGCAAAGAAGAATTCCGCGTTCGCCTTCGCCGCGTTGCAACGCTTCGCAAGCCTTAACGCAACTTTCAAAGTACGGAATTTCCGTATTTTCTTCCGAGGCCCCAAAATCAATGACTTTGTGTCCGGCTTTTTCAAGGTGTTCGATAATCGCTTTACGAAGGCTCAACGCGAAAGGATCGGCGGCAAATACAATAGTCATAGTTATCTCCAAATTAGAAGAAAATGTTCAAATTATCGGCTCTTTCCGCGGCGCGACCAGGCGTCGGCAAAAGCCCTCTTTCAACGTATTCTAACCAAAAAAGAGCTCGTTGCAAGCAATTGCGCAATCCATGAAAAATTTTTTTGCGAGTAAGCTCCACATATTCCAGGCGCGCTTGAAAAGATTGTATAAAAACATCGCGAATGAACTTTTTCCTCAACAACCGAGGACGTATTGGACGATATTACCCGAAGAGCGGGAGGCTCCTGACTGAGCGAATCGAGCGCGACGTCAAGAGCCGGTTACCGCGCTCCGAAGTCGGAAGAGCGATTCGAGCGAATCGCGTCGAAGGCCGGCCCGGAGAAAATACAGACTACTCCGAAGGGATTCAAGAGAGTTTGGCATGGTTAGAAAAATTACGTTTTACGCGCTGTGCGCCGCGGGTTTAATCGCGGTTGCTTGTCTTGCGCGCTGGGACGACGTCAAATTTCCCAGCGAAACGCTCCGCGCGGACGTCGCGACGGATCTCGACGACGGGAATTCTTGCGTGACCTTCTTGACCGACTACGAAGAAGCGACCGAACGGGCGATAAGGGAAAGAAAACCCTCGCTACTGTTCTTCATGGCCAAAGACTGCAAATTCAGTTCCGCTATGTTGAACGACGCGTTCACCGATCCGAAAGTCGAAAAGTTGGCGCGACAATTCGTGTGCGTCGAAATTGACGTAGCGGATTCCAGAAACGAAGAGCTTTGCGACGAATACAACGTCGACGCCTCCCCGACGGTGCAGTTTCTTACAGCCGAAGGCACGCCGCTTCAACGCCTTACAAGCGTTCAAACTGGCGAAAAGTTGGCCGAGCAAATGCAGGCCGCTCTGACTTCGGTTGCGTGGCGCTCCGCTAGAAAGATAACGAGAGACACGTTTCTGCGATAAGCGCGCAAGATCTGCGCAACGCTAGATGGATAGGCCCGACATTCGCGCGTCTGGGCTTCTCTTTTTTTATAGTTTACTCAACGCGACGGCCTTCGATTTAATCGCTTCGGCGCAACCGCGTTCCCTTCTTTTTACGTTCTCACGTATACTCTAAACCGTTTAATTTCTTTAAATCGACACCCCGAATATAACCTCGAGGAATAACCCGAGGAGCCTTATCGCCGCCCAAAATCGATTTTCAAACGCTCTGTCGCGACAAAATTTCCGTTGCGTTAAATGAACTAAACAAGTTCTTCTTACCGTTGCGGAACGAGATTATAGACGCTTAACAAATGCGCTAAACGAGTTCTATTACTTATCGCGAAACGCGGACGCCGACAAACCCGAAAACGCGCTTCGACGCGACAACAAAAAAAGCGCTCCCGAGCATAGACTCGAGAACGCTTATTCGCGTTATCGGCGAACTAACGAGCGCGCCGATAAATCTAATTCAAACTCACTTTTGGTTCGGCATTTGGAAGAGAGGACCGGATCCATTTTCCATACCGCCCTTGAGGTTTTTCGGAACCTTAACGCCGCCGGCGGCGGGTTCTTCAACAGGTTCTTCCGCGACTTCTTCGCCCTTTTCAGCGCGTTTGCGAGAAAGACCAATCTTACGTTCTTCCGGATCGACGCGGAGAACCATAACTTCGACTTCTTCGCCGACTTTGACGACTTCTTCCGGATTGTCGACTTTGTGGTCGGACAATTCAGAGATGTGAAGGAGACCTTCGAGATCGTCTTCCAGGGAAACGAAAACGCCAAAGTTCGTGATCTTGGTGACCTTACCCTTAACGATTTGGTTCGGACGATACTTTTCAGGAATCGTGGTGACCCACGGATCGTCGGTCAACTGCTTGAGACCAAGCGCGATACGGCGATTCTTCTTATCGACAGATGTGACGACGCATTCGATTTCTTCGTTTTTCTTAACGACTTCACTCGGATGAGTGATCTTGCGAACCCAGCTCATATCGCTGATATGGAGCAAGCCGTCGACGCCTTCTTCGATTTCAACAAACGCGCCGTAGTTCGTAAGGTTGCGAACGACGCCCTTGACTTTGGCCCCGACCGGATATTTGACGTCGACGTCTTCCCAGGGATTGTTCATCGTTTGCTTGACGCCAAGCGAAATTTCCTGCTTATCCTTGTTGATGCCAAGGACGACGACTTCGATTTCATCGCCGACAGAAAGAATGTCGCTCGGGTGATTGATGCGCTTGGTCCAGGACATTTCGCTAATATGGACGAGACCTTCGACGCCTTCTTCCAATTTAACAAACGCGCCGTAGGACATGACGTTGACGACCTTGCCCTTGACTTTGGTGCCGACCGGGTATTTCTCTTCGACATTTTCCCAGGGAGACGGAGTCTTCTGCTTGAGACCGAGGGAGATCTTTTCCTTCTCGTGATCGATGGAGAGAATCATGACTTCGATCTTTTGATCGATAGAAACGACTTCGCGCGGATCGGTGACGCGGCCCCAGCTCATATCGGTAATGTGAAGAAGACCGTCGATGCCGCCAAGGTCGACAAACGCGCCAAAGTCGGCGATATTCTTGACGGTGCCTTCGCGGATCTCGCCAACGGCAAGGTTGTTGAGCAACGCGGTTTTCTTTTCGCGGCGTTCCTGTTCGACGAGTTCGCGGCGGCTCACGACGATATTGCGGCGAGCTTCGTCAATTTTAAGAATAACGCACTTGATCGGTTTGCCAATGAATTCGTTGATGTCCGCGGGACGACGAATATCGACCTGGCTGGCGGGCAGGAATACGTTGACGCCGATATCGACGAGAAGACCGCCCTTGATTTTCTTGGAAACAACGCCGTCGACGACGTCGCCTTCCTTGACGCGTTCCATCATACGCATCCAGGCTTCGATCTTAGCGGCCTTGCGCTTGCTAAGAACGATCATGCCGCGCTCTTTAACTTCTTCGGCGGTCATGGCGTCTTCAAGTTCTTCGACGAGAACTTTAATCATGTCGCCCGGTTGGGGAATTTCTTCGCCTTCTTCCCATTCGGAGACAGGGATAGCGCCTTCGCTCTTATAACCTACGTCGACAATAACGAAGTCTTTTTCAAGACGAACAACGCGACCGTCGAGAATCTGATTCAATTCAATATCGGCGTCTTCGCCAATGTAAGAGATAATTTCGTCATCGTTGATTGCAATGTCGTCGACATTGGCGTCCAAACCGCGAATCAGGGTACGATTAACCACGACAATAATTCCTAAGTGTTGTAAGTATTTTACCAGATAAAACCAGGGAGCCGAAACGCCGACCGAGGGTCGAATCTCGCAGCTTAGTTAAAGCCGACTTCCTCTATTTTGAAAGGCGTTAACGCCGCGCTTGTCGCGTGCGCGATTCGCTTGGCGAAACTCGACAAAACGATATAAAAATCTGCAAAAGCTCGCGTAAACCTTGCGTAATCTCGATTGGAGACTCAACGTCCCGCGCGATAAGCTAACGCCCTCTCGCGTCGTTTTATCACAAATAAAAAACGGGGTGAAACGTCGAACGGAGCGATTCGTACTTTCGAATCTAAAACTTCGCTCGACTCTCTTAAATTATCCATAATAAACGCGTCTCGTTCGTCGCTGAACGCAAAAGACGCGCGTATCAGTCTTAATTCTTTTCACGTCGTTAAAAGCGTCCGCGTCGCGTTAGACGCGACACGCCACAATAAAACGTGTAGCAGATTGTAACGGAAATAAACCTTTTCACAAGAGGAAATCGCGTAAGTTTCGGCGTTTTTCCTAAATTTTAACGAATAAGCGGTCGCCGCGAAACGTGCGAGAAATTAGCGGCCACGCGCTCGTTCTCAAAAGAAACCCGCGTAAGAATCAAGCGCGGCCCTTGACCTTGACTTACGTAAAAATAATTGTTATACCTCGCGTGATTAGAGTCGGTAAAAGCGCGTCGATTCAACCGGAATTTAAAACACGCGCCTATCACGAACGCCTTGCGCGTTCTCAAAACACGGGGACCGTCGATGCGACGTCAACTCATTTCGCATATTCGAACAGCGCTGCTCGCCGTCTGCGCGTTCTGCGCCTTCGCGCCCTTAGATCGAGCGGCGGATTTGAGTCTTTTGGACGCGACCTCGGAACTTGACGCGATTGCTCAGACGGAACCGGCTTGGGCGCGGAAAAACGCGAATCGCGGAATCTGGATCGAATTCTCGGAAGACGCTGGTCGGGCTAACGCGTCCCCCAATTTTGACGTGATTAACGCCGAATACGGCTTCGCCTCAAGTTGTTCTTTCGACGGCGCCAATCTCGACGACTCCGAAACGTTTAACGCGTCCGGTTCGTTCGAAACGCTCGACCCCTTTGAAATTCCATTCGCGGCTCGTTCGCGGCGCAACGCGCAAAACTCGATTTTTCGCGCGCAAATCCAACCGCCGGTCGTATCTCCAACCACCGACTCCTACAACTACGGCGGGAAAACGTACACCTTCGAATCGGCTTCAAACGTCGACCCGCCGGCCGCGCTCGACGACGGTCGACGCAATCCCACTACGCTCAGACGACTCTTCAAGTACCAGCAGGACCTCTCGGCTTCCGCGGCCTATATTCCGCGTTCCAACGACGGGTTGGGAGTCTTTGAAGTCGGAGGACGGCTCTTTTTCGCGTTCCCATGCGAAGTCTTCCGGAGCGGCAGAATCAACAAGGGCGTGTTTCGCCTGACCCCTAACTTCGACTTTACGTCGATGAGTCTTCCGAAAAACAAAACGCTCGGTCTGGACGTCCCTAAAAACCTGTTCAATGCGGGTCTGTCGACCTCTTTCTCGCTCGACGTCGAAGACTTCGTCGGAGAAATCGAGGTGCAGGTCGGCGTCGCGTCCCAATTTAAGAAAATTACCGGCGACGCGTTCTATATTCGCGGACGAGCGGAAGGTTCGTTGCCCGTCGACGACGACAGAAGATTGAGAATTCTCGGCGGAGTCGCCTACTACGATCGAATTAAATACAAACTTGTTCCCGTCGTTGGCGCGCTATGGAGTCCGAACGACAAAAACGAATTCCGACTGGTCTTTCCCGACCCGCACTGGGGACACTTCCTGACGAAAGTCAACTCGACCGACTGGTGGTTCTTCGCGCACGGATATATTGGCGGCGGGACTTGGCTCATGTCCGACACGAAGCATAAAATCGGCAATAAGACCGCGTATAACTTCGACTACGACGATTACCGAGTCGGAGTCGGTCTGAGATTTGACTGTCCGCAAGGACTGAAAGGGTCCTTTGAAGTTGGAGGAGCGTTCGGACGAGAGATCAAAACAAAAGCGGGTACGCTCTACAAACCCAAAGACTCCGTTTACCTTTCCGGAGGTATTTTCTTCTAAACGGTTGGCGCGTCGGGAGTCGGAACACGACAAACGTTCGCGACGTGAAACCGCGCAATAAAATATTTTGCCGATAGAAAAAGAACCTCGCCGCGTGAGAATCGCGTCGGGGTTCTTCGTTTATCCAAAAGGACGTTGATCTTTTTCAATCAGGAGAGCGGCAAAAAGCGCTTGCCGCCGCGTGTGAAATCAGAGAGACGAAAGGGTTTCGCCGCCGTTTCGGGTGCCCATCGCGCCCCAAACGCCAAAGTAGGATTTGCCGCTAT
>CAYUUL010000050.1:0-16918 GCA_964447865.1 uncultured Planctomycetaceae bacterium | reverse complement strand
CGGGTCTCGCGACGGACGATGAAAAAGGTCCAACGCAACCTGAAGTTAAGTCGGAGCCTAAGAAATCGGAACCTAAGAAGATAGAGGTGAAACCCGTTTCTAAGGGGGCGTTATCCGAAAAGCCGGAGAAGTCCGGGCAGCTTTCTCTGAAGCCGAAAAAGTAACGGTTCGCGTCGAGTTTAACGCGGTAAGCGTCGCGAAGATAGAGACGAGCGGCAGGCGCGCTAAGGCGTCGGTCGCTCGTTTTTTAACAGGTCAAAGGGAGCGAATGAACTTCGCGAATTCAACGCCGAACTCTTGAATTTCCCCAAACGCGTCGACAAAATCCTGGAGCCTTTCTTCTCGTTCATATTTTGTAAAAGGCTTTTTCTGGGCGATAACCGCCATATATTTCGCAAGTTCTTTCGGACGTTTACGGTAGCAGTAGTAGAACATGGCCCACGAGGCGGCGTACCCTGCGTCGTCGAGTCGAACGGCAAAGTCGTCGGAGACAAGAATTTCGTCAAGGATCTCGCAACCAGGGCGCCTTTTCGCGTAATCTCTGAATTGGTTCAAACGTCCGTAATTTACGGGAAAGTAGTTCCTAAATCTCCACCCGAGCGGAGCGTCTTGCGAGGTTTGTTCGAAAGTCATCGCGAGGCCTTCGACCAACCAGTCCGGGGCGCGAAAATCAGTGGAAAAAATCGCGTAGTTGTAACAGAGCTGGTGCGTCGCCTCATGTACGATCGTGCTCGTATTAGAGTCGGCGTTGTCTCTTCGTTTAATTTCTCGGGCATGTTCGTTAATTTTTTTTCTTGTGAATTTGTAATCGACGTTCACATATTTCATAGGGTCGGGCAAGTTTTCTTCGACGCCTGTTCTGTCGTAGATAATCGAACGGTTGAGTTTCTGGTTATAGAACCCGGTCGGTTTATTCGCCTGTTCCCTATACGCGGGTCCACGGAGTTTCGTAGCGTAAGCGTCAAATTCCTCGCGCGAAGCAAACACGAAAACGGTCATAGGTTTTTCGAGTTCGAGGACTTGCAAACCGATTCTATCGATGAATTTATCGAAGGCTTTTCCCACTTCGCCGAGCAGAGCGGCGAGCCACTCGGCGTATCCGTCTGAGACGTCGTGCACAATGATAAACTTTCCGGAGACTTTAACGCGAATTTTGGAGGTAAAATTTTCCTCGGCGAAAAAATTTTTCATTTCTTTTCTTAAATTCGCGGACGTTTCTTTGATTAAGTTTTCGTCCCATTCAAGCGCGTTCGCCGTCGTTTTTTTTTCATTCGAATCCGCGGCGCGTCCCTCGTTTACGGACGCAACGGTCGTTATTATCATCAACAATATCGGCGCGATAAACCATTGCGCACAAAGCCAAACCTTCAATTTGTTCCTTTCTTTACCCTCAAGCGGCGAGCGTTTTCTTTTCTCCTTACCCGGCGCCTTCAAGAGTCATTGCACGTCAGGGAAAAGTTCTTTTAATTTTCTGTCGAGATTATCTCCGATCCATTTGATATTCTTCCCGTCCGTATCCTTTTCGAGGATTCTCAAGCCGTTTTTGTCGACTAAGACGGCGTCCGGTAGTTTATATATATCATAACGGTCCGCCATATTTTCGCAGTCGTCGGACGCTTTGAAAACGTTTATCCACGGAATAGCATGTTCGTCAAGGTATTCCCGCAGGGTTTGTTTGTCGTCGTCGAGCGAATACCCGACAAATTCCAGTCCTGCGCCGCGGTATTTTTCGTAGAGTTTGACGAGCCGTTCCGTTTCCGCTTTCGCGTCTTTTGAGAAAGTGGCCCAAAATGAGACCAGGACAATTTTCCCTTTGTATTTATTCCAGTCAAACGGGCTGTCGTCCGGAGTCTCTCCCTCGATAACGACCGGTTCAGGTTCCGGTTCCGGGGCGGGCTCGGGCGTTTTGTCTTCAGTCGGCTTTTTTTCTTCGGCGTCCGTCGCGTTATTTAGCGGACTCGAGTTTGTCGTTTTTCTGGAATCGTTTGAGCTTTTTTTCCCGGTTTTATTTTTTTTCTCTTTCGCATCAGACTCCTGTTTTCCCGTCGATTCGCCGTTTACGGGGTCGTCTGGCGTTTCGCTTGTATTAGACTCCCCTTCTCCCTTTTCAGTCTCGTCGGACTCTTCCTTTTTTTTCTTGTCAGTTTTTTTACTCTTTTTTTGTTTCTTTTTTGGCTCCCTGTTCATATCCATAGAGAAGGAGTCGGGGTTCGTTTCAAGCATATTGACGAAGGCGCATACTTCCATCCAGAGTCTATCCCAATTATTCGTAAAGCAATATTCAAAATCGGCGATACGATCAGATCTTGTATACGAGTCGCGCCGAGTAGTCGCCGTTCCGTACAGGTATTTCGCGAGACGATCCGGATAACATTTGTAGAGATACGAGAACAGGGCCCAGGAGAGGGCGTACGAACCTTCCGTGTCGCCCGAAATATCTTCCAAACAGACGACGTTACGCAACACAATTCCCCCCTGGTTTTGTTTTTTCCCAGCGTATTGTTGGAACTCCATAATGCGTCTTAAATTCGGGCCGAAGTCCGAGGTAACTTTCCATCCTCCGACTTCCGAACCGCCAACGGGAGCCTCAAATAACATGGCGAGCCCCTCGACCGCCCAAGTTGGGCTTTTCCCCAAACGATTGAATAGCCCTCGATTATAGGAGACCTGGTGCGCCACCTCGTGAATAATAGTCGTAAGGGTAGATTTTCCCTGAGGATGCGCCAGGATTTGCAACACGACGTCCTCGGGCGACATGTTTTTAAAATCGGCGGCGGTTTTCGTTCGATCTGTCTGCGTTATATCATAAAAGACAGCGCAGTTGCGTTCCGTACCATGTATATATACCCCGACAGGTTTGTTTACGCGGCTGGCGTAGGAGGGGTCGTTTTTCGTCATATATTTCACAAAGTCTCCCTCGTTTGTGAAGATAATCACGACCATCGGCTCTTTGAGTTCGGTCATTCCGACTCCCAAATACTTTGCGAAATGTTCGTAGACGTTTTCAACGCGTTCGCTCAAGAGCGCGACCCACGAAGCGAAGTAATTTGTGACGTCGTAGATATAGATGAAATGCTTAGACGTACCGAAGTAGGCGTTTGGTCCAAATTCGTCGAGGAGTTTTTGTACGATTTCCTCAACAGATTTTCCTTCTCGTTGAGCGTCCTCTTCAACGTTTCTGTAAGGGGCGTCCTTCAAATCTTTGAAATTCGCGCTTCTCTTCGCGACGTCCGGAGTCGGAATGTTCGGGGCGTTCGGAACTGGGGGCGTGATTTGCGCCTGAGCAGCAGACGCGGAAATCACGAGCGCGACTAAGGTTAAGCGGACACAATCAAACATAATAGCGCTCCTAGAGCCAAGGGCGTAGGCGAAATTATAATTTTCGAACGAAACGCATCAGGCTTTCCGTAATTTTTTCCCAATCGTCGCCGAAAAACTTTTCGAAATCCTGAACGCGTTCCTCCGGTGTGTAAACGGAACCAGCGGGTTTTTCCGCGACGGCGTTCAAATACCCCGCGAGATTCTTTGGACGTTTCTTGTACAGGTAATAAAAGAAGGCCCAGGAGGTCGCGTAGGAATCCTGGGCGTCGAGCATAAATCGTTCCTGCGCCACAAGCTCGCGGAGCGCTCCCTTTCTTGTGGTCGCGGAAGTGAATCGTTTAAAGAACGCGAGTTGTCGATCGTTGACGGGAAAGACGCGCCGATACCCCCATCCTCCTTGCGACGCTTTCCCGTTTGGCGTTTCAAAGAGTAGCGACAGACCTTCGACAGTCCATAAGGCGATAGGTCCGGATCGTTGAAACAGTCCGAGGTTGAAAGCGATTTGGTGCGTAGCTTCGTGCACAATGGTGGCGACGTTAAATTCGGCGTTTGGGCGCGAAAGAAATTCTTTCACCTCCTGGTAAGAGTTTTTCCTTTTTGCAGACATGTCGCGGCGACCTTCGACCCCGGACAGGTCGTAAAGCACGACGCGATTCGTTTCCATATTATAGTAGGCGGCGACCGCGTCGGCGTTTGGCGTTTCATTTGAGGCGTATTGCACGAACTCCGCTTTCGTCGCAAAAACGACGACGACCATCGGTTGTACGCGTTCTTTTAAATTTAACTCATTGTGTTTAGCAAATTTCTCAAAGCCGTCGGCAAGACTTTCGAAAAGTCTCAGGCACCAATCGGCATACGCGTCGGAAGAATTGTAAACAAGTATGTATCTTTTAGAGGACTTAATGGAAAACCTCACGCCGAACTCGGAGAGCAAATCTTTTTGGAGCGATTCTTTTAGTTCGTCGAGCGGCAGATCGGGAGCGTCTTCGACCGAGACAATCGCCTCGTTTGGGATCACGCGAATATACCCGTAATCGTCTTCCAAAAGGTATTTGCCATTTTTTTCAAGATCGCGGTAGTCGGCAATTTCGCGGCCAAAGAGCACGCGTTTTTTCACAACTGAAGAGTTTTCATCTCTTCTATCGGACGATTTTTTCCCGTCGGGCGAGAGATCCGAGAAACGTTTTAGCGGGACGTTCGACTTGAGTACGACGCGTTTTCTTTCCACGACGAGGAGCGAATCGTCATTTTCTTTTTCCTCTTCCTCGACGTTTTGCTTGCGGTCGTATTTATCGTAGTCCCCGGTTGGCAGGCAACGGACGGCGTTTGCCCAATTTACGTAAGCGAAGTTCAAAATCGCGCAGCAGACCAGAATCAAGAAGTAGTTCGCTCTCATAATTGTGTTCTCGTCAACCTTTTGTCAAGTCGGCGCGATTCTCGCGTCGTTCAGGAATTATAATACCGGGTAGGCGTAAAAAGTTCAAGGATATGGTCGGAAGATTCCATGAAAAGCGCGAAAGTCGACGCGATATTTTCCGAGCGCTTGAGCGACGCGTCGTCGATCGTAAAATGTGAACAAGGATCATCGAGGTTGAACTTAGGAGCAGAAAATGTGCGGAATATGCGGAGCGGCGTGGACCTCGCCGCGCAAAGAAGTGGACTTGGCGACGCTGAACCGGGCGACAGACGCGCTCATTAAGCGCGGACCCGACGATCGCGGCGTTTTACGCGGCTCTCTCGAGCCAGGAACGGCGCTTGCGGAACGCGGTTTTGCGTTTGGACATCGCCGTCTCGCGGTGGTGGACTTGTCGAGCGCGGGTCGTCAACCTTTCGCGAACGATTCACGCGACGTATTCCTTACGTTCAACGGCGAGATTTACAATTACGTAGAACTCCGTTCGGAACTTGCGCGCCGAGGCCGAGTGTTCCGCACGCAGACGGACGTTGAAGTTCTTCTGAAATGTTACGAGGAATACGGACTTGATTGTCTTTCGAAGTTCAACGGAATGTTCGCTTTCGCGATCTGGGACAGCCGTAATCGCCGTTTAATTTTGGCGCGGGATCGAATTGGCAAAAAGCCGCTGACGTACCGAGTCGAACGGGATCGAATCATTTTCGCGAGCGAACTCAAGTCTCTCAAGCAATTTGCTGACGTTCCTCGCGAGATAGATCTCACGGCGCTTCGTCAATATTTAACCTATCAGTACATCCCCCATCCGCGCACCATTTATCGCGGTATTCAAAAACTTCCTCCCGCGTCCTATTTGTTATGGAGTCCCGGCGAAGAACCGCGCGTCGAACGGTATTGGCGAGCGGAATCGACAGGTAATTTTTCCAATGAGGCGCCGCCGACAGAATCGGAGCTGGAACGTCTTTACGCGGACGGTTCGCTTGGTTCCGCGCGTCTTTCCGCGGAACGAGAGGGCGCGAATTTTTATACGAGTTCGTTTGAGGAGACGAAACGAGAGCTTCGCAAACGTCTTGAAGACGCGGTTCGCATTCGGATGCGTTGCGACGCGCCCTTTGGGGCGTTTCTTTCCGGAGGAATCGATTCGACCATAGTCGTCGGTCTCATGCGGCAATTTTCGACGCAAAAAGTCCGAACGTTTTCAATAGGATTCTCCCAAAAGGAGTACGACGAGACGCCTTTCTCGCGTCGAACCGCGGAACGATTCGGGACGGAGCACGAGGAATTTTTTGTCGAGCCGGACGCGGAAGGAATTTTACCGCAACTTGTCGCGCAGTACGACGAACCATTTTCCGACAGTTCCGCCATTCCAACGTGGTATCTTTGCGAGACGACGCGCCGCGAGGTCACGGTCGCGCTTGGGGGCGACGGCGGGGACGAGTTGTTTTGCGGCTACGACCGTTACAAGGCGGTAAAATTATCGCAGTATATCGAGCGCCTTCCTAAAATCGCGCGCCGTTTTCTATCGGGTCCATTTAGATCGGCGCTTCCCAATTCGGTTCGACAACGCTCGATCTGGCGCAGAGGGCGACGTTTCCTCGAAACCCTTGGAATGGACGCGTTAGAACAGTATTTGCAGTGGATCGCCATCTTCAACCGCGAGCGTCTCGACAATCTTTTGTCGGAGGAGTATTGGTCGGCGAACGCCAGGACGGATCCAACGTTCGTCGGCAAGCCCAGCGCGGATCAACTCGACGTATTGGACTTTCTTTCAGAGGCGTTTAAAAAATTTTCCAGGCGCGACCTCACGAGCGCGATTTCCTTCGCGGATCTTTTAACGTACCTTCCTTGCGACATAATGACGAAAGTCGACATAGCGTCGATGCGCAGTTCACTTGAGGTACGAGCTCCTCTTCTTGATCCCAACGTGGTTGAACTCGCGTTGCAAATTTCCCTTTGTTACAAGTTGCGCGGCAAACGCGGAAAACATATTCTTCGCGAGGCGTGTTCCGACCTTCTTCCCAGCGAGATAGATTCCCGGCCCAAGACGGGATTCGGCGTACCTCTTGACGCGTGGTTCCGCGGGCCGCTCAATAAGACGCTCAGGGAGGTTCTTCTTGATCGTTCCAGCGTACGTTCGCCCTATTTTAACGCGCGTTACGTAGAGCGTTTGATACGGGAACATGAAACGCGTCAGTTTGATCATTCGGCGCGTCTTTGGAGTTTGCTTGTTTTCCGACTTTGGGAGTCCCAACAATAGCGAAGAGTTTCCCGCGAGTCGAGCGACTGAATAAAGTAAATTTTACGATTTTTCAAAAAAGCTAAACCTACCGGACTCGGGTCGCCGATACAGGTGAGGAATCGTAGCGCTGTTTCTCAATGGAACCGTACATTGAGGAGTTGACGCGGCGCGCGGTTTAAGCGACGGCAGGAGGTCGTCGCGCATCGGAGGGGGTCGAAAAGGATAGCGACATGACTGAGTATAGAGAGAACAAGGACGTTCGTAGGCCGTTTTTATCGGCGCCCGACGCGCGCGTCTACTTTCCGGCCTCGACGGTAGAAAAGGCGCGTAAGAACATATCGCGTTGCTTACGGCGCGGCGAAGGGGTGGCGTTGACGCTCGGTCCTACTGGAGTTGGCAAGACGCTTCTCGCGCGCGTATTGAGTTCGGAATTTGACGCGGACGATCTTGTTTCATTCGTATCGGTATCGCGCAAATTGGACGTGAAGTCTTTCTTACAGCAGTTCATGTTCAGTCTTCACCAACAGTTTTCGGGTTGCGACGAGACGGAGTTGCGACTTATGACGCTTGACTATCTTGAGCGCGCTCAAAATCGTCGTTGCGTTCTTTTGGTTGACGACGCGCACAATCTTTCCTTGCGGGTATTTGACGAGATCCGACGTTTGATTGACGAGACGTCCGGGATGGGAAAGCAACTTTCAGCGGCTCTTTTCGGGTCTAATTCTCTTGAGGAGCGTCTAAATCTTCCGCAATTATTTCCCTTTCAGCAACGCATAGTGAGTCGTTCTTATCTCGAGGTTTACACGCGCAAAGAGACGAGCGAGTATATCGACGCGGAGTTGCGCCGCACGGGCGCGTCGGCGGCGTTTACGAAAGACGCGAAAGACGAAGTCATGAAGCGTAGCGAGGGTTCTCCTCGAATCGTCGCGCAACTTTGCGATCGCGCGTTGTGGCTGGCGTCCGACGGCGCGTTTGAGACGTCGGAAGGTTTGTCGGTCAAACCAGGAAAACGCGCGACCAAGCGTTCAAGCGTCCGTTTTACAATCGACGTCGCGGAAGTGGAACGCGCCTGGCACGATCTTCAAAGTTTGCCGGAAGACGAACTTGCGTCGACAATTGTCGACGACGGGAGTCCAACGATCGAATTCGGTTTACTTGACGACGACGAAGACGAAGAGTACAATACCTCAAGCGCTTCGGCAGTTGGAGCCGAAACGCCGACCGGCGGCGAGATAGACGCGAAGGCGTCGGAAAAATCGCCGGAAGAGTCGCAATCAGAGGTTGCGTCAGACACGGAGACGCTCGAAACAGTCGAGCCGGAACAAAAGCAAGAGGAAGTTAAACAAGAGCCCGAGCAGGCGAAAGAATCGTCGGTTGAAGAAGGCGCGGCGGACGAATCGGCGTTAGAAGCGCAAGTCGATTCGAATCGCCCGGAGTCGAACGCGTCGTCGGAATCTTTCGTAGCGGAGGCGTCGGACAAGTCGACGCGACGTTCGGCCGCTAAGCGAGCGTTCTGGAACGAGGGAGACGCGACGGTATTTGTAGCGGGTCTTGGCGCGCAGGAGTCGGAGACGGACGCGTCCAAAGATTCCACGATAGACGCGACGGAATCGATTTCTTCGGGCGACTTGGAAGATAGCGAAGAAGAAGCAGAGGAAGAGGAAGAAGAGGAATTCGAAGAGGGGTTCAACGATTACGAGATTAACCAGGCGCTCGACGCAAGGTTACGCGAGAAGTATGGATTCGGAATTGATTCTCTACAAAACGCGGACGAGATAGCGGAGCCCGAGGATTCAACGGACGAGGAAGAGTCGGAAAGCGGCGTTGACGCGAAGGTTTCGGAACCTCCTCGAGCCTCGAGTTCCAATACGGAAACGGGGTCGAAGAGTCAGGTCGTATATCGCGACGGAATGAAATTTGACATAAGCGATCGTCGACACGCGACAGGTTCCGACTCGTACGATCCTAACGACGGTCGAGTAGAGACGACGTTAGACGGTCTTTTCGCGGACTCTCCTCAAAATGTGAAATACGGATACGACGAGTCGTTGGCGATTAACACGACGGCTACTGGCGGTCAATATACGAAGAACCTCGATAAGCGTTCGATAACGCGGCGTCGCATATACGGCGGCAACGACGGTTCCGGCGAATACGTCAAGTACAACGGTTTTAAAGCGGAAGATTCCTCTCGACTTGGCGAGTCGGATACCATACAGGCCCCTAAGTTTGGAACGTCGAGCGAGTCGACGTCTTCCGGGTCGACTCCGTCGGGAACGGACGGGAACGGACGCGATCGAATTTCCGTCAACGCGTCCAGCGATCGTTATTTACAAGAGCTCAACTTATTAGAAGAACAGATAGCCGAAGAAGCGAATTTAATCCGTCGAATCCGCAATATCCATATGCAGTTGCGAGCGACCGTGAACGGCGGAAGCGAAGACCGCGGACGCTGATAAGCGATCGTCCGGGCGATCGTTCGACTTCGCCCGGTCAAAGCATGCGCGTCATGACGACGTCCGAGGCGATACGTTCCCGGACGTTTTTTTTGCGCGTCGTTTCTTTGGCATAACCGTTAGTTATCAGGAAAGGACGCATATGCACCCCGCAATCGCGGCGTTTATCCTCGCGTTAGGCGCGTGGACGGCGCAATTTGATCAAGAGACTCAGCAACTTACGCTGACGCATTCCTCAACCCAAACCCAAGTCGTCGGGACGCTTTCGTTTAAAAGCGGCGACGAGCAATGGCGTATAGAACTGCCGCGCGACGGAGTTGAAACGCGTCTAATTCTCGTGAGTCCTTACAACGACGCTCAAGGTTATTTGACGTTTAACGCGCAAGGCGACCGTTTGGAGATCCTCGCGTATCATCGAACGCGTCAATTCTACGAAGGGGAACTCTCTTTCGACGGTAAAGCGATAGTTCCCCAGGATTCTTTTCCCTGCCGAACCAATCCTAAAGTTGGCGAACGCGTTTTGGCGTTGACGTCAGGGAACGCGAATTCTAATACGTTCGATACTCTTTTTTCAGCGGAAACGGATCTTGCGGTTAGATTCCAGGCGAGTAATCTCAAATTGACGGGTTCCAGCGCGCCTTATTCCGTTCACGCGTCCGGACGCATTCAGGAGTCGTCGGAAGCGGTCTTTATCATCGAGGCGGATCAGAATTATTTCCAAAAGCGTTGGGTACCTCATTACGCGCCGATCAACCGCGCGCGTTGTCCTAAAGCTCCGACAGGTTGGCTTTCGTGGAACACCTATTTCGACCAGGCGGGGGCGGCGGAGAATCTGGCGGAAGCGCGAATCGGTCAAAAGTATTTACAGCCGTTTGGTTGCGAATATTGGGAGATTGAAAGTTGGCAAGGCAATTCAGATCAGTTGCCAGTTTCTAAATTCTACAATCTTAATTTAGAGGTAAACGAGACACAATTTCCCGAAGGTATGAAGAAGCTCGCGGACGATATCCGCGCGTTAGGATTCAAGCCGGGTATTTGGACGGCTCCTTTCGGGACGGGCAATAAGGAATTTTACGAAGCGCATAAAGACTGGTTCCTTCACGACAAAGACGGCAACCCAATCGACTCGTGGAACGGTCGTTACACGATCGACCCCTCGAACGACGAAGTAGTGGAACATATTCGTCATATTCACGAAATCGCGTCTCGAGAATGGGGATACGAATATTTTAAGATCGACGGGATGTCAGGAGGCGGACCGGGTTACAGCGCCCACCTTTTCGAACTTCCCGCAGTTCGCGCGGCCATGAAGAATCCGGAGGTAGAGGCGCCGTTTGAACGATGCGTTAAGGCGTTGCGCGAGGGTATTGGCGAGGATCGAGTGTTCCTTGCGTGTCAGGGTCATTTCACCGGGCCGGAAGCGGGATACGCGGACGCGGCGCGAACAGGCGCGGATATCGTGAGTCCGAATCAACCGGTAAAGTGGTCGAATCTTTTGCAGCAGGCGGGTCGCACGCTCAATCAGGTGTTTGTGAATAACATCGTTTTTTATTCCGACCCGGACAATTTGCTGGTAAACGAAGCTCTTTCGCTTGAGGAAGCGCGCGTAACAACAACAATCGTCGCGTTACCCGGTCAGTTGACGTTTTTCGGGGATCATTTAGGCGAACTTCCGCCCGAACGCATGAAGTTGCTGCAACAAACGTTGCCGGTTTGCGACGTTCGTCCCGGCGCGCTCTATCCTTATTTTTCCTATCTTCCGATTTGGGATCTCAAGCTCAGTCGTTCTTTTGGATCCTGGGACGTAGTCGCGTTGTTCAACTGGACGGACGCGGCGCTCTCAGTCGGGGCCGATTTCAAGGAGTTAGGCCTCGAGGCGGGTCAGTACGTTGGCTACGAATTTTGGACGAATCGCTATCTTGGTCAAGTAGATTCGCGTTTAGAGTTGGAGGTTCCAGCTCACGCGGTGCGTCTCGTCGCGTTACATCAACGTCAATCGTCGCCCCAATTCCTTTCCAGCGATCGCCACGTCAGTCAAGGCGGCGTCGATTTAGTCGACTTGACTTGGAGCGATGACGGAACGTTAAAGGCGAAGTTTAAGTTGGTCGCGGAAAATAAAACGACGGCGCGTTTCCTCATTCCGGAAGGATATGAATTTGCGGAAGCGTCCGGCGAAGGTTTCACAGTAGAGACGAGTCTTGAATCAGACGGTCAAGTTCTCGCGGTCGGCATGACGTCGGCGACAAGCGGCGAATACGAAGTCGCGTTAAAGTTTAAGAAGTAGCGCGTCAAAGCGTAAGATAAACAGGAGGGACAAGCTCGACAGTCAGTCGGTCTTGTCCCTTTTTTAGCGTCAATTGGCGCGGTTAATATTGCCGCAGTCAAACTGATTTCACTGAAGAATCAGAATTTGATACGAGAACTTAAAAGTTTTCGTTTCGTTTGGTTGCATCGTGAATTCATATTGAAGTTCGTTTCTCGAATTGACAGACTGATTTTGTCCGGAAGCGACGCCCAGCTTCACGAATTTCGGATCCTTTTCGAACCCTTGCAGCGAATCGGGAATAAGCGCTCCGGAGAACTGCCGACCGATCCGAACGTTCTGCACGGAGTCTCGCGTGTTCGTTAAAGTGATTTCAGCGTCCATAACGGCGACGCGATAGTAGTTGTGAGCGTACATAACGTTCCTTCCCCACATATCGGATCTCAGCGCGTTGAGCGACTTGAACGATTGAATTTGCACGAGTTGCGCATTGTTCTGATCTTCTGCGTCGTTTATGATTTCACGTTCGTTTTCAATTGATTTTACGCGAATAGAGAGCGCTTTTGTAATTTGCAGTTGCGTTTCCTCCTTTGGATTCGTCCAGAAAATAGAGTTTTGCGCGATGAACTTGTCGTCTCCATTATAAATCGCGGCTGGCCCGGTCGTAAGCGGTTCGTCAAACGGATTGACAAAACTAACGACGTCGTACGGTTGTCTGTAGAGCGTGGCGCTTCCAAAGATTTCTTCCCCGCTCGTCGTTTGTCCATATCTTTCGTCTTGCGCGTTAAGCTCGGAAATAGTTCCGGCGACTCGTTCCACGGCTCTTCCGCTTGGTTCTCTTACGTCCAAAATATTCCAGCGCGCGACGTTGCGATAAGGAGTCTGCGCTTTTGCCAAAGTATAAAGGGTTCTTTCCCCCTTTTTAATGGAACAAAGTCCGGGCAACGGTTGAAAATGAATATCTAACCCGTCTTGCACGCCCGCCTCGGAAACGACATTCATTTTTGCCTCGTCTCTCGCAAAATCGACGCGCGCGTTACTGGCATACGCCGCTTGCGACTGCAACAACGACGAATCTTTTCCCGAATTACCTAACGAGGACAGGAAGGCCGCCAACTTTACGTTCACGTCCATAGGCGAAAGGACGTTTGACATAGCGACGCTTGGGAACCCGCTGCAAAGAACGACGTTTACGTCTTTCAAGTCTCTCCAATCGTTTATCAGGACGGCAGTTTGAACAATATCGAGCGTTTTTTCGTCTTTTAGTTCGACGCGATATTGCGGAGCCCATGCCATCCCCGAAGTCAAGTAAGAAAGGACAATGGCGGCGTTTTTCCCGTTATTTGGCATTTTTTTGACGTCGAAGACCACGTTTTGCTTGAAGCGTTTGAAGTTTTTCGGCAGTCCATCAGGGATCGCGACCGCCTTGACGTCGTTGGGATTGGCCAACCATAAAACCTCCCCGTTCTCGCGTTCCAGAAAGACGCCGTTTTTCACAGTATTTCCCGAAACGCCGGTCATATTCCAGTAGACAGGGGAGTCTGGCGTCTCGTCGGGATCTTCGTTTGGAGTAGGGATCGGTCGCGCTTTGAACGGTTCTTTTGAGTCGGCAAGGGTTATTAAGACCCATTTCCCTTCCAAGTCTTTCACCCAATCGAACGACTTCAGTTCGCTGAAGGGGACAAGAGTTTCATTTTTTGCGGCGGTAACGACAATTTCGGCGTCGCTCTGTACGAAAAAAGTCCCGTGTAAAGCAGAGCCGACGGCGTCAACGCAGTACATTCCCGGCGCGTCAACTTGAAATCTCTCCCTCACGACGGCCAGTCCATTTTTGAAAACGCTAATGGACTCTATTTTCCCCTCGATTGTGGCGGCGGACGTCTCGACGGAATTATCAACTTGCGCAACCGCCTGGTCGTTTACGGACGCGCGCGCAAACATGAAGGCGGTCAAAGCGACAATTAGACACAAACGCTCTAAAAAATTTTCCATCATTTCCCTCATTTTATTTTCCAACGTTATCCTAACATTTCCCCAACGCGCATGCGCCATAAAAAGTACCAGATTCAAAAGTCAATTACAAGCAGTCGACGTTAAAAAAGTTAGCGATACGTCGCAATATTGTCGCGCATTGTCGCGAGTTCCCAAAGAAAAAGCGCCCAAAAGCCCAAACGACTTTCAAGCGCTCAATATTTTCAACGCAACCGCGCAACATTCGACGTCATTCGTCCTGATTTTCCTCGGACGCGTCGTTATTCTCAGTATTTTGCGCGTCTTCGGGATTCGCGTTTTCCTTTCCCTTTTCCGGCAAATTCGGCTCCATCACGATTGGAATTTCGTCGACAGCGGGATCTTCGTGGATACGCACCATTTGCTCTTTCGCGCCAATCTTGACGCAAGCGAGCGGACCGCCTTCGGCGTCGGCGTATTTTTCCCGATTTGAGAAACGCAAAGAAAGCGAGCCGGCAATCTGAATGTATTTTGCCAACGAATCGGAAATTTGCGGATTTTCGTCGCCGAACTCGGGGGCTTCGTCAGTCGCGAGCAATACGCTGGCGCCCATGTAGTTTTCAGGGAACAGTAAGACGGAGCGCGATCTTTCCGGCTTGGCAAAGAAATATTCCATCGCGTCACAGTCTGCTAAACGTCTTGCGACAAGGCAATACGCGGAATCGTCGATCCGCAACAGTCTTCCCCAGGTAAGCGAGCGGGCGTCCCAAACAGAGGGGACGTCTTTGTGTTTGAGCATATCGCGTAATCTCGGCGCGTATGAATTTTCGCAGAGGACGCAACCGGACGATGGTTGAGGTATATGTTTGACGCCGAAAACGCTTCGCGCAAAGGCGACGAGTTTAACGCGGCTTCTTCCGGAGAACGCGCGTAGTTTTTCCCGGTTGAGTAAGCCGTCGCGTTCCATATCAGTTTTGGGTAGAAGGCGAGCGCTAAGAGGTCGTAAGAGTTTTCCGTCGAGTCCGGACTCTCTCGAAATGAGGTTCAACTGATGAATTTTTTGGCTATTTGGTCGTTGTCCGGCAATTTCCCCCGTGGCGACGAAATCGGCGCCGATTTCCTCCATGAGTTTTTTAGCTTCACACACCATAGCGGTTCTGCAATCGAGACAAGGATTTACATTTGAGCCGTATCCCCACTTTGGGTGCGCCACCAAATTCATGTAATCTTCGCCGAATTTTCGCACAACTAACTCAATACCAATTTCTTCGGCGGCCTTTTTCGATTCCTCCGAACAATCGTGAAAAGGCGTAATCATATTGAGCCCGACGACCTCGACGCCTTGCGATTTCAAGACGCAAGCGGCCAGTATGCTATCCAAGCCTCCCGAAAAAAGTACAATCGCTTTCATTTGGGACTCTCTCCGCGTTTCATAAATTAAACTTTCTATAATAGATTTAGCGTCCAACACTCAACGTCGCCAATGCTTTTTCCATTATATCGCGGAACCAATATCGCGCCAGTCGGCAACAATAAAGCACCTTAAAAAGAGTTCTAAACCGCGGTAGAGCCAGACGGGGAAAATTTGATCAAGAAACAAAAAAGCCGCGTAAAGCGACGTCAAGAGAAGAAAGAAAAGCCAGCGGGGAGAATCGAACTCCCAACCTTAGCATTACGAATGCTACGCTCTGCCAGTTGAGCTACGCGGGCAAATCTTTAACCAACCACAAACAATCCCGATAGAAAGGAACAAGAACCGAGATTGAAGCCAGCGGGGAGAATCGAACTCCCAACCTTAGCATTACGAATGCTACGCTCTGCCAGTTGAGCTACGCGGGCGACGCAAGCCTATCAAGCTTGACTACGAGTAAGATTTTAAACGGTAAGCTACTTTCGTCAAGAGGTAAAGGAACCAGGAGAATGAAAAAAGCGAAATATAGTTTTTCCCTTATATTCCCAATCGTCACTTACGCGAAAGATTTAAGAGTAAGAGCACGAATTGGAGACTAACGGCGGCGACGAGACACGGTCGTCGCAACGCATTTTCAACGCGTTCAATAAAGCGACCGTATACTCGCGCAATCTCGAGGATCGGCTCGGCGTTCAAAGCGCGTCTTGCTTCCCATTCGATCACGTCGTCAAATTCCGGATCGTCCGTTAAAGCGTCGTCGGCGACGTTCCTCCTTGTCGCGAGAGCCGAACATTCGTTTTTACTTTTCCGAACGCGCAAATTGCGCTCCACCCAAACGAGTCCGAAAAACACGGCGGCTACGCCCAAAAGAATACCGACGGCGACGCTCGGTCTCCATTCTCTTGAGGCGACAAAGGTATACGCGACGGTCCAGACGAAAATCGCGGCGATTCCCAGGATGAAATTGGGCGTGCATCGCTGCGCGCCGCTAAGAGTCAGGTTGACGGAGTATGCGACAAACGCGCAAGCCCCCAACCCCGCGAGGCTCCAACACGCTTGATTTTTTCCGTATTTTTCTAAGATTTCAGGGTCTAACGTTTTTTCCCAATATTGCGGGAACGAGACGACCAACAACGCGCAAGTCGCGATAATCAGAGCGATACCGCGCATAGGAGCGTTGTTGAAGTTCGCGCCGGTCCAATAAATTAACGCAGAGCAAGCGACGGCGACAAGCGCCCAAGTCTCTTTCTTTGTCCACAGAGACGGTTCAACGCAAACGACAAAGGCGCAAAGCGAGAAATACAAAGTTGCGACGCACGCACTTTTTCGTCTCCACGCCCAGTATTCTCCGAGCGCGCAGTATACAATCGCGATCAGCGCGGCGAATTGAGTCGAATCGACAACCAGCCAGAAGAGTATCAGGGCGACGGCGACAAAGTGCAGAATTCTGGCGTGACACGCGAGGGCTAACGCGAAGGCTCCCAGCGCCCAAAACGGAGCGACGTCGGGACACGCGTCGGTCAAGAGTTGCAACGCGGCGCCTTCCGCGCCTGGATCGCGCGGCGCCAAACTTGAGAGCGCGGCAAGCGCAAACCCGAAGAAGATAGTCGCAAAACAGGCGAACAGTTTCGCGACGGAGACGTTTCCGGCTCGTTCCGCTCCAAACGCGACAAGATACGTAACTAAGAGCACGCACGCCAAAACGGCGGTTTTCGCAACGACGGTCCAAACGGACCAAACTTCGCGAAGCCCGATAAAAATAGCCGCAATGACAGCAAAATATCCAACCGCCGCGAGCCCCGCGGTCGCCCATTGTCCTCGACGAACGCTTGCACCGAGCGTATCAACGGCAACGGACTCGCGATTG
>CAYUUL010000049.1:0-17092 GCA_964447865.1 uncultured Planctomycetaceae bacterium | reverse complement strand
AAAATGGGGTAAGCCAAACTACAACAGCGTCGTCGACTTTCTGCCACAACATCGCGCGTGATCTGCCGATTCGACTCGACAATCCGGAAACGGAAATGCCCCTGACGTACGTGGACGACGCCGTTCGCGAGTTAATTAGCGCTGCGTCGGGCCGCGAGACGAGAGGATACGACCCGAGATTTTGCGTCGTCCCTTGTCTGTACCATGTCAAACTGGGAACGCTGGCAAATACGATTCGCTCCTTCAAATCGTGCCGAAAAGACCGTACGCTCGCGAATCTGGCCGACTCGTTCGTCAGGAAATTGCGCGCGACTTATCTGAGTTATCTGCCGACCGATCAGTTCAGTTATCCACTTGAAATGCATACCGACCCGCGAGGATCCTTTACGGAATTCATTCGCACGCCCGATAGAGGACAATTTTCCGTCAACGTCGCCAAGCCGGGCGTCATTAAAGGCGAACATTGGCACCACTCAAAAAACGAAAAGTTCTTAGTCGTTTCCGGAAAGGGAGTCATACGATTCCGAAAGCCAAACGAAGAAGCGATTTACGAATATTTCGTGAGCGGCGACAAACTCGAAGTGGTCGATATTCCGCCGGGGTACGCGCACCATATTGAAAATCTTGGAGACCGCGATCTCGTCACCCTCATGTGGAGCGACGTATGCTTCGATCCAAAAGCCCCCGACACATACCGCGAAAACGTCGGAACACCGGAAAAAGACGCCAGAGATTCGCGAGGAAAGAACGCAAAATGAAAGTTGTTACGGTTGTTGGAACGCGTCCGGAAATTATTCGATTGTCACGCGTCATGGCGGCGTTGGACAAACATTTCGACCACAAAATCATTCACACCGGGCAAAACTACGATTACGAGCTTAACCAGGTGTTTTTCGACGACTTGGGAGTCTCTAAACCGGCGTGGTTCCTGAACGCGGCGGGCGGCTCCGCGGCGGAAACGGTCGGAGCTGTTATAACCCGTGTCGATAAAGCGCTGGAAGAGGAAAAGCCCGACGCGATCCTGATTCTTGGAGACACAAACAGTTGCCTGGCGGCCTATCCCGCAAAACGACGCAAGATTCCCGTCTTTCACATGGAGGCGGGCAATCGATGCTTCGACGAACGCGTCCCCGAAGAAATCAACCGGAAAATCGTCGACCACATTAGCGACGTCAATATGCCGTACAGCGATATCTCTCGAGAATATCTGCTGCGCGAAGGTCTGCCCCCAGACCGCGTGATTAAAACGGGTAGTCCTATGTTCGAAGTTCTGAATTACTATCGAGATAAGATCGAACAATCGAACGTTCTGGACCGACTTGGACTAACGCCCCGAAACTATTTCGTGATCAGTTCGCATCGCGAGGAAAACGTCGACGATCCAAAACAGTTTCGCAAATTGATCGTATTGCTGAATAATTTGGCGAAAAAGTACGGTAAGCGAATAATATTTTCGACGCATCCTCGAACCCGCAAACGAATCGACGCGTCGGGTGAAAAAATAGACGCCCTGGTCGAACTGATGAAGCCGTTGGGATTCCACGACTACAATAATCTGCAGTTAAACGCGACATGCGTCCTTTCAGACAGCGGAACAATCAACGAGGAATCCTCGATTTTGAATTTCCCCGCGATCAATCTTCGACGCGCCCACGAAAGACCGGAAGCCATGGAAGAAGGAACGACGGTCATGACTGGTTACGACTGGGAAAGGGTCGAAGCGGCCCTTTCGCTCGCGGAATCGCAATTGCGCGGCGAGGATCGCTCCCTGCGACTTGTCGCGGACTACTCTATGCCGAACGTGTCCGAGAAAGTCGCGAGGATCATTTTGGGATACGCCGATTACGTCCGGCGCGTCGTGTGGAGACAGGAATAGAAATAAAATACGCGAAAGCGCGGTTCGACCGTTGCGACCGCGCGGTCTTTATTCGCGCCGAGACTAATTCATCCAAAGGTCGCGATTGTATTCCAATTCGTCCTTCAGTCTCTCAAGCAACGCTTCGCAACCTTTGTCGACGAGACGGTGAGTCGCCTCGAAGTCGCCGTGAAACCAGGGATCCGAAATATCGCCCGGCGTATCGGTAAAATCGAGTAAACGGCAAATCTTGTGCGCAGGATCGCCGTTCCGCACGATTCGATTCATATTGATCACGTTTCTTTCGTCCATACCGACGAGGAGGTCGAAAACGTCGTAGTCTCGCGGCGTCATTCTTCTCGCGACTTTCCCTTCGCAAGAGACCCCGAGACGTTCAAGAACTTTCCGCGTTCCATAATAAACCGGACTTCCCAATTCCTCGGTACTGGTCGCGGCGGATTCCACGTATATCTCGTCCGCTAAACCCGCTTCGATTACCTTCGCTTTCATGACAAATTCCGCCATTGGACTGCGGCAAATATTGCCGTGACACACGAACAGGATTCTTATCATCGCTAACATACGCCCTCGTTTCTCAACGTTTCAAGGTTGCCGGTCGACCTCTCTCTTTACCGCGCTCGACTCGCGAATGCCGGTTTCCTTCCTACATTTTGCGGAGCCCGCGCGTCGTCAAACGCCGTCCCGAAAAGAAACGCCGCCTTACGACTGACTCATTATACCATACCAACGTCTCAAATGACGCCGCAAATTTCAAATAGTACGCGGCGCTCGACAAAACGGAACAAACCGCGGACAACGCTTGCAACTATTACTTGCGCGAAAAGTATTCCGGGTTATTATCGTCAAAGGAAAGCGGGAAACGTTAGCCGCGTTGCAATAAAAACGAAAGGTGGAATCAATCGTGAAAAACGTTATGCTTTGGGCAGGCGCTGGACAGATCGGTATGGCGATCGCCCGGAGAATGGGCGCGGGTATGAAAATCGTCGTCGGCGATAAAAAACTGGAAAACGCGCAAACAATCGCCAGAATCATGAACGACGCGGGGTTTGACGTCGTCCCTATGCAAATGGATTTGGGCGACCGAGCGTCGATAAAAGAACTGATCGCCGAGGGACGTAAGTACGGCGAGATCAAAATGTTGGTCAACGCCGCGGGCGTCTCGCCGAGTCAAGCCCCGATTGAAGCGATCCTGAAAGTCGACCTCTACGGAACGGCGGTTCTCTTGGAGGAAGTGGGCAAAGTCGTCGCCCAAGGCGGTTCCGGCGTTACGATTTCCAGTCAATCCGGCTGGAGAATGCCGGCGCTGACCGCGGAACAGGATGCGGCGCTTGCTACCGCTCCCACTGAAGAACTCCTCAAATTGGATTTTTTGCAACCTGAAAAAATATGCGATACCTTACGCGCCTATCAGTTGGCAAAACGTTGCAACGAGAAACGCGTTATGGCGCAGGCCGTCGAATGGGGTAAGCGAGGAGCGAGAATAAACGCGATCGCGCCCGGGATCATCGTCACGCCTTTGGCAATCGACGAATTTAACGGACCGCGAGGCGATTTCTACAAGAACATGTTCGCCAGATGTCCGGCGGGACGTCCCGGCGCGCCCGACGAAGTCGCCAACGTCGCCGAATTGCTGTTGAGCGAAAAGGGGGCCTTTATCAGCGGCTCGACCTTTCTGGCAGACGGCGGCGCGACGGCAAGTTATTTCTACGGCCCGCTCAAGCCGTAAGCGAACGCTCGATAAACCGCTTGAATAACGCCGCGTCCTTCTACGAAGGGCGCGGAGACTTTCGCGAAAGAACGTATGCGAACAAGACGTTCGAACAGGGGGGATTACGCCTTTCTTAGAACCTTTTTATATTTCTCGACCTCGAGCGGCATATCCCCTATCGAGGTTGTAAAAAGTCGGACAACCTCGACTTCTTTTTCTTCCCCGTTTGCCGAAACGACAACTCTATCGCCGACCTTTACGTCGGACAAATCGCAAATGTAGTCGTAACGGCGCCCTTTCTTACTGAAAACGACGCTGGCAAACGTATATTCGGCAAGTTCCTCTTTCGTTTTCGCGCGAAGTCTTCTCGTAAATTTGTTCGCCTCAAAAGAAAAGACCTGCTCGCCAAAAAGCGTAAAGTGGTAATGGGAGTCGTCGCCGCGCCACTCGTGTTTTATAGAGTCCGCGACAAAGGTCGTCTTCTTTTCTATTTCGCGTACTCGAGGCCCTTCCGCAGTCAACGAAATTTCGTCGACAAGTTTACAATAACCGTACGCGGGATAACATTCAAATTCACGTTTGACGTTCCGAGAACCGCCATGAGGAAGACGTTTGACCGTTATCCTGATCCCCTTCTTCAACGGATCGATTGTCACGCGGCACGCCGAGTCTTGAAACATGTCGTAAAAGACGTCGGGGGGAACAAAGCTCGTTTGAGGTTCAAGCTTTCGCAACGGTCTTTCTCCGCGAATCTTATTGATCTCGTCCTGAATGTTCATGAAAACGTTCGAATCGCCGTAGTGATTGTACGGAAGTCTCTTACGGATCGCGAAATCGGCAAGCGTATAGTAATAATATTCGTCTTTAAACGCTCCTTCGCCGTCGTCGTCGGCGTCGCGCGAAAGATTGCCCATACGCAAAGCAGCGTCGGCAAATTTACATCCAAACAAACCGGTTTTAATAAGTTCAAGGTTCTCATCGTAAACTCTATTCACAAGCGTTCGGGCCGCGTCAAGGTTTTTCGGAACGTAATAGCCGTGAAAATACATGTCGGCCAGTTTGTAAATCGATTCGTCGACTCCCCCCGCCGCCCCAAGGGAAAAATAAAAAAACGCCTTTTCATAATCCGGCTCGCCGCCGCATCTGCCGTAATAAAATATATAACCAAGGGTATTGGCGTAACCGCATTTAGCCTCGTCGGATACGCGCGATAAGTCCATTAGTTTCAAAAAACAGTCGCGAGATTTATTCCAATCGCAACGAAAAAGATCGTCCCCGCCGTAACAGGAATCCCCAAGGACGCGCAGAGCGGGCCAGTAATTTAAATCGGCCAACTCCTGAACGACCTCGCGGAAATCGTTCTTTTCCTCGTCGGGAAGCGCTTTCCACTTATACTCCTGTTTGAAGGACTCGAACGCGTCCATCCTGTTTTCGACCGACCACCGGAAACGTCGGACGGCTTTCCCGTCCCGATAGTTCGCGATATCCTCAAGCATCGCGGAAAAATTGACGTTACGTCCCGCGGTATCGGGAGTAAAGTCGCGTTCTATCGAGAGATCGCGGAGCGCCTCGTAGAGGGATTCGGCCATAGCCGCGTTATTTTCCGGACGAGAAAAGCCGAGCCAGGTTCGCTTCGAATCGTACAAAGGTTCGCCTTCGCAGCATACGCGCCACCCAAACGTTTTATACACGATACGCGCCCAAAAAGTAAGCTCGGCGACGCTCGGATTTTTCTCCTGAATATTTTTTAGAGCCGTCTCAATATCGTCGAGCGTAAAAAAATATGTAACGCCAAAATTGTAAACTTTGAAAGACTTTAGATACGTTACGCAGTCCTTGCGCGTAAGCTCGAATCGAAGATATTTCTTCATAAAAGTCCGGGAATCGATGAAAGCAAGCTTATCCTTCTTGAGAATAAACGGCGCGCAGGCTTTTTCTACCGATTCGGAAAGAACAAGGTAAGACAATGGTTTCCAAATTTCCGTCATATGGCCGATTCCCTGCATATCGTTAGTTACTATTCTCAGATACTCGCAAAAGACGAACGTCAAACGTTTGCGCGTCAATTCATTCTATCATACGCCGACGAACTATAAAAGCGAAAACGACGCGCTTTTTGACCACAGTCTATATGGCGAGATTGAAAAACGCAACGCCTTGGGGCCATAACCAAACGTTCGCGCAAGCAAACCGCGCGAAACTCCGACGCGAGAACCAATAAAAACGCGTTTGACTCGGGAAAAATCGAGGGCAAAAAACAAATCTAAAAAAAATAAAAAAAGTCGCTTGACGTTTTACTGGTTGGGTCTAGAATACCGTGCGATGAAGGCAAAGGCGTCTTCGGGTTCCAAATGGGAACTCGAAGACGCTTTTTTCGTTTGGTAGAAATCATCGAGCATAAAGGCAAAGGCGTCTTTAACGCTCGGAAGTCGCGGGGTACGATTTCCGGGTTTTAAAGGCGCCTTTTTTTTGGGAGATAAAAGATGGAAACGGTTTCTGATTATTTCGGGTCGATGGTATTCGACGATCGCGTGATGAAGGCGACGCTGTCCGCTAAGGTCTATCAATCGCTGAAAAAGACTATGGACGAAAGCGTGCCGCTCGACGTTAGCGTGGCGAACGCGGTCGCCGCCGCTATGAAAGATTGGGCTGTCGCCCGGGGAGCCACTCACTTCACCCACTGGTTCCAGCCCCTGACTGGAGTCACCGCGGAAAAGCACGACAGCTTCATCACCCCTTCTCCGGACGGCGGCGTCATCATGGAATTCTCCGGCAAAGAACTGATCCAGGGCGAACCGGACGCCTCGTCCTTCCCGAGCGGAGGACTCCGCGCAACTTTCGAAGCGAGAGGCTACACCGCGTGGGACCCGACTTCATACGCGTTCATCAAAGACAAGACGCTCTGCATCCCGACCGCGTTCTGTTCCTACGGAGGAGAAGCCCTCGATAAGAAAACGCCGCTCTTGCGGTCGATGGCCGCCCTGAATAAGCAGGCCCTGAGAATTTTGCGGCTGTTCGGAAACACCTCCGCGAAAGCCGTGCGCTCGTCCGTCGGACCTGAACAGGAATACTTCCTCGTCACAAAGGAAATGTTCGACCAACGTCCCGACCTCCGATACACCGGTAGAACTCTGTTCGGCGCCAAACCGCCAAAGGGACAGCAACTCGAAGACCACTATTTCGGCGTGATTAAACCGACGGTCGCCGCCTTCATGCAGGATTTGAACAAAGAACTCTGGAAACTCGGAGTACTCGCGAAAACCGAACACAACGAAGTCGCGCCCGCGCAACATGAGCTCGCGCCAATCTACACCACAACCAACATGGCGACCGACCAGAACCAACTCACCATGGAGATCATGCAGAAGGTCGCGGCAAGACACGGACTCGTTTGCCTGCTCCACGAAAAGCCGTTCGCGGGCGTCAACGGGTCCGGAAAACACAACAACTGGTCGATCGCGACGGACTCAGGAACAAACCTGCTTTCGCCGGGCGAAACCCCTTATGAAAACGCGCAGTTCCTGCTCTTCCTTGTCGCGGTTATTCAAGCGGTCGACAATTATCAGGACCTGCTCAGAATGTCGGTCGCGACGGCGGGTAACGACCACCGACTTGGTGCGAACGAAGCTCCTCCGGCCGTCGTGTCCATCTTCCTTGGCGACGAGCTTACCGCGATCCTCGAAGCCTTGGAGACTGGAACCCCGTACAAGGGAGCCGAAAAGAAAACCATGAAACTCGGCGTCGACGTTTTGCCGAAGTTCCCAAGAGACACGACCGACCGCAACCGCACCTCGCCGTTCGCCTTCACCGGAAACAAATTCGAGTTCCGTATGTTGGGATCCTCGAACAGCATCGCCTGCGCGAACCTCATGTTGAACAGCGCCGTAGCCGATACCTTGCGGATCTTCGCGGACAAACTTGAAGGAGCGAGCGATTTCGAGACCGCCCTGCACGACCTGATCTGCGAGACGATCAAAGAGCATAAGCGCATTATCTTCAACGGCAACGGATACGACGAAGCGTGGATCAAAGAAGCGGTCGAAAAGCACGGGTTGCTGAACTACCGTACGACCCCCGACTGCATTCCGCACCTGTTGGACAGGAAAAACGTCGACATGCTCACCGGATTGGGCGTATTCTCCGAAGCCGAATTGAAATCGCGTTGCGAAATCACCTTGGAGAACTACTGCAAGACGGTTATCATCGAGGCCGACGTCATGGTCGACATGGCGAAAACGCTTATCGCGCCCGCCGCGCTCTCTTACGCCCAGGACGTCGCCAAAACCGCCGCCGCGAAGAAAGCGCTTGTCCCGGAACTCGCGTGCTCGCTCGAATCGGAACTCGTAAAGAAGCTTTCGTCGTTGACCGACCGTATCGCCGTTAAGACCGCGGAACTCGAAAACGCCCTGATCAAAGTCAACGCGATTGAAGAGGTTATACCGCAATCCGCCGAGATTCGAGACGTCCTGATTCCAGAAATGTTGGAACTCCGGGTCGCCTGCGACGAAGCGGAAACATTGACCGCGAAAAAGTACTGGCCGTATCCTACTTACGGGGACCTGCTTTTCGGCGTAAAGTGAAAACTTCCCGAATCGACGCCGAAGGTTGCCGCTTATCCTTCGGCGTTCCCCGAATTTATTGTTCATTAGAACGCGTGCGTCCCCATTCGTCGAGTTCGGCCGCTTCGAACAGGAGAAAGAGGACTTAAACAATTCCCAAACATCTCGAAAAGCCGAGACGTAAGTTATTCAAGTTGGTCCGCCGCGCTGATTTGCGGCGCCTGGGTCAAATGAGACGACCGGCTTATGTTATAGGATCGATTTTCAATGGAAATGTTATTGAGCGACGTGAACACTATGTGGGTTCTCATTGGGGCCGCCCTGGTGTTCTTTATGCAAGCGGGATTTGCCTTGTGCGAGGCGGGCTTTACGCGCGTCAAAAATACGGGCAATATTTTAATGAAGAACCTGATGGATCTCTGTATCGGAGCGCCGGCGTACTGGCTGATCGGGTTCGGGATTATGTTCGGCGCGGGTTCCGCGTACTTCGGCTCGATTGACCCGATGATTCGCGGAGACTACAGCGCGATACTTCCGGCCGGCGTTCCACTTTGGGCGTACGCCATTTTTCAAACGGTATTTTGCGCGACTTCCGCGACGATCGTCTCCGGCTCGATGGCGGAACGCACTAAATTCAGCGCGTATCTAATCTACTCCCTACTGATCTCGCTCATAATCTACCCTGTTTCCGGACGTTGGATTTGGGGCGGAGGCTGGTTGTCCGAACTCGGGTTCCACGATTTCGCGGGCTCCACGGCGGTGCACATGGTCGGAGGAATCTGCGCGATGATCGGAGCCGCGCTGCTCGGACCGCGTATCGGGAAATACGATAAAAACGGAAAACCGCGCGCTATTCTCGGACACAACCTGACCCTGGCCGCGCTCGGTGTATTCATCCTCTGGACCGCGTGGTTCGGATTCAACGGCTGCTCGACCGTCGGCATGGACAGCGATCACCTCGCGGAAACCGCGGGCCTGGTTTTCTTCAACACGAACCTTTCGCCCGCCGTCGCCTGCGTCGTCGCCATGCTCTTCACATGGTTCCGGTACGGCAAACCCGACGTCTCGATGACTTACAACGCCGCGCTCGCCGGATTGGTGGGAGTCACCGCGGGTTGCGACGCCGTCAATCCTGTCGGAGCCGCCTGCATCGGAGCCGTCTGCGGTCTCATGGTTATACTTTCCGTCGAGTTCTTCGACAAGGTCGTTAAAATCGACGATCCGGTCGGCGCTATCTCCGTACACGGAACCTGCGGCGCTACTGGAACCCTTTTGGTCGGGCTGTTCGCGACAGGATTCAACACGGAAGCCGGACTCTTCTACGGCGGTGGAGCGCATCTCTTGAAGATCCAGGCGCTTGGCGTCGGCTCCGTCGCGGCCTACGTCGCGGTTTGCGCGCTGATCGTATTCCTGACCCTGAAACACACCATTGGACTGCGCGCCAGTCGAGAAGAAGAACTGGTCGGACTCGATATCTCGGAACACGGACTTTTGACCGCCTACTCCGGATTCGCCATGCAACCTTACACAATCTCTGACGACGATACGGAATACGAAGTTCCGGTCGTATCCGGAGACGCCCCGGTCGCGGAAGCCGTGCCCGTGAAACGCGTGCCGACTTTCGAAGAAGGAACCGGTCCGAAACTGACAAAAGTCGAGATCATTTGCAAGGAAGCCCGATTCGAAGCCCTGAAAGCTAAACTCTCGGAAATCGGAGTCACCGGCATGACGGTCTCCCACGTGCTCGGATGCGGCGTGCAAAAGGGCAAGCCGGAGTACTACCGCGGCGTGCAGGTGGAAGTCAACCTGCTGCCGAAGATTCAGGTCGACGTCGTCGTAAGCGCCGTCCCGGTCGGGAAAGTCGTGGAAGCGGCGAAGAAAGCGCTCTATACGGGTCACATTGGCGACGGCAAAATCTTTGTGTACGACGTTGAGAACGTGATCAAAGTCCGGACGGGCGAAGAAGGATTCGACGCGCTCCAAGACGACAAAAGCGCTATCCGGCGTACAATCGACGCCGCTTTTGGCGACTAACGGCGCCGAGACAGGCGCGTCCGAACTACCCCTTCGGGCGCGCCGCCCCCCTTAAACGGTAATATTACAGATTCGCGTTAAAAATCGAAACGAAAAAATAAACCGCCCGCGCCGGTTGGACGCGCGGGAACGTTACAGGAGTAATAACGCTATGTGTTCAATTATGGGTTACTGCGGCGGCGACGTCAACGCCGACGAATTCCAGGCGGGTTTTCAACAAACCGTTTCGCGCGGTCCGGACGCGAGCCTTATCGTGAATACAGGTTCCGGACTGCTGGGGTTCCACCGCCTGGCGATCATGGGACTCACTCCAGAAGGGATGCAACCTTTTGAACTTAACGGGAATTACGTCGTCTGCAACGGAGAGTTGTACGGGTTCGAAAAAGAACGCGAAACGCTAAAAAACAAAGGCTATGAGTTTAAAAGCGACAGCGACTGCGAGATCATTCTCCCCATGTACAAAGAATACGGCGTGAAAATGTTCTCCATGCTGGACGCCGAATTCGCCTGCGTCATTTACGACGGGAAAACGAAGGAATATATCGCCGCGAGAGACCCGATCGGAATACGACCGCTCTACTACGGATACGGCAGGTCGGGCGCGATCGTCTTCGCGAGCGAGGCGAAAAACCTCGTCGGACTCTGCGAAAAAATTCTACCCTTCCCGCCCGGCCATTACTACAAGGACGGAAAGTTCGTACAATACTGCGATATTACAAGAGTCGACAAAGTTTGCCGAGACGATCTGGAAACGGTCTGCGCAAAAATCAGAGAAAAGCTCGTCGCGGGCGTGGAGAAACGCCTGATCGCGGACGCGAAAGTCGGATTCCTCCTTTCCGGTGGTCTGGACTCTTCTCTGGTCTGCGCGATTGCCGCGAAAAAGCAGGACAAACCGCTCAAAACGTTCGCGATCGGAATGAGCGAAGACGCCATCGACTTAAAATACGCCAGACAGGTCGCCGACTACATTGGAAGCGATCACACCGAAGTGTACATGACTCCCGACGACGTGTTCGACTCGCTCGAAGAAGTCGTGCATTTACTGGGAACTTTCGACGTCACGACGATTCGAGCAAGCATCGGCATGTACCTCGTCTGCAAGGCCATTCACGAACGCTCGGACGTCAGAGTCCTGCTGACCGGCGAGATTTCCGACGAACTGTTCGGATACAAATACACAGACTTCGCCCCAAACGCCGAAGAATTTCAGAAAGAAGCCGTAAAGAGAATTCAGGAACTGCACATGTACGACGTCCTGCGCGCGGACCGATGCATCTCGGTAAACTCGCTCGAAGCGCGCGTGCCATTCGGAGACCTGGACTTCGTAAAATACGTCATGGCGATCGACCCGGAATTGAAATTAAACAGGTACGGAAAAGGCAAATACCTGCTGAGACACGCTTTCGAAAAAGGAGGATACCTGCCCGACTCGATTCTTTGGCGCGAAAAAGCGGCCTTCTCCGACGCCGTCGGACATTCCATGGTCGATTACCTGAAAGAGTACGCCGAAAAACAGTATTCGGACGACGAATTTGAAACCGGACGAAAGGCCTACAAACACGCGCAACCCTTTACGAAGGAATCCCTTTTGTACCGGGAACTCTTTGAAAAATACTATCCGGGCCAGGCGGAAATGATCGTCGACTTCTGGCTCCCCAACAAATCCTGGAAAGGATGCGACGTCAACGACCCGTCCGCAAGGTTCCTGTCGAACTACGGAGACAGCGGAAAATGACGCGAAAGAGCGCTCAAAACTTTGGCAATTCAAGTTGGGGCGCTTTTTTTTTTGCGAAACGGCTATATAATGCGCAAGGTTATAAACTTAAATGTTATAAGGGTTTTACGAGGCTTAAGCGTTGAGACCGCCGTCGTAAAGACGCCGAGAGATCCTCGAACGCGAAGACAAGGCATAGCGCCGCTGGACGCATGATCGCGACGCCTCATATACGCCCGAGAGTACCGTAAGAGGAACCTATGATCAAGGAATTCAACAGGAAGTTAGTACTGGAAGACGGTCAGGAATACTACGGGTATTCTTTCGGCGCGCCGGGCGATAAAGTTTGCGAAATTGTTTTCAATACCTCCATGGTCGGCTACCAGGAAATCGTTTCCGACCCGTCCTACACCTACCAGGCGGTCGTTATGACCTATCCGCTCATCGGAAACTACGGCATGGCGGAAGACGACTACGAAACGCAAAACCCGACTATCGGAGCGCTTATCGTTCGAGAATACAACGACGACCCCTCAAATTTCCGAAGCGTCTCGAACCTGGGCGCGATCATGGCGAAATACAATATCGCGGGTATTTACGGTCTCGACACCAGAAAACTGGGACGCTCCATTCGCGACCATGGAAGTAGAAAAGTCCTGATCACAAGCGCCGTCACGCCAAAAGACGAGGCCCTGAAAATCCTCAAAGAGACCGACGTGCCAACCGACGCCGTCTCAAAAGTCAGCCGAAAGTCCGTCGTCACCTCCTTCGCGAAAAACCACCGCTTTCACGTCGTCGCCCTCGACTGCGGTATGAAGTCCAATATCGTGCGCTCCCTCAACGCGAGAGGTTGTTCCGTTACAATCGTCCCATGGAACACGACTTTCTCCTATATCGCCGAACTCAATCCGGACGGAGTTTTCATCTCGAACGGACCGGGCGACCCGACCGACGTCCCCGAAACGATCGAAACGATAAGAACCCTCATTGGCAAATACCCCATCTTCGGGATCTGCCTCGGTCATCAGATCATCTCGCTCGCGTACGGCGCTAAAACATACAAATTGAAGTTCGGTCACCGCGGAGGAAATCACTCGGTGAGAAATCTGGAAACCGGGAAAATTGAAATCACCTCCCAAAATCACTCTTACGCGGTCGAGGCGGGAAGTCTGGAAGGAACTCCGCTCGTCCCTACGCACATTAACCTGCTGGACGGCACGATCGAGGGCGTTAAGTGTGAAAAAGATCGCGTCTTCAGCGTGCAATATCATCCGGAAAGTTCCCCAGGACCGCAAGACAGCGCGTACCTGTTCGATCAATTTGTAGCGGCGATGGAGGAGAGCAAACAAAATGCCTAAGCGAACGGACATTCATAAAATACTTGTTATCGGCTCCGGCCCTATCGTCATTGGACAAGCCGCGGAATTTGACTACGCCGGTACGCAGGCGTGCCTGGCGCTCCGCGAAGAAGGTTACGAAGTCGTCCTGTGCAACTCCAACCCCGCGACGATCATGACGGATACGACGATCGCCGACAAAGTCTACATGGAGCCCCTCACCCTCGAATATATCGCCAAAATCGTACGCTACGAACGTCCCGACGCCATTCTGCCCGGCATCGGAGGTCAAACCGGTCTGAATCTGGCGATGCAACTCGAGAAAAAAGGAGTCCTGGCCGAATGTCAGGTCGAGTTGCTCGGAACAAAGAGCCGAAGTATCGAACGCGCCGAAGACAGAGAGCTCTTCAAAGAACTATGTCAATCCCTTGGAGAACCGACCCTCCCGTCCGACGTCGCGAGTTCCATTGAAGAAGGCCTGAAAGTCGTCGAGAAAATACATTATCCCGTCGTCCTGCGACCCGCGTTCACGCTCGGAGGCACCGGCGGAGGGTTCGCCGAAAACGAGGAAGAGTTCTTACCCCTCATGAAGAACGCCCTTTCTCTCTCCCCGACTCGACAGGTCCTTATCGAAAAAAGCATTAAAGGATTCAAGGAAATCGAGTACGAGGTCATGCGCGACGCGAACGATACCGCGATCGCCATTTGCAATATGGAGAACCTCGACCCCGTCGGAATCCACACCGGAGACTCGATCGTCGTCTGCCCGTCTCAGACGCTGACGAACAAAGAATACCACATGCTGCGCGACTCCGCGCTCAAAATCATTCGCGCCCTGGAAATCGAAGGAGGGTGCAACGTCCAGTTCGCGCTCGATCCCCGCTCCTTCCAGTACTACCTGATCGAAGTCAATCCTCGCGTCTCCCGTTCGTCCGCGCTCGCCTCGAAGGCCAGCGGTTATCCAATCGCGCGCGTCTCCGCGAAAATCGGAGTCGGTATGACGCTTGACGAGATCAAACTGGCGAACACGCCCGCCGCGTTTGAACCCGCGCTCGATTACGTCGTTACCAAAACCCCGCGCTTCCCCTTCGATAAATTCGCCGACGCCAACAACTCCCTCAGCACGCAAATGAAGGCGACCGGAGAAGCGATGGGAGTCGGTCGCACTTTCGAAGAGAGCTTTTTAAAAGCGATTCGCTCTCTGGAAATCGGACTCTGCTGCCTGCGCAACAAAAAGTTCGACGACTGGTCCCAGGCGCGGCTCATGGACTATATCAAAATCGGAACCGACGACCGCGTCTACGCTATCGCGAAACTCCTGAGAATGGGAGTCTCCGTCGCGACCCTCGCCGACGCTACGAAAATCGACAAGTTCTTCATTTTGAAAATGCGCAATATTGTGCGCGAAGAAAAGGAACTCGAAGCCCAAAAAGGCGACCTGGAAACCCTGAAAGACGCCAAAAAAATGGGATTCTCCGATAAGGCGATCGCCCAACTCTGGGGAACTTCCGAACTGGACGTCTACGAAACAAGAATGAAAAACGGCGTCAGGCCGGTCTACAAAATGATCGACTCCTGCGCCTCCGAGTTCGAAAGTTATATCCCTTACTTCTACTCGACTTACGAGGACGAAGACGAGTCGATCGTTCTGGATAAAAAGAAGATTATCGTTCTGGGCTCCGGACCGATCCGCATCGGACAGGGCGTCGAGTTCGACTACTCGACCGTGCACGCCGTCAAGACGATTAAAGCCGCCGGCTACGAAGCGATTATCATCAACAACAACCCGGAAACCGTCTCCACCGATTACACCTGCTCCGACAAGTTGTATTTCGAACCCCTGTGCGTGGAAGACGTCATGAACATTGTCGACCACGAAAAACCGGACGGCGTCATCGCCACGCTCGGTGGCCAGACCGCGGTCAACCTGGCGGCCCCGCTGCACGAACGCGGAGTCAAAATCATCGGCACCGACGTCGAGGCGATCGACCGCGCCGAAAATCGAGACGCCTTTGAAAAACTGCTTATCGATTTGAACATTCCGCAACCGAAAGGACGCGCCGTCACAAGCGTGGAAGCCGGAATACAGGCGGCGCGGGAAATCGGGTTCCCCGTCCTGGTCCGACCGAGTTTCGTCCTGGGAGGACGCGCGATGCAAATCGTCGCGACTGAAGACGACCTTGTTCACTACCTGAAAACCGCCGTGGAAATCGACGCCGACAAACCGGTCCTCGTCGACAAATACATTCGCGGTAAAGAAGTGGAAATCGACGGCGTTTGCGACGGTACGGACGTCTTTATTCCCGGCATTATGGAACTGGTCGAACGAACCGGCGTCCACTCGGGCGACTCCATCAGCGTCTATCCGAGTTACAGTTTGAGTACGATCGTCAAAGAAATCATTCTGGATTACGCTCGAAGACTGGGACTCGGAGTCGGGATCCGCGGTCTGTTCAATATCCAGTTCATCGTAGACAAAGACGAAAACGTCTACATTATCGAGGTCAATCCCCGTTCGTCGCGCACCGTCCCCTTCCTGTCGAAAGCGACCGGATACAGTCTGGCGGATATCGCGACCCTCGTCATGTTGGGCAAATCCCTTAAAGAACAGGGGCTCGGCTCGTTCTACCCGAAAGAAAAAGGAAGGTATTACGTAAAAGCCCCCGCCTTCTCCTTCTCGAAACTCCGAGGTATGGACTCCTACCTCTCCCCGGAAATGAAATCGACCGGAGAAGCCATTGGATACGACAAAAAACTCCACCGCGCCATGTACAAAGCCCTGCTCGCCTCCGGAGTCAAAATGCAAAATTACGGAACCGTCGTCGTATCATTGGCGGACGAAGACAAAAAAGAAGGGCTCCCGCTCGTCAAACGGTTCTACAATATGGGATTCAATATCGAGGCGACGATCGGCACCGCGACCTTCCTCAAAAATGCCGGAATCAATACTCGCGTCCGTAAAAAGCTCTCCGAGGGCAGTACGGAAATTCTGGACTCCATTCGCGCAGGATACGTGAGTTACGTCGTCTGCACAAGACCGATTATGCCCGGAAAACACGAGGAAGACGGCGTCGCGATCCGACGTTGCGCCACACAAAACAATATCACCATGCTTTCTTCGCTCGACACCGTTCGGGCGATACTGGACGTTCTGGAAGAATTGACGATGCGCGTTTCGCGTATCGACGAAGAATAAATGAAAACGAGGTAAGACGATGCGCTTTACCAAAATGCACGGACTGGGAAACGACTACCTGTACGTTTACGGCGCGGTTCCCCCAAACGTATCCGAACTTTCTCAAAAGCTCTCCGACCGCCATTTCGGCGCAGGATCCGACGGCATGATCTATATCTGTCCGTCCGCCGTCGCCGATTTCCAGATGAGAATCTTTAACGCCGACGGAAGCGAAGCGAAAATGTGCGGAAACGGAATCCGATGCGTGGGAAAGTACGTCTACGACAAAGGGTACACCGACAAAACGACGCTCAATATCGAGACGGGGTCCGGAATCAGGCGGCTCAATCTGCAGATTCTCGGAGGGAAAGTCCGGTCCGTTTCCGTCGAGATGGGTAAGGCGACTCCCGACAAAGATAAAATAATCGACGTCGAAGGAAGAAAAATCGTCTGTACGCCCGTCGACGTCGGCAACCCGCACGCCGTTATTTTCGTCGACAATATCGAGAACGCGCCCTTGACCCCGATCGGACCAAAAATCGAAAAACATCCGGCTTTCCCCGGCGGCGTCAACGTCGAGTTCGCACAGGTCCTGAGCCCTGTGAAAATCAGAATGAGAGTCTGGGAACGGGGGAGCGGCGTCACTATGGCGTGCGGAACCGGAGCGTGCGCCAGCGCGGCGGCCGCTG
>CAYUUL010000048.1:14921-17401 GCA_964447865.1 uncultured Planctomycetaceae bacterium | reverse complement strand
TGGTTTTTACCTGGTTTTTACCTGGTTTTTACCTGGTTTTTACCTGGTTTTTACCTGGTTTTTACCGATGGGCGCCGATTCGCGTTTACGCAAACCGGCTCTCAATCGTTCTACTGCGCGCGCCCGATTGAATTATTCGAACGCGGCGTTAAATGCTCAAAGGGAAAAAAACAAAAGACAAGACAAGAAGATCATTTCGCGAATTGCGCGTCAAAGACGACGTCCTCGTTCTTCGGGAACGCGACCTTCTTGACGTATTCGTAAGATTCTTTGGCTCCGAACCAACGATCCATACGTTGATCTTCCCATTCGACGGAAAGAGGACCATTGTAATTGATATCGTTGAGCGCGCGGACGATTTCTTCGAATTTGACGTCGCCGCGTCCAACGGAACGGAATTCCCAACCGCGACGATAATCGCCAAACGGAAGGTGAGAACCGAGAATGCCGTTTTCGCCGTCGAGTTGCAACGCCGCGTCCTTCATGTGAACGTGGAAAATACGCTCCGGGAACTTGCGGATGAACTTGACGGGATCAACCATTTGCCAAAGGAGGTGCGACGGGTCGAAGTTGAACCCGAACGCCGGATGATAATCAAGCGCTTCGAGCGCGAGTTCCGCGGAGAAAATGTCGAACGCGATTTCGGTCGGGTGAACTTCGAGCGCGAATTTAATTCCGAGTTCCTGGTAAACGTCGAGAATCGGGGTCCAACGTTCTTTCAAAAGTTTGAAACCGTCGTCGATCCACTTTTGCGGCACCGGCGGGAAGCTGTAAATATAGGGCCAAATGGAAGAACCGGTAAATCCGGTGACAATCGACGCGCCGAGCATTTTCGCCGCGCGAGCCGTGTCTTTCATCTCTTCCGCGCAGTTCTTCGCGACTTGTTCTTTGTCGTCGCTACGGAGGTATTCCGGAATCACGTCGAGATTGCGTTGGTCGATTTGATCCAGGACGCCTTGACCGACGCAGTGATTGCTAAGAGCCCAGCAACCAAGGTTATATTTGGCGAGTTGAGCTTTCTTCGCTTCGCAGTAACCGTCTTCTTTCAGGCACTTTTGAACGTCGAAGTGGTCGGTCCCGCACGCGAGTTCGAGTCCGTCGTAACCGATTTCTGAACATTTCGCGAACAGTTCGTCTGATTTGACGTCGCCGAATTGACCGGTAATGATCGTGATTGGTCGTGTCGCCATAGTAGCTCAAGCCTCCTAAGGTATTGGTGTTAATTACTTAACGTTTCAAAATAACGACGCGCGTCTATTCGAAACGATTTCTTGCGTTTTAGTTTGGGGCTGTAAATAAGTCCCGCGTTATTTTTCTATCACAAAATAATTCGCATTGCAAGAGTTTTCGACAAAATTTTTCACAACCTTTTGATAAATATTTCAACTGTGCGTTACGATTGCGCGGACGGGGTATTTTAATTGCGATAAACGTAAAAAACGCGCATGGGCGACGACTTATACTTTTGCTAAGAGTTGCTGTTACAGGAATGCGAGACGAGCGGGATCGGGACGATAAAGGAACGTTGAAAAAATTTTTTCAGAAAATAGAAACTGGCTCTTAACGATAAAGTTTGTTGCAAAAATCGACGCCGTTGATCGCGTAGGAAAAAACGACGTATTATTTTTATACGGTTTGTGAATTGACTTGATGCAACTTTTGTAAATTTTTTTGGGAAAAATTTTGTAAAATGTCAATTTTACATTTGGAAAACGTCTTGATTTATCATAAAATAAATCTGGAAATAGGAATTGTGGAAGGATGCGGAGCCAAGCGCCGACGTCGGCGTCGTCTCCCGCGAGTTCGTTTTCGAGACTTGGTTTGGCTCTTTGCGCTTGGACATACGTTTGTTGGGGCTGACGTTCTCATCCTTGTCAATTATGTCGCCGTTGAGATCGCGTGTTGGTGAACGCGTGGGGTTCGTTTGCGCGAACTACTTTTCTAGCGTCTTTTTGTCGCGTGAATCGACTTGTTTGAAGTCCGCGATTTTGTCGACGGCCAATGGGTTGTTTTTTTACAGGGATTAAACAATGAAAGTAGAGTTAAAGGTTGTAGGCGGTTCGCGTTCGGGACAATCGATTCCCATCAACATCCCTCAGTTCATGATTGGACGCGCCGAAGATTGCCACCTCAAACCGCGTAGCGAACTCATTAGTCGCTACCACTGTACGATCCTGTCGGAAGATTCGTATGTGGCGGTGCGTGATCTCGGAAGTAAAAACGGCGTCTATGTCAACGGCGAACGAATTGTTGGCGAACAAGAACTTAAAAATGGCGATCATCTCGCGATTGGTCCTCTCGAATTCGAAGTCGCCCTGAGCGTCGATCTTAAAGGGAATACGAAACCAAAGGTTACTTCTATTGCCGACGTCGTTACGCGTACTCTCGAACAAAGCTCTATTAACGCGGCGAACGAAAAACAAACGCAATCCGCGCACCCCGAGCCGGAAACTGTTGTCGCCGAACAACCCGCGCAACCC
>CAYUUL010000048.1:14480-14821 GCA_964447865.1 uncultured Planctomycetaceae bacterium | reverse complement strand
GAGCCGGAACCTGTTGTCGCCGAACAACCCGCGCAACCTGAGCCGGAACCCGTTGTCGCCGAACAACCCGCGCAACCCGAGCCGGAACCTGTTGTCGCCGAACAACCCGCGCAACCTGAGCCGGAACCCGTTGCCGCCGAACAACCCGCGCAACCTGAGCCGGAACCCGTTGCCGCCGGACAACCCGCGCAACCCGGTCAACAACCGGGTCAAGCCGGACAACAACCTCCTCAATACTGGGGACAACCCCCTCAATACTGGGGACAACCCCCTCAATACTGGCGTCAACCCGGTCCGTACGGTCAACAACCTCCGCAATATGGCCAGCAACCCGCGCAAGC
>CAYUUL010000048.1:0-14380 GCA_964447865.1 uncultured Planctomycetaceae bacterium | reverse complement strand
CGGTCAACAACCGGGTCAAGCCGGACAACAACCTCCTCAATACTGGCAGCAACCCCCTCAATATTGGCAACAACCCCCTCAATACTGGCAACAAGCCGGTCAACAACCGGGTCAAGCCGGACAACAACCTCCTCAATACTGGCAGCAACCCGCACAAGCCGGTCAACAACCTCCTCAATACTGGCAGCAACCCCCCCAATACTGGCAACAACCTGCTCAATACTGGCAACAAGCCGGTCAACAACCGGGTCAAGCCGGACAACAACCCGTCCAACCCGAACCCAAACCCGTTCAGCCTGAACCGGAACCTGTTCAGCCCGAGCCCAAACCTGAGCCCGAACCGAAACCCGTTCTGCCTGAGCCGGAACCCGTTCAACCCGCGCCGGAACCTGAGCCCGAACCGAAACCCGCTAAACCCGCGTTGACTCCCGCGCAACAGGAATCGATTGCCGATTCTGCGTTTACCATTTCGCCGATCAACTCCGGAATCCCTTCTTCCGGCGATGGCGAAGGCGAAGACGACCTTTTGGCCGATTGGTTGCTGGACGATGGCGACGAGGTTCCCTCGCAAGCGCAAACGATCTCTATGGCGGCTGTTTCCGACCTCGACCTTGATCTTCCTTATACGCCAAAGCAAGAGGAACAACCCGCGCAGGAAACTAAAAAAGCCAAGTCTAACGAAGAATCTTCGAGCGACGCCGCCGCCGCTCTGCTTAGAAATTTCTTTAAAGGCGGACATTAATTTACTTGGGTAACTCGTCCTGCGAGGTTAATGGCGTCGGCATGAGGTCGACGCCTTTCCTGAATAATATGCGACAGCCTTCTTTTTTGCCAAAACGATCGGTTTAACTGTTAAATTTGGTTAAGTAACAAAACTCTGCTTAATTTGTCATATTGTCTCATTGTGGTAAAATAGATTAAAAATTTTATTGTTCGATACAAAATTTCTTTGATTTTTTGCGCCTTTCTGATAAAATAGGTAAACAGTATAATTTTTTTAATGGTGAAAAAAGACGCAATTTTCTTAGCGTGGGGAATTGTGAACGTTTAATCCGGTCGTAGATGCGCGACAGATTTAGAGGTTTATTGTGAACAAGCTTAATCGACATTCTGATTCGACGGGCGTCCTTCGTCGCTCGAGGACGGCTTGGACCTCTTGTTTCCTTGTCGTCGTTTTACTCCTTGTTGGCGGAATAGCGTTGGCGCAGAACGTCGCCGATTTGAAGATTGCGCCGACCTCGCCCAACGAAAAACCTACTTTCTGGCTACTCGACGAGAACGGCTCCTGGCGCGTTCCGCTCCCGAACTGGTCTCTTGAAGATGTTATGCGTACGCTTGACGCGCAAGAAGAGGAGGAGTCCGCGTCCTCGTACTCGATTCAGAGCGTTGACGCCGTTGGAAAAGTTGAAGACGGAGTCGCTCGACTTTCTATTCAATGCGCCGTCAACGTTGGAACGGGCGCGGTACGCGTACCGCTTGGATTAAAAGAGGGCGTTTATATTCCGACTTCGGCGCAAGAAGAAACGAATGGATCCCGTTTCGGCGGATTCTCTTTTGAAGGACCTGGGTATGCTTCTCTTGACGTCGATCCCGAGACCGGAGAGTACGTCGCTATCATAAGAACCGCGCCTCGAACGCCCAAAAAACGCGTTCAGTCTCCAAAGAACGCTAAAAAAGAAAATCGGAACGCTAACGATAACGTAAGCCAACCTCCCGCGCCGGAACCAACTCCCGCGCCGGAACCGACTCCCGCGCCGGAACCGACTCCCGCGCCGGAACCGACTCCCGCGCCGCAACCAACTCCCGCGCCGGAACCGACTCCCGCGCCGCAACCGACTCCAGCTCAAGAAGTTAGCGTTTTGACCGGCGCTAGCGTTGCTCAACGTTACGCCGACGAAAATGACGACTCCGACGATGATGCGGAGCGCGACGAATCCGCGACAAGACTTCGCCCCAATCAATATATCCTGACGCTTGAGCTCTGCTTCGTCGTTGAAACGATAGATACCGACGAATATCGACTTGTCGCCTCGTTCCCGCCTTCAGTACACTCTCAACTTACTTTGGAAACGCCGGTTGCGGACGCGAGAATAAGTTCCGTTAAGGGCGCTGTCGCGACTCCCCCGACAATGTTGAGCGAGAGTTCCTCCGAACTGAAATTGCGCGGACTGGCGCGAGGGGGAGAACGCGTCGAACTTGTTTGGCAAAGATCGAAAAAAGAAGATTTGAAAAGTCGACTGGTTTTTCAAGTGGAAGACGCCTCGATTGAGGTCGAACTTGAAGCGCGTGAAACCGGATACGACGTTACCCTGCCTGTTCGCGCGTATGGCGGCGATTCCGACGTCTTTTACGTTCGTTTGCCGGATCGCGCGAGCTTGACGCCCGACAGCGTCGTCGCCACAGGATATAACGGGGCTGTTTTGAGTATTAAGAGTGTTCGCGAAACCAGCGAAGCGGCGTTGGCGAACGAGGGGGACGGTATCGACCCGAACGTAGAACTGTCCGACGCCTCCGTGGTCGAAGTGCGGCTTGAACAAAAAACGACGTTTGTCGTCCTGAAATTAAAAGCGCGCGTCCAGATCCTTGATTCTGTCGACGTCTCCGATCCGAACGTGAGACAGCCGATTAGACGTCTTGCGGGGTTCGAACTCCTTGGCGCCGAAAAACAGTGCGGAAAAATTGGCGTTATGAAATCGGAAGATCTCGACTTTAACGTCGCTCCGATCTATGGCGCCGCGAACGACTCGGAAAACGTCGACGCGGAAGAACGGTTTGAATTCTACGCGCAGCCGTTCCTGCTTACCGCTCAACTATATAAACGACAAAGAATCGTCAACGTTAAGCCGGAATATCATATGACGGTCGGGGCCGCGACTACGGAACTGCGCGTCAGGTTTGCCTACTCGATCTACGGCTCAAAAGCGACGAAATTTCCCATTCGTCTCAACGGTTGGACTTTCAATTATGTGCACGACGACGGCGTTATCGACGTCAACAACGTGCCGGGCGACGCTCCGAACGGCGAGATCGCGTTGCCGCTTAAGTCGCCCGTCGGAGGAGATTACGCCTTTGAACTCTCGTTCTCGCGAGCGAATAATCTGGCGGACGACGGTTTGTTTACCGCCGAATTTCCCACGCCGATCGCCGATTGGGTCGAGCCCGCCGCCGTGGTCGTCGTCCCGGAAAATAATGTTGAACTCAAGCCCGACCTTAAAAAATGCGTCGCGCTCTCTTTGAAATCTTTCCGGGCTTTTTCACTGCAGTTGGAACAGCCGAGACTGGTGCAGCCACCGTCATATTACCAAACGGATCAGATCCTCTCGAATTCCGACGAAAAACAACGCGTAGCCTCGTTTGCCGCTTACGTCAGTAAGCTTGAACGCAAAACGACGATTACCGCGGATTCTAAAGCGACGATCTCGGAAAAAGGCGAATTTCATATCCGACAAGATTTCACTTACGACGTTGAACACGAAGCGCTCGACTCCGTTTCTATTCGCGTTCCGACGAAACTCCTCGTGCAGGACGATAAAAGAAAAGCCTCGAACGTCAAATACTTCGTCGATGGAAAACTTGTGCCGTCGCACAGTCTGAGACTGGAAACTATCGACGGAAGCGATTATTTGATTCGCCGCGTCTTGTTAAACGATTCGCCAAAAATCGGCGCGTTCGTCGTTACCGTTCAGTTTGACTGCGCCCCTGTCGAATTTCGAACCGGCGCCACCACGCGCGTGGAATTGTTTTTGACGGAACCGGACGACGAAGTTCTCGAAACGAATACCCTGACTTTTAACGTGCCAAGTGGAGTTCGGTTAGAGTACGCAAAAAGCGATTCCTCTTTCTGGAACTTCGAAAATGGCGAGATTACCGAGGACGGCGCTTACTGGAGAGCTAAATTCTCCTCTAACGGACGCGAACCCTATTCCGTTTTTACCGGGTTCCAGGATTCCGGCGACGAAGACAATCAGGGCGTCGCGATTGTCGAACGCGCCTGGATTCAGTCGTGGTTTGCCAATTCCGCGCGCGTCGATCGAGCCGCCTACCGACTTGTTTGCGAAAGAGGCGCCCTGAATATCAGGCTTCCAAGAGGCGTAAGGAAAGATCGCGTCGCCGTGGCCCTCGATAAAACTCCGCTCAAAAATGTCGCCGACCCCGAACGCGGCGTCTTTATCGACGACGTCAATTTGCGGATTCCTATCTCAAAAGAGTTGCAAAAACGCGAATTTACTTTAGAACTCTCCTACGTTGTGTCGAACGCGTCCCCGAACGTGTACGGGTCAAATCGGCGTTGTTACGTGCAACTGCCCGTTTTCTCCGAGTCGACGACGTGGCTCAGACGCGTTTATTGGCAGGTGGTCGTGCCGAGAAGCCGACATCTCGTCAACGCCCCGAAAAATTGGAACTCCGAGTATCTCGTTAGACGTGAAAGCGGACTGGGGGTCTATCGACGCGTCGCCTCCGTTTCGTCAAACGAATTGAGCGAATGGATCGGAATTGATCGACGCGAACCTGTGCCAAAAGACGTCAATATTTACTTGTTTAGCGCTTTTGAACAACCGTCGGCCTCCGGGTTCTATTTGATCGACCGTTCCATACTTATACTGTTGGGAAGCGGCGTCGCGCTCGCTATCGGCTTAGGACTCGTGTATTTCCCAAGCGTACGGTCTCCGTTAATCCTGTTCCTGATGAGCGTTGTCGCTCTGGCCGTCGCCGCGATTTATCCAACTTTGTCTTTGCTCTTTTTACAAACGACAGTGTTGGGACTTGTGCTCGCGTTCCTTGCCGCCGTCTTCTCGACCGCCTTTGGAAGAGGCGCAAAAGTCGCTACGGCTGTCGCGAATATCGTTGGAGATGAACGCGTTGACGGAAAGAAAAGAGCGCAGGAACCGCAAAAAAAGCAAGACGCCAACTCTTGAGCTAGAAGCGGACGGACGAGAATGATTGCTTTTCAAACAATTCAAACGACGCGTCTAGACCTGCGAACGCGTCTTATTCGAGCGTTTGCGGGAGCCGGTTTTCTTGTTGTTTTACTGTGCGCCGTCTGCGCGTCGGGGCAAAATTCCGCGCGAGAATCGACAAAATCAAACGGCGAAAACGAGAAGATTTTTGAACAAAAGAACGACGGCGCCTTTCCTGGGTTCAGATACTGGAAAATTCCCGCCGACTCGATCGACCGTTGGCCGTGGGGAGCCGAAAAATATTATCCGATTCGCGTCGAAACGTTTAAAGAGTGGCTTGACGCGAATCAGGAGACGGAACGTCTGCGCGACGAAGAGTCGATCTTATCTCGCGGCGTCGCTCCCTCGCTCGAATTAGACGCCAAACTTGTTGGAGAATGTCTCGACGGAGTTGGCGTTCTTAAAACCCGTTTTACCCGTGAAGAAACAAGTTCTTCAAAAGAATTGGGAACCGCCCTCTATCGTTTGCGCGAATTCTCCTTCGCGACCTCGCCGAGTAGTGAAAACGACGACGTTTTACTCGACTCTCTTGGCGTTTACGCCGACGGACGGTTTTATCTTCCAAATTCAAACGCGAAAGAACGACCCTTTCTCTGGTCGCAACGAGGGAAAAGCGATAAACAGGGAATTGTCGAATTCGAATTGGTCTTTCCAAATTCCACGCGGACTCAACTGCGTTTGGAAACCTCCGCGCAAGATTTCGTTTCCGTCTCAAACGGCGTCGTTTGTGAAATTACGAACAAAAACGAACAGACGTCGCCCGAGCTTACGCAAGTCGCGGACGACGCAAACCGCGCGAACGAGGATTCAAACGTCCAGGCGTCCGCCGAGCGCCGCGTCTGGATGATCTATTTTGGAGGACAGATCGGCGCTACTCTCAAAATTACGCGCGAATCCGACGATAATTCCGGAGAACGACAATACCTGGGGTTCCAGCAGGAATCGTCCTACCGACTCTCAAAGGAAGGGCTCGAATTGACCGCGCGCTTTGAATTTGAACGTTTGGACTCCCGACCTGAAGAAGTCGCCGTTCTCCTGCAAGAACCGCTAAAATTACTTTCCATCGAATGGGGCGCGCTAAAAGACGCCGATCTTAAACCAAAATTTTTCAAAGAAAACGATCTTACAAAGATTGTCGTAAGCGTCCCGCAAAACGTAAGCGCGCTTGACGACTTGAAAATTAACGCGTTTAGCGCGCTGATTCCCGACGTGCCTTCCACAAACGAGGACGTCGAAAACGACGCGGAAACGACGCGCGGCGCCTGGAAGTTGCCCGCCGTAAGACTTGAGGAAAACGAACTTGTTTGGAAAGAAACTATATGGCGAATTGGCGTCGAACGCCCTATCGTCGCCGTTTCGACTTTGCCTGTCGACGCCGCGCAAGCGCGCGAGGCGTTTCAGACGCGACAGGAAAACGTCGATTCCTTGACGTACAAATTGTTCGAACCGACCGGCGGCGTTGAACTTGAACTGCGAAGAATGACGCAGACGCCCGAGTTCGATAGCGCGACGGATTGTCTAGTCGTCGCGAACGACGTTACCGCGAAAACGACTTTGTTCTTCAACTTCAATGAAAAAAACGGAGCGCGCGCGCTTGTGCCTATCGCCCGCGATTGGAGAATCGATTCCGCTTTAAGTTCGGACGAATCAATGGTCTGGGAGTGCGTTGACGAAGAAGGGAACGTCGACGCTTTCGATTCTGTAAATCCCAATGCTAATTCAAAACCGAGATTCCTTTCAGTCGCGTTTAAAAATACCTCGGGATCAGGTTCTCCGACGCGCGTTGTTTTGTCCGCGAGAAGAATCGCTCCGTTTGAAAACGCGATTGACGTCGAAACGCTTTGCCCCATTGATCTCGTCAATAACCTGCGCGGCGCGCACGCTCTGAACATTCGCACCGAATCGCCGTACCAGATAAAATTGTCCGCAAAGTCCGGACGCCCTTATACCGCCCCAAAAGTCTCCCCAAATTTTGTCTTTGGAGAATCGACGTTGCGCGAAGCGTTGCCCGCCTCGTTAGGAGGATCAAGATTGTATTTCGGGCCGCAAACTGTCGACGCCGTCGCCTCGCTGGAAGATCGACGGTCAAACTATGCGACGACCGGTTCGTGCGTCTGTTCGTTGGGACTCGAAGGACAGTCTTCGAGTAAAGCGACCTTAAAATGGCGCCTGCATTGCGAACCTGTCAATGGCGCGCGCGTCGAACGCATACTCTTTTTCGCTTCCGCCTCGTCCGAAAACAACGACTCCGACGACGTCTGGAAATGGTCGACCGCTACGGAACCGGATCGGTTTTTTAACGCCGTGAAAATTCAGGACGAGGACGCGTTCGCCTTGCGCGCCCCAAAAGACGCCGCGGTCTTTGAAATTCGTTTCGAAACGTCGAAAAGCGTCCCTTTTGACGTCAATCTTATTTACGAAGTCGTCGGTTCCTCGAAACTCGAATTGCCGTTGCTGTTTTTGCCGGAATCTACAAACGCGTCTTTCGAAGTCGTCCTGGAATCCTCTGCCGGATGTCCGTTCTGGACCGATTGCGAAGGTTTGTTGGAAACGACGACTCCAATTGCGCAGCCAAATCAGTACGAGGCTCTCAAAAAGGCTTTTCGTTACGACCCAAACGTCTCAAGGAATTCACTTGAAGCGCGCGTGCCGACTCTAAACGTCGCTTTCACGCCCGCGGCGCTCGAAGATTTAAAAAATTCCGATGAGGAACAGGAATCCGAACAGGATGGAGATTCCGTCGTCGGCGTCTTGCCGTTCTCCGCCTGGTGCTGGTTTGAAACGATGGATTCCTTTTACGAGGTCGACGGAAATATTAGAAATCGTATTGCCTTTTATATTGAAAACCACGGTCGTTCCGTCATGCGCCTGACTCTGCCGACGCGCGTTGGAAGATCCGCTATTCGAGGTATTTGGATTGACGAACGACGCGCCGCCTGGCGTTTCGACAACGAGTTGAACGTCGTACTCTTGCCGTTGCCTGTCAATCGACGATATTTAACCGTCGTCGTTGAATTTCAGACGAAAGGTCCGAATTTGGCCGGAGGAAGACGACTAACGCCCGACGTCGTTGAGCCCGATCTCCCGACTCTTTCAAGTTTATGGAACGCGTGGACGCCTCCGCAATATCAAACTGGACGCGACTCTCGCAACGGTTGGCTTGACGAACGGATTCACGGCGCTTTATTCAGGTCGCTTGTCTCCTTTTTCACACGCGCCGCTTCTGAAGACGCGTTAGGAACCGTAGCCGATCGTTTCGTCGAGAGATTTGGGAACGAAAACGCGCTTGTCGACGCCGTCGCTAAACGTCGCGCCGCGCAAAAAAAAGCTAACGCCGGAACAAACGCGCCGATTGACCCTTTGACGTGGGGCGACGTTTTTGCCGATCCTGCGATTGTCGACCAACTCTTTCTACCCGCCGCGAAGTCGAAACCGGATGAGAGAATAAGAGAAAAAGTTCAAAAAATCGTCGAGACGAACGCGCGTGTAAAAGGTAAAGCGACCGACTCCGAAAACGATGAAAAAAGCGTCGACTCCCCCGCGAATAATAAAATCGCGAGCGACGCGGACGTCCTTAACTCGGATCCTGAAAATGTGAGAACGACCGTTCCGCCGTTCGCGCTCTATATCGATCGGTTGGGAACCGCAAGCGTCGCGGTCAATCCTTCGACTCCGTTGCCCTCGTCCGCGTTGAATTCGCGCGTCGAACGCGCCTCGCAACTTCTCGAACGCGCGGGGTTGGCTCTACTGATACTCGATGAAAACTCCGCGTTGCTGACGACGACCGCCACCTTGATTAGAGCGAATAACGTCGCGACTGTCGAACTGAGAGGTTCCGCCATTTTAAGGTGCCAATACTCCTCCGACGCGAAAAAAATGCTCGACGATTTGGCCTCCAACGCAAAACGCCGGTACCTGACCCCCGCGCTGTGGGCAAGCGTCGACGAACTCGTAAGTCCATGGTCGTCCGTCGCTACCGACGAAAACACAAACGGTTGGAACCGCGCTTCCACGCCTTTGGCGCGAGCGAACGACGGAGTTTACGTCGTCAATCGATATTTGCTTTGGGCGCTCGAGTTGTTTTGCTTTATTTCCTTTATTACCGTCGCCTGGATCTCCAAGAAAATTCGACCGCGGGTTTGCGTCGCCGTTTTGGGAATAAGTCTGGCGCTCATGAACGTCGTGGTCTTCGACGCTCTCTACGCGCTTAGAGGCCTGTTTTGGGGCGCGTTTGGCGTCTTGGCGTTCCATATTCTTTATCGGTTTATCGATCCAGATTCATTGCGCCCGATTGGAAATGGTTTGTTAGGAAATAAACTCGATAACTCGAAAGAAAAAGATGATAAAATTCTCAACGTGGTTTTCGACGACTCGTCCGACGACTCCACGCTGGGGTTTGTGGATTTTACTAAAATGTCGCCGGAAGAAAGAAGAAGTATTCAAGAACCAGACGGAGATCCGGGAAAAAATAAACGCGGGTCCGCAAAAATTATCCTTTTGTTCGCGTTGATCGCCGTTGGAACGTCGCTCCTTGCGTTTGCAAAACTTGCCTTGGTAAACGCGCAAGAGAACGACGCGGCGCCAACAGTCGAAAAGGTTCAAAATGAACCCTCCGACGCGCTCGAAAATACCGCCGCGACGCCCAATCCGCAAAACGGTAATACGCAAGCGAAAACAGAGAATGAACGCGTCGACCTTTGGCAGGAACCGTATCGCGTTTTTGTGCCGCTCGACAAGAATAAAAAACTCGTCGGAGAGTATTATTGGGTCGGGGCCGAATTCTATGAAAAAATTAAACAATCGTTGAAATCGCGCCCAAAAGAACGAAATTGGCGCGTTGTCGACGCTAAATACGAAGGCGCGGTCAACTACAATAGCTTGGCGGGATTAACTACGTTGTTCAATTTAAAGGCGACATATACGATTGTTATGGATTCGCCAAACGCTACGATTTCCCTGCCCGTGACTCCGCTCGCGCCGGACGTCGGAGCTAAATTTGACCGACAGACCATCGCTACGGAATACGAAGAACAGGACGGAGATATCTACTTTGAAATCGAGGGCGCCGCGCCGGGCGTGCACTCGCTCGAATTGACGCTCGCTCCGCCTCAGTTTTCCGAAACGACCTCGCAGTTGTCATTGCCAATCTTGAAAGTTCCGTCGTCAAGATTGGAGTTAAGCGTCCCTGTCGACGCTCCATTCCTCGACGTTCCAAACGCGCAAGGGAAAATTGAACGCGCCGCTGGAAGACTTGTCGCCGAACTGGGCGCCGTCGACCGACTGGTTATCGAGAAAAAGGACGCCGCGGATAGAGTCTCAAAAACTACGCTCGACGTCGAACAACTCTTTCTATTGCGATTGCGCTCAAATCAGACCGACGTCCGTTCGATCTTTCACTACCAGGCTTCCGGGGGAAAAATCAAAACACTCGACGTCGAGTGCGATCCGCTTTTCGCTTTTTCCGGATACTGTAAATGCGACGAGGCGGAAATAGAAAGCGTTGATTTGCCTACCGCTCAAAACAACGCCGTTCACATCACGTTCAAAGAACCTGTGGGGGGCGCGTTTACTCTAAACATAAACTTTGTCGCTCGGAACTTTTCCGGCGTCGGACGGCTCTCGTTCCCAAAAATCTCGACTCTCGACGCTCGTTCCGTTAAAAGTTGGCTCGGCGTCGCGATTAGTCCCGACGTCGTTTGCGCAAGTTTGCCGGAAACCTCCGTTACCAACGGCGCTTTCCTCAAGGCGTGGGGGAAAAACGACGATTCCGTCGAATACGCGTACGACCTCTCGATCTTGCCTAAAAACAAATTCCTTACCCCTCGCGTGAAAATCGCGACCCCAAGCGTAGTCGGCGCGACTACCTTTACCGTCGGAGCGTCCGAAACGACCACAAGACTTAACGCGATTCTGGAACTAAATTCCGAACTCTTCAGATTGACCTTGGAAACGCCAAGCGCGTTTGTGGTCGATTCCGTCCAACTTACCGACGAAAACGACGTTGAAATTACTCCCCCGGAGTTCTTTCAGTTCCAAAAGGGCTTGACCCTCGTCTTTCAAAATCCTATCAAGGGAACGTATAAACTGCGCGTCGTCGGACGTTTCAAAGTCTATGTCAACGAGAAAATGCAATTCCCGTTCTTTCGTATTCAAGACGCTCAATACGATCGGCGTTACGTTCGGATTTATTGCGATTCCGACGTCTACCTCGACTGGAAACGTCCGAATAATTGGAACCCAATAGAACGCGGAAGAAGCGAATTTGGCGCTGAACCCGACGGCGATTACAGTTTTGTCGGCGCGTATGAGATTGGTTCCGAGAATGAGTCGAGTCCTGGAAACGGTTCGCTTTTTTCTCTTGATTCCAGTCAAATTTGGTTGCTCGAAAACGACGAAGGGAAACTCTCGACGGAATTCCGTGAAGACAATGAATCGAATCCGCCGTCGGACGACAATGGGGAAGAAGCCGCGATTGTCCGCGTCAACGCCCCGAAATTTGTTGGGGTCGAACGCTCGATTCTTTACCAGAATATCGACGATCCGAAAAAATGGCTCGCCTATGTCGAATTTCAATTTGACGTCCAAAATGGACGCGCCGACCGTTTTATGATTGTTGCCGACGAGGCCTTCGATTGGAAATTTGAAGACTCCGACGGAAACTACGACGTCGAAGAAACTACGACGTATTTGGGCGTTCGCGCTATTGCAATCGCCCCCAAAAAAACAATTGAAGGGACTGTCAACGTCAGGTTGACCGCAACTTTTAAAAATGAGCCCGAAAATATTCGGTTGCCAAGGTTTCAACTGACTCCCGCCTCCCCGAGAGAGGACGTTGCAAGCGTAAGAAGAATTGCCCTCCTACCGGAACGACAGGGAAGCGAAGAACTACATTGGGCGACGCAAGATATGCGAGAGCTTGTCGTCGACCACAAAAAAAAGAACGCCGGAGACCCCGTCGCAAACTTGACTCTCTCTACCGCCGCGCTCGTGAAACTTGGCGCGGTCGACGATTCGATTGTCGCCGCGGATTTACCCGACGCCGTCGTCAAAGATTCCGGTATGGCGTTGCCCGATTTTCGTAAGTTCGAACGAGGAAACGCCGCGGGCGCTACGCTCAACTCCTCGCAAGACGTCATGACGATCTCGCGCGCGGTTCATTCCTTCTACTTAAATTCGCAATATAAATTCTTTGGCACGTCGAATTTTACGATCCGACCCAGCGAAGAACGCGCCTGCGTGATTGTCGCGCCGGAAAATTACGAAATCCTGGAAGCGACGGTGAACGGTTCGCATCGATTGGTCGAACGACTTGACGAAAGAAGATGGAGAGTCGACCTCGATTCTACGCCGTATGTCAAAAGACTGGAAATCTCTTTTCAAGGCGTAACGCCCGTCGCGAAAACGACTCGCTCGTTCTTCGGGCTAAGAAAAGTCCCCGTCTTTAACGTCGATTTTCTGCGCGTTGAAAACGCCGCGCCTGAGCGCGTCTTGTGGTTCTGCGCTTTTGAATCGCTCGATTCTGTCGGCGCGCGGTGGCGCGTATGCCAACGCGGTGAACGAGATGGAAAAGAACTGGGAAAAATCGACGACAATCCGCTTAACGTCGAACGCGAACCCGTCAAATTGATTCAAGCGAACGAATTGATTTTTCGACTGTGCGTTGAAGAAGCGACCGCGTTGCTTGAAGCGTACGAAAACGACCTCTCGCGAGCGTCTGGCGACGACTTGCCGCGTTTGAGAGCCTGGTGGGATCGCGCTTGGAAAAAAAATCGAGCGAACGTTGAACATTTCACCGCGTTTGGAGAAGTTTCCGACCTCCTTTCCGAACCGCAACGACGCGCTCTGTATGTCGTTCGCGCCGGCGCGGTGGTCGATGAAAACTCGAACGCCGACGATCCTACCTCGCGATGGAATTTCGTAAGGTATCGTGAAACGATGGAGCAAAAGGCAAAATTGGACGACGCCTTTCCCTGCGCGCCTACCCCCGCGATAAACGACGGCGCGATTGCTTCGCCGCAAAGCCTGTGGACATACGACGTCGGAGATTCTACCAGAATGCTTGTAGGCGCCGCTGATTCCAATATTGAAGGACTGGTTCTAACCGCGTCTGCCAAATCCTTCGATTGGATTGCCTCGCGCTACGCGGTCGCCGCGTTCTTTTTGGCGATTACCGTCGCGGTCCTGTACATAATGAAAAAGAACTTTCGATACTCCATTACCGGTTTGTTTGTCGTCGTGTGGATTTTCGTCTGTTTTGTCATGAACGCAAAATGGATCGGGCTGATTGGCGCGCTCGTCGGCGCCGGCGCCATAGGCGCGTTCGCGGTCGCTAGAAGAAGATTAGGAAAAGATTTGAATAAAAAGGTAAAAGACGAACCAGCGGCGTCCGACGGCTCATCTATCGAACCCGCTCTTGTTGAAAGGAAAAAAAAGTATGATTTCGAGAAAAAGAAGGGAAAAGAAGACGACGACTCCATTGAGCAGGGAACGACTATAGAGATCCCGCAAGAAAAGGAACTCGATAAGGAACGATATGGTCGAGAAGAACTGGAGTCTACCGAACGTTTGGCTAACGATAATGAAAATTTCAATTGATTGGACGACGTTATTCGCGGAAAACTCGACGTTCAACGCCGTTAGAAACGATACTGGCGCGTAAAAAGACGACTTGTTAGATTACGCTCGTAACTTGACAGGTCGCCTACGCGGTCTTATAATAAATTAGCTATTTTAGCGCCCGATTGCCGAAGCCACTATGTCATTGCATGCGTAAGTTAGTTTTTATCGACGTCGGGGAAACGCGCCTGCCGCGGTAATGAGAAAATTTCGAGCTATTGCGCGTTTCATACGCTCACTTTGGGGCGACGACGTTCCTCAATATTTTTCGACCTCGCCCTGCGTCGCGTTGTTCGACGTATGACAAACAACAATATTATCAAACTTTACATACGAAAACGCGGACGCGTTACCCCCTCTGGTTGCCGGTCGATTTTTCCCGACTCCCAAGTTCGTTGCGTCCGATGAGTCTTCGACGGCGTTCTCCGTCGGGTGCGTTTTCGTTTTATACGCAATCATACAAGACGTCAAATTAGCGATTATAATGGCACGAGAGCAAAAACTATCCGATTGGGATAATCTTAACATGATGTTGCAAGACTCGGCGCCGGAGGAAAAAAATTCCGACGGCGGAAAAGTAAACGAGGGTGAAAACGCTCAAGCTGGTTCTGAGTCAAAAAAATCTTCAAAGTCGAAAAAACAGGAAAAACAGGACGCTCGTAAAGCGAAAGCCGCCTCCAAGAAAAAGCTTGTCGCGGAAGCAAAAGTTGTTGAAGCGCTCGACGCCGAAGTCTCGCGCGAATCGTTTGGCGCCGATAAAATGGACGACGTCGTTGTCGCCGCCGCGGTCGTCGCCTCAAAAAAAG
>CAYUUL010000047.1:133-17851 GCA_964447865.1 uncultured Planctomycetaceae bacterium | reverse complement strand
TCCAGTGCGCGAACGCGGTATTTCTATGGATTCCGTAAATCATCTTGCGAACCAAATCGTAGAAGTCGCTCGGACGGGCGTTCAGATCGCGGTCGTCATGGGGGGCGGGAATATTCTTCGCGGGGCTCAGCTTAAAGCGACGAGCGGGGCGAACACGCTTCAAGAGGCGACGGCGCACTATATGGGCATGTTGGCGACGGTGATCAACGGGAACGCGCTTCACGACGCTCTTGAAGCTCTTGGTCAGCCGACGCGACTTACCTCGGCGCTTCAGATGGACGCGGTCGCGGAGCCTTATCTTCGTCGACGCGCGATCTCACACCTGGAAAAAGGTCGCGTCGTCATCCTTGCGGGCGGCATGGGAGTGCCGTTCGTGACGACGGACACTGCGTCGGTTCAACGCGCTCTGGAATTGGAAGCGGACTTCATGATCAAGGCGACGAAGGTCGACGGAGTTTACAGCGCGGATCCCAATAAGGATCCGAACGCGGTGTTCTATCCGGAGCTTACGTTCGACCAGGCGATGCAACAACATCTTTTGGTCATGGATTCTGAAGCGTTCGCGAAATGCAACGCGCATCATTTGCCGGTCATGGTCGTGAATTTCCGCAAGGAGGGGATACTTCCCCGGGCGGTGCGCGGCGAACGCGTCGGGACGATTATTCACAGTTGAGAGTCAGGGGCTTCGCGAAGGCGACGCTTTTTTTTTAGTATTTTCGCAACGTCGGCGCGTCGTAGAACCGTCGGCGTTCGGTTGTGCGTTCGACTCGAAACAGGCCGGCGCCGAGTCGAGGTTCTATTTTGCCCAATTCTCCCGCGGGTTCTCTCTCGCCTTATCGTTTTTAAATTACGCGATTTAATTACATTTCGCTTTCATGTCGCGGCGTTTATTTCTTTTTTTATGATTTCGCGCGATAAAGTCTTCGCGGCTCTTGTCAGGGGGCGTCCCTTCATGTTATAAATCGAGCGAGACTTGTTCTTTTCCCACGACCGACGCTTCGCGACGAAACCGCGCGGTCCAACGCAACGCGACTAAGCCATAAGGACGTCCAATGAAACCCGCAACATTTTTGCGCTTTGCATCTTTTGGAGTGAAGACGATTCTGTTCCGAAAGACGGATCCGATTCTTGGAACGATCATCGTGACGGACAAATGCAATTTACGTTGCAAACACTGTTCCGTGAACAACATCACGGGCATAATCCATCCTTACGCGCAAATCGCGCGAGAGATGCGAACGCTCTACGACATGGGGATTCGAATATTATTTTTTTGCGGTGGGGAGACGTTCCTCTGGCGGGACGGCGAGCGAACGCTTCGCGATTTGGTAATCGAGGCGAAACAGATGGGCTTTCTTATCGTGAACGTCGTAACGAACGGTACGTATCCCCTCGATTTACCGGAAGCCGATTTGATTCTTTTAAGTCTGGACGGAGACGAGCGGCGACACAACGCGATCCGCGGAGAGATTTACGACCTCGTAATGCGGAACGTAGAGTCGGCGACGTCGGACAACATCTGTTTTTATATGGCGATCAATCAAATCAACAAGGACAGTATTCGAGAGGTATGTCAGACGGCTCGCGACGCGCGAAACGTCCGCGCGGTTTCCTTTAATTTCCATACGCCGTACCCGGACACAAGGGAACTTGCGTTGAGTCGCGCCGAAAAAGCGGCGTGTTGTCAAACGATAAGCGAAATGATTCGAGCGGGGGCTCCTGTTTTCAATTTGCAAAGCGCGTTCCCTTATCTCATCGATAATCGTTTCCCGACTCCGTGTCGTCAGTGCGTCGTTATGGAAAACGGGAAAATATCGACGTGCGGACGTTGCGTAGAGGTTCCCGGTCTCTGCGAAGAATGCGGTTACTTTTTTGTCGCCGAATACACGTTGCTTTTCAGAGGGAATCCTAAAATCATCTTTGAGGCGCTTCGCGTTTACTTGAAGTATATTTAGGAGGGGACAATGAGTATTCTTACCAGTTTGACGCGCGCCTGGCTCACGCGAACGTTGCAGCCGTTTGTTTTCAGGAACGAAAACGACCAGGACTTGCCGTACGCGGACTGCGACGCCCTCGGGCTATACGTCCATATTCCCTTTTGCAAGAGCGTCTGCAACTTCTGTCCTTATTGCAAAACGTTATACGGCGCCGAGCGTTGCGAGCGGTACGTCGATTCGCTGCTTCAAGAGATTCGCCTTGTCGGGAGTCAGACGACGGAGCGCAAAAGAGCGAGCAGTTTGTATTTTGGGGGCGGCACTCCGGCTCTGGCGTCCAGGCGGATCAGGGAGATCGTCGAGACGTTGAACGAGTATTTCGTCATAACGGACGGGATCGGGTTGGAACTTCATCCGGACAACGTGAACGCGGAAACGCTGGGCGTTTTGAAAGAGTCGGGCGTGAGCAGGATCAGTATCGGGATCCAGTCTTTTGGGGATAAATATCAACGTCTTCTCGGCAGGAAGCGGATCGACGCGGAGGGTATGAAATCGGCGTTGGCGTCGGTTCCCTTTGAAACGGTCTCCATGGATTTTATCTTCGCGTTACCGGGGCAAACGTACGACGATTTGAAGTCGGATATCGAAACGGCGTTCTCGTTGGGGGCGAACCACGTCGCGATATATCCTTTTATCGATTTTACCTTTACGTCAAGTCGCGTAGAACCGTTGGGAAAGCGCGCCAAACGCGAATTGCTTGACGCGATCACGCGTTACTGTTTAAGTCAGGGTTATTCCCGGCGCTCTATCTGGACGTTTTCGAGCGATCCTGGCGCGAACTATTCGTCGATGACCAGAGATACGTTTCTCGGGTTCGGTTGTTCGGCGGCGAGTCTTTTCCGTGATCAATTTAAGATCAACACGTTCGACGTAGAGTCGTACTGTTCGCGGATCAGCGCCGGACGTCTCGCCACGTCGTTGACGCATCGTTTTAGCGAACGACAGAGAATGATCTACTGGCTTTTCTGGACGGCGTACGGGACGCGAGTCGATTCGCGCGACTTCGAGCAGTTTTTCGGGGTTCCGCTTGAAAAGGCGTACGGATTTGAGCTTTGGCTCGCGAAGCGTCTGGGTTTCGCGACGGAACGCGACGGCGTTTACGAAATGACGTTGAAAGGGGCTTTTTACTACCACTACTACGAGAATTTTTACACGCTGTCGTATATCGACAAGATGTGGGGCGTTTTGCGCAAAGAGGCGTTTCCCGAATCTATCGAATTATGAAAGGAGTCTGAAAGATTATAATCCGCAACAGTTTACGAGTATTCCGACCGCGAGCGCGAAGAGCGCGATAAAGGCGAGGTATAAGGCGAATCTCCGAACGCCCAGGACGATTTTGACGGCGCCCAGATTGGTGATTTTGGTAGCGGATCCGGTGATCATAAAGGCGGCGGCGCTCCCCAGGGACATACCGTCGGCGAGCCACGCCTGGAGCAGTGGAATCGTTCCCCCTCCGCAAGCGTAGAGCGGCACGCCAATGGTCGCGGCCATGAGGACGCCCCAGGCCTCGTTTCCCCCAAAGAGGGCGGTCGTCGCGCTTTTCGGGACGTATCGTTGAAACAGGGCTGCGAGCAAGACTCCGAGAAAGAAATAGAGTCCGGTCGCTTTGAGGTTCCTTCCGAGGTTTTTGAAATAGCGCAGGAATACGTTCGGGTCGACGTCTCGATTGCGCGGTTCGTTAAATCCTTCAAAGTTGAAGAAGGGCTTGTCGCGGTAGAATAGTCGAACGAGTATCCCGGCGGCGATTCCGCACAGGAAACAGGAAAGGATCCGAACGACCAGCGCGGTCTTTCCGAGCGCGGCGCTGTAAATAATAAGTTGCGGATTCAAGAGGACGCCGCTTGTCATGAAAGCGGCGAGCCAATCGTCTTTTATCCCGCTTTTTGAGAACGAGGCGGCGATAGGAATCGTACCGTACATGCAGAGCGGGGAGGCGATTCCCAAGGCGCTTGCGACGCCGACGCCCAGAACGGAGAATTTTTTCTCGCCGAGTTTTCTAAACGCGTCGTGCACGCGGTCTTTTAAGAAAACGGAGACGACGGAGCCGAGCGCCATACCGGCGACCCAAAACCAAAAGATCTGACGAATCTGCACGTCCAGATAGAACCACAGATAAACGGCCTCTCGATGCAGGATTTCCACGCGAACGACTCCCCTTCTCTTTCTCTAGCGCGATATTCGTCGGCGCCTTATTCGACGAGTCATTTTCCCAAATCGATCAGACGGTAGGCTCTTGAGCCGAGTCCGATTTTCTGAGCGGTTTCGAGCGTACGCAGTCCGTTTTGCTGGTTGACGCGTTCGACAAAAGTCTCGTTTCCTTCGGTATTCCAGACGAGGTCGATACACGCCTGATCAAGGGCGACGGGGTCGGTCGAGGCGAGCACGCCGACGTCGCGCATATCGGGTTCCGCCGGATGACCGTTGCAATCGCAGTCAATGGAGAGTCTGTTCATGATATTGACGTAGACGATCTTTTTGCCTTTATCGAGGTAATCGGAGACGGATTTCCCGGCGTCGGCCATAGAGTCGCAGAACTCGTTTTGATCGGCGGCAAACATGTTCCCGCCCTTCCCTCCGGTATGAATAAGGTTTTTCCCTTTGGAGGATCCTAAGCCAATGGAAATATTTTTAATAGCGCCGCCGAACCCGGCCATCTGGTGTCCTTTGAAGTGGGATAGGACAAGATAGGAATCGTAATCGGCGAAGGCTTTTCCGACGAGGTTTTCTTTCAGGCAGGCGCCTCCGTCGACGGGTAGGGTCATATCTCCGTCCTCGTCGAGGATTTGCAGTTTAGCGACGTCGGTAAACCCGTGGTCTTTCGCGACCTGGTAGTGCATCGCGGTTTCGGCGCGGCTTCCGTTGTAGGCGGTGTTGCATTCGACGAATGAGCCGTTGACTTTTTTAACGACAGGGGCGATCAATTGAGGATCGAGGTAGTTCGAAGCGGGCGGTTCACCGGTCGAGATTTTGACGGCGACTTTCCCGGTCGGAGTCCATTGCATAGCGTCGTAGACTTTAATAATGGAGTCGGGGTTGATATCGGCGAGGTAAAAGACTTTTGGGGCGTTTTCGTCGAGGGTGCAATATTGGAGGTCGGCAAGTTTGATTTCAGCGCCTCCGTTTGTGACAACGGAGCCTTCCGGCTTCGCGTTTCCCTGAGCGACGTTCGTTTGTTCGGCGTTTTCAGCGACGTTTTGAACGGCTTCGGCGGCTTCCTTAACGTGCGCTTCGGCGACGTCCGCTTGCGATTTCGCACAACCGGAGAACACGCACGGCGCGAGGGCCAGGCATAGCGGGAGAACAAATTTCAACGTTGACATAAGTCAATCTCCTTATTGTTCAAGTTTTGTCGAAATTCGAGTCGATAGAGGGCTCGTTTTTCGCGTTTTTTTCAGGGCGTATTCGAGCGCGCATCCCAGAACGCAGAAAAAGGCGGCGATCGCGAGATAGTCCGCGAAAAAGCGGAGCGCCGACTCGGAAAGGTCGTAAAACACAAATTTATTTTTGAGGGTCATATAGCCGATAAACCCGCGCCGAACGGTCGCGTAAGCGCCGTACCCGGCGAGAAGCGACCCGAGGACTTTTCCAGAGCGCCGGATCGCGTCTGGAAATTTTCGCGGGAGTATGAAGGCGGCAAGGACATTCGCGCGCATGCCGGCGTGTATAAAGGCGACGGCGTATAACCAGAAGGCGGCGGCTAAATGGACTTCGCGCGCTAAGGCTGCGCCCTTTTCGACCTGTAGAAAGGCGAAAACATGGCGGCTCATGGCGGCGCCGCTTACGAGTAAGGCGACGACGAGGGCGAGGGCCGCGAAGTTGACGAGAGTCGAGATTTCGCGAGCGAAAGAACGTCTCCCTCGAAAGAGCGCGCGATACCAACGCCAATTGAGCGCCTGGTGCGCGACGACCATGAGCGCCATACCGAGTCCGCACCATTCGTGGAAGGCGTCGCCCAACCTTGCGTAAGCGGCGAGCAGTACGAGACACAGCGCCGTCGCGAAATCGACGAACGCGCGCGCAAACTGTTTTTTGTTCACTTCTTTCACGCTATCCCGCCGTTTGATTATTCCGCGCTCATCCCGAGATCCGCGAGCCACTTGTCGACGTCGGCTTGCGCGTTTCGAGCGTCCTCTCCTCTAATCGACAACCCTTTGAGCAGATTAGAGTCAGGGGCGAGTTTGGCGATATCTTCTTCGCTGTTCTCCATCCCGCCTCCTCCATGCGTGCAGAAAGGAATAATCGTTTTCCCGGCCAAATCGTATTCTTCAAGGAAGGTAAACATCGCCATAGGAATGGTACCCCACCAGTTCGGGTATCCGAAAAAGATCACGTCGAATTTTTCCATATCACCGACATGGTTCGCGAGTTTCGGTCGGGCGTTTTCGTTTTGTTCTTTTTTAGCGAGATCGACGGTTTCGTCGTCGTCTTCGGGATAGGGGACGACCGTTTGTACTTTATAGAGTTGGGCGCCGGTTCTTTCGGCGATCATATTGGCGACCGCTTCCGTATTTCCGGTTTTTGAGAAGTATACGATTAAGGCGCGTCCGTCTTTTGCGGCGACCGTTTCCGCGGCTTCTTTCACAACGGGGTCTTCGGCGGGTTCAGATTGGTCGTTTTGCGTTTTCGCGCAGCCGGAGACGACGAGCGCGACGGCGACAACCGCGGCCAAAGCGCTCAAGAGATACGTTTTCATGGACAATTAACTCCGTAATAAACTTTCCAAATATTTCCGATTCGAAATACAGCTGTTTATTATACCCCAAAAACTTCTGAAGGTAACGGTTTCGACAAGCGGACTCTCCAAGAAAGGCAAAAAGCCGACTTTGCGCATACGGGCAGTCGGCGTAGAGCGTTATCGTTTTGAATTTAAAGTCGTCTGAAGTTTACGAAACATTATGGATTCGCGACGGAGACGGGGACGTAAAAAACGATCGGGTTTCCTTCTTTCAGCGTGAGAACGACTTTTATTCTGTATTCTCCTTCCTTTTCGAAGAGCGTTTTTTCTCTGACGTTTGGAGTCAGGACGAAGTTGTACCCCCGCTCGTCGGCGTCCCACGCGTCGGACTTTTGCGCGGCTTCCAGTAGCGCGGACGGATCCGCCTGGACGTTTTCATGCCCATCGACGGGCGTTTCCGTTTCGTCAAAGAGACCGTTGTTTTCGTAGTAACATGAATAGGAGACGGATTCGACGTTGTTCCCGTTGTTTAGCAACAGGGAGTCGGAGTCGAAGGCGTCGTAAATTCTCGCCAGGATCGTGATGCTTTGTCCTGGCGCTACGCTTTCGGTAGTCGTAGACGTTTGCACGATAACCTCCCAATTTTTGTTTGAATTTTCGGCGGAGACCCATTCGCAGAGCACGCTAAATTGCACTGCGGTAAATGTCCACGCGTCGTCGTAGTAGAAGTTTGCGCCGTCAAATGCGCGGAATCGAGCGCGCCCGGAGCGTTCGAGCGGAACTTCGACGGGGTTGCAATCGAGCGCGACCTGTTTCCACGCGTCGTTTTCGCAAGCCTCGAAGAGTACTCGGCGCGTTTTGTCGTTGGCGACGGGCGTTAGCAACGCTTTCGCGTGCGTTTCGGCGGTCGCGGTAAACGCGGTCAATCCGGCTCCGTATTCGCATCGGACGACGTTATTCAAGTTTGCGGCGCTTAAATCGTCGTCTCCAGGAACGGCAAGGTACGCTCGCGACTCGGCGCTAATCGTCGCGGCGCCAAACTCGGAACTTTTCCGGACCGCCAGACAGACGTCCCGCCCCTGCATCTGGATTTCGGCGCCGTCCTTAATCTCGGCGTAGTCAACGATTATGTTTTCGTCGAGAACTTTTTTTTCGTTTTCTTTCGCGACGAACCACGCGCCTTCGTAAGCGCCAACGGCGCCGTTTACCGTTCTCGGGCGTCCAAGCAAGTCGAGCGCTCCTTCTTCGACGGACTGAGCGCCGTTAAGCGCGACGGAGCCTGGTTTTAGTCTTAAATCGTAGTTTTTCCAGAGCTCTCGAGTCCATTCCTCTTCCGCGATCGAGTCCGGCGGCGGCGCGCAGAACCCGACGGTAGATGGGGGCGTATAGCAATTGAGGTCGGTCGTACTTTCCCCGACGACGCAATCGAGACATTCAGGTCTCGGATCGGCCATCAAGACGGTCGCGACGTCAATACCAACGTTTCCCACGATAGTGCATCGTTTAAGGACAAGCGAGTCTACAAGTTTGTTTGCGCGGAGTCCTCCTGCTCCCGCGCGCGTTCCTCCCTTCCCGCCGGTAATCACGGAATCGGAGATATTTACGGCGCCGTCGTACGCGAAAACGCATCCTCCGTTCACGGTCGCTTCCCCGCCCGCGAAAAGGCAATATTGGAAAGTTGACGAGGATCCGTCTATGCCGGCATAGAAACATCCTCCGGACTGACCGTACCCGTTGATAAAATCGAAGCGTTTAAAAACGGCGTCGGCGACGGCTTTCGTTTCGAGACATCTGCACGCGCCTTGACCGTCGAGAACGACGCGCAAATCCCCGGGATCGCACGCGACGCTTTTTTCAATTGGGATCGCGGACGCGAGGGCGATTTCAACCTTGTTTTTTCCCCAGTCGACGTTCGGATCGGGGGCGACGACGTCCCCCTGTTCGGCTTTTTCCAACGCGTCGCGGAACGAGCCGTCTCCGGAGTCAAAGTTGTTTGTAAAGTAAACGTTTGCCACGGTCGCTCACTCCTTTTCGGATTGACGTTCGAGGGTCGCGGCGACGCGCAGGGTTAGTTTTTCGCCTTCCTGGAGCTCGACGTCAGGGAACAGCATGGCGCAGGATTGCGCTTCGGTATCCGCTCCGACGCATTGGAGTACGGCTTTCGCGGCGTTCATCGCGGCGTCTTTTTGCGCGTCGGTAATCGGAACGCGGACGCCGTCGGTTTCTCTTGAGGCGGCCAGGACGAGCACGAGCGCGTTTTTCTGGTTTTGCACGGGGGTAATCAGTTCGTTAAACGTTTTTACGGTTTCCATATTGTTTTCCTTTCTTAGTCGTTTGAGTCGTCGATTTTATTTTGGCGCTGTTTTTCGACGTTTTCGCGCAGTATTTTCGCGGCGTCTTTGAAGAATCCCCACGCTTTCGCGACGATTTTCATGACGACGGTCATAATCAGCCAGATAACCAAAGCGGTCATAACGGATCCTATCGAAAGAATTTTCGCGGCGCGGGAGAGACAAGAGCCGGAGTTTGAATTTCCGGCGATTCTGTCTTTTATCCTTCCGGAGCCAATCGCGGCGATGGCGTCTTGCAGTTGTTCGGCGTTTCTTTCAATGGCGTCGAGAATCTCCTCCACGCGTTCGCTTGCGCGGTAATTTTTCGCGTTTTTCACGAACGCTTCGATCTTACTCGCGGTTTCTTTCTGGGCGTTTTCAATGGAGTCGATAGCGTCGGCGATACGTTCAATTTTTCCGAGCGGGGTTTCCACGTCGATTTCTTCTTTTTCGTCGACGGGCGGAACCGCTTTCCCTCTCGCGTCAATGGCGATCGGTGTTCTTGAAGTCGCGGACGCGGGGTAAACGACGGTGACGTCGTTTCTTTTCTCGATTTGTTCCTGCGCATTCAGGGCTCCGAGTCCCATCGCGGCAAGCGCCGTCAACGCGGCGATCAAATTCACTTTCATACAAACCTCTTTTCTCTCTCTAATAGTCGCAATCAATTCCGGTCCATGTTCCCGTTCGACCGAGCGCTCTCGTCTTAGCGCGATCCTGTCCTTTTCCGACGTACTCGAGCCAGTCTTTTTCAAGTTCTTTTACGGAGCGGTATCCGTAGAACCGCAAGAGCGCGTCGTCCAGTTCCCTTTCGTTTTCCGTCAGGTCGTCGACAAAGGCGGCGAACCATTTCGACCCTCCTCTCGCGATGAGGAAGTCGACGACTCCGAACCCTTGCGTATAGATCAGGAGCTTAGAGTCGTACGACTCGAGCCGATAGAGCCGTTCGAGCGAATCGAACTCGCCGGCGATATAGCGGCGGTAAACCAGATCGCGATACCGGGCGCGGTTAATCGTTTCCGAGTTCTGCGCGAGTCCTTCGTTGAGTAGCAAATTGAAATTGGAATCGAAGTAGTAGAAGAAAAAGGCGTGAGTCAACTCGTGGTCGAGAGTTCCTCCGCGCGATTCTTCAAAAGTCTGATAGATTTTGACTTCGATCACGTTCGGTTCCACGTACCGGGTATACCCCGCGACGTATTTGCTCTTACCGGGCGCGAAACGCACGGGGAACGACCGCCATCTTTTCGGTTTACCGTACCTTTTTTCGAGACCTTTTACGATCTTGTCGCACTCTTTGGCGACGTCCCGGGCTCCGTTCCCTTCGACGGTCACATACTCCGACTTCGCGTAGTAATCGCGCGACGTCGCGGAGCAATTAGGACTCGCGTTTTGCGCGCGTCCGACGTTTCCGACGTTGAATCCGACGCACGCGGCAAGAGCGAACGCCAACGTCGTTTTCCATGAGGAAAGCTTCATAAACGTCTCCTTTCCATATCAAAGACATATAATCATTGCGCGCAACGGGAAAATATGACAAAGAAAAAGCGGTATGACGGCGAGAAAATTTTAGCGGTCGAGAAAATCCGGCGGTAGAACGTCGCGGTAGAGAAATATTAGAGAGAAAGAAAAAGTCAAGGGACGGGCGCAAGAAACCAGAAAAGGCTCCGCGCCCAATTTCAAGGCGAGGAGCCTAAGCTCATTCCATGGTGATCCGGCGAAAGAATCGCCTTCGCGTACACGGGGCAAGATCCTCGGACGGGGAACTTACTCCGTCTTAGTCTTTAAACGGTCGGGGCGGTCGGCTTTCCCAGCTTCTTTCCGTGTTGGCCTTGAATTGGAAAACACGACCGAACCCAATCGTCGGATGACTCAAAAGAGGATTTTGAGGGCGCGGACCATTTTTTTACCGGGAGCGATCGGAATCTCGACCCGGAACGAATCCCGCGATCCGCGTGAACGAATTGAACAAGTCTTTTCGTTCGGTACGGGAGCTCGTTTTCGCATATTGGCGAGTCAAGAATTTTTTTACCCGGCTCGTCGCCTTATTTTCTCATCCCCTCGACACGCTTGCCGAGGGACTTGTTTTGTTCGTCTTAACGGTTGACCATGACGGTGAACATGACGCCGTGTACGAAGGTATCGAAGTTGCGATCCTTTTTGCGGGACTTGACGCCGAAAATGGAGCCGTCTTCGTTGATACGGTAGTTGTTGACGGCGGAAGCTCTCGCAATGTTGTCCATGTAGAGCATTTCATACCCGACTTTGAACCCGACGGCTTCGGTCCAGTTCCAGGCGGCTTCGAACTTGCCTTCGACGCCGTTGGTGTAGGCGTTGTAGTGCTTGGAGTAGTTGAACGCGTTCGCGATGGTACCAACCGGCGTGTAGGACTGGATACCGCCCGTTTCGCTGGTGTTTTGGCTGTTCGAGGAGCTGCTCGTGGAGCTATTGTTGTTGTTGGAGTTGTTGTTGCTCGTGGAACTGTTGTTGTTGTTCGAGCTGCTACCGGCAGTATCGGACATCGCTTTCAGACCGAGAGTACCGTAACCGTAAATGTTCTGACGGTTGAACCCGGCGAGGTATTTACCTTCGCCGCTGAATCGCCAACGATTGTTGGAGATAGTGTAGCGGAGCCCAACTTGCGGACCGACGATATGGTTGTCGGCTTTGAAGTTCCAGTCGGAGTAACCGAGGTCGGCGCCGCGGCTGCTGTTGTTGTTATAGTTGTATGAACCGTAGGATTGCGACGTTTGGGTCGACTGGTTGTCGCCGGCGCCTTGAGTTTGGGTGTTCAGGATGCTGACTTCCGTGATACTATAGCTCGATTCGTTTTTCGTGCTGGCGTGACCGAAGAAGTTGAACCGGTCGTCGAACTGAGTGTATCGCACGCCGGCGAGGGCTTCAAGAGTCCCGCTGCGGAAAGGATGGAACCGATAAGTATACATAGCTTCGACGGACCACGTGTTGACCTTTGAGGTAATGTGGAAGGTGTCGTAGACAATCGGCATCGGGACGAAGGCGTACCTGTTCGTCTCGGAGTTGTTCGTGGAGCTACTGGAACTATTGGTATTGCTGTTGTAGCTTGTTCCGGAAGTTCCGATGGAGTCGAGTCCGACGATCATCCAGAGGCGCCCGATCTGGTTGACGCTACCGGCGCCCTGGGGGTCGAGCAGCTGATAGCTTGACCCGGTCCAGACGTAGTAGTTTCCGTTCGCGCCGCTGAGGTTGTAGTTGTTTACGTTGACAACCGCGGGATCTTCGAGAACGACGCCGCCGTAAACGCCTTCATAGTCGCACCGTTGCGGGGAGACGATCGTACCGGCGAATTCCCATCCGTGGTGTCCGGAGTGGTTTCCGATGATGAATCGGGTCGCGGTTTCCCAGTCGGCGTGGAACTGAGAGGTCGTCATTTGGTTGCATTGTTCGGAGTACGTGAAGGTCGTCGCGGTCGAGTTCGACGTCAGGTTCGGAATGACGTTAGTGACGAATTGCTGTCCGCCTTTTGTGCTTCCGACGACTTGATCGCTTGGTTGCGAAATACTCAAGACGCCTGCCGCGATACTTCCGTAGAGTCCTTCGTGCTCATACACTCCGCCCCCAAATTGATCGTCTGGGAACGGTGAAAACAAACGCATCTGCGAAACTTGGGCAGAAGCGGTCGACGTAGTCGCCAGCGCCAGGCAAAGGGCGGCGAGAATCATTTTAATGCTTCGAGACATGGTCTGGTACCCACCTCTATTTACACTTGAATCATCCAATGGGGTTGTAGCAAACTGTATTCCTTTTCAGTCTGCTAACGGCTGTGCCGCTAATATCGGACATTTCTTTTGGCTCTGTTTAATGATAATGTAAAAAGTCTCAAAAAAATTTCACATTATTTGTAACGTGAAAGCCGTTGAGCGTAAAACTGGGTAAGAAAAGCGGTATTTCCAGGCGTTTTTTGAATTAACGCCGATTAACCAGTCTCTCCACAAAAATAATTTTTTATGGTAGCGAGTCGCGAAGATTTCGTCAATGAGAAAAAAAGGCGAACAATAGAGTTATAAAAACTCGTCGAGCCCTTCCAGTTTGATTTTTTTAACGAGATTTTTCATGGCCTGGTCGTCTTTTTTATTCGCGACGAGGATCGCGTCGTCCGTCTCGACGACAAGCAAATCGTCGACTCCGACAAACGCGACCAACTTTTTTTTCGAAAAAGCGTCATTTTTATTTTTTAGAACGCGGACGCAATTGTCGTTTGCGTTTACGGCGACGAGCGAGGCGCCGACGGCCAGGTTGCCGTTTGTATCCGCCTGCCGTCTTTCTCTCTCAAATTCTTCGAGCGCGTTGAAGGATCCGATATCGTTCCATGAGAAGTTGTCGACGGGCAAAACGAGCACGTTTTCAGCGCGTTCGAGGATCGCGTAATCGATCGAGACTTTTTTAGCGTTTCGAAAAGCGTCGACGAATCGGCGGTCGTCCTCGGGTCGTTTTCTTTGTTCTCTGAGGAGTTTTATTCTTTCGCGCATGACGTCGAGAGTCGCGCCGAGTTCCGGTTCAAACCTCCGCAACAAATCGAGATATCGATTCGCTTTCCAGACAAAGATCCCGGCGTTCCAATAGAATCTTCCGGCGTCGCAGAACTCGCGCGCGGTTTTCAGGTCGGGTTTTTCGCGGAATTTTCGAGCGCGGAAAGCGCGTTCACCATCGAGCGGTTTTTCGTCTCTCTCAACGTAACCGTAGCAAGTTGCGGGGAATTTTGGCTCAACGCCGAGGGTGACAAGGGCGTCGTTATCGTTTTCGACCAGCTTGACGGCGCGTCGAACGGCGTTTCTAAAGGCGTCGTCGGGCTCGATAAGGTGATCCGAGGGCAAGACGAGCAAGACGGCGTCGGGGTCGATTCTTTGCGCTTCCAGGGCGGCCCAGGCGACGCATGGGGCGGTGTCTCGACCTTCGGGCTCAAGCAGGATTTTATCAGGGGCCAACTCGGGGGCCTGTTCGCGAACAAGGGTTTCGAAAGCGCGTCCGGCGACGATGAATCTTCGACCGTCTGGGGCGAGGTCTCCGATTCTGTCGAGCGTAGCGCGAATGAGGGACCGTCCTTCTTGCAGGAGCGGCAGAAACGGTTTAGGGCGGTTCTTTCGGCTTTCAGGCCACAACCTTGAGCCGGGGCCGCCCGCCATAATCACGGGGAAAACAGGAGTCATATTGAGGAAATTGGCGGCGTATAGAGGGGTGGTTGGAGGGAATCAGAGCGAACAGTCCCGTCGTTCTTTAATCGTATTCAGGTAATCCATAGCGAGGGGCATAAACCGAACGGCGTCGGAAGCGATTCCTCCTCTCGAACAGAGTTTTGCGCGCAAATCGGCGGCCAGTCCGCAGAGCGCGACGGCGAGTACGGTCGACTCGAACGCGTTTTGCGTTTGCGCGAGTAGTCCGAGGATCGTCCCGGTCAGGACGTCTCCGCTTCCTCCGGTCGCCATGTTGGGATTACCGGTATCGTTGACAAAAATTCGGTTTGAGCGCGATTCCGCGACGACGGTTTTAGCGCCTTTGAGAGCGAGCGTCACGGGAAAGACTTTATCGTCGTTTAACATCGCGGCGTCGTCGATACGTTTTTGTAAGGCGTCGAGAAAGGACCTGGCGTCGTCAAGCCGTTCGGATTCTGAGCGCGGTTTTCTTCCGGAGAGTCGGGCAAATTCACCTGGATGCGGCGTTAAGATTCTTGGGCCTCTCGGGACGCGCGTCAAAGGTCGATGGGGGTCAAAGACTCCGGCCAGGGCCAGGGCGTTAAGGGCGTCGGCGTCGAACACGGCGGGGCGTTCCATTTCGAAAAAGAGTTCGGGGACGATTTTCAAGAGGTCGGCGGAGAGCCCCAATCCGGGTCCGACGGCGACGGCGGTCGCTTTTTCGGCGTGAGCCAGCAGGTCGGAGAGGGCGGCGGCGGCGAATCTTCCGTCGGAATCGCAAGCGACGGGTATCGTCGTGTATTCGCGTTGGAATTGCGCGACGGTTTCGAGTATTCTGTCGGGGACGGCGAGTCTTGTCAGGCCGGCTCCGGCAAAGAGCGCGGCCGAACCCGCAAGCGCAACAGCGCCGCTCATACCTCTTGATCCGCCGATAGCGAGCGCGGTTCCGAAGGTTCCTTTGTGCGCGTCTTTTGGACGTTCGGGGAGATTTGGAACCGAACTCCAGAATTCAGTTCTTTCGCGGCGCTCTTTTGCGGCGCTCTTCATCCAGAGGTCGCGGTCGTTCCAATTGGGTAAAAAGGGATCCATCGGAAACTCCTTAGCGTATAACCGTATTTTCGCGAAACTTAGAGGGGCGTTAGAGAACGCGGGTAAAGACGTCTCTTGTCAACGCGATATCGCGTTGAATTTGCTCGACGAGCTTTTCGGTCGACTCGAACCGAACGACGTCCCTCAATTTTTTGTAGAAAGTCACTTCAAGTTCCTGGTCGTAAATATCCCCTTGAAAATCTAAGAGGTGCGCTTCAAATTTCATTTCCTCGACGCCAAAGGTCGGGTTTTCCCCGAGGTTTACGGCGGCGGGGAATCTTTTACCGTCTTCCGTTTTCGCGGCGCAAGCGTAGACTCCTTTGCCAGGAATAATCGTTTTGATTTTATCGACGTTTGCGGTGCGTATTCCAAACGTTCTCCCGCGCTGGTCTCCTCCGACGACAATACCTCTGACGGCGAATGGGCGAGCGAGCAAAGAGGCGGCGCGTTCGACGTCGCCGACCGCGATCAACTCCCTGATTCTCGTACTGGAGACGCATTTTTCCTCGTCCTCGACTAAATTCGCGACTTCAAATTGGACGTTCGCTTCCCGACACAGCGATTCAAGCAGGCGATCGTTTCCCTCTTTTCCCCGCCCGAAGTTGAAGTTGTCGCCTTCGACGATCGCTCGGGCCGCCAGGGCGTTCAGGACGATTTCCTGAAAGAAATCCCTCGCGGTCAAATTGAGAAACTCTCGCGTTGTGTGAAAAAGAACGAGGGCGTCGAGCTCGAATTTTTCGAACAACTCGATTTTTTGTTCGAGCGTGTACAAAGGTCTCGGCGCGCGCTCCGGACGTAGAATTTGCGCGGGGGCAGGGTCGAAAGTAAAGACGACGGCGGGGGCGCGCAACTCTCGAGCGCGTTGCGCGACTTTTTGAAAGACGGCGGCGTGACCGCGGTGCAGGGCGTCGAATTTACCAAAGGAGACGACGCAACCGCGAACCCCTGGCGGCAAGTCGTCTAATCGTCGAAAAGTTTCCAATTTATAGAAATCGGCGTATAGAGCCGCTCCCCACCGCGTTTAGCGGATACGAACGACGCGACCTCCCGCCGCGTCGCGCGCGTGATAGTGACCATAGCGGCGACTCAGTCTTCTTCATCCCCTTTGAAGATCGTGTCAAGCGCTTTCGTATTGCGATCGATCGCCAGAACAATCGTTTGCGTTTCGCTTCCGTCCGCGCGCGTCGCCACGACCGGGAAGACGTGCCGACGTTCCGGCAAGCTGTACCTGACGGAGAAAGTTCCGTCGGGGCGCAGACGAATAGGCTCGTCTTTAATGGAGACGGAGGACCCGGGCGTAGCTTTTCCCTTGACGACGATTTCGACGTCGACGGAAAATTCATCCGGTTGCGTATCCCAGAGCGGTTCCGCGGTGGCGTCGGAACCGTTAAAAGCGCGCGAGGCTCGGATAGCGGAGTAGGAGGGAGCCGGGGCGGTTCTTCTCACGACGGGGGCGACGGCAAACGGGTCGACGACAGGGGCGGCAAAGGGGCTCAACAACTCTTTTGTCGCATGGTCGTGCATGACGCGCTGAGGCGTTTTGACGATATTACTGGAGACGAGCGTAAAGAACTGACCGTCTCTCGACAGGTATCCCAACTCGACCATGAAGGCGCAAGGAGGATTATCGACGGGAATGTACCAGTTGTCGACGCCGCCGCGAATCATAACGTCCTCGACCTGTTCTCGACGATTAGACGCGACTTTCGACTCCAAATCGACGGTATAAACGTGGAGGACCGGATCGGCGGTATGCCAATATCTTCCCATAGCGGATCGAACGCGTTCGACCAGTCTCGGGGTCACTTCCCAACAGGCGCGCAACCAGTACGAGTCGCACGCCATTAACATAACGCGGTCTTCGCGATCGTTCGGGGATCCGACGTACTTCTGGAGCCGACGTCTTTCGCGGAGCTCGATCGCCTCTTTCGAGAGTTGCGGAACCGGCGCGGGGACGGGAGGCAAAGCGGCGATTTCCGGCTTGTCGTCTTCTTTGGAGTCAGACCCGTCCTTGTCGTCGTCAGAGTCTTTCTCGTCGGACTCGTCTTTGTCGTCGTCGGAGTCTTCCTCGTCGGACTCTTTTTGATCCCAGGGCGGAATAAATTCCACAACGCGTTTCGACGACGTTTTCTCCTCCTCGTCGTCGGAGTCTTTCTCGTCGGACTCTTTTTGATCCCAAGGCGGAATAAATTCCACAACGCGTTTCGACGACGTTTTCTCCTCCTCGTCGTCGGAATCTTCTTCCTCGTCGGAGTCTTCTTCCTCGCCAGAATCTTCTTCCTCGTCGGAGTCTTCTTCCTCGCCAGAGTTTTCTTCCTCGTCGGAAATTTCTTTTTCGGCGGCTTCCGGTTCAGTTACCTTCGCGACAGGCTCTTCTACCGCAACGGCTTCCGGTTCAGACACTTCTGCGACTGGCTCTTCTACCGCAACGGCTTCCGGTTCAGACACTTCTGCGACTGGCTCTTCTA
>CAYUUL010000046.1:7122-17969 GCA_964447865.1 uncultured Planctomycetaceae bacterium | reverse complement strand
AGAATTGCGAATGCGGCGATAACTGCGAATGCTGCAAGTGCGATAACTGCGAATGTGGCGACAACTGCGAATGCTGCAAATGCGAGAATTGCGAGTGTGGCGACAACTGCGAATGCTACAAGTGCGATAACTGCGAATGCGGCGATAACTGCGAATGCTGCAAGTGTGAGAATTGCGAGTGTGGCGATAACTGCGAATGCGGCGACAAGTTACAATGTGAACGTGAATTACAATTACAGTATGAATCTAAATTGTTGAAATTGCAATTACAAAGCTTAAAAATTCAACAGGAGATTCTTCGTATTAAACGTGAACTTTTAGTTCGTAATTATCAACTAAAAGGAATGTGTTTGTGTAAAAAGGACGTTTTGTGTGATTCTTGCGATAACTGCGAATGTTGCAAGTGTGAGAAATGCGAATGCGGCGATAACTGCGAATGTTACAAGTGCGAAAATTCGGAGAATTCAGAAGAATAAATTTGTATTTGTTTAAGACTCGCGATTGGAATTTTGACGCTTAACCTGTTTAAAGTCAAAAATAAGCAAGAACGACGAAATGTCTCGTTCTTGCTTTTTTATTATTTGTCGAAACTTTGGTTTTTAATTAAGGTTCGAAATCACAGTCAGGTTCTGGGCCAAGCATATCGCCGGTAACCGCGTAAGCTCGTGAACGACTACCTCCACAAGTGTGGCGATATTGACATCTGCCGCATCGACCGTGATAGTTATCAGGATTTTGTAGAGCTTTGAACGTAGGATGGTTCTGATAGACGTCGACGACGGAGTCGTTCGGAAATTTTCCACAGAGAATTGGTAAGAATCCAGCTGGATAAATCTCGCCATTGTGTCCGACAAACATAATTCCTCGTCCATCGGTAACGCCCAACGGCGCTCGTCCATGTCCTTTATATGAATTGTTTTCCGATTGTTCGTTTACTCTTTCCTCCGGAGTCTGTGTTTTCATAGCGGCGGCAAACGCGGAATTGGGAAAACTGGGGCGATTTTTGGATACCGCGGTTGGGTCGCCGCCTTGTTCCAGAACAAATCGCCGATAGTGAGGAGCCTCTGTCGTACGGACGGAATACGGTTTGGTCTTCGAATGTTTATAGAGCTTGGCAAAAACATCGCGATATTCGCCGGGAGAAATGCGGATTTCTTCTGTTCCGCGTCCCACTGGAACAAGGAAGAATACTGACCACATCATGATTCCTTTGTCTGCAAGCATCTCGGCAATTTCGTCGACTAGTTGCGCGTTACGACGCGTAATCGACGTATTTACCTGAACAGGAAGTTCGAGATCGCGCGCGTACTGGAGCATCTCGAGAGCTTTCTTAAAACTACCTTCAAAACCTCGAAACGCATCGTGTACTTCTGGAGACGGACCGTCGATACTAACTCCAATCGCTGAAATTCCAGCTTCTTTGGCGCGTTTGAACGCTTCGAATGTAGCTAGCGGAGTAGCCGAAGGCGTTAGCGCCGAACCTATGCCAAGTTCGGTAGCGTGTTGTATCAAGGTAAACAAATCAGAACGCTTAAGCGGATCGCCGCCTGTAAAACAGATCGTCGGTTTTCGAGGAAAACGCGCTACGTCGTCGAGTAGTTTAAGAGCGGTTTCCGTTGAAAGTTCATCGGGCGCTGCGTTTTCCTGCGCTGACGCCCGACAATGTTTACAAACAAGATCGCAAGCGCGAGTTACTTCGTAATAGAACATGAGCGGATTCTTAGGAAAATCCGCCAAAGTATAAGGTTGCGGACGCATTTATCGCACTCTCCCATTGCAATTACGACTAGTTATTCAAGTTGAAAAAAGCCGAAAACGAACATGATACGCGTTCTGTTTCGGCTATGAAAAAATCGATTGACTTCTTGTCAGATTCCGCGATTATACCGCCCCGGCATACCATATCCTCCTCTATAACCGCCGCCTGGGTAACCGCCCATATTCCATTGACGATTTATTGCGTTCATTCCGCCGGTCGGCATACCCATACCGTACGTCCCCGGCATTGGCGAAGTATTCCCAATGTACGGAGTTGAAAGCATTTGCGAGGTCACTTGGCTGGTGCGAAGATTTGCAAGGTATTGCGCGAGGACTTTTGAATTGATCGATTTCAATTCGATGACTCGCACCTTACGAACACTTTCTTCCAAAATCTCGGCGTCTGTTTCTTTGACGTACTCTTCGATCTCTTTCGCCAACGCCTCTGGCGCGTAAACTTCAAGACTATTGGTCGTTGTGTTCGGCATGATTCTAGGCGTCAAATTGCCGGGCAATAACGTCGTTTGAAACTTGCGTGAAAACGCGCTGAGCACCTGTTGCGCCATGCGCGTAGGCGATGTATTTACAACCTTAATTTTGTAAGGTTTAGTGATCGGCTGCGGAAAGAGATTAACGTCGTCTAGTATGACAAGCATAGCCCCAACGGCTTCGCGATCCGCTTTTGAACCGTAAACCATCAATGTATTGAGCGAAACGTCTGGTTGAAATGACAACTGCGATCCGGTTCCAATTGTTTGGACGTTAATTCCCGAATACGAATAGTAATAATCGTATGGATTGTTGCGGCGATTGATTCGATCCGCCAAGTACGTCTGAAGACGCGGAACAAGTTGTGAAACGCCAACGTTTTCAACTCTGTAAACCGTATAGTTGCGGCTTTCCATTAAAATACGTTTTTTAGCTTTCGCAATGTTTTCGTCTGTCATGTAGGAAAGGTAACCGTTTTGATCGAGAAAAGAAGCAGAGTTGTTAGTCGTTGCGTTGCCGCCCTGGTCAACGTTTTCTTGCGATGCGGACGATTCAACTTTAGTTCCTTCCGACGACTCGGTCGCTTGCGCGTTTTGTTCTGACTCGACCTGAGAAACGTCTTCACCTTTGTGAGTTTTAAGGTCTTCGACAACTTCGATTAGCTTGCGTTGAAATTCTTCTAACGCGGCTTCGTCGCTGGAAGAAAGGAGTAATGAACCATCGGGATTGACTACTACGTAGACTCCGGGCGCAGCTTCCAACTTTTTTTCAGGATTAACCGCTGGCGCCGTTTCTGATTCTCCCGATACTGTCGTCGATTCAGACGACGCAACTTCCGTCGTCGACGCAGTATTCTCCGTACTTGGAATTGTTAGCGGCGTCTGTTGCGCATCGTCGAGCATAAGCGCCCCAAAGCAAATATTTTTTAGAGCGCTTCGACTTGCCGACAGTAAAAACGGAACGGCAAAAGCCGAAAACTCGTTTTTACTTGTCGACGACGTAGGTTGTTCTGTTGTAGGAACATTCGGCGTTTCCGTTTGGGGGGCGGATTCGCTTTCTTTGGGCTGCTCAATTGATTCAGACTGTTTTTCCTGGACGCCGTCGTCGCCGCGAACTACTGTAACCGGATTGGTTCGTTTCCAATTTTTTAACGCTTGGTCGACTACCTGAGCCGCATTAGCGCCGTCAATTGTTACTGTACGCACCGGACCAGACTGCGCTTGAACTTGAAGCGTTGGATTAGCATTCTGAACTTGTTGGACGATTCCCTGCGATGTGGACGGAGTGACCCGTTCTAACTTGGAGAAATCAATTCCTTCGAAATTACCTTCGCTTTTTTCTTCGTCTTGGAGCTGTCGCTTATCGTTGTCGCGTAAATAAATACGACGACCGCTTGTCGACGAACCAACGCGCGTCGTAACGTCTGCGAACGGCTTCATTTTTTCAAGATCTTTCTCCCCCATCTTGATTAAAACTTGACGAATTTCTTCCAACTTTGTAGGCGTTGCGCGTATGAAAAGCTGGTTGGTCGTAGCGTCAAGACGTACGTCAACGTAGGAACCGTCTGTTTCAATCATACTGAAAACTTGACGAGCCGTCGATGGATCGACGTAAACGAGAGCGAATACCGCCAATTCCGTTTCTTCAGGCGCCACGGCGTCAAGCAGGTCTTGCACGAGCTTATGTTCTTCTGGCCGACCAATTACGATCAATTTACCAGTTGAGTAATCGCGATACATATTGATATCGCGTCCTTGTTCGTAGAACACTGAATACAAAGACGAAAGCGCTGAAGAATTTTTCAACGTGTAGGTCTGGATGTAAGATTCGGGGTCGGCTAAACCGCCTGCGCGAATCTCGTCAATAAGACCTTCAACCGCTTTATGTTGTATTGCCGTTCCTCGAACAATCAGACATTGACTCGACGTGTCAAGCTGAACTTGGAAAGCTGGATCTCCCGAGTAGAAGTTGCGCAATGCCGCGATCAGACGCGTGAAATTGAGCGAACCAATATTAAATACCTTAAACGAGGTATTGCGTTCAGGATCTTTTTCATCGATTTCGGTTACTAATTGTTCGATCTTTTTGTGTTCGTCTTCGTAAGCTTTTACAAGTACGGAACGCGAAAGCTGATCAATTACGACAACCGCCTGTGGAAACATCGTAAGAATTGCCGTTCTTGCGACTGCGAGTTGCGAATTTTTCAACCGATAAACGCGCGACGTCATATTATCGTCCGGCGCGCTATTGAGTTGCGCGATGATTTCCTTGATCTTGGTTTGCTCGGATTCCTTCGCAAGAATTACCACTTGATTTTCGGTCGTTCCCGCCCCAATTTTAATATTGGGATATAACGGGAGCAGAAGTTGAGACAGCTGCGGTAAGGTCATGCGTCGAACTGTGTAAGCCGCCATGTGTTGAGTCGCGGCGTCGCGTTCCTTAAGCATCTCGTCGACAACTTCCTTGATCTTTTTATGCTCAGATTTACGCGCGTAGACTACGAGAAAACCAGGAGTCGACGTCGGAAGCTGAATACTTTCAACGGAAATTGTGGCAATTGCGCGCGATACCTGATAGTGCGACGCAAGCGGAATATCGCTGATATCGTACGCTTCAGGATAAAAACGCGATTCGTCAGACGCTTCAACGTCAAGTTCTGCGAGAAGATTCACGATTTCTTCATGTACAGCCGGTCCAGCGGAGACCATAAGATCGCCGTTCGACGCCGGGAAAAAGTATCCGTCCTCGGCGAAATGATACGAGCAGAAACTTAAAATGTCTGAAAGACGAATATGCGTGAGCGGATACCGTTTCAAAATTGGCGACGGAAACGCTTCTTTAGTAACGTCAAGTATCTTGGCGGCATATTCGTGGTCGGCCTCGCTTCCCCAGACGATGAAACGATCCGAAGATAATGGATACATAACGACGCCAGGCAACTGAGGTTGCAAAATGCTGATAGCAACATTTGCGGCTCGGTTCGACGCGGTATAGATCTTAGGTTCTATTCCGTTGGCGTCTTCGCCTTCTGGCACTGTTTCCAATTGGGATAGCATTCGCCGAAACTTATCGTGATTCATAGGCGAGGCGACGACAAAAATTTCATTAGCGCCTTTGCCAGGATAGATTGCTACGCCCGGACAAAGAGTAGGACTGATCTGTACAACCTTATTGAAATTGACCTTTTTTAGGTAATACGTTTTAAGTTGGTACGAACGTTCTACTTGATCTTTACGTCGCATCTCTAAATATTTTGCGACTTTTGCTTGTTTCTCTTCCGTCGAGCTGACGACAAACTCGTACGTGGCCGGAGAAGGCGTTATCGTGATTGCCAGCGGATCAAAGTGCGCATGTAATTCGACGTAGACGGGCCAATAAGAGGCTGGATCGTCCCACGTATAGGTTGCGACGCAGAGTTGCGCGTCTTCAGTCGTCGGCTGATCAAAACCTTTTAACGCCTCTTCAATCGACGCATGTTGATCCGGAGTTCCGTATACTACGATTGTTCGCTCGGCGTGTTTGGGCGTAATCGTCGCGTTAGGACACACTCGCGCCAGAAATTGGTGCGCAAGCGTGATTTCTGTGTGACGAATCGGATAGGTCTTGTACGTCGCTTCATTAGGAGTCGCTAAAAGTGTGTCAAGGAATTTCTCAACTTGATCAAGAGTCGTGTCGACCCCCCAGGAAATTACTTGATTACTTACCGCGCCCGCGTAGGAACTGACTCCTATCCTCGCAAAATTGCCATTTAAAATACCGAGAACATTGTCGCGATTATACTTCGTTGATTCCGGTATGGTAAAAAGCCTAAATTGTCCGACTGCCTTGTCGAAATTTTCGTCTTTGATCGACTCAACAAATCCGTCCAGCTTTTCTATTTCCTTTTTAGGACCAAAGGCAATAAGTTCAAGTCCAGAGGTCGCCGATACGACGACTCCTTCTAAAAGGCTGGGGACTACTTGCGCGACCGTATATGCGACTGGCGCGCCAAATCGATAAACCTTACTTATCGATTCCGCTTCTTCCGCTGAATATTCAGATAATTTTGCTACAGCAGCTTTGATTTGCTCATGCGCTTCCGCCGACGCTAAAACGGCGACTGTTTTCGTTTCGGAATCGACGCGATAGAAAGGAATCGCGGAACTGGGATCTGATTGACCTCCATTATAACGACGTTGATCCCTAATCTGTTGTAACATTCGACTTTGTTGCATACGCGCTTGTTGCGCTCCGCCAGGAGCCCCAACTCGAGGCATGCCAGGAATGGACATTGCGTCCGGGATAATATTTCCTATCAACGCCTCGATTGTGGTCGAATCGACTTCGCCAATCTGGTAGATTGAAAAAACAAGTTGATCTTCGTCCGACTTATTTAAAGACGCGACGATCTGAGCAATCATTTTTTGTTCGCGGCTGTTGGCTAAAATTGTCACCTTTTGTTTGCCGCCGCGTTGGTTCCAATACTGCTGACCGCCGAAAATTTCAACGCCGGGGAATAAACTTGTTACGACGCCTCGAAGTTGCATAGCGACCGTTGGGGCGTCGACTTCGTAAACGACAACGCGTGGACCGGGCGCGTTCTTAGGCGTATTTTGAGCCGCGTCCGGATTAGTAGGGTTTTCAGAATCGACTTCTCCCGACTCTGCGTTCAAACTTTCAATTTCTTTGGATATCTTGACGTGATCTTCCAAAGTTGCGCGCGCAAGAATACGACCGCCGCGAACGTCGGCGACAAATTTTGCCGTGGGATACGCCGCGGTTAGCGACGTAACAAGCGTCGCGACGTCCATGGAATAGACTGGGTACGGAATCATACGAAGATCGGATGAACCGTAGGTTTTAGCAAGTTGCGCAACGCTATCGGCGACAACTTTCTGTTCGGCGGGAGTGCCTATTACGAGCAATTGCTTCGTCTTAGCGTCGACTCGTATGAGTCCCGCGTTTGGAACGAGCGCGCGAACCGCGGCGACAAGATCGTCGGACGGGGTCGCTCCAACGTCGTAGTAATTCAAAACCGGATCGAATTCCGAGACATCCTCCGGATCGAGTAGTTCGAGCAGTTCTTTGACCGCGTCTAACGCAACCCCGTTCTTTGCGCGTACCACCAGCGTCTTAGACGAAGGATCGTAAACGGGAACCGCGCCGGGATAAACTGACGTAATTTGAGACGAAAGCGTCGAATAGTTCGCGCGATGGATTTGCCAACGAATAATTCGTTTATCAAGCTGATCCTTTTGGTTTAAGTTGGACACCGCTTGTTCGACAACGCTTTGTTCTTCCTCTGTTCCCCAAACGATCAACGCTTGATTATAGTAATCGTAAGTCACTCGCGCAGCCGGAACTAACCTCGCTAAGTCGCGAACGTAATACGCCGGCGAAAAGTAGTTTCCAACTCCGTCGTAAGAGTAGAACCCTTTAATTGAATAGGACTTAAAGGAACGAATAATTCCGTTTTCATCGCGCGCGTCAATTGACGCCAACGTCGCTTTAGCTTCTTCGAGTTCCTCTGCGGAACCGCGAATAATCAATCGCATATTAGTCGTATCGTTCGTGATTTTCAAATTAGGTTGAAGATCGCGCAGAACGGAAATAAGCGTCGTCGCGTCAACGTGTTTGGGGGAATAGAGAGTTACCGTCTCTTTTTCGCCAGACTCAAGCGTCGAAAGTTGATCAAGCAACTTCTTCAACGCTTCATGCTGAGAAGGAGTCGCCCAAACGGCAAACGAGTTGTTCGCGTCGTCTTGCAATATCTTAATTGAACCGTACTGTTTAGTGAAATCGTCTTGGACTTGATCGAAGCGCGACCTGAGTTCTTTTGTCATCTTGTACGAAACAAACGTATTCTGGTCGGTGAACGGATAATCCGTTTTAAGCTTTTCGATTTCGGTTGCGATTAACTCATGTTGGTACGGCTTGGCGACGACTCGTAAAACCGTCCGGTCGATTTCGTCGCGTTCTATACGATTAACGCCTTTAACGCGTTCGTTAAGCAGATCGATAACGCGGTCGTTGAACTGTTTTCCAAACGTATAATAGCGAGTCTCGTCTTCCGGCGGGAGATTTTGAACAGAATCGACGATAAGCTTAGAGGCCGCAAGCTGTTCGGTTGGCGTGCCAATAAGTGTAAAACGACGGTTCGATTGATCGTATGAAAGCTCGATTCCAGGGACTGCGCGCTTGACATAATCTTGGATCTGACCGGGAACGTCGCGTTCGACGTCAAGGTAATAAACGCCGTCTTTTTCGTTGCTCGTTGTGTTTTCAACGAGCGAGATGTACGCCTTAAGACGTTCAACCGCCGCATTGTTGCCAAACACGAACATACGCATATTAGCTTTGTCGTAAGTCGCGGTCGCTTTAGGTTCGATACGCGGAAGTGCGGAAAGAGCTTCCGTTGGAAATTCTTTGGTAAGTTGAACGATTTCCATTGTGACGTCAAGTTGTCCGTCAAGACGCGAGGCAAGTTGAATTGCCGATTCAACGGCAGTTTTGCTTCCGTAGACAATGAGCGACGGCGTCGTGTAATCAATGGTTATGTCAAGGCCGGGAATCGTGTTGAGAAGCAAGGATTGAGCTGTGCCAATAGGCAAACGCTTGAATGGAAGAACCGTCATATAAGTATTCGACGCTCCAATATTGAATTTGTTGTTCAGACCTGCCGTGAGCGTTTGCTTTTCTGATGTAACCGCTTCAAGTTGTTCTGCGGCGACCGGCTTCGCGACTTGTTCGACAACAGGTTCGACAACCGTAGCGCTTTGCTCGGTTGCCGGGGCTTGTTCTGCGGCAGGAGCTTGCTCGGTTGCTGGGGCTTGCTCGGTTGTGGGCGCTTGTTCTGCTGCGGGAGCTTGCTCAGTAGCAGGCGCTTGCGATTCTGTATTTTCTGCGGCAGAATAGGAAATCTCGTCGACAATCTTTTGAATTTGCGCTTGTTGCTGCGGACGCGCCCAAATGGCGAATCTTGTCGGAACATACGGATCCGGAATTCGTACGGCGTCGGCCATGTCCCCGCTTTGCCTTACCTGAGCGTAAATGGTTGTAAAACGTTGTACTTGTCGAACTGGCATCGTATACGTTTTAAGAACGAATTGACGATCGGGAGAATCTGAACTTGCCTCAAATTCTTTCATGACGCCAACCGCCGCGTCGTGTTCGGCCTGCGTTCCAACGACAAGGTAACTTCCGTCTGACGTCGGCGTGACTTGTATCATGGGCGCGACCGTGCGAAGAGCCGCCATGAGCGTCATATCCATCTGCCCAGCGGGACCGTTTCCTCGGCGTTCTGGTTGGTTCTTCATATGATAGATTTTAATGACAGGTTTGTCCGCGTCTTCAACTTTCGCGGTTAAACCAGCGAGCGTTGACGCGACCTTCTCCTGTTCCGCCGCCGTGCCGACGACGAGGATTTTACGCGTTTGCGCCACAAGTTCGATTGTTGCGTCTGGAACTTGTACGCGTAACGATTCGACGACCTGAGTAATAAGAGCGTCGGCGTTATTAGGCCCAAATTGGCCGAAACCGCCGCCCGGCATACGTCGCGCCATTGCCCAGATGGTTCCATTGTCGGCAGCCGTGAGCGCTTCCATCGAATAAGCCTTTACGACCGCGTTTTTCGCGGGGTCGGCGCCTTCCTTTAACTTAGCGACTAAACCGTCGATAATATTCAATACGCTTGGGCGCGCAAGATAGTTGACAACATTCGATTGCGGATTGTATAACGGTTTTGCTTCCGGAGCAAAAATTGCAATTTGATCGCGAATCGTTGCGTAGGAAATTCCTTCGAGTTCGTAAGCGCGCCAGGTTGGCGTCTCGGGAGCAGGCATAGGACCGCCTGGACCGCCGGGTCCGCGACGTCGAGCCTGCTCTTCAGGCGTTGGGTCCGGATTATGTACGGACATTGCCGCCGCGTAGATCTCTCGCAACGCGTTGACGGAATCCACGACCATAAGAGAGTTGCCCGCTTGAGAACGCAACACGCAATACGGTCCCATGAACGGTTGGATTGTTGCGCGGACCGCGTTCATATTGCGTTGTTCAAGTGGAATCGTAAGCGCGACATAGTCAAATCGACTTTGATTTGGAAGGTCTTCCGGAGTAATTTTAGGGAGGTATTGGAGCGGAAGCGAACCAGTTTTGAAGTCGTGTAGAATGAGCATATCGTTATAACGGAACAACGTGTAACCCTTGAAATTCAGGTACCCGTTGAGAACGTCCAGCGCGTCTTTGGGCGCGTACGGAGTCTTATCGCTGTACGTGAACGTGCCTTGCGGAGGCGCGCTCATAATCATCTGTAAACCGCATTCAGACGCAAACCAGTTTAAAACGTCGACCCAACGTTCCTTACTGAATCGCATAACGATTGTTTTTTCCGTGATTCCGCGCTTAAAACGCTCGTTCTGTTCAGGCGTAAGCACTCCTTCAAGCGCTTTTTCAGACTCTAACGTTATGGTATTCCACTCTTCCTTAGGCGCTTTGGACAGCTTTTGAGCGCGTTCCGACATCAGATCGTTGACGCGCTTACTCTGTTCTTCTGAAAGACCAATGCGCGAAGCTACCGCCGGATAGAGTAAACGCGAATAGCTTTTTTTCGGATCGAAATCGGG
>CAYUUL010000046.1:0-7112 GCA_964447865.1 uncultured Planctomycetaceae bacterium | reverse complement strand
GAAATCGGGCGCCATTTCAACCGCGACCGACGGTTGGGGCGCCGGTGGATCCGGATTGGCAATCGCGTCTTCCATTTTAGCCGCGAATTCCGCCGCCGCTGCAGGTTCCGCTACAGGATCGGGAATTTCTGCAGGAGATTTGACTCCAATTTGGTCGAGCGCCGCTTGTTGCTGTTCAGGCGTGGGCGTCGTCGGCGGAAGAGGAGTCGCTTGTCCTTCCGGCGCTGGGGCCGGTTGACCGTTAGGTTCGGGCGCGGCTCCTTCCGGCGGTTGCGCGGCTCCTTCAGGAGGTTGCGTTACGCCGTAATTGGGCATCGTAAACGAACCGATAGCGCCAAGCGTCAAGGCAACTAAAAGAACGCGCGCGCGTAAGGTCGACGTCGACTTTACGCGACGCGTCGACTCTCTTTTGTCTTTCTCAATAACAGTCATTTCAAACAGTCCTCATTCCGCGCTGAGCGACGTCTTCAAGCGTAAAAATGACGCGCAAAAAAGCGCGTCTGCCGAAGCGGCTCTTCTCGGTTGTTAAAGGCGTTTATCTAAATCCGCCCGGTGGACGACGCGTTCAACGTTCGCGACTATACGTCGCAACCACGCGCGTCGAGATCCGTCCGACCGATCTTTTAAGCTGGTTGTAATCTTTTTTCTTATGTTTCGCAAAACTTCAATAGTTTAGCTAATTTGACATAATCATTAATCGTATCGTACAATTTAGTCTCTGATTTGTTAGTAGTAAAGGAATTTTTTACCCTTTCAACTCTATTTTACTTATTTTAACAGAGATTGTATGTAAAATATTAAATATATCAAATATCACGGCTGTATGGAATGCGCAAGCGCTTAGCGCGACTGTAACAGAATATTGAACAACTGTAAACAGGGACGCGGTTAGTTGTAAGAAGGAATATTTTCGAACAACTTCGATAATTCATTGAGAGTACGTTTAGTTGCTCCACTGTTACGAACGACGATCTGTCGAGCAGTTTTTCCCAGTGTTTCTCGAAATACCGGGTCGACAAGACAGCGCCGAACAAAAGCGGTGGCTTCGTCGACGTTGGACACGACTTGAGCGGCTTCTTCACGCAAAAGCGTTTCGACAATGGCGCGGAAGTTACGCGTATTGGAACCGAACGAGACCGCAGCGCCGTATGCGGAAGGTTCGAGCATATTTTGCCCGCCGCGGTTCCCCCAACTTCCGCCGACAAACGCGATTTTAGCGATTCCCCACCAATAGCCAAGTTCGCCGAGCGAATCGATTAAAACAACGCGTCTTGCGTCTTGCGCGGGATTTTCGAATTGCGTTTTTACGGGCGTTCCCGGAGCTGGAAGCGTAGAGCGTCGCGTCCACGCGAATTCGGACGCCGCGAGCGCCTTCGCCACCTCGTCAAACCGTTCTTTATGTCTCGGTGCGATAAATAATTTGAGATTCGGAAATTCACGGTAAAGACGTCGATATGTTTCAATTGCGCCGAGTTCTTCCGGCGCTTGCGTACTGCCGCATAAGTAGACGACGTCGTTTGAATTAACTCCGACAAGATCCGCGAGCGCTCGTGTTTTGGCGTTTTCGCGATCTGTTTGAACCCCGTCGAATTTGATGGAACCGGAGACGACTATATTTTGATGATCAGGCGTAAGTTGACGAAAATACGCCGCCGCGACTTCGTCTTGAGCGACTATCAAGTCGATGCGGCGGAAGGTTGGCGCGAGGAATCGGCGGATTCTATGGTATGAACGAAAGGAATGATCTCCAATCCGCCCGTTGACGATTGCCGTATGAACGCCGAAACGTTTGGCCGCGGCAATTAGGTTAGGCCAAAGTTCAAGCTCGACAAGTACGAGCGCCGTTGGGGCGATCCGGCGCAATGTGCGCTTGACCGCCCAAGTGAAATCTAGCGGACAATAAAAAATCGTCGCGCGTGTCGCAAAGAGCTTTTTCGCAAGTTCGTAACCTGTCTTGGAGGTGGATGAGACGACAAACTCCCAATTCTGTCGCGTCGCGTCCATTTCCGCGACGATTGGTAAAAGTAGATTGACTTCGCCAACGCTTACCGCGTGAAACCAGATTCTTTCTCGCCCTGGCTCAATTGGCGGTAATTGGGGCGCGGCTCCAAAGAATTTTTCTCCCCAACCGTCTCGATATTTTTTATAACGTAAAGAACGGTAGAGCAGAAAAGGGCTCGCCGCCAAAAGTGTGAGTAGATAAAGTAAGTTAAGAACCATTGAGAGCGCCTTTGTCGGGAATCGTACGTAACGCGGAAAGAACAAGCGTTTAAATTTCAAGTTTTCGGCTGGGTTCGTAGCGGCGCGTCATGTAAATTTTACAAGTTTCTTGCGGCGTTACGTTTGACTCGCGTAATATTCGCGCGACCGTATGATACGCGAGCTCTTGCGTATTATTCTGTTCGCTCAAATGACCAAGAAAAATATGCTTGGTTCCGTTGCGGATGAGTTCCGCCGCGAAACGGCCCGCGTCTTCATTGTCCAAATGTCCAAGCGGTCCTAATATTCGCTGTTGAAGCTGGTAAGGATAAGGACCGTGAACGAGCATTTCACGATCGTAATTCGCTTCTAAAAGCACGACGTCGCATCCGAGCAGTTGCCGACGTATCATAGACGTCACATGTCCAAAATCGGTCGCCAGACCAAACCGACAGATTCCATCTGAAAGCACATACCCGACGGAGCCGGACGAGTCGTGCGGCGTTGAAAAATACGTCGCCTTTATATTGCCAAGGTCGAGAACGTCGGATGCGGCGCTTTGAAAGACTTTGATAAAACACTTGGATATTCGTCCAATTGAAGTTCTTCCGGTTGGCTTGAGAAGTTCCTCCCAAACGCCGACGCTTGCGTAAATAGGGAGGTTGTAGCGTCGCGAGAGAACTCCGATTCCTCTGATATGGTCCTGGTGCGCGTGAGTCGCGAGGAGACAGGTAAGCGTTTCTGGATTCACTCCGACTCTGCGGAGATTAGATTCAATGTTGCTTCCAGGCGCGCCCGCGTCGATTAGAACCCTTGTCGAGCCGCTTTCGACATAAGTAGCGTTCCCGGAACTACCGCTAAGGATTGGACAAACGATCATTCGAAATTTCTATATATCGGGCCGCGATCGGCGTTAATACGCCGCGAATGCGCGCAAACGCGAAGCGTTGCGCGCCGCGACCTGCGTTCAGTTCTTTTGAACGCGCTTATTGACGTCGACTTCAAGCGTTCCAAACGCCTTTTCATGACGTTGTAACGTCATGCCGAGCGCGTGGTATAAACGTTTAGCCGTGTAGAAATTGACCACGATTCGCTGATTAACCGGGATCGGTTCAGTAGGTACTCCCATCGGTTGCGGATTGAGTCCGAAATCGACAATTAGTTCTTCTGGGGTGCCGGTCACGCGGCAGAAATTGGCGTAAGTGGCTACGACGTTCGAGTCGTCGATTTTGAGTTGAGGGCGATTGTTTTCTTCTGGCACGGCGAAAATCTCCTGTAAAATCCTTTTACCAAACAACCAAGCGTATCCCACGCTTGAACGCGTTGCGTTTTTTCACGCGACTTGAAAGCCTTGGACGTTGCGCGGATAGAACTTTTATTTTAAAATTACTTCCGCGCGCGACCAGGCGTCGCGACCTGAAACACGTCTGGGGATTATGACGATTAATTAGAATTCTCGCAAGGGGGGATTCGAGATTTCATGTGAAAACTCCTCTTTGAGACTGCCGAGATTTATAATAAGAATGAAAAAAAACGAGAAGAAAGCGCCAAAAGAAACGTCGAGCCGTCGATGTTTGTCCGAAAACTCGAGCGGGGATAATATTCGTCAAGTTTCAAAGAAAGACGTAAAAGAACCTGTCAGCGTTGCGCGGAATTTATCCAGCCCTTTTGCAACTGTTAGCGCAAACGCTCTGACGCTCGACGTGCCCGGGGTTGTTTCGATACCTCTGTCTGAAATAGAAATCACGTACGTTCGAAGTTCCGGACCCGGAGGACAGAATGTCAATAAAGTCGCTAGTAAAGCGCGTTTAAGGTGGAATTTGCTTGGGGGAAGACTTGAACCGTACGTAGTCGAACGTTTTAAGACGCTTTATCCGTCGTGGGTAACGGAAGACGGCGAAGTTGTTATTGCGAGTCAAATTTCCCGAGACGCGCCTAAAAATCGCGCCGCTTGCCTGGAAAAGTTGGGTAACGCGATAAAAAAAGCCGCCTTTCGCCCGAAAAAAAGAATTCCGACAAAACCGACTCGCGGTTCGATTTTACGACGACTTGACGCGAAAGCGAAACTTTCCGCGAAGAAAAGGGAACGTTCTAAACGCGATTTTGATTGAGTAGTTGGTAATTATATTGAACGCTAAATGTTGAGAACGTTAGATCCCGAGGTTTTATTCGTAACGCGGCGGTAATTATTTATAGAGTTACGGGAAATGTGAATGTCGCTAAAGAAAAACGCGGTTCTTTTATACGTCTTTCGAGTTTATTAATTCTTTTAAAACTTGTTCATAGTTGTCGAGAATTCGCAAGTGATCCCAATGTCGCGCGCGTTCGCGCCCTCTTTCCTGCGCCTTTGCGTATAACTCAGCGTTGTCCCAAAGGTTGAGAATTGCCTTGATCCAAGGTTGAGCTACGCTTGACGACGGAACAAGGTTGGTTAAACTGCTATACTTTTGTGGAATATCAAGTAATATTGTCGCGTCGCCCAAGGTTTCCGGTAAAGCCCCGCGATTAGACGCGACGACGGGAACGTTGGCTATTAACGATTCCGCCGCTACTCTTCCGAATGTTTCGTCGCAGAAGGAGGGAACGAGCGTTATTTTGGCTTTTCGATAATAATCTCGAGGTCGCGGCGTATTGGGCTTGAAGTTCACGCTCTTTACGCCGGATAATATACCGCTAAATTTGCGTAATTCATTTGCGTTTGAACTTCCTTCTACTACAAGTATGGGAATTTCCGGACGGATTTTCCAGAGGTCTTTTATAATTCTCACGAAAAGATAAATTCCCTTTGCCCGACTTGGATTGACAAAGAGTAGGTACTTATGTTCGTCGGGAGGAGATTGTTTCGATTCGACAGTTTTCCAATCGATCAACGGAGGGATCGCTACTGTTGAGATTCTAAGACGTTTACGGTAGATTTCCGACGCGTATTGAGATGGAACGATTGTTAAATTGGCCTTAGTAAAATATTGCGCGTCATAATAAGCTAAATTGTGTAGGAACACTACGGTCTTTGCGCCGTTCTTTTGCGATAACGTTAGTAGTGGTTGACCTGTCCAGTCTCCGCCGTAGGTTACGACGACGTCAGGCTTAACTTGTTTAAGAATCGCGTCGAACTGGCGCAGAAACGCCGCGCCTGCGTCCGAGTCTATTTTCTGCGTCGTAGATTGGATTTCTTTCTTAGAACGAAACACGCATGAGTCAATATTGCCGTCTCGAAATGATTCTATCCAGTAATCTTCTTTTCTGTCGGCTCGATTTCTTGAAAGCGTTTTTATCCCGTGGAGTTCCAGGTATTTTTCGACGTCGGCGTTGTTCGGGTTATCGACGGCGGAACCGCAAAATGTCGTTATACGCCATCCTCTTGTCGTTAACGATCTTAATAATTCGCGCGTCGATATAGACGCGCCGTTAGATTGATCAAGATAGAAGTGATGAGAAGCAAAAAGTATTTTCATATTTTATACGTTCGACGATTAAACTCATAAAAAAGACGTCTCTCATAAAATTGTATGAAAAACGTCTATTTGACTACTGAACAAAAAGTGATTGCCATGTTTTTACAAGTTTTCTATCTGTTCTTTATTTTTGTTTTTCTTCTTCGTTTTCAGCTTTGCGGATATATTCCTGATCTTCTTTACTGCAATTGTCAATGTATAAGTAAATACTTTTCCCTTCGCGTGTTTTAAACTTGTATGAATTAGATTGTTTGTTATCGGCCTTTCCTAAAAATTTCAAAACAAAGCGGTTGGGAGTCCCTTTGGGATAATATAAATCCCAAATACGAAATCCATTGGGGAGTTCCTTTGACTTAAGGGAACCAAATTCATCCATTTGACAGGCCGCAAGTTCGTCTTGCGTTGGACGCATTGATTCGACGGATGGCGATTCGTATCGTTGCGAACGGTCGATTGTTTTGTTGCTGGTAAATTCGAGTGGAGACCCCAAATGTTCCTTTAATTTTTTTTGCTTATCGCAGAGCTTTGTTTTAAGTATAAGTGGACATGTATTCCTTATAGATTCCGTAAGAATAATTCGTTGCGGTTCAGGAAGCGCGTTCAACCAATTGAGAAGTTTCATTTCTGCGGAGGTGGTTGCTTCCTCATCTTTAGCAGAATAGTATTCCAACAGGAGACGCGTGAGGCGAATTTCATCGCGCATCGTGCTTGGAGCAAGACTTTCTTCTAATTCACGCCAACCTTCGAGTGTTGTTGGGGTATTGGGATCGGATGGTTTTCTATTCCCTGTTCGAATGAAAAACCACGGATTATATTTTTCACCGTTGATTTCGATATCGCTCTTGCCGCTGGATTTCAAATAAATTGTCGTCTCTTTACTTGTTCTCAATTCCTCGTGATTCCACGGAATCTTTATTTTGCCAGTATTTACAGGAAATAACTCTTTAGGCGTTTGCTTATACCATTCGTCTATAAGTGTGAATTCGTATCCTACGCGAGACTTAATAAGAAGCGATTGATTCCACGAATTGGGGGAAGAATCTGAACTGGCTATACGGAGGTTGCATAAAAATCCTTTGGGGGAGAATGTGTGGTTTAATTTGTGCCAGAATGAATGTTCATAATCTTCAAGAGGTGGACAATCGAGACAGGTAAAGCCGAGCATTCGCTTTTCATTTGGGTAAAGCGGCGTAAGTAATAAATCAACATCGAAATGTCGATTTGAACGTTTCGGCGTTTCCTTTATCCATCTATATTTATCTAAAAAGGTTCCTCCGTCAATAATGACGTTCTCAATAGAGAGGAAATTAAAATCAAAATAAAACGAAAAATCGTACTGTGGAAAATTGGGAATAATTTCATTGGAAATGTTTTCTGCATAATAAATTAAGTATACAGGATCCCCATAATAAATTTCTTTAGGATATAACTCATAGGTATAACGTACTGTCCCGAGTT
>CAYUUL010000045.1:0-19151 GCA_964447865.1 uncultured Planctomycetaceae bacterium | reverse complement strand
CCCCCCCCCCCCCTAATAAGAACGAAACCTTGCCTTGACGATATTTGACAATAGTTTACAATAACTAGCGAGTCGGGGCGGAACGCAGTCGAGAGAGGTTTCCCCCTCTTTTTCGCGCGTTTCGGATTTGGCGAGGGATGCGCACCCCTTTTGCTGAGTCGTCCGGCTTGTAAATAAGAAAGGTTGTTTTTACGAACGACCTGACTTTTTTACGCCGAGTGCTCGGTCTCACCCGCTGAGCGCCCGGTTTTTTACCGGCGAACTTTTCGGGCGCGGCGTCGCGGTCTTTGAACGCTTCTTTAGATACCGGCGAAAATCTTTCCCGCGTATCGTTTTTTTTCTTGTATGTATTGGTCTTTAAAAGAATTAGAAGTTTTACTCTTGACAAAGATCTCTTTTGAACTATGCTAAATTACGGTTGCGAGCGCCATGGTTTGGAAGAATCAATTGAGGTTCGACCTGAATATAACCTCGACGTTTGGCGCCGCGTTTTTTGACATTTGCACGCGGCTTTTCGCGACCGAGCGGCCTTGCGCGTTGATATGTAGACCCGCGCGTAACGGTCAAATATGGCGTTGCGTATTTTCCCCTTTACGCAACGCTTTTTTTACAGGGTTGAACGGTTGCGCGGAAAAAGTTGGCGCGTTCTTTATTTTGCGTTGAAAGCGCGCGTTCTTTGGCGGCGTCGGCGCCGTTGATTTCTTTTTTTGGGCGGTTATAATACCGCGTTGACCAGTCTTGGGCGCGTCGGAGCGCAATTTGGGGAGACGCAAGCAAGGCGAGAAAGAATATCGTTTACATGGAAAGCCGCGAAACAGGGTAGCGGCGCGTCGCGTTGTTCGGGTACGGACGGCGCGTTTAGGAGAAAGTAAAATGACGAAGACGAACAAGTATTCCGGCACGCAAACGGAAAAGAACCTTGAAGCGGCGTTTGCTGGTGAATCTCAAGCGCGAAACAAGTATACGTATTTTGCGTCGAAGGCGAAGAAGGAAGGGTTTGAGCAGATCGCGGCGTTGTTCCTGGCGACTGCCGACAATGAAAAAGAGCACGCAAAGATGTGGTTCAAAGAGCTCGACGGGATCGGGGACACCGCGGCGAACCTTGCGGCGGCCGCGGAAGGCGAGAATTACGAATGGACCGACATGTACGAAGGGTTCGCCAAAACTGCGGAAGAAGAGGGGTTTGCGGCTCTCGCCGTTAAGTTCCGCGCCGTCGCCGCGATTGAGAAACGTCACGAGGAACGTTATCGCGCGCTCCTTAAGAACGTCGAGACGGCCCAGGTTTTCGAGAAGAGCGAAGTCAAAGTTTGGGAATGCCGGAACTGCGGTCACATTGTCGTCGGTACGAAAGCGCCGGCAATCTGCCCGGTCTGCGCGCATCCGCAAGCGTATTTCGAACTGTCCGCCGACAACTATTAAACCCTTGAAACGCGTTAAACCGCGTTGAATCGGTTCGCGGGTTTTCGTTCGCGTCGACCGTAAGCAAATGAAAAGACGCCGGAGAAATTTGGATCTCTCCGACGTCTTTTTTATTGTCCCGTCCGGTCAGGCTCGCGGATTAGCGGAGCGCGACGTTGTTCGCCTTGAGAAATTCGAGGAACTTAGTATGGAAGTCATCGATTTCGTCGCCGGAAAGGGTGTGGTCGGGGGCTCCGAGTTCATAGCGGAACGAGTAGCTACCCATGCCTTTTTCCATACCTTTTCCTTTGTAGGAGGTCAGGAACGAGCGTTTGACGACGAGCGGATGCGCGAATTTGTCGAGCAGTTCGATCAGGCCTTCGTAGCCGGAATCGAGGGACCAGACGAGCGAGAAATCCTGCCAGGAGCCGGGGAACTTGTTCGGTTCCACGAATCGGTAGTTCGGATAGAGACCGCCGGGGAATTTTTCCAATTCGATTTCGAACCAGACGACCTGTCCGCCTTCCGGAGAGACGACGGCGAGCGTTTTCTTATCGAGGACGCCGAGCGCGCCGATTTTCTTATCTCCGCAAAAGATATCGACGGCGTAGTCCGCTTTTTGCCACGGGGAGACGTCTTCTTTGCAGACGGCGAATCGGAGTTCGGAGCCGTTTTGCATATAGATTTTTCCGAGGTCTTCGATTGCGCCCTTGATTTCGAGGTAATGGTCTTCGAGGGATACGCCCGACTGGACGAAACTGACTCCGGAGAGTCGACGTTCTTCGGAACATTTCTCCGCGCTGTCGACCGGCTTGCGTTGATCGTCGACCGCCCCGATGAGTTTGTAGACGTGCCCAAGTTCGAAGAAGCGGAAGGAGTCGCGGCCCGGCCGGTTCTTCGCGACGAGCGCGAGCAGGTTCGGCATGAGGGTCGTTCTCATACGCGCTTCGTAAGGCGCGACAGGATTGAGCAGTTCAAGAGTCGGGCCGGGCTCAAAGCCGAGTTTTTTGGTCCAGTTGTCGTTGAACCAGCCGTAATTATGCACTTCGAGGAATCCAAACGCGGCGGCGAGCAGGCGGCGAGCGCGGTGTTCCAGACGAATATACTCTTCGACGTGGAGCGGCTTGATCGGCGCTTTGGGAAGAACCGGCTCAATATTGTCGAATCCGAAAATACGAGTGACTTCTTCGACGATATCTTCTTCGATAGAAATATCTTTTTCACTTCGGAAGGAAGGAATGCCGACGCGGAGGGAGCCGTCCGGGAGAAATTCCGGTTCGAACTGGATCGAGCGGAGAATTTCGAGCGTTTTTTCTTTCGGGAAGTCGACGCCGACGAGCGCGTTCATGCGCCCCGGCGGGAGCGTTACATAGCGCGTTTTGTCGTGGAGGTCGCCCGCTACGGAAAGACGCGTTTCGACTTTGAAGGGGACTCCGGAATCTTCGACGAGTTTCAAAATGCGTTCGGTTCCGACTTTGGTGTTTGCGGGGGGCTGAGTTTTTTCGTAACGTTGGGACGCGTCGGTGCGCAAATTGAGACGACCGGAGGTTTTGCGAATACGTTCGGCGCGGAAGTTCGCGGACTCGAGCATGACGCGAGTCGTTTTTTCGGTGATTTCCGTTTCCAGACCGCCCATGATTCCGGCGATCGCGACCGGTTTGTCTCCGTCGCAAATCATCATGTCTTCGGGGATCATCTTACGAACGGAGCCGTCGAGAGTCTGGAAGGTTCCTTCTTTGCCCATCGGCTTGACGACGATATTGGAGACGAGGTCGGCGTCGAAAGCGTGGGTCGGCTGACCGAGTTCAAGACTGACGTAGTTGGTGAGGTCGACGAGCAGGTCGTAGGTGCGTTGTCCGAGCGCGTGCAGACGGCGCTGCATTTTGATCGGGGAGGGGACGCGCGTCGAGTTGGCTTCGATTTTGAAGACGAGCCCGGTATAGCACAGGCAGTTGGGGTCTTCGACGGCGACGGGGAACGCGGGCAGGTCTTTGTACTGTTCGACGTCATGACGCGGATAGGGTTTAAGTTCGCGATGGAAGATCGCGGCGAGTTCGCGCGCGAACCCGTAGTGGCCCCAGAGGTCCGGGCGGTGCGTGAGGCTCTTGTTGTCGATTTCGACGAGCACGTCTTTGGCGGGTACGAAGTCGGCGAATTTGGCGCCGGTCGGAGTGGAGTCGGGGCATTCGAAAAGGATTTCGTGCCAGGAACTCATGCCGAGTTCGGCGGCGCTACAGAGGATACCTTCGCTCGCGTAGCCGTAAACTTCCGATTTCTCGATTTTCTTTTCTCCGAGCGTTACGCCGTCGGGCGCGAACGGCGCTTTCAGACCGACGCGAGCGTTGGGCGCGCCGCATACCGTCTGGAAGGTCGCGGACCCGGTCGAGACTTGACAAAGGGTTCGGCGCTTGCCGTCGGGCGTTTCAAAGGGGGTCGCGGAAACGATCTCGCCGACCAGGACGCCGTCGACGAAACGTTCAATGGTCGTCAAGCCTTCCACTTCGGCGGTCGCCATAGTCAATTTGTCGGCGACGACTTTTGGGTCAATGTCGGAGATATCGACGAAATCGGAGATCCAATCTAGAGAAATGAACATTTACAGCCTCGATATAACAGGTCTCGCGGTCCGAAAACATGGACGCGACGAGCGCGATTTCCGCGGGGGAGTTTTTGTCGGTATAAATAAACGTAGCCCGACGCGGCGTCGAACCGCCTCGGGCTTATTCTCAATCAGTCTTTAAGGAGCCAGGCGAGCAGGCCTTTTTGCGCGTGCATACGGTTGGCGGCCTCCTGAACAATTCTGCTTTGGGGAGAATCGATCACTTCGTCGGTGACTTCGAGTCCTCTCCGCGCGGGCAGGCAGTGGAGGAAGATGGCGTCCTTATGAGCGAGACTCATGAGTTCGGCGTTGACCTGGTACGGGGCGAACTCTCGAAGCCGTTCTTTTTCCTCGGCTTCCTGGCCCATGCTGACCCAGACGTCGGTGTAGACGACGCGAGCGTCGCGAACGGCCTCTTTGGGGTCCTCGATTTGGGCGATTTCGAAACCCGGCTGGCGTTGCGCCGTAAGGGTTTGAATCTGTTCGTTGGAGAACTGACGACCCTTTGGCGAGGAGACGACGATTTGCCCGCCGAGCATCGCGGTCGCTTCAACCAAACTGGCGGCGACGTTGTTCGAGTCTCCGATCCAGGCGATTCTCACGTTGTCCAGGGAGCCGAATTCCTCTTTAATGGTGAGCATATCGGCGAGCGCCTGGCAGGGGTGCGAGGTATCGGTCAAGGCGTTAATAACCGGCACGGACGAGTATTTGGCGAATTCGACGACCGTTTCGTGGTGTTTCGCGCGGAATGCGATACAGTCGACCATGGAGCTGAGAACGCGGGAGACGTCCGGAATGGACTCGCGTTTGCCCAGCCCGATGTGCTGTTCTTCGAGCAACATGGAAGATCCGCCCAGGTGCGACATGCCCGCTTCAAAGCTGACTCGCGTGCGGAGCGACATTTTCTCGAATATCAGACCAAGGACCTTGCGCGAAAGAAGATTGGCGTCGAGCGTTCGTTTGCCCGAGAGGTAGTTCGCCTTGAGTTCTTCGGCAAGTTTGAAAATCGCCTTGAGTTCGTCGACGTCGACGTCGGCCAGGGTTAAAAAGTGACGGAGAGGCTTCATCTATATCAAGCTCCTTTCTTGAGTTCGGCGCCGAGGATATCCAAACCTTCCTCGAAGACGTCGTTGGGAGTGTTGACGGCCGGCAACAGTCGGATGACTTTCCCGTGAGTACAATTGATCAGGAGTCCTTTTTCCATGCAGCGTTGAACGAAACAGGCTCCCTCGATTTTGAGTTCGAGACCGATCATAGCGCCGACGCCTCGGACTTCCTGGATAATATCAAGTTCTTTCGCCCATGCGTTCATTTTATCTTTCGCGAGTTTTTCGATATCTTTCGCGCGTTGGAGCAGCCCTTCTTCTTCGACCATTTTGATCGTGGCGATACCGGCTGCCGCGGCGATCGGGTTGCCGCCGAAAGTGGAGGCGTGCATACCTTTTCTGAGGCTGGGGGCGATTTCCTGTTTGCAGAGCATAGCGCCGGCGGCGACTCCGCTACAGATGGTTTTCGCGAGCGTCATGACGTCGGGAACGACGCCGAAATGCTGATAGGCGAACCATTCTCCGGTACGACCGCAACCGGACTGAACTTCGTCAAAGATGAGGAGCAGGCCTTTTTCGTCGCACAATTTCCGGAGCCCTTGAAGGAATTCGAGGGACGGAACGTTGACGCCCCCTTCGCCTTGAATCGGTTCCAGCATAATGGCGGCGGTTTCGTCGTCGACCGCGGCTTTTACGCCTTCGAGGTCGCCGTAGGCGCAATAGACGAAGCCGGGCACGAGCGGTTCAAGTCCTTCGTGGTATTTCGCCTGCGCGGTCGCGGTGACCGTGCACATGGTGCGTCCGTGGAAGGAGTTGTAGAACGTGATGATCTTATACTTGTTCTTCGGCGTGTGGAGTCGCGCCAGTTTGATCGCGGCTTCGTTCGCTTCCGCGCCGGAATTGCAGAAGAACGCCTTGCCGCCGAAACTGCGCTCGGAAAGCATCTGCGCCCAGACGCCCTGTTCTTCCATGTACCAGCTGTTCGGAATATGGATAAGGCGTTCGACTTGTTCTTGCAGGGCTTTGACGACCGGTTTAGGGCAATGTCCAAACATATTGCAACCCCAGCCGGGGAAGAAGTCGATGTATCGATTTCCTTCGGCGTCCCACACGAACGGGCCGTCTCCGCGGACGAGCGCGACGGGGTAGCGCGTGTAGTTTGGAATCACGTACTTATCGAACAACGAAATAATCTCTTGCGAACTTCTTGCCATTTTTAAACTCTATATTTTTTCTAGCGACGACGGACGACGGGCGCTCTCGCGGCAGAGAGCGGACGCAACCTGTAATTTTTTCGAATACGTCAGATTTTTGAACGTCGTTCGTCGACGATTTCCGTACCGACGCCCTGACTCGTGAAGATTTCCAATAAAATCGCGTGACGCAAGCGTCCGTTGATAATGTGAATTTTTTCGACTCCGCGCTCGATTGTTTTCAAACACGATTGGATTTTCGGGATCATGCCTCCGACGATCGCTCCGGACGCGAGCAATTTCCGGGCTTCTTCCGCGGTGAGGGAGTCGATCATGGAGTTTGGATCGTTTGGATCGGTGCGAACGCCGTTTACTTCGCTCACGAACACCAGTTTGCTTGCGCGGAGTTCTTTCGCGACTTCGGTGGCGGCGACGTCGGCGTTGACGTTCAGGCCCTGATTTCCTCCGTCGTCGACGAGTGTGTAGGAGGGAATGACCGGGATGATTCCCTTATCGCAGCATTCGAGGATCTTTTTGACGTCGACGCGCGTGACTTCTCCGACCCAGCCGAGATCGACGTCGGCGCCGGAATCGTCTTTTAAGGTCGCTTTTTTCCCGTAGAGAACGTTTGTTCCAAAGGCGTCGGAGAGCGCGCGGGCGTTTCCGCCGTAGAATTTCAAATCGTCGACCAGACCCTGCGAGATTTCAGTCGCCAGAACGCGTTTAACGACTTGGAGCGTCGCGTCGTCGGTGTATCGTCGACCCTGTGCGAATCTCGGGGCGATTCCCGACTCGTTCATGGCTTTGCTGATCGCAGCTCCGCCTCCGTGTACGACGACCGGTTTCATACCGACCGTTTCCATGAAGACGAGGTCGGTCATGAGATGCATCATGGCGTCTTTGTCTTCCATGAGACTTCCGCCCAATTTGACAACGGTAATCTTACCTCGGTGTTCGCGGATCCACTTCATCGCTTCGATTAAAACGTCCGCTTTTTCACTTGCCAAATGAGTCATGTTGACGAACTCCTCCGCCGCGTATTTCTAGCGGCGCGCGCCGATCGCGTCGGCGTTTGCTGTGGGGCGACGAACGACCGGGAGGTCGGTTCGCGCTTGCCGTAGAACCGGTAATAATAAATGAACAAAGGTTTTGCAGACGCCGCGAATTCTAATTGAAACGCGAACGTTCGCAAAACCTGTTGAATGCTCAATTCGCGAGACGCGCCCCAACTCGGCTCGACCGAGTTCCTCGACGCGTCTCACGCGAAAAACGGGACTCAGTCGCCAACGTAAGGCATGAGAGCCATGAAACGCGCGCGTTTGACGGCGGCGGCGACAGCGTGTTGGCTGACGGCGGAGCAACCGGTCTTGCGGCGACCGTTGATTTTGCCTTGACGGCTCGTCAATTTCTTGAGAAGTTCGACGTCTTTGTAGTCGACGAACATCGGACGAGGTCGTTCGCCCTTTACAGCCAATGGATCCTGTTTCTTCGCGTGAACCTTGACCTTGGAGCGGCGGCGCGTAGTCTTGTTTTTCTTAAATGCCGGTGGTTTGGACATCTTCTACTATCTTCTGTCTATGCCGCGTCGCGTAAATACGCGGAACGGCGTTTGCAAAAAAATCGTTCAACATTGACGACAACAATCTGCCGTTGTAGAACAAGCGACGACGTTGAGTCGTCGACCAACGGAAAGCGCGACTCGCGACAAGCGCGAGACATGCGCGGCGTAAGAGCGCGGTCGGCTCTAAAAGAGCTCCGGTCAACTCTCGCGATACGAGCTATCAGTATACGACGGAGCGGCGTCAGCGCAAGGGGGGCGCGTCAAAAAAAATCTTTTCCCTTTCGAACGCGCCGTCAAAAACGCGCCAATTGTTTTTAACGCTCATCTGCGGACGTTCGCCAGAATCGAGTCGACGAGTTCGTCAAATTCGGCTTCGCTTTCCGGTCCGATCGTTTTTTTCTCCCGAGCGTCGTCGGCGTCGGTCGGACGTTTGGACGTCGATTGGGATTTGGCGGATTCTTTTTCCAATTCGTCGACGATTCTTTCGGCGATTAGCGAGAGCGTTTCCATTTCTCTATCGTCGACCTTTTGGCGTTTGTTCGAGAAGAACCACAACGCGCCCAAAACGTTGGAATCGGAAATGACGGGCGCGCAAACGGAGCATACGAAATCTTCGGGGGCGTTCCACGCTTCGGCGAGGTAATCGTCGTTCACGACGACGACGTTTCCGAGAAACGCCTGGATTTCAGCGCGCGCGCCGCGCAACGGACGCGGGTTTTCTAAAAGGCGTTCGTCGGGCAGTCCCCAGACGGCGCGCGGAACGAGAACCGTGGTGTCGTCGTCGAGGAGGTAGAGCGCGGCGGCGTCGTAATCGCCCAGCGCTCGCGCTCCGGCGCGTAGAATCGCTCGAAGTTTGATCGAGACTTTGGAGCGCGTTTTCGACGTCGGCGCGTTCTCTTTGACGCAGGTCGCCGCGAGTTCGCCGTAAGCGGATTCCAGAGCCGAGCGCCATCGATAGTTGTCCGACAGGGTGGCGGCGAACGATTTCGTCAACTCCTGGGCGTCGTCCCAGTCGAGCCTGGGAGCCGCGTGGTCGCCTTTGGAAAGGACGAGTCGACCGAATAATTTGACGTTTTCGTCCCCAACCGGGAAACTGATTTTCCTCGAGTAGGGACGCGACAATCCATTTTCGACGTCTTCACGCGAATCGCGCTCCTCCTGGTTTAGCGCGTCCAGTTCGGAAGAACCGGCGCGTAAGAATCGCAGGTCGTAACCGACGACGCGTTTAAAGACGCGCAAAGCGTCGGGCAGGCTCCCTAAGAACGGCGCGTCGTTAGGATCGAGCGCGTTCTTCGCAATCGGGAAGTTTCTCAGACAATCGTCGCTAGGTTGATCGGAAAACATTGAAAGAGTAATCGTCCGTCGTTATAATGTATGAATCCGACGTAAAATTTTTTGCGCGGATCTATCGCGGAGTTCGAAACGGTTTCGAGTTCGACGCGATAGACAGAGAATCGACGCGCTTTTTTTAAAATTCTAGAAAATCGCGTCAGGACGGTTTTTTTTCGTTTGAGACGATTATAGACGGTTGTTAGGTTTATTCGGACTCCGAGACGGAAGCTTTTTTATTTTACGCCAGTTTTTGTCGCGAAAGGTCTCAAGCGCGTCGTCAACGGCGTCGCCAGGGAGTCAATAAAAATAAACGTAACGAATATGACGGTTCGCGGTCGATATTGCCGTAAACGCGAATCGTCTCGGAGGGGCTTGGGAAGCGTTGCGACTCTCTAAACGTTAGAATCCGTTTAACTGTTCGAGACGAGGAAAAAAAAGGAAAAAAAATCGGGCCCGTTGTTCCAATTTAAAAGCCTTCATATTATGATAACAAAATAGCGTCGAATTGGTCTTGCTTTACTGGAAAAAGTCCATATAGCTCGGCCCCTTTTAACCGTCGAGGCGTCTGGACGCGTCGACGGCGCGCCGACTTTAGATACCGCGCTTTGCGCGAACCAAAGGGTTTTATCGAATGAAACGACATTTCGCGATCTGTGTTGCCTTTCTTTGTCTATGCGCGTTAAGCGTCTGCGCGTTTGCCGACGCGCCCGGTCGACTTATTCCGGAATCGGACGCGAACGCGGTCGGAATGACTCGCGCCTGGTTTGCGCAAGCGACGGTCTTACGCGGTCGTGAAGAAATAACGAGCGTAAATATTCTTGACGGAGTTATTTTAACGACGAGCGACGGCGGTCGTCTTGAAGCGTTCGACGCGGAGACTGGCGTTAAACTTTGGACGGTCGACTGCGGAGAAGGACATTTGCTTCCGCCCGCGATCAATAGCCGAGTCGTTGTCGCCGTTAGCGGCACGGATCTGCTTGTGTTCGACCGATTCACCGGTCGAAAGTTGAGCGAGACGGCTCTTTATGGAAATCCGAGCGCCGCGCCTGTCTGCAGCGAACGCGAGATCTACGTGCCTCTCTTTTCTCAACGCATTATGACGTATTCTATCGTACGTGAAAAAGTCGAGTTGAAGAAGGTCGCCGACACGGTTCAATCGATGACCGACAAGACGAAAGATCTTGGCGTCGCGGGCGACTATTGGGCGAAGAAATTCGCGAAATATAACGAGGATCTCGAAGCGGCGAGCTATGCGATCGAGGATATCGACAAGAAGCATCCGTACTCTTGCGCGTCCTTCGGCATTGTCGGTTGCGCTCCGGTTATGGGGACGCAGTCTTACGAACTTGACGTCGTCGGATGGACGACCGACCAGGGTTGGCTCATGCTTGGCGAATATGTTCGCCGCACCGTCGACGACCCGTTCAAGCTCCTTTACAAGTTGCAGGCTCGACCTAATTTCTCTTACGTCAATTCCTCGCGCGTCGGAAATAAAGCGTTGATTCCTCGCGACGACGTTCAAATGGAACCGTTCTTTGTTCCGTACGACCGTAGCGTTCAGGCGTCGCGTCTCGATCCTGAAAGCCGTAAAGGCGGCATGTTTATTATCGGATCCGAGTCGGGACACGTTTACGCGATGAACGACATATCCGGCAAATTGCTTTGGACTTATTTGACGATGGACGCGGTTTCCGACCGCATTAGCGCGTTTGACGATCACGTTTATATTCCGACCGCATCTGGCGCTTATTATGCCGTCGACCTGAAAACGGGTCTTGAAGTTTGGAGAGCGAGCGACGTGAAAAAGACGATCGCCGCGTCCTCCGCTCGACTCTATACGGTCGACAGCCGCGGACGTCTGGTCATTATCGACCGTACGAACGGCAATCGCGAAAAGGTCTTAAATATCGGACAAACGAAGTTCCAGGTTTTCAATCAGGAGACGGATCGCGTTTATATCGTTTCCTCCGACGGCTTGATCCAATGCCTGCATGAAACGCAACTTGCCGAACCGATTCGTCACCGCGAGACTTGCAAGGAAATCAACGATCGCATTCTCGCCCAAATGGAGAAGAACGCGCCCGCTAAGAAAGAGAAGGCGACCGTCCCGCAAACTACGGTCAACGCCGCCGACGATGAAAACTCCGCCGATTCCGCGACGTCCGATGAGGACGACCCGTTTGGCGAAGATTCCGGCGACTCCGCCGATTCCTCGGCGTCCGATGAAGACGATCTGTTCGGCGAAGATTCCGGCGACTCCGCCGATTCCTCGGCGTCCGATGAAGACGATCCGTTCGGCGAAGATTCCGGCGACGAAGACTCTTCTGATTCTGGCGCCGACGCCGATTCCGGCGCGGACGACGACCCGTTCGGAGCCGATTCCGGCGACGAGGAAGATCCGTTTGGCGATTTCTGAGAAGTCGTTCCGACGTTAGCGCTCGGAGGTTTTACGTTTGAATAGACGCGCGGTAGAACGCAGATTTGCCGCGCGTTTTTTATTTGTTTAAGGTGAAGACTCCGCTTATTTTTGTTTAATGTTCTCGCGTCATTGTCGTCCCTGTCGTTGACGTCTTGCGTCGCGTTTTTTCTTTTGACGTTGTTTTTCTAACGCGCTTAAATCGTTCGACAGTTCTTTCGAGAATCGCCGACTTTCTTTAACGCGTTTTTGTTTGGCGCGTCGAACCGGGAAAAAGGAAACCTCGTCGCCCCCCGCGAGAGGGAACGACGAGGCCGGGTGAGTTTATACGTTGATTGCGGCTCGTTTAGCGGGATTAGCCAGGGCTCGTTCGACGCGCTCGATCGCGTCGTTTACGGGATAGACGGAGTCCCCCGCGTCGATTTCCTCGTTGGTTTGTATCCACTTGTCAACTTTTCTTTGCGCGGCTAAAACGGCGCTGTGCTTTCTTCCGCCGAAGAAGTTTCCGATTTCGGAGAGGGCCGACCTTGTGTATTTTCTCGCGAGCCACATAGCGACGGCGCGCGGATCGGCGCATTTTTTCGTTCTCGAAGAAGATTTAAGGGAATTGTTGTCGAGTCCAAACACGTCTTGCACGACGCGTTCGACGTCTTCCAGTTTGACGTTCCGGAAGTTCGCGGAGGCGAGGTCGGCCAAGGCGTCTCTCGCGAGCGCCAAATTGATCGGGGCTCCGGTCGCCAGGTGCGCCGCGAAGAGACGATTGAGCGCGCCCGAGAGTTGTCTGGCGTGTACGGCAAATCTCGACACGACGTATCGACAGACGTCGTCGTCCAGGAAAATGTTTCGTTCGAGGGCCATTTGGCGAAGTATTTTCGCGAGGGTTTCCCGTTCCGGATTGTCGATTTTACAAACGATACCGCTTTCGATACGGGTCGTGAGTTCTCCTCTCAGTTTGGTCAGTTCCGCCAACGGTCGATTTGCCGAAAAGATCATTTGCACGCGCCTTGCGCGCAGGAAGTCGAGAACGTTCAGGAACTCGGTCTGCGTGGACAATTTTCCTTCCAGGAAATGAATGTCGTCGAGCGCGAATAAGGAAATGTCGCGAAAACGGTTGCGGAATCCTGCGCCCGGTCCGCGCAGACTCTGAATGAACGCGGAAGTGAATTGTTCCGAGGTCATATAGAGCGGCGGTTTCATGTTCGGCATACGGGAATAGACGTCGCAGATACCCTCAAGCAAGTGTGTTTTTCCGACGCTTGTGGGTCCGAAAACGAAGATCGGACTCATTGCGCCCGGCTCCGCGATCGCAACTTGCGCGACGCTGCACGCGAGTTGATTCGAGAATCCGCGCACGAAAGTACTTAAGGAAGCGAAATGGGTCGAACGGTCGGGATCCGCTTTGACTCTTGGCGCTTCTTTTGGTCGAGTAACGTAGGAGACGCCGCGTTCGTCGCGAGAAACCTGTTCTTCTTCCTCGTCGTCAAAGAGCGTTTGTCGTCGTCTCGGTTCCGTTTGTCTCTGTTCGAATCTCGCTCGATTATCGGCGCCGTATCCGTAGGCGTTTGGCGCTAAATTGACGCTTTCAGACGCGTTTGTCTGTCTCGGACGACGGTTGGTAGAACCTTTTGGACGACCACGTTTTGGACGATATTGCGGCGTTTCAGAGTCGTCGGGACGTTGCGTTCTTTCGTCGAAATTTCCCACGGCCCAGGCGATTCTTTCCGCGTCGGAAAGCGTCGGGGTCTCGCGTTTTTCGTTTTGAACGCTATTTACGAACGCTTCGCGTTTGGCCTGCGCGTCGAAAACGTCGAAAAAGGACGTCTCGTTAGGGTTCCCTTGCGCGTTTGGGCTGGGAATTTGCGAATATTGTCGCGCTTGCGGATACGTTTGCGTTTGCATTTGTGGATATTGTCGCGCTTGAATGAACTGTCCCGGCTGAGGGAAGCCCGGGAGCGCGTTTGGCGCATAGCGCGTCGCGTCGTTTTCTTCCGGGACCGGATTCTTCCTTGGTCGTCCTCGTTTTCGTTTGGGTGGGGCGGAGGGCGGTTGATTCGCGTAAGGGGCGTTTGCGTACCCAATCTCCTCCGGCGTGAAATCGTTTTGCGCAAATTCGCTTCGAGCGGCGTTCGCGTAGGCCGACCCGGGATAAGAGCCGAAGGCGGGCGCAAAGGGGTCTGGCGCGTTTTGCGTGGAGAAGGGGTTGAGCGACGGCTCGACGTTTGGTTCGAAGGTCGAGCCGTTAAAGGAATTGAACGCGTTTTGCGGCGTTGGAATTTCTTGTTCCGTGTTCTTGCGCGGACGACCCCGGCGCCGTTTCCGCGGTTCTTGCGCGTTTGATTGTTCGTTTACGGAGAACGCGTTTGGCGCGGATTCCGACGGGATATACGTCGGGACGCTTTCCAGGACGGGGTCGAGATAAGGGCTCGCGTTTACGTTTGGAGTCTCGGTTGTGACAGAAGTCTGTTCCGCGTTTGGCGCGGGATCAGACGAAGCGGTAGATTGGCTCGCGGATTGGTCGTCAGGAGACTGTTCGTTCGAGTCGACGCTTGCGGAACGCTCGCGCTCGGAGAACGCGCGTTCGTTTGCGTCTTTCAAGGCGACGGTCGCCTTAATTGGCGTATTGAAAAGTTCGGCGCCAATTTTTTCGAAAAGGCGCGCATACCCGTTGTTAATCCAGTCGACCATAAAAGGAGTGTCGACCTTAACGGACAATACGTTCCCTTCGAAGGAAAAGCGAACGCCATCGGCAAACCAGAGCTGATAGCGCTGATCTCCGATACTTTTTCGCAGGGCCTCCTGAAATAATAATTCGAGGTCTGCTTTACGTCGAACGACCATAAATGTCAATCCTAGGGGGAGGAATGATTTTTGTGATTTTGTGGAATAATTGTCATTAAAACGTTGACAAACGTCACGGTTTTAAACTGGCAAAATTCCTTGTTCGCGAGACCAGGTTACGGTCGCAACGGTTGCGCGGAACGCTCCGCTTTTACGGATCCGCGTCAATGTCGATTGATCGTAAGTTGCTGTCGTACGAAGAATAACGCAACATCGTTAAATCCGTTACAACGTCCAACGAACACAGGTCATTCTACAACTTGGCGCGCCGTTGTCAAAGAGAATTTTACTTGTTTCGAATTGTAAAAGTGTCGTTTTGAGGTGAATTAGACGGAATAATCGGTCGTTGAAAGGCTTTTTTGCGCAAAAAAAAGCGATTTTAATTTAAGTTTTCGACAAACAAACGACAGGTTTTCCACTAGAGACGTCTTGCTAAAAAATCGGGAATCACGCTCTTTTCGGCCTTTAGCCGCGGCCTGATTCCCGACGTCTATGCGCGGCGGCGAATTACAAGATCTCGCCGTCTTTAAATCAGGTTTTTGTGCAACGTTGCGTTACGGCAACGCTCTTGGGCAAACGTAGTAGCCTTTGGGAGCCGAGATTTTGTTCATGACTTCCCCGAGCGGGTCTTTTTTCGCGGTCATTTGAATCAGAGAGTTGAAGATTCCCGCTTGTTCGTCGTAACGCGTAATTTGTACGTTGGCTTTTTCCAGACCGGCGAGCTTAACGGCTTCCGCGATCGCGTCGTCGAGGAACCCGATTTCATCGATCAAATGCAAGTCTTTAGCGTCTTGCGCGGAGTAAATGCGTCCGTCCGCCAATTTTCGGAGTTCCGCGTCGCGTTGAGCGACGAGACTGGTTTCGGTCGGTTCGGTCGCTTTTTCAGCGGTCGCGACTTCGGCTTTTTCCTCGGTTGCGGGCTCCGTTTCCGCGACTTGTTCGCTCGGTTCCGTTTCGTTTTCGGCGACAGCCTGGCTTTCGGCTTTGGCGTTTTCGCTTGTTTCAGCGGGCGCGTTTTCTTCAGCCTTGGCGACTTCCTGGTCTTTTGGTTCGTCGGAACTTTCGTCAATTTTGACGTTTACGCCGGCAAGAGTGGCGCGTTGGGGTCTCGGAGCGACCTTTTGTTCATTTTCTCCGCGGTACCACGCTCGACCGTCTTTAACGACGCTCAGGAATTGTTCGTACGCGTCGTTGACCGTTTTTTGCCAGATGGCGGTTTCTTCCGGGGACGGTTCCTTCATGAAATCGCCCATGCCTTTCATCGCGCCGCTGGTAATCGCGTTGGACCGAACGCCGATTTTTTTGCAGAGCTCGGCGGCGTTGTACATTGATACGATGACGCCGATCGAGCCGGTTGTCGTCGAACGTTCCGCGAAGATTTTGTCGCCGACAGTCGAGATGTAGTAGCCTCCGCTCGCCGCCATATCGCCCATACTGACGACGACTGGAATCCCCAGGTCGGCCTTGAGTTGTTTGAGCAGATGCAGGTAGTAGTCGCTTCCGGAGATTGTTCCGCCCGGCGAATTGACGCGCAGAACCAGCGCGCGGACGCGTCCGTCCTCGCGAATCGCGGAGATTGCTTCGTGTAAGAATCCCTTTTCGTCCGTTTGAATTATCCCTTCGATAGGAAGCACCACGACCTTTCCGTCTTTCGAGTCGTCTCCTTCGATAGTTGTTTCCGTAAATGTTGTTTCCGTCGATAGATTTACGGAATCGCCCATCGCTTTAAAGAATACGGCGAGTCCGCAAAAGACGACCATAAAGCAGATGAAGCAGAACAGGACGACTCCGACAACCGTCATTGCCAGGTCTTTTAAGACGATCTGCCAGAACCTGGGCGGACGCGCGACTGGCGGTAGGAATTGAAGTTGCGGCGCGTTGAGCGGACGTTGCGAACCGTTAGGAGTCGGATTCTGATTGGGATCGATATAAGGCATTTTAATTCTTCCGTATTATTAAATAGTAAGAACCTCGCGCGGGTTACCCGACGAGGTCAATGAAAAAAACGCTCGCGCGGTAAGATTTCACATCCGCGCGGCGTCTTGTGAACGGCGTTCTAACTCAGCTTCTCGAGATTTCGAATCCTTTTCTTTGTTCTCGAGCCCAGAATGAAGCGGCCTGTTCGTCGCCGACGATTTTTTCTTCGTTGACGTCCCATTTAATTTCGCGATTCAACCTTGCGGCGATACCGCACAAATGACAGCAGTTCATCGCCTGGACGTGAGACCAGACGTCGGAGACCGGTTTGCCTCCTTCCCGGATGCAGCGAATGAAGTTGTTCTTGTGACCTTCAAACGGTTTACCGTTGTACAGCGCGTTGAAATCGTCGGGCGTGAAGGCGTCTTTCGGGAGTTGTTCGACAACCTTGCCCTTGCATCGTCCGCGGCTGACGTGTAAACGTCCTTTTGTTCCTTCAAACAAAATACCGTTTCCGTCCGGGGAGGAACTTACGACATGCATTTCCGCGCCGTTTGTGAGCTTCAAGACGATATCAAATTCGTGGCTCGTGTTATAACGGTTGTCGACGGTCGGGTATCCGTCTTTGAAGGGGACCGGGTGTTTGGCGTTCGTACCGTCCACGGAGATCGGGCCGGTTCCGATTTTGTCAAGTCCCATCGCCCAGAGCGCGCAGTCGATGTGGTGAGCGCCCCAGTCGGTGAATTTACCGCCGGAGTATTCGTACCACCAACGGAACTCGGCGTGACAGCGCGTGTGTCCGAACCGATTGTCGCTGATATTTTTACTGAGGAAGTCTCCTTCGCCGAGGAAGTCTGTATACGGCGCTTGACCGAGATACGTATTCCAGTCGAGATAGGCGGGCGGATCCATTTTGGGAATATCCTTATCGCAGATTGGCGAACCGCCGATATCGCAGACGACTTTCTTAATGTCGCCGAGCATGCCGGCGCGAACGATCAGGGTCGCCAACGCGAACTGGTCGTGTTGCGAACGTTGTTGCGTTCCAACCTGGAACGTCTTGCCGTATTTCTCAACGGCTTTGCGAATGATCTGGTTTTCCTCGAGCGTCAACGTGAGCGGCTTTTGGCAGAAAACGTGTTTGCCGGCTTGCAACGCTTCAACCGCGATCTTCACGTGCCAATGATCCGGGGTGATAACCGTAACGACGTCGATATCGTCTCTCTCAAGTACTTTACGGTAATCTTTGTAGGTATCCGGCGCGATTGTTTCGCCTTTTTCATTCTTTTTTCCGACGCCCGCTCTGAGCGTTCGCGCCAGTCCGTAGTCCTCGTCCAAGTCGCAGATCGCGACAATGTCGACCAAGCTGTTGAATCCGCAGGCGTCGCCTCGTCCCATGCTTCCTACGCCGATGCAACCCATCCGAAGACGGTCGCTCGGCGCCTGGGCCCAGACCGGTTTGATCGATTCGGTCCAGGGAAGCGCGGTTGCGGCGGCAATAGCCGCCGAAGTTTGGAGGAATGAACGTCGATTCATAGAGCTTTTCATACGGAAACCTGTCTGTTCTATAGGCGTAAAATTAGTAAAACCGAGGTTAATGTTTTGGCGTTTTATCGATTGACGACTGTTTTGATAAAACGCGGCGCTTTTAACGAATGTGTATTATACGTCGTTTAAATACGTCGAGTCAATATTTTTTAAGTTTAATTGAAAAATAATCGACATATTTTGTATCGGTTGCAACGATTGTAATGTTTAAGAAATGACTGTGTAAAGTCTTTTTTTTATGAAAAATGTTTGCGCGGATTTTGCCGTGAATATTGGCCAGGCGACGTCATTGTAGAAATGTTTGCGCGTCCTCTTGAAGAAGCCTGAAAAACGAGCGCGACGTTCATGCGCCAAACGCCGCGGACGTTAGTTTCACATTGAATTATGACGCTTTGATTTTTACGCGACGTCAAATAATAAACCTCGCGCGGTTTACCCGGCGAGGCTTATGAAGAAACGACCGCTGTAGGATTTTGCGTTGCGCGGGGCGTCCGACTCAGACTTTGGGAATCTCGAATCCTTTTCTTTGTTCTCGAGCCCAGAATGAAGCGGCCTGTTCGTCGCCGACGATTTTTTCTTCGTTGACGTCCCATTTAATTTCGCGATTCAACCTTGCGGCGATACCGCACAAATGACAGCAGTTCATCGCCTGGACGTGAGACCAGACGTCGGAGACCGGTTTGCCTCCTTCCCGGATGCAGCGAATGAAGTTGTTCTTGTGACCTTCAAACGGTTTACCGTTGTACAGCGCGTTGAAATCGTCGGGCGTGAAGGCGTCTTTCGGGAGTTGTTCGACAACCTTGCCCTTGCATCGTCCGCGGCTGACGTGTAAACGTCCTTTTGTTCCTTCAAACAAAATACCGTTTCCGTCCGGGGAGGAACTTACGACATGCATTTCCGCGCCGTTTGTGAGCTTCAAGACGATATCAAATTCGTGGCTCGTGTTATAACGGTTGTCGACGGTCGGGTATCCGTCTTTGAAGGGGACCGGGTGTTTGGCGTTCGTACCGTCCACGGAGATCGGGCCGGTTCCGATTTTGTCAAGTCCCATCGCCCAGAGCGCGCAGTCGATGTGGTGAGCGCCCCAGTCGGTGAATTTACCGCCGGAGTATTCGTACCACCAACGGAACTCGGCGTGACAGCGCGTGTGTCCGAACCGATTGTCGCTGATATTTTTACTGAGGAAGTCTCCTTCGCCGAGGAAGTCTGTATACGGCGCTTGACCGAGATACGTATTCCAGTCGAGATAGGCGGGCGGATCCATTTTGGGAATATCCTTATCGCAGATTGGCGAACCGCCGAT
>CAYUUL010000044.1:0-19641 GCA_964447865.1 uncultured Planctomycetaceae bacterium | reverse complement strand
CGACGATCTCAAAAATAGGGCGCGGCAAGAGCTTATTCGAAAGACAAAAGCGCTCGATCTGGTCGAAGAACTGTTCGGTCAATTCTTTTTTATCCTTTTCCACGCCCAAAAAGAAAAGCGTTCGGGCGGGCGAAACGGCTGCCAGCGCTCCTTGCGCGAGACGGTCGAAGAAGTCGGGCCGCGTCAGCGCGAGCGTCGCGACGTCCATAAGCGCCGGGTCAAGTTCCGCGCGAATGCCCTGTTTCTCCTCGGAAAGAACAAAGAGGGCCGCGTTCATCGCTTCAACAAGTTCCATTTTCGGACGCGTCGGGCGACCGTCGAGACGCGCAAGTTCGTCGCGACTCAAAGAGACCGACTCAAACGCTTTCGAGAAACTTGTCTCCCCGCGCAAAAAACGCGTCGCCTCGCGCGCTAAAAGCAACGACTCGTTAAATCGCCACGGAAGCCCCTCTTTGACGACCGGCTCGGAGACCGGTTGCGGTTGCGGGACTGGTTGCGCTTGCGGGGCTACTGGTTGCGGTTGCGGGACCGGGCGTTGTTGCGCTATCGGTTGCGGTTGCGGGATCGGGCGTTGTTGCGCCGCCGGTTGCGGTTGCGGGACCGGACGTTGTTGCGCTACTGGTTGCGGTTGCGGAACCGGGCGTTGTTGCGCTACTGGTTGCGGTTGCGGAACCGGGCGTTGTTGCGCCGCCGGTTGCGGTTGCGGGACCGGGCGCGGAGGGGGGACGGGGCGAGGAGGCGCCGCGGGTTGTTGCGGCGCCGTCGGCAGGGAACGCGGAACGGACGTTTGCGGGGGAGTCAAATAGAACAACTTAACGTTCTCGCCGCACCCGCAAAGTTCGAGCCAGGTTCGAATCTTATTCAGGATCGAGGGCGAATCAAGATTGACGTAAAGGTAACGGTCGTTGGCGATCTGTTCGCGACCGCGAGTCATGCGCGACGTTATCTCAGGGATCTCGCCATCGACAAGGCTCGCGTCGACGTAACCGCGAATAAAGTCGGGCGAATCAGGATCCTCGTAAAGCGTCTTAACCAAAAGCGCGTACAGTTCTTTCCAGGAGCGCGCGGCGAAACGGCGACCGTAATACTCGAATCCGAACGGAGGGAGCGCGCTCAAACGCCAGTAATCCTCCGATTCCAGGTCGACTTGCGACGAATATTCGTATAAAAGCTCAAATAAGCGCTCGTCAAATTCACGGCGACGCGTTCGGTAAAACATAACCGTCTCGACAAGGCGCGGAGAATAAAATAACCCAAATATTTTCGCGTTCCATATTTTATGCAACGATTTCAAAAGAGACGTTATTTTTATTTCGCTACGCGCCGACAAATCCGCGTAAGGGTCGAGACGCCGAGTCCGTTCCGTTAAAATCGCCGACCCTATCCGCGCCGCTGTCGTAAAATTGGATCCGTCCTGACTCCATAACATAAGGTCAAGGAGAATCATGAGTTCGTCGTTATTTAAAGACAATTGATCGCCGCTCGACATCGCGGGGCCCTTTCATGTTGAATCGGTCGACTCGCGTCGACTTGACGTTAAAAAGTTTGGGTTTGGTAATTCGCGTAAAAAAACGCGACTATTTGCATTATAAACTTTATCAGATTGAAACGCGATTGCAAGTTTTTTAGCGATATAGTCGAATATATCTAACGCAAAGCGCCGCGCAAAGACGTTATAATCGGACGTTAAGTCCAGAAAAAAAGAAAAAAAGCGAAAAAAAATGGAACCCCAATCGCGTGCGCGTCGCCGAGCGTAGAAAACGCTATCCTTTTCTCGAAAAGACGACGCGAACCGTCGCGGGGTCGACCGCGCAAATTTTGAGGAGCGTACGCATTTTACGCCACAGCGTCGCGACGTAACCGCGAGTATCGAGGTAGAAGTCGGGTCCGAGTTCCTTCCAGCGGTTCGCGACGTTCGAGCCGCAGGGCGACGCGCAAAAGTCGGGCGACAGGCGGGCGGAAGATTCCGGATCGAGCAGATTCAAGCCGATCAACGCGCGCAACTCGGGTTCGTAATCGACGCAGAGACGGCGAACAAGCCGTTCGTAAACGATCGCCCAGGACCAGCATCCGGACATAATTTCCGAGCCGAACGCGAGTTCGCAGGGTTTGGCGCCCGACAGGTTCGGGGACGTCGCGAACGAGACCGTTTCCAGGTTCGAGGACGCGCGCGACGATTTCTGATAATAGGAGACGCGAACGCGCGCAAGGTCGAGACCGCAAATGGCGAGGACGCGCTGGACTTTTTCCCAGAGCTGTTCCACGTTGCACCGGGATTCCACATAGAACCCGTCGGCGATCTTCTTACGGTGAAAGACGTCGCGAGAGGCGGACGCGTCGTCGTAAAAGTCCCCGACGACCCCTTCGGGAACGAGAGCCCCGGTAAAGAAATTCCGGTTGATCCACTTCCGAAGCTCCGTCGAATGATCCCGATAGAGTCGAGCCGTCAAATTGACGCAGGCGCTCGCCCAGGAACGGCACGGGATTTTCTCGCCGTAGAACTCGAGTTCGCAGGGGGTGGCGCCGAGTACGTTCGGATTCTCCGCGAAGGAACGCGTTACAAGTTCCCAGGCGTCGCTCGAATCTTCCAGTTTACGCGTGAAACTGATTGTAGCGCGTCGAGGGTCGAAGCCGCAGTACTCGACCGTCTTACTCAATTTCATAAGCGTTCGAGCGACGTTCGAATACGTTTCCACGTAGAAGTCGGGCGCGATCTGTTTCGGCTGGCGAAGGTCGGCTCCGGTCGCGGAGAACTCGATTTTAGCGCCTTCCTCCGCGCTCTTGAGCGTCAGAGGATCCAAATTGAGGAGCGAACGCAACTTCTCGCGCCGAACCGAGTAGAGCGCGCTAACAATCGCGAATTTCAACTCCGCCCAGGAGTTCTTGCCGGTCACGTCCCCTTCCTCGCACGAGAACTTCACGGGCCGCGTATTCGTCAGCAGGTTCGTCCAGGTATTGCGAACGTCGCCCAACACGAACTCGCAAACGCCCGACGCGTCCGGAACAAGCGCGGGGGGCGCGGGAGCGGGTCGGCGTCCGCGTTTGTGTTTGGCGCGGGATGGGAGCGCGGCGTTCGAGCCGAGGTCAGGATTCGTCATCTTGTCGTTCATCCGAATCCGCGTCGGTTTCGTCCGCCCCTCGCGCTTTTACTTCTATCTCGATTTTATCCGGATCCAAATTGCATTCCTTAGCGAACGCTCGCATTTTTTCCCAGGTAAAGACCGCGCTGAATCCGGTAATCAAATAGAGACCGTCGTCAAGTTCTCTCTGACCGCTAAAATGTTCGCCGCCAGACTTGTCGACCAGATCCGGTCTGGACTTCCCTCGGGTTCTCGTACTCGTGAGATTCTTATCGACAAGACCCTTGAAAAGCTCCTTGCGTTCCTTCTGTTTCTTTTTCCACTGCTCCCTTTTCTTCTCCCACTGTTTTTTCTTCTTCGCCCACTTCTCCGCCTCTTCTTTCTCCCTTTTTATCTCCTCCGCGGTTTTCTTTTTATTGTTCTCCTGCGGCTTCGGGGGGGCTTGCGGTTCCGGGACGTAGCTCGTTTCGTAAAGAGCCTTAACGAAATCCGCGTACGCTCCGCGCCAACCGTCGACGCCATTGTACCGCCATCCGTTGATTTGGAACCATTCGGGCCTAGTGCGCGTCAAATTCGGAGTTTCAGAGAGTTTGTAGACGCCCGACTCGCTCGTCTTACGCTCGCTCTGAGTAAAGGAAACGACCGCGCGGTCCAGATCCAACTTGCAGAGCGCTAAGACTTCGCGCATTCTCAAACAGAATTCCGCGGCGGAAAAAGCCGTCTCGACGTAGAAACCGTCGGCGACTTCAAAGGGGATGCGGAGCCCGCGAGGGTCGGAAGAAAACAGGAGAACGCGGCGAAAATCCGATTCGAAATGAGCGCCGATTTTTTCGCGCAAAACGCTCCCATGACTCGAATAAAGCTTAACGATCAGACGTTGCCAGACTTCTTTGAACTGATTGGAGCCCAAGAGGCGAACGCTGTTCGAGCGCTCGGAAGGGCCGCCTGGTTCGTAGACGAGTCCGCCCGGCTTGATCCCATTGAGTTCAGGGGCCCAGCGCGGATCAAATTCGCTCAATTTAACGGAGTAAACGCCGTTTTCGTCGGCGACGGGGAACGGGAAAGCGGGGCCCGCGCTGGTCGCGCGACGACGATGGATACCAAGTTTATCCTTGAGGAACCTGACGTAATGCGCGAGCGGCGAACCTTTGTAATTTCGGTTGGACGCGACCTCGCGCTGAACGGACGTCGCTCGCGCCTCAATAAGGTCGGGGTCAAAAATTTCAAAGAGCGATTTTTCCAACTTGCCCGACCGACGGCGTCCCCGATCGACGCGGTCGAGTTCTCTTAACACGGTTTCCGACTTCAATTCCGTCTTGTCCTTGTCCCTGTTCTTTTTAGCGGACGCGGCGGAACCGCCGTCGGGCTTCGTGTTCATCTCGTCCGTAGAAGGTTCGGCGTTCGAAACGTCGTATCTATCCGCGACGACTGTATCCGCGGCGACGGCGCGGCGCCCGGCGCCTTCCTTATATTTTGCCTGGAGCCATTTCTGGAACAGAAACCGCAAGGGCGTCGAACTTAGACGGACCGTTTCGGTTATTTCCTTAAAGAACTCGGCGTGTTCGCGAAAGAACTTAACGACCGTCATAAAATCCGGACTAATTTCCGCGAACGCCTTGTCAAAGGCGGGGTCGGATACGGACGCGTCGCGGAACTTCTTACCGCGCTCTTCGCAAAAGAGACTAAGCAACGCGGAAACGTTCGCGCCAATTTCCGAACCGTCTCGAATCATGACGACGGGGGGAAGCGCTACGCCCGTCGACTTCAGCGGCGCGGCGCCCTGTTTGTCTTTTTCCGCCGATTCCGCTTTCTGAGTCTCTTCCGCTTTCTTAGCCTTGTTCCTCTCCTCCTCCTCGCGGCGGCGCTTGAGCTCGAGGCGGCGTCCCTGTTCGAGAAGATCGCGGCGACGTTGGTCCTCGACCAACTCTTGTAAATTGGACGCGAGCGCGAAGTAGATTTCCGTAGGCGTACGACGTTCCCGAGAAATACCGCGTGAAGGCCTGGCGGAACGCGATTCAGAGTCGGAGTCTTGCGGTTCAGGATTCGCGTCGGGTAGATCGGCGACAAGGTTGCGCGCGGTTTCGATCGCGGCGACGGATTCGGCTATTGTCCAACGAAAAGAAGGCATACGCGCAAGGCTCCTTTAGTTCCAGTTTGATACGGCGTTCTCCGTCAATTATAGACGCGTGAAAACGCGGCGTCAACCGTTTCCGACAATTACGCGTCGGAGTAATCGCAGCCCTGTACGCCAAACGTATCCGCGATAAAATTACCCGAAGAAACCGACAAATCCAGGCAAGTCCATGAAAAGGAGCAAAAAATGATCGAGACAATCGCGACGGAACAGGGCGCGGCCATTTGCAAAATAACGACCTCGGGGAACCATACCGCGACGGGCGCGGCGGTCGAACTGCCGGGAAGCGGGCTACGCGTACTCCAAGTCAGGTGCGCGAAAGGAATGTTGTTTTGCGGGATTTTCGACAAGACTTTCCTGACGGATCGACATATCCCCGCCGCCGTCTTTTCCGCGCCCTCGTTCGACGAAATGATGAAACGCAAGCCCAATTTTCTCACCGACGAAGCAAAAGCGCTGGGCGCCAACCTCGATATGACCGGAGAACAGATCGTCGACGCCCTAAGCTAACGGAGGCTAAAAGCGTTTGCCGCGCTCAGTTTCGGGAAAGAGCCGTTGCGTCGCCGGAACGCCTGTTCGAGTCGCGATCGGCTCCGACTCGATAAAGAAAATGAAATCCGGATAAAACTGGCGAATTGGCGCTCGGCGCGAATACAGGCGCCAGAGCGCTCCTAAAGTGGTCGAATTCGACTACTTTAAATTCCGGGTTGTAGAGAATTTCCCAGATCCCGAGAAATTCCAAAGTCGCCCGCGCGACGTCCTCGACGGCTTGGAGGTCACTCGAACCTCGCCAACTGGGCGTCGCGCAATGTTTCGTACGCGGACTTATCCGCGTTCGAATCTTGTTCAAAAGTATCAACCAAATCGGAATCGTCTTGAAGATATCGGCTATAGAGCCGCAAAATCGTCGCGACGCCGCGCGCGGGACCCTCGTCTCGAGCGCTCGGCGCGACGTCGTTCAAGACGCTCGCGATTACGCGTAAATCGACCACATCAAAGAGCGGTCGAGATAAATATCCGTTAAGGCAAAACTTCTCGACGTTGACGCACACGGCGTCCATCTGATCCGCGACCTTGTCCGAGAACTTCAGTTTACCCGACGCGACCGCTCGCCGCACCCACGCGACAAAGTCGGCGCGGCGTACTTCGCGGCGCTTCGCGGTTGGCGCTCGACCTGCGCGTCCGGAGTCGAGGGAAATTCCGCGACGACCCGTTGAGCGGGCCTGGGACGTTTCACCAGGTCGAGTTTCGGTCGAACCGCCGGACTCGGCTTGCGCGCATGGATCCCCGCCAAAGGTATCGACGTTTCCTCGTCGAAGTCCGGCAAACCCGCGCCAGGCGCTTCGGCGCGTTCGGGCTCAGGGTTGGGAAATGGCGCCGGACTCTGTTCTCGCGCCGGGCCGTTATTCTCGACTTTCCGGGACGCGGAGTCCGTTCCAACAGGCTCCGACGGCTCTCGACGCGGAGTCGAACGCGTTCGCGGACGTTCAAATCCGGGATCGGATCGATTCTCGCGCTTAACCGACGTTCCGTACGCCGCTTCCTCTCCTCGAAGGAACCGCGCGTAAAGTTCGCCAAACGCGCGCTCGACGTCCGTAAAAGCTCGGAACCGACCGTCCAACCTCGACTTAACCAGTTCCGGATCGCTCGTCTCGAAAATCGATTCCAGCGCGACGCTCTCCAGGCAAAAGCTCTCAAACGTCTGAACCTCTTCGCGCAGGGAGTCGTAAAGCCGCCGAGTCGTCGCCGACGCCGAGCCGCTCATAACGCTCCAATCGAGCCAATCGCAAAACAAACCCAAACGGTCTTGCGCGTTATAGTCGTCTAAACGGTTCTTATATTCTGCCGTCGGCTTAATATAAGTCAAACTGACCCAAGCGGACGCGCCCAGGCGTCGAACCTGCGCCGCCATATTCGCGGTCGGCAAATCCGCGCGGATTATCCTCGTACAGAATCTCGACTAGTTTCGTAAAAAGTTGGGGCCAGGAACGCAGTCCGACAATCGTCTTGCCGCAACACTTCAACTTAAGGGGTTGCGCGTTCGTCAAAGCCGCGGTTCCTCGCGTAATATCCGCGCCAACCTCAAATCCGAAACAGGAGACGAACCCCAGCAACGCCCCGCGAAGCACGCAATAGAACAGGAGCTTATCGTTCGCGTGATACTCGTTATAGAACGTACGCGCCGCGAAATAAGGATCCGCGACCGTTTCCGGACGCCCCGAGTGAACGCCTTCCAGCGCTCGCAAATGCGCGTCGAGAGTATCGCGGCTACGAAACGCGAACCCAAGTCTTTTAGCGCGTTCGCTAAATAGCGCGGATACGTAGCTCGCGATCTCCTCCCGTTTTCGGGTCCCTTCTCGATACCGAAGCATAGCGTCCAGTAAGATCGCCCATTCGTCCTCGTTCATCGAACCCGCGACGACGCTCATTATTCTTCCCCCTTATCCTCTCTCAAATCAGGCGAATACGCGCAACGTTCATTTCCGGTCGGAATAATAGTTCCGAATCGCGTTCATCGTCTCCGTCGGATAATCGGTCGCGAAAGAGGCCGCGCCCGCGTCGAACAGCGCTCGATACGACGACTCTTTGTTCCCGTTCTTCCAGGTAATCGTCTGGAAAAGAACGCCGCGCTTGCGCAACTCGATCCCGCAATACCGCAAGACGTCCGGCCCCGGCGCGATATTCCCCGAATCGTCGACGACGACGTGAACTTGCAGACCCCAAAGTCCCGCGAAGTTCTGAGCCTTAACGGCGTCGAACCGTTCTTTCAAATTCTCCGGAGTTCCCCCGCCCCACGTCGTCGGAATCCACAGCATCGCCTTGCCGCGAGGAGCGAACGACTTCCACTTCTTCAACTCGTCGTAATTCGAGGACGCTACGATGATTTGAGAATGAACCGCTTGCGTCCTGTCCGCCAACGCCGCGAAGTCGACCTTCTTCACGTCAAAGTAAACCAGTCGGGTCGGATCTTCCAAAAGCGCGTCGACAAGCTCGTCCAGCGACGCGACCTTCTGACCTTTGAACCGTTCGCCCTTATACGCGCCGACGTCTAATTTGCGAAGTTCTTCAAACGCGAAATTCTCCACGCCCTGTTTGCGAATCTCCTCGGGCGCGTCCGGAAGAATCCGGTTGAAATCGCCGTCGTGGAACGATACGATAACGCCGTCTTTCGTCATGCGGACGTCGGCCTCCGGGACAATTCCGCGTTTCCACGCTTCCCGGAACGTCTCGAGCGTGCCCTCGGGCGCCTCGTTTCCCAGACCGCGATGCCCCTGTACCGAAACCTCGTCGACCGGGATATTGTCGCGGACGTTCCAGTCCTCGGACGACTCCGCGTAAAATTCGTCCAACGCCTGGAACGCGCAGTCGGGTCGATCGGATCCGAACCCCATCGAGCCGAGCGCTATCAGTTGTTTGTAGAACGCGATATCGGTTCCGTACTTTGCGGGCCACGGCATCGTCTGGAACTCTATTCCGCGTTTGCGGCACTCGTCAGCTTTGGCGCGTATGCACTCGGCGGACGGCTTCAAGTTCCCGTTCGCGTCTTTGGTAATGTGAATCTGCAGACGTTTAATCCCTTTGAAATTCTCCGCGCGAAGTTTCTCGAACCGTTTCTCAACGTCCGCGTCCGTATAGTTCCCGAGTCCCATCCAGAGGGTCGCGTCGCACTCTTTGCCGCAAATATCGGCCCAGCGCGCCAAATCGGCCTCGTTTCCGGACGTCAGCGTGATCTGAAACCGAACGTCGTAGACCGCTTGCGCCAATTTCTCAAAGTCGACTTTCTTCACGTCGATCACGATCGTCCGGCGATTGTCCTTTTTAAGAGCCTCGACAATCTCCTCGATAGAAACGACTTTCTCGCCTTTGAACTGTTCGCCGCGGAACGACCCGATATCGAGCGCGCGGACTTCGTCGTACGTCAGAGACTCCACGCTCGACTTCTTAACCGAGTCCGGAGCCGTCGGCATGACTCGCGCGAAGTCCCCGTCGTGGAACATCATGATATGACCGTCTTTCGTCATACGGACGTCGACTTCCGGAACCCCGCCCATACTCCACGTCAATTCGAGCGAGGAAAGGCAATTCTCCGGCGCAAGATCGCCCGCCCCGCGATGCGCCACCACAGTTATCGATTCCCGCGATTTATTCCGTATCGTCCAGGCTGCGTCCGCGCTGAAAACTTCAGACCAACCCGCGAAGAACGTCGAGACCAGGAAAGCGACCGAAACAAGAGAAACGGCGCGTTGCATTTGGGAACCCCTTCAACTCAAAAAACGTTAAAAACTAAAAGTCAAAAAACATACCGAAACTTTCCAGCGCCGTCGCGGGTTTAACAGACGTCGCAAGTCCGCGGATTCGCGCGGTTCTCCCAGGGCGCCAAACGAATCGTGGCGGGAGCGTCTCGATCAGGCTCCGAGCGCTCCCTTTTTTATTGTCCAAACGCGACTGGCCGCCGATCTACGCGTCCCCGTCGCCGGAACCTCCGTCGCCCAACCCAACGGGCACGCCCCCGCGGCCCCAGAAGTGACGGCGCATATCGTCGAACGCGTTGAACACTCTGCCCGGCTCCGCCATGTTCTTCATATAAACCTCCGGATCCGTAAGATCGCTTGTAAAGAGAACGATCGTGCCGACCCCGCCCATCAGATATTTCTGCCAAAACGACTGGCGGTTCTGGATATCCTTAACCTGACCTATATGAAGCGAATCGGTCGTATGATTGAATATCCCTCGGGTAATGAGGAACGTCGTCGCGCGAGGATTGTCCACGTCGACGCGCAACTCGTAACGAACGCCGTAAATCGTAGCGATCCATACCCAACCGCGCCAAATCCAGAGCGCCGCCGGCACGATAAGGCACCAGATCCAGATCATCGTCAAACGCGTCGCCACGACCAAACCGGTCGGAGCGCTCGACAGTTGCGCGACCGGAACGCCCGGCTGAGACGTCGGCGCGGACGTAGACGGAACGGACGTCGCCGGTTTTACGCTCTCGACCGGCTCTTGCGGCTCGACCGGCGTCGCGGTTTCTTCCGCGTTCTCCGTCGTCTCCGCTGTTTCAGTAGTCTCGGGAGTCTCTACGGGCGCGGACGTCTCGACTGGCTCCGAAACGTCGACAGGCTCGGCGGGCGCGGTCTCTTCCGGGACTTTGATCGACTCTTGCGAATACTTTACCGCGTCGATCGGCGCTTGCGCGTAAGCGTTCGAATCCATAGGAACGAGCGCAACGACTTCGGGCGGCGCGTTCTTCTCCTTCTCCTTTTTCAGAACGTTGCAACTCAATTTGGCGCCGAGCGCGACAAAAGCGATCGTCGCTATCGTAAGCAAGACTAATTCCGGATAAAACGCCTTAAAAGAAGGTCGTCCGGAGCGCCACGGCTCTTTCGAGGAAGCGTTATTTCCTGGTTGTCGTCCGGCAGGTTGCGTCATAAGTTCCTCTCTCCTGTGTAAAAATATTAACGCGCGAAAGACAAACGCGCCTGTTCTATTTTACATTACGCGAAAATAAAAAAACAAGCGCATGAAAATCTTAAAAGAGAAATTCCGAGCTTTTCTTCCCCAAAAACCCGAAACGTCCCTGATTCTTTACCGTTCGATCACGCCTGACCGTCGAGCGGCGCGTCTCCGCCGTCCCCAGGAAGAACCTGACCGTCCGCAACGGGCGCGTCCACGTCGCCAAACCCGATTGGAACGCCCCCGCGACCCCAGTAGAGCGCGCGCAAATCGTTGAACGTATTGAACACTCTGCTCGGATCCGCCATGTTCTTCATATAGAGTCTGGGATCCGTAGTATCTTTCGTAAAGAGGACGATCGTGCCGACCCCGCCCATCAGATACTTCTGTAAAAAAGTCTGACTGCTCTGAATATCTACAAGCTGTCCGATATGAAGCGAATCGGTTTTCTTATTGAAGATCCCGCGGGTAACGAGGAACGTCGCCGCGCGAGGATTGTCCTCGTCGACCTTCAATTCGAACCGGACGCCGTAAATCGCCGCGATCCAGACCCAGCCGCGCCAAATCCAGAGCGCGACCGGAACGATAAGGCACCAGATCCAGATCATCGTCAAACGCGTCGTTACGCTCAAACCGCTCGGAGCGCTCGACAGCGGAGTCGGCGCGGACGCGGTCGGAACGGACGGCGCGGGTTCCGGAGCGACTGCCGGTTCGGCGGGCGCGGGCTCTTCCGGAAGTTCAAGCGACTCTTGAGAATACTTTACCGCGTCGATCGGCGCCTGAGCGTAAACGTTCGGCTCCATGGAAGCGACAGCCGCGACTTCGGGCGGCGCGTTCTTCTCCTTCTCCTTTTTCAGAACGTTGCAACTCAATTTGGCGCCGAGCGCGACAAAAGCGATCGTCGCTATCGTAAGCAAGACTAATTCCGGATAAAACGCCTTAAAAGAAGGTCGTCCGGAGCGCCACGGCTCTTTCGAGGGCGCGTTGTTTCCAGGTTGTGGCCCGACGGGTTGTGCCATAAATTTCTCTCCCCTGTGTAAAAATGTTAGCGAGCAAAAGACAAACGCGGCGCTTGCGAACAAACGCGCTCGCTACTATTCTACATTACGCGAAAACAAAAGACAAGCGCGCGGAATTTTTGAGAAAGGATTTCCCTGCTTTTTTCCCCTCGCTACCCGACGCGCTCGCTCTATCCGTCAACTTTTCCAAACGTCGCGTTTCTCGTAACTCGTGTGCAAAAGGGATTCGCGCAATTCGTCCCCGCCCGGCTCGATAAACTTCTCGTAAAACGCCTGAAGTTCCGGATTCTTGCCCGAGACGCGGATCGGCGCGTTCGCGTCCGCGCGCTTGAGTCCTTCCGCTCGCGCCGCGCGCTGAGCGTCGGTCGGAGGAGCGCCTTCCTTACCCTTCGGCTGACCTCCGCCACCCACGCATCCGCCCGGACACGCCATGACCTCCACCGCGTCGTAAGCGACCTTACCCGACTTCAAATCCTCCAACAGCGCTCGAGCGGGCGCCAATCCCGAAACGATCGCCGCGCGTATCTCGCGATCCCCGATCTTCGCCGTCGTCTCGCGTCGACTCGGCGCCCCGTCGACCGACGCGAACTCGAGAAACGACGCGTCGGGATCGCGACCCTCGACTTCCCAGTACATCTCGCGCAATACCGACGCCAAAACGCCCCCGGACGCGCCAAACAAACGCCCCGACCCGCTCCCCGTCCCGAGAACGCTGTCGAACTCCGACTCCTCGAGCTCGTCCGGCTTAACGCGTTCGTAAGCGCTCCACGACCCGAACTCCCGAGTCGTGATCGCGTAATCCAAATCGCGATATTCGCCCGACCCCCAGTACTTCGCCGACGCCGCGTTCTCTTTGCGCGTCGCTTCGTACTTCTTGCCGACGCACGGCACGAACGCTACGGTTACAATCGAGTCCGGCGCGATACCCTTCTCCTTCGCGAACATCGTCTTAACGGCGGCGCTCTGCGCGAGTATCGGACTCCGCGTCGTCGATAAATTCGGGATATATTCCGGATAGAACGTCTCGACAAACCGAACCCAGGCGGGGCAACAACTCGTAAAGAGCGGCAAACGCGTCTCCGTCCTGAGCCGTTCGCGAAACTCCCGAGTCTCCTCGAACGTCGTTAAATCGGCCCCGAACGTCACGTCAAACGCGTAATCGAAACCGAACTTCCGCAACGCTCCGACAATCTTCGACTCCAAATTCGAGCCCGGCGCCTCGCCGAAAAACTCCCCGTACGCCACGCGCACAGCCGGCGCCAGCATCGCGACGTAAACCGGATTCTCGCTCTCCGATCCCCCAGGCATGTCGTACGGCATGCTCCGACTCTCGAGGCCCGACGCCACCGTCGTAAAGTGCAATTTCTCATGCAGAACGTTGTAAATACACGCCGAAACGCATTGTCCGCAATACATGCAAATACGCGTCGCAGGGTCCTTTAAGTCCTCCTTCCGGTACCAGTGCGCGACCTGCTGATTCATGCACGCCCGATCGCAACGCCCGCAATTCATGCAACTCCGACCTTCTCGAGCGAGCGCCGGATCGTCCGCGTCCGGCGACACGGCCGGCAACCCCATGCCGCGCCTTCGGCAAAGTCGTTTGTACTCCTGGTACGTCTTGCACCCGTCAAGGTCGTAAGGAGGTTCCGTCTCCCTTTGTGCTCCCATCAGGGTCGAGGTGGGAAACGTGGCCGCGACTGCCGCCAAAGCGCCCTCTTTCAGGACGGCGCGGCGTGTTTGCGATATTTTTTTCGGCGTCATCTTGCTCTCTTTGTCATACTATAACGATTATAAAAGGTTTTACGTCGCGTCTCCCGCGCGACGAGCCACAAACGCGGAGCTATTTCACGATTATAGTTAGACCGCGACGCGAATACAAGCGAACCGTTCAAACATTATTTTTTATTAGATTTTCATTATTGTTCAAAAAAAAACGATTATTTTCATTTGATAAACAGGGCAAAGAGCCCCCTTTGAGGTTGTCGAGCGTCCGTCTAACCATTATAATGTACAGGTTGGAATAGAGCGCTCGGGACTGCGCTCTTACGGGCATGAGAGCGCAAGACGAACGAAAGGCGTAAACAATGAGAAATCCGGCAGAATTACGGCGCTATCTTCGACGCACATGGTTCAACGCGTCCGGAGCCGCGGTCGCGCTCTTAACGTTCGCAAGCCTGGGCGTTCTCGATCCGGGTTCCAACGCGTTCGCGCAGGGAAGCGTCTCGCCGTCCGTAACCTACAACCGGGGCTCCGGAGAAGGCGCCGACATTATCAACGCGGGCCGCAAGTACCATGAGGAGAAAAACTACAAAGCGGCGATCAACGCCTTCGAGGACTATATCCGACGTTATCCGAACGGTTCGCAAATCAACTTCGCGCACCTCTACGCCGGACACGCCTACATGCTCCGCAACGAGTACACGACCCAGCAGGACGCCAGCGCCGCTCAGGAACACTTCAACTACGTCCTACGACAGGGCAGAGACGCCCGGTACTACAAAGAGGCTCTGTTCCACACCGCGCACCTCGCGTTCGATATGCAGAACTACCAGAGCGCCCGGCAACAATTCAACCAGTACCTGTCGTACTACCGAAACGACGGCTACGTCCCCTACTGCTACTATTATATCGCGAACTGCGAAGCGAAAATGGGGAACTCGGAAGCCGCGATTAAAGCCTACGAACAGGCCCTGCGCGCCAATCAGTCCGGCGGTCGAAGCGGAGCGGACGCCTCCGTCAACTGGAACTGCCGTCTCGAACGCGCCGCGCTTATCGGCAAGACCGGCGACTATACCTTTGCGGAACGCGAACTCTCGACGCTCGCGAACGAACGCAATTTACCGGTCGACGTGGCGGGCCAGGTCGCCGTCCAACGCGCCCTGCTCAAAATCGTGCAGACGCGCTTCAACGACGCGATCGATATTCTCGAAACGTTCATACGACGCTACGCCGACGTCAACGGCGATCTCGCGGTCGACGCCCTAAGAACCGCCTACCTCTACGAAGCATATGCCTACTACGCGTTGAAAGACAGCTCAAAAGCGCTCAATATTATCGAGACCTATTTCGAACGAAACAACGCCGCGCTGCCCCCCGCCGTCGCTCTCCTTAAAATCAAGCTGTACCTGGCGCTTGGGGATACTTCAAGAGCCGACGCCGTGCTGGACGCGCTCGCAAGGTCCTCCTACGGTCAAAACGCTCCCGACGTCGTTACCTCCTACGCCGCGATGATCGACCTCATGCAGGGGGACTATTCCGCCGTCGTCAACTCCCTGACCAATATGCTCGCCGTGACCTATACCGGATCCCGAGGCTCCTCCTACTATCCGAGTTCCTCCTACGGATCCGGAACGTACCGTTCGAATTACCACGATCCCGCCGGCGCGAACAATCCCTACGGAAACGGATACGACAACAACTCCGGCTACTATAACAGCAACGGAACCTACAACGCCAACTACAACGGAGCCGCCAACGGGACGCGCTACAACTACAACAACAATAATTACAACGATTACAATTACAATAACAACAACTACAACAACTACAACGACTATAACTACAATAACAACAATTATAACAACAGCTACTCGCACCGAAGTTCCTATACTCCGACGCTGACGGCGACCGTCGGCTACTTCCGCAACACCGGCGGGCAAAGACTCGAGCCGCTCGATTGCGTGGAAGCCGTAAAAACCCTCATTATGGCGCACTGCAGTCTCTACGCCAAAAACCGCAACCAGGAGGACTACGCGAGACAGGACGCGCTCTACCGCGAAACCGTCAACTACGCGAGATGGCTGAACGAGCCGACCGTCTCCCTGCTCGTGAACAACCTCGACAAGAGACGACAGGAAGCCCTGAGAACCCCGGTCGCCGACGTCCCAAGAGACCAGTACGTCATTACCCCATACGTCTCAAACGGCTACAACACCAGAACGCCGGGCCAGTTCTACGACCCGACCGACCCCGCGAGATACAGCCGTCCAGACTACTACAACTACGGAAGCGCCGACAGAGTGTACCGGCCCTACGACTACTACCGAAACGATCAGTACCGCTGGGGCGACGCCGCTAATCCGAACTACAATCCGCAAAACATCAGCGCGAACTATCCGGGCCAGCAACCCCAAAACGGTCAAAACGCCGATCCCAGATACAATCAAAACAACCAGAACCAACAGAATCCAAACCAGCAACAGCAACAGCCAAACGGGCCCCAGCAACAGCAGAACCCGAACCAGCAACAGCAACAGCAACAGCAGCAGACGCCCGAACAGCAGGCCGCGGCCGAAAAAGCCGCCGCCGAAGCCGAGGCCGCGCGGGTAGCCGCCGAGAAAGCCGCCGCCGAGAAAGCCGCCGCCGAAGCCGAAGCCGCGAGAATAGCCGCCGAAGAACAGGCCGCCGCCGAAGCCGAAGCCGCGAAAGTCACGCCCGACGAAGCGAAAAAAGTCCTGGAAAAAGCCGAGACGTTCTTCCACAATCAGGAGTTCGCCCGATGCAACGACGAGTTGTACCAGGCGCTCACGTCCTCCGACACCTTTTGGCAGGACGTGCCCGGGATCGCCCCAAAAATCGCCCTGCTCCGCGCAAACGCGCTCGTTATGCTCGGAAAACGCTCCGAAGCGCAAATGTCCTATCAGGACGTTATCAACAACGCCCCGTACTCCCCCGAAGCCACGCTGGCCGCCACCTTCGTCGGACTCAACTACGACGCGCTGGGCCGCGCCGACGACGCCGTTAAGTACCTCCGAAAAGCGACCGGAACTTCCAGTCCCACCCCGTTCACCGATTCCGCCCTCTACTATCTCGGCCTGAACGAAAGAGAACGCGGGAACATCGAGGGCGCAAAGCAGGCCTTCATACGCCTGTACCGCGATTTCCCAACCAGCGCCTATTGGAGCCACGCGACATACATGCTCGCGAAAATATACGCCGACGCGAGAGTCGACAAAACCGCCGAGGAATACGTCAACGACGCGCTTAAAAACCGACCGGATACCGCCGTCGTCGACCGGCTACTCTTCCTCAAAGGAGAAATCGCCTTGAGAGCCAGAGACTTCCCAAAAGCCCTCATCGCTTTCGATATGATCGTCGACCAGTACCCCGACAGCGAATATTACTCCAAGGCGAGGAACAGATTGGCGGCTATTCCCGCAAAGTACCGCGGAAACTATCCGCAGGAGAATTACGAGGACGCGGAACCGGAAGAACCGGAAGATCCCAAGCCGCCGGTCAGAACAAGGTCGGAAACGAGAAGGAACCCCGCCCTGGCGGATTTCGACGTCGAGGATTACAGAAACGCCTCGCGCCAACCCGAACGCGAACAACCGGATCAACCCGCTCCGTCGGACTCCAAAAGCCTGCCCAAAACGCAGCCGTTAGGAAAACCGGCGCCCAAACCGGGCGCGTCCGGTAATGACGACGCTAGGGGCGCGACCGCAAAACCAAACGACAAAAAGAAATAACTCGACGACGCCGAACGACGCGCCGCTTTACCTCGACTAAATAGACGAAACGCAAGATGGAACACGAAGAAAACGCAAACGACGAGCCTGTCGATTTCCTGGCGCAGACGCGCGGGTTCGACCCTGACAAAGTAATGAAACGCGTCGAGTTAAGCGCCCTGGACTGTCTGAAGAAAAAGATTCTCGACAACGTAAAAGAACTCATGATGAAGTCGGGCAAGAAGTTCATAGGCGCCGGGCGGGAATCGTATATTCGGGTCGGCGAAGAACGGTTTTTCACCGATCTGTTGTTCTATTGCAATTTGTTCGCGGGGTTCGTAACGGTGCGGTTCCGATTTGGCCCCCTGCTCCCGGAACACGTCGAGGAAATGAAAAAACTGCTCGAAGCGCTCCGGCTCGAGGAACCCGACGAGGAACCGAACGCGGGCGTCCTTTTAGCGCTTGACAAAGATAAAGTCTACGTACAATACCTCTTTAGTGAAAACCTTAAAGAAGAAATGGTTCCGACCTATCTCGACGCGCTCCCGAACAAAGAGGAGCTTAGAGAGTGGCTGGCCATTTGGGCGACTGAGCCGTTGGAAATCGTCGACGACGACGATGACGAAGTCGAAAGAGAAAAAAGAAGACTTGGGATATACAACGCGTAAACCGCCGCCATTCCCCTTTCCTGGCGGTTGGTCAGGATCGCGCGGGATAAGTCCACTACCACGCCGCGCGATCCGCTTTGTACTGGGACGACTCTTGAATTACAGGGTCGTCCCTTTTTTATTGCCAGCGCGAACCCGGACGCCAAATAAACTTACAAAAAAACAGTTCCAAACGCTTAAATAATTTGACAAACAAAAAGGAAACGGGTATACTTCAGGTAGTTTACTTGACGTTACGCTCGCCTTTCTGCGGGCGAGCTACTGTCGAAGGGGGGCGGCCTTTCCTTTCCGGTTTTGGGAGCGCTCGCCGACGATGGGGGAAGGAGGGTTTCGTTGTGTTATCTTGAGCTAAACGAGACTCTCTTTTTTTATACTCTAATCGCAACCGCGCCGACCGTTCGTAAACGCGAAAACGGAACTCCAACCCCGTAAAGGTCGAGCCCCGTTCTCAATATATCCGAAGAGGCGCCGCGAAGTCGTCCCGGCGCCAACTCTTCCCAGGACTCCAGGCCCGGTCAAACGCGGCGTTCCGCGCCAACCCGGCTCGAAGTCAATTTTTTCAACGCGTCATTTGGCGAGCCAGAGATCCGAAAGGAACGCGACAAGCGATTCGTCGTCAAGTTCCGTCTCGTCGACCAGCGGGGACTCGATGGCGCCGCTCGCTTTGCTCCAAATGGAATTGCTCGTGTCGACCTGATCGCCAATCGCTTTCACGCGAACGTCGTAACTCGTTTCCGCCCTAAACATAAAACACGTGTCGTCAAGCGATTCGACCGTATATTCCGTTTCCGAATCCGACTTATACCCGACAAGGTACCGAACCGCGCCCGCGACGGGTTCCCAATCGACGCCGACCTTATTCCCGTCCACATCGATCGACAAACTCGGCGCGACAAGCGGAAGAGCCTCATGCATAACCGCGAGTTTCGTCCAGTTCGAATTGGAGTAGACGACGCGATCGGCGACCGCTTTCACGCGTACGTCGTAATCTTTACCGGCGACCGCGTCCGCGAGAGTATAGCTCGTGTCCGTCACGCCCTTAATCGTTACGTACGCGCTCTCCGGCTCCGACGTCAGTTTGTATTCCACAATGTACCGCAACGCGTTATCCACCGCGTCCCAATTCACCGTCGCGACGTGATCCGTATACGCGTACGTCAACCTGGGAGGCGTCAGCGCGGGCAAAGCCGCCGTCGCCGTTACTTTCGTCCAGTTCGAATTGCCGTATTCCGAACGATTGGCGACCGCTTTCACGCGAATATCGTAGTCCGTGTTCGGCGTCAGACCGGTTATCGTACAGCTCGTGTCCGTCACGCCGGTAATCGTTACGTACGCGCTTTCCGGCTCCGTCGTCAACTTGTATTCCACAATGTACCGCAACGCGTTGTCCACCGCGTCCCAACTCGCCGTCATCGTCGTCGGGGACGTCTTGACCGTCAAACTCGGAGGCGTCAACTTGTTCCCGTCGCGGGAAACGACCGCGTACGTCCAGTCGGAGTTCGTGTAATCGCCCTGATCGCCTATCGCTTTCACGCGAATATCGTAAACGTTGTTGACGAAGGCGTCGCTAAACGTATAACTCGTGTCCGTCACGCCCCTGATCGCCTGGAACGACGTTTCAGGATCCGAACTCAACTTATATTCCACAAGGTAGCGCTCGGCGTTTTCCACCGCGTCCCAACTGACAATCGCGTTGTTCCCTTCGTAGCGAACGCTCAAAACCGGCGCGTCGAGTTTCGCGGCCGTCGTTATCGCGCTCGAGTGAGTCCAAATCGAGTTGCGATAGGAAATCTGATCCCCAACCGCTTTCACGCGAAGATCGTAAACCGTATCCGGGTC
>CAYUUL010000043.1:0-19727 GCA_964447865.1 uncultured Planctomycetaceae bacterium | reverse complement strand
ATGGAGACCACTTTTCTGGTCATACGCTGACGGCGTTGAGGACAAAATGATAGAGAGATTAAGCGGCTTGGAGGATGCCGAGCCCATACCGCGCTGGATTGATTCTGTTCACAGCGCAACTCCGATTGTTCTGACTGACATAAGCATATTAAAAGGAACAAATCCTGCCGAATATGAACTGTACCGACGGCTTGATGTTGATGCTCTCATGTTCTACGGCACGAGCATCGCGACCTGCGTTATGGTCTTGAAGAAGTCGAAGGGGAAACGTTCAACCTTGTTTATCGACGCCTCAAACGAATTCGTTAAAGTCACCAAAAACAATAAACTCACGAACGCCAATATCGACGCGATTATAGACGCCTACGCCAAACGCGAGAATCGAGAGTATTTCTCGCGACTAGTTCCAAATGAAGAAGTTGCCAAACAAGATTATAATCTTTCCGTTTCCACACACGTCGAACAGCGCGACGATCGAGAGAAAATCGATATTCAAGAGTTAAACGCGCAAATCGAGCAGATTGTCGCCAAAGAACAAAGTCTGCGCGAACAAATTGAAAAGATTATCGCCGATATAGAGGATGGCGGTAAGTAAAAGCGGTTTGCTTAAATCTGCGTTTGAAAACTCGACGATAAAAGGGACGTCGGCGTTGTTCGAAACGCGTCGGAGTCCAATACGGCAAAGGTAAATAAAGGCTTAAGGAACAACAGAGATAAGACGCGATCGGATAAAAATTTAGAATCGATAACGCGCGAGGAAATAAGGAGTCGTAATGACGTTTGAGGAAAGAACCGGAACAAACGCGGAACCTTATTCGGAAAACCTCGAGACGGTCGTTTCAAGGTATACGCCAGAACCAAGGATCGAGGAGAGCTACGAGAGCGAAGCGGAACTTGAGCGCGATTTTATAGCGCGTCTTGTCGAACAGGGGTACGAGCAAGTCTCTATTCACTCTGAAAAGGATCTGACGCAAAATTTGCGTAAACAACTTGAGCGTCTCAACGGACTCCAATTCAGCGACGCGGAATGGAACCGATTCTTTTGGGACAAACTTTCGCGACGATCGGGCGAGAACGTCGCGACTAAAACGGAACGTATCCAGAAAGACTCTATTCAGACGTTAATCCGAGACGACGGATCGACCGAGTACGTCCGTTTAATAGATAAGAAAAATATCCAGAATAATTTCCTACAAGTTACGAACCAATACGTCGAACCGACGGGAGAACGTAAGCGTCGTTACGACGTCACAATCTTAGTCAACGGATTTCCCCTCGTTCATGTTGAATTAAAGAAACGCGGAGTCGAATTGCGAACGGCGTTCTATCAAATAGAGAACTATCGTGAATCGAGTTTCGGCGAAGATACGGGGTTATTCGAATACGTCCACGTCTTTGTTATTTCGAATGGGACGCACACGCGCTACTATTCGAATACGACTCGCGAAAGCGCGTTGCGCGAACGAACGCGTTACGGAGGACAGAAACGCAAGTCATGTTCGAGTTATGAATTTACGTCGGTATGGACGGACGCGGACAACGCGCCGATCAACGATTTGGTCGATTTTTCAAAAACGTTTTTTGCGCCGTATACGCTCCTGACGCTTCTAACGCGTTACTGCGTTCTAACGATGGACAAGAGTCTACTTGTCATGCGACCGTATCAAATAGCGGCGGCGGAACGTATTTTACACAAGATCAAGAAGAGTCTTTCCTTCGGCTTGATCGGTTCTACGAAATCCGGGGGTTACATTTGGCATACGACGGGAAGCGGCAAGACGTTGACGTCCTTTAAAACCGCGCAGTTGGCGACGGGGATCCCGGAAATCGATAAAACGTTCTTTGTCGTCGACCGTAAGGATCTGGATTATCAGACGATGCGCGAATACGAGCGATTTTCGCAAGGGGCGTCGTCGGGCAGCGTGTCTGTTAAAAAACTCGCGGAACAGATCGAGGACGGCGCCAAAACGAAGATTATCGTAACGACGATCCAGAAATTACACATATATTCGCGCCGACTCGTGAAACGCGGAGAGACGTTCCCTGGCATGGTCGTATTGATTTTCGACGAATGTCACCGGAGCCAATTTGGAGAGATGCGCGAAAGTATCAAGAATGCGTTCCCTCGCCACTGTATGTTCGGTTTTACGGGCACGCCGATATTCGCGCAAAACGCGTCCAAGAGCGGAAAATCAGGGTATAAAACAACGCCGCAAGTCTTTGGCGGTGAACCTAACAAGAAGGGCGAGGAAGTTCTGGCGCTCCACGCGTACACAATAGTCGACGCGATACGCGATAAAAACGTCCTTCCTTTCCTCGTCGATTACGTCAATACAGTCAAAATGAAGCCGGACGTTGACGACGCAAAGACAGAGGGAGCAGATACCAAGGGAGCGACAAAAGCGTCGACACGCGTATGTGAAATCGTCAAGTATATTTTAGACCATTTCAATCAGAAAACGTCGCGCAACAGCTATTTCAAGTTGGGAGATCAACGCGTCTCTGGCTTTAATTCGCTTTTGGCGGTCGAGTCGATACCTCTGGCGTTGGAATACTACGGCGAATTCAAGCGCCAACTCGCGGAGAGCGATCGCGGCTTGACAATCGCGACGATATTCAGCGGTGGCGCGCAAGACGACAAAAAGTATCAAAAGGGAGGTAAAGAACAGGATCCGAAGCAAGCGGAGATTCGACGGGAATATTCGCGCGTTCCTTCCGCACTTGACGCAAACGCAAAAGACGAGGACGCGGACGGTTCCGGAGGAGTCGCGGACGAAAATTCGGAGAACACGTCGGGGCTTGACTCGCCGTCGCTCGCGGGCTTGACTCAAGCGATCGCGGACTACAACGCAACGTTCGGAACGTCGTACGACGCTGGCGAGAAGTTTGAAAGTTACTACAAGGACGTTTCGCGAAGGGTTAAAAATCGAGAACTCGATCTACTTATCGTCGTAAATATGTTTCTAACGGGATTCGACGCGCCGACGCTCAATACTCTCTGGGTCGACAAGCGGTTGAAGATGCACGGGCTGATACAGGCTTTTTCACGTACAAACCGAATTTTAAACTCGGTCAAAACGTACGGGAATATCGTATGCTTTCAGACGAACGAGAAGGCGACGGACGAAGCATTGGCGCTCTTTGGAGACAAGGACGCGGCAAGCGTCGTTTTACTTCGACCTTACGCGGATTATTATTGCGGATACGAGGACTCGGAAGGGAAATTCACCCCGGGTTATCGCCAGATTGTCGAACGTCTTAGAGAACGGTATCCGATCGAATCGCCAATTGTTGGGGAAGCGGCGCAAAAGGAATTTGTCGAACTTTTTGGAGCGTTGTTGAAGGTTCGTAATATTTTGACGTCCTTCGACGAATTCAAAGGGAACAAAACGCTTTCAGAACGAGATATTCAAGATTATCAGAGCAAATACGTCGACATATGGTCAGAGATAAAAAAACCTAAGAAAAAGGTGAAAGGAGCCGATATTCGAGACGATCTCAACTTCGAAATCGAGCTTGCCAAGCGCGTGGAAGTGAACATCGACTACATTTTAAAGTTGGTCAAGAAATATCGCGAAAGCGGTTGCAAAGACAAGGCGCTGGAGGCGTCGATCAATAGAGCGGTCGATTCTTCGTTCGAATTGCGGAGTAAGCGAGACCTGGTTGCAAAATATGTCGAAAAAATGAAGACGGCGGAACTGGGCGAGGTGCCGGACTGGCGCGAGTTTGTGGAAGAAGAACAAGACGCCGACGTCGAGGAGTTAGCGGAACAAGAGGGCCTGGACAAAGAGAAGGTCAAATTTTATATCGGCGAGTCGCTTAAAACGGGCGCTCTCAAGACGCGCGGAAAAGAGTTCGCAAATCTCGTGCCGGTCAATCCTTTCATGGGCGACCCGGAAAAAGTAAGAAGTCGGGTCGTGCGCGGGCTGAAACATGTCTTTAACAAGTTCATTGGACTATTGCAGTAACGTCGGGAACCAATAACGTTCTCCCGGCGTATTTGACGCCGTTAAACAATTCAAACGCGGGAAACGTCCTAACCGTCTCCCGCGTTTTCTTTATTCTCACAGCGTGCAAGTCCAGGCGCCCAGGCCGCGCAAAAGCTCCTTGACGACCTCTGTTAGTTAAGCTATAATAATTAAAATTGCTTAACTAATTAAAGAGAGGAACCTCTATGGATTTACGAAAGGCGCTCGCTTCCTTTTATTACAGCGCAGCGTTGTGCAATCTGCGTTTGATGAATCGTCGTTTTGCGGACGAGAATATTACCTACAACAGTCTTTTGTACGTCGAATTGATCTACGAAATGAACGGAACCTGCACGGCGTCCAAACTCGCGGAACTTTTACACATTTCCAGGCCGGGCGTGACCGCGAAATTGAACGAGTTGATCAAACAGGGTCTCATAACAAAGACGCCGGATCCCAACGACAAACGGAAAAATTATCTGACCGTCAACGAGGACGCGCTCCCGCAATATAAAGTCTACCGCCGTCAGGACGGAGAAGCGATCAGACGGATTACCGAACGATATTCCCCGGAAGAAGTCGGCAAATTCTGCGAGATGCTGGATATTATCTCGAAAATCAATTTTGAAGAAATGGAAAAAAGTTAGGTCGCGCTATGGAGCCGTCAAAAAATAATCTTCTAACGAGTCCTGTTCTTCCGTCTCTTTTGCGCTTCGCCGTCCCCGTTCTACTGGCGTTATTGCTTCAAGCGCTTTACGGGGCGGTCGATCTTTGGGCGGTCGGAGTCTTTGGTTCGACAGCCGATATCTCGGCGGTCTCGACGGGGAGTCAGACGCTCATGATCGTCACTGGCGCAATCGCGGGTCTCTCAATGGGCTCGACGATATTGCTCGGACGCCGCGTCGGACGCAGGGACTCCGAAGGGTCGGGTCAGGTCGTCGGTTCAAGCGTGAAACTATTCTGCCTGCTCGGAACCGTTTTGAGCGTCGTCATGGTTTTCGCGGCGGAACCGATAGCGCGCGTAATGAACGCGCCCGACGAAGCGTTGAAGCAGACGACGGGCTATATCCGCATCTGCGGCGGGGGCAGTCTTTTCATCGCGGCGTACAATCTGCTGAGCGCGATTTTTCGCGGAACAGGAGATTCCAAATCGCCGCTCGTTTTCGTTTCCATCGCGTGCGTCGTCAATATAGCGGGGGATATCGTTTTAATAAACGGCTTTAATCTTGGGGCGGAAGGGGCGGCGATCGCGACGGTCGCGGCGCAAGCGGTCAGCGTAGCGCTCTCGCTCGTATTCATTAAGAAAAAAGGACTCCCCTTCCCAATCGGCAAGCGCCATTTCACGCGCCATAACGCGACAACCGGCATGATTTTAAAACTCGGCTCGCCAATCGCCTTGCAGGACATGTGCAACGAAATTTCCTACCTGATTATCCTCGGACTCGTCAACGCGCTCGGCGTCGCGGCGTCGGCGGGGGTCGGTATCGCGGAAAAACTCGTTATTTTCATTTTGCTGATACCGATGGCGTATATGCAGTCGGTCTCGGCGTTCGTATCGCAGAATGTCGGGGCGGGCAAATACGAACGCGCAAACCGCGCGATGTGGACGGGCATGCAGACGGCGGCTCTGCTTGGCGGCGTTCTTGGTTACGCCGCTTATTTCCACGGGGACGCGCTTTCGACAATCTTCGTCAAAGACGCGGGCGCGAGTCAGGCGGACGTCATCCGTGCCTCCGCGGAGTTTCTACGCGCGACGTCGATCGAGTGTTTTCTGCTCTCGATCGCCTGCTGTCTCACGGGCTACTTCAACGGACTCGGAAAAACGACGTTTGTCATGGCGCAAGGACTCGCCGCGGTCTTTCTGGTCAAGATCCCGTACGCGTACGCGGCAAGCAGAGCGGAAACGCCGAGTCTTTTCAATATCGGGTTGTCCATGGCGTACGCGGCGCTCTTTACGCTGACGATTTGCCTGATCTATTACGCCCGTACGCGTCGTCGCGGCGGCGCGCCAGTCGGAAAAGGCGAGGTCGAGCGCGAAGCCGAGTAGCGTTTATACCGATTGTATGCAATAGACAGAAAAAAGGCGTTGCGCGAGCGTCAATTTGAGAAAAGCGTCGATTGGCGGTAAAAAAAGGGAAGGTATTTTTGTCGGCGTCCGAATTATAGTGTATACTGAAATTCCGCTCGAAGCGATTCGAGCGCAGGTTATTGTTTAGGCTCGAACGGTAGGATCGCCGTTTCGAGCGCGCGTTCGGTTTGATTCGAGCGCGAAACGTTCACCAGTAAGTAAGGACGCGAAATGACCGCGACTGCCACCCCCTCCTCCGCAACTAAAATTCCCGCCGCCAAGAGAGCTTCGTCTGTGCGCGAATCTCTTGATCCGAAACTTTTCACCGTCGAACGAACGCCAATCGATCAGGCGCGCTACGCCTATCGAGTCGACGAGACGGAGACGTTCAACACCCTGGAAGCGGTTCTGAAAGTCGAATGAGTCCAGCGCGAGCGGTTGACGGCCCGCGGTTGGAATAAGTCCTCAAATCTTCGCGTTACAGGGACGGTTTAACGCGACAAAGAAATAAACGCAAAACAAAAGCGTCCGAGTCGGCTCCTTTTAAACAACGGGTCGGTTCGGACGTCTTTTTATTGACGCGAACGCTCGACGACGCGGCGCTACTTCGTTCTGCGTTTGGAGCCGGGGCTGGTCTTGCCGGAATCGGCGCTCCTGCTTTTACTCTTGACGGTTCCCCTGCTCTTGCCGGTTTCCTTACTCCTGGGGTCGGGTCTTTTTTCGGCTTGTTTGTCTCTGGTTTCGGGCTTGTTCTCGAACTCAGCGTCGCTTTCCGTCTCGACGTCGTTTTCTTCCGGCGCGTCTTCCGGTTTAGCGCTCGTCGAGTAGAATTTCGAATCGCTGTCGTCGTATCGCGGTTTGCGGTAGTCTTTGGGGTCCGGGTCGTACGTCGAGTCGTACGTTAAGTCGTTTTCCGATTGATTAAAGTTTTTATCGGAGTTAGAGACGGGATAGGCGAATTTGCTTCCTTTGGAGTCGTCGAAACCGTTGTCGGAGTCGTCGAAGTCGAAATCGACGTCGTCTTTTCCAACGGCAAATTCGCCGCGTTCGTCTCGAGCGGCCAGATGCGAATATTGGGACGGTAAGGAGTCCCGATCGTCGCCGTCAAGATCGAGGTACCGCCGCGCGATCACATAGCATAACTCGGCGACTTCGCGCCGCAACTTGCCGGGCATGCGGTCGAACAGGGAATAAATATAATCGTAGGCGTATTCTTTCGGACTTTTTTCGAAAATACCGTTCCCTTGGAGAAAAATCGGTTCCTTGCCGCGCCAGATCCATTCAGGATTGATATTGAAAATATACTGCATCGTGTAGACGCGTCCTTCCGGGATCGGCGCGACGCCGCTTTCCCACGCGGAAACAACCCCGCCCTTGACGCCAAGTCTCGAGCCAAAATCCTCCTGTTTACGGTCGAGCTTTTTACGCGCCTCTTTGAGCCGTTCTCCCATCTCCCGTCTTTTGGCCATGATCTCGTCTTTATCTCTATTTTTTGCCATCTCTTATATCCGTCGCGAGCGTTGCAACCTTATTCCCTGTTTACATTTACTTTTACTCTATAATTATTGTCTAAATTTTTAGAACCGCAAGGAGCGCCCGTAAGTTGAGATATCTCGGCGTTCAGGCTCTCCGAGCGTTCCAAATTGTCTATCCGCGCAAGACTTTGATCGTTTCCGTTCCGTTGGGAGTTAAGACGTCGAGCCATTTCCACTTGAGGGAAAGCTCCTTTGTTCCGTCCATTCCTTCCGCGGTTCGCCACATAAAGAATTGACTTGCGAAATAAAGCGTTCCCCACTGGGAGTGGTAGTCGTTTGGAATCGCGGCGCAACGCAGGCCGTAGTTGTCGATTTGGTAATCGCCGTCGTCGTTTGTCGTGACGGAGATCGAGTTTCCCCCGACGTATCTTGGAATACTGACGGGAGTTTCCAACGATTCCCACCTTCCGCGCCAAATCACCCAAAAGCGCGAGATTCGCGAGAGGCCGAGCGGTTTGGATCTTGCGAGCGGCGCGCAGACGTCGAATACGAACGAGGAATCGATTTTCCCAACGTCGCCCACGATAAAGCAGGCTGTGGCGGTCCATAGTCCGGAATCCTGTTGAGTCCACGGGGACTGGAGCCGCGCCAGTCTGATATCCTGACAGGGGCGGTATGTCGGAGCGGAGTCGGGAGTCTCCTGTTCGCATACGATTTTGGCGGGCGCAAGGTTCTCGGCGAGAGTCTGCGCGGCGGTTTCCGTTAAGGTCAGTTTTCTCATGTCGGAGTTCTTTCTTTGTTTTGATATTCTTTACTTTAAGGTCGGTATCGTTGCAAAATTTATTTCAAAAAATGTTTCAAAGTCAGTTTCAATTCTACGGCGCTCAATTATCGACGACGTTCCAATGTTCCGGTGGATCCGTCGGCAGTCCCAAGGCGCTGAAGTCGACCGGTTCAAATGGCGATCCAACGCGGTAAGTGGGAATTGGCGAAACGCCGGATCCGTTTGGGAGCAGAGGAACGTTCTCGGAAATGGGTTCGATATCGCTCGCCCCGCTCGCCAGCGCTTCGGCGTAGGTTCCGCTCGCGGCTTTACCCGACTTACGGTCGGTCCAGCTCCATAATTTTTGGAGCGCGCCGTTTTTATAGACGCGCGTTCCAACGTTCGCGTAGAGTCGGTCGTACGAGTGCGGATCGGCGGTCAGGGTAACGTCGACGCGATAGAATTTCCAATACGTCGTCGTTTTATTCCCGTTGGAATCGGTCGTTTCCTCGCTTTCCGTACAGAACTCGGCGCGCAGCGATTCGAGCCGCAAGACTCTCGGCGGGAACTTCATTCCGCAAACGACGACGGTTCGCAAATTGATCTTTCCGATAGGAGCCCAGACGAGTTTCGGATCAAACGCGCTTGCGGGAACGTTGTACGAGAAGGAGATTTTCGCGACGGAACAGGTCGTTTTACCGGTCATGCGGGAGCCCGCGGTGTTCACGAACGGTTTGGGGTCGTAGGAACCATGCGGGCAGACAAGATCGCCGACCCCGGGATAGAACCGTTGCGTCGTTTCCTCGACGAGCGCGGAGGAAGTTCTAAACCGGTAAGGCGCGAGTTTCCAGGGTGGGATCGAGTTTTTTGACTGTTTCAAGAGCGCCAAAGTCAACGTCGCGACAACTTGAACGCGTCCGTTTGGCATAGGGGCGCGCCGTTCGACGTCGATCGCCTCGACGGTGAAATAGAAGGCGAGTCCGTTTCGCCGCTCGATAACGGTTCCGCCCTTGCGTTTAAGGGACGCTAAAAAGGCGTTAAAGTCGTTTGCGGATTCAAGTTCGTAAACTTCGTCGACCTCTTTTTGCATATTGTCGGCGGCGCGTCCTCCTTTGTCGATCCGGTAGAGCATTTTCCACCCCATGTCGTTATTCTCCTCGCGTTGTATCTAGTTCCATTCGGGCACGATAGCGACGTCGCGTTCTTGCGCTTTCGCAGCGGCGTTAATCGCGTCTTTTGTTTCTTTAATGAGTTTTTGTATCGCGTCGAGCGCGCGGTCGCGATCCGTTTGACGGTCGTTTGGACGTTCAAAGAGGTCGCCTCGCGGTTCCTCACAGCGGTTTTCCAGGTCGTTCGTCGACGCTTGATCGTTCGGCTCGCGACGGTATCGTTCCTGAGGATTCGACGCGTCTCGACGTTGGATAATGAACGGCGAAGGCGCGTCTGGAAGGAGTCGTCGAGCGCTTGTCCCGACCGCGTCGAACCCCGCGTCGGCGCGTTTGTCGAATAGACCGGACTCGACGAACGTTTCGTCCGCGACTGGACGCGCCGTAACGTTAAACGGTTGCGTCAGACGCGTTTGCGTTGTGGAACGCTCCGCGAACGAAATCGGAACGGCTCGGGAGTTCGGCGCGAAGTCGGGCGGTTCGACGATCTGCGACGACGTTCGTTCGAGCGTTTGGACGCGTCGTCGGGCGGTTGTCGGCGCGTCTGGTTGCACGCGCGCTTGAGTCGTCGGCGGCGCGACGCTCAGGCGCGTCAAAGTGGACGTCGGCGCGTTGGCATAAACAGTCGCGTCAAACGTTCCGAAGGGCGGCAATGGGCTTCTACGCGCCGTATTCGAGAGAGTTCGGACTCTTGCGCCGCGGTTCGCGTCGAGTATCGTCCGGCGCGTCTCATGGGAGTTCGCGGCGGCGTTCGAATCGTTGTTCGCGTCGGGAATGACGTCGAGTCGATCGCGCGTCCGATTGAAGCCATTGAAAACGTCGAAGGACTTGACGTCGCGGAATTTAGCGTCCGTAGTCTTTGGGTCGCGGCGCGTCTCAAATTTCAAGAAACTCGGAGGGACCGGCGACGCGTTTAACTTGTCGTTTAGTCTGCCGTTTAACTCGCGATTTGGGACAACGGTCAAGCCGTCGTTTAACTTGCCGCGTCGCCGTTCGCGTTTTTTACGCGAATAGTCTCGCGGTTCGTCCGTCGCGCTTTCGTTTGCGCCGGTTCCGCGGTCGTTGGGTTTAGCGGTTCTGTTCGGTTCGATTTGTTCGAAACGTTCGAAACTCGGCGCGGTCTCGGCGTCGCGGAAAGGTCCGAACGCCGAGATTTGTCGAATTGGGGCAAAGGTCGGAAGTCGGGCGCTCGAACGCGCGCGGTCGGCGCCTGGAGTCATGGCGATCGGCTTCGCCGCGGATTCTCCTGGCGCGTTTGGGACAGGTTCGGCGCTCGGCGGTTCGAACATGACGCCGCGACGCGTCTCGAAGGGAGCCCCTCTACCCGATAGGCGCGAAGGAACCGCGGGCAAAGGCGTCGACAAGGACGGTCGAGACGCGTTTGCAGGCTCCTTTTTTCCAGAGCGAACGTTAAATTCACGTTCGACGTCCGGCGCGTCTTGCGAATCGGTCTCTAAACCTCCCGCCGGGGTCGGGGGTTCGTAAAAACGCGGACCCTCTACCGGGCATATTGGAACAGGTAGAAATTCGCGCCAATCGACCCTTTCGGGCAAGACGCGTTTGATCAGTTGGAAATATCCTCGGAAAGCGTTTGGCAGGTTCAAAGGGGCTTTTGTCAAACGCGTTCTCGGGGAGGCCAGGTCGGTCGTTAGCAAACGGACGCTCCTTTCTCTTTTCTTTTCAATTCTTCTTTCGCTCGCGCTAAAATTGGCGCGAACTCTCGTCTCGTTTCTTCGTCGTCGCGTCTTTCGCGTTCCTCCGGGGTCGGCTCTGGAACTTTTCTCGGTCTCACTTTTTTAGCGTCGCAGGCGATGCGGTCGACGTCGGTCATATCGACGCCGAGGGCCGCGGCGAGCCGTCCCAGCGCGTAGTAGATCGCGGCCAACACGGCTTCCGTTCTGTCCGGCGGACAAGCGCCCTCGGCTTCCGCGTCGGCAAACGCGGCGTCGACGACGGCTTCGCGGCGCGAGAACTCGGAGTCGGGTCCAAGCGCGTACCTGCGTCGATACCGTCGAGCGAGCGCGGCGTATTCGTCGACGCCTTGCGACGCTATTTTTTTTTGACTTCTTCCCAGATTTCAATCTCTTTTTTAAGGGACTCCTGGGTCAAGTCGTAGATATCGGCAAAGAGCGCTTCCGCGAGCGCGCCGTGACGTTCGAGCAATTTCGCGGCGTTTTCTTCGCCGATCGGCGACCCGGAAGGTCCGGAAAGCAGTCCGCGGGCAAGCGCGTACCTCGCCCGGTCGTATTGACTCGTAAGGTCGTTGAAACGCAAGCGTTCGGCGCCGTTGAGACGTCGGATTTTAAATTCTTCGGTTCCGCGTTTAACGATCTCGGTCTCGTCGACGCACACGCCGTTTAAGTAGTCGTCAATATTAAACATAAGTTACTGGTTCCTTTCTAATAACGCGGTTACTTTCGAGCGACGGCGGCGGTCGCGGGCATATTTTTCGCGGAGCCGCCCTCGGGCAGAATTTTGATTTTCGTTTGCGAGCCGGACTCGTTCCCGCCCGCGCTCGGTTCGACCCCGATGATCTGACAGTTCGGAAGCGTTATCGTATAGACGGACGTTTCCCTCGGATCGTCGTACGTGTAGGTCATGGTAAAGAGGTCGCCCGCCTTCTGGTGTTCCAACATGGCGTCGTAAGTAAGTTTGATCGGTGTTCTTGTGGTCAACTCGACGGTTTCAAGCTGGTCGGGTTTGCCCGCGTAAGCGTATCCGGTCGGTTCCGTCGGGTTGTCGGTGACGTCGGTCCAGGTCGGAGCCTGGGAACACGCGGGTAACGTCTTGCTTTTGCAGTTGAACTCGTAGAAGTCTCCAACGACGGCCTCCGCCAAACTTGACGAGCTTTTGACGGCGAGCGCCAGTTTGACGCGCAAAAGACTGTTTTTTCGGACGACGCCTTCTTCGATCCAGCGGTTAGTTCCGCTCATAATAATCCTCCTCGTAAATTTCAAATTGAACGACAATATTCACTTTGTATCTGCCGTCGACGACCAGTCCGTTGGAACGGTCGACTCCGGCGACGTAGACGCGCGATTCGCGTTTGACTTTTTTCTCGCGGAATAAGGATTCCGTAACGACCATGTTGCGAAACGGTTGAACGCGCCAAAGTCGAACGATATCGACAAGCGCGTTGGCGACCGCGTCGAGCCGATCTGAGCCCGACCCGAGCGGAGCGCTTGCGACAATGACTCCGCAACCGACGGACGCGGAACTCAATTCGGAGTCGGGAACCGCGTTAAAGTCCTCGACGTAGACTTCGAACCGAAATTCGGAGTCGGAAGTTTCCGGGAGTTCGTTCGGGCGCGCGATCGTTTCTCTTGTAACGCCGGGCAGACGCAGAGCGAGCGCGGCGTCGGTCAGGAGGTCGAGCAGCGGTTGTTGTTTCACGCGTCGGCTCCTTTCTCGCTACGAACGAACGCAAATAAAGCGGTACAAGATCGGAGTCGACTCGGAACGATACGTTTCAACGCTCTCGATTCGATAGGTCAGACCGTCGCGGACAAAGAGGTCGGCGAACGGCTTGGGGGGCGCGTCGAGCATGCTTGCGGGCGCGACGAACTCGACTTTTTTCTCGCGGCGACGCAGGACGTTCGACGCGGAGTCGGAAGCGCGATCCTTGCGTTTGTTTGGCGCGTCGGACGCGTTTTCGGAGTCCCATTCGTCAATTTGCGCGCAGTAGATTTCTTTCTCGACATATTGACCGTCGGGCGATTTCACGCGCAAGCTTGCGGATCCTCCAAGTGTTCGGACAAGAATCTCGGCGAGTCCGAGTTCGCCGGCAAACGCGGTCGTCAATGCGTTCATAATACGTTCCTTTCTCCTTTTCTATTCTCAATAAAAACGCGGCAATAAACTCAGCTTGCGAATAACAAACTTCACATAATACTTGCAAGACGCGGACGATTATGACAGGAAACTTTTGAAAATTTTTCAACATCGAGCGGTCGGCGTTTTATCCTCCGGGGAGTCGGAACGGAGCGCGACGCCCTTCTCTTTTTTCTCGAAAAATTTTTACGCGTTTTCGTTCGTCATTTCGCGCGAAACCTCCCATTATTATTCCATACGCGCCTAACGAGCGCTTCGAACCTTGCGAAAAATCTGAAAAAGGTCAAAAAAAATAGTCATACAACCTCTCTCCGTTCCAATAATCCTCATGAAAAGCGCGTTGAACGTCTCGACGCGCAAAAGGTCTTAACGTCAGAAAGGACAAACAATAATGCAAGACGTATTTGGAGAGTTTGAGAATCGCGGGGAACTTGCGCAAGGGGTCGAGTCGTCGATTGACGAGCGCGTTGATTCGAAAGGCGAAACGGCGCGCGATTTACGGAATCCGTCTGCGGAAACGCGTCGACCGAAGTACGAAACGTCGGAGCGAAACGGCGCGCAAGGACCGGAGACGGCGCGGACTCGCGAACCGAAACAGCAGTTCCAAAACTGGGAACTCCCGAAAACGCAGTTTAAAGACTGGGAACTCGAACTCATCGCGAACTCGAGAACCAACAGGACCGCGCCCGAACTTCGCGCGGAACTTGAGCTTTACGACATGCAGAGAAACGAGTTCCTAAGAAAGTTGGAGACGTTGGAAGCGGAGTTGGAACCGTTGCGAGCGGAAAACGCGGCGTACAAAGCGCGCGAGATTCAATCGCAAATCGAGAGTCAACTTGTGTCCGCGGCGCGTAAGCTTGGATGTTGCGAAACGGCGTTGCGGGACGTGAAACGCCTGGCGCCAATGTTCAAACTCGGCGAAGACGGTCTGGCGCGTACGGAAGATTCTCGACTCGCGGAGGAAGCGCTCGCGGACGAGGTCAAATTGTCCCCGCATTGGCTGAAACGTTCGCAAGGAGTCGCGGCGACGTCGGGCAACCTTGATCCTAACGGGTACGCGGATTCCGAACGTTTCCGCGCCGCGCTCGAACGGGACGATTTCGCGGAAGCGTTGCGTTACGCGCCCAGGACAAAGGTCGAACGGTAGCGCGTCCGAGAGTCGGTCAAACGACTTCTATTAAACCGCTTAACTTACTATTTCAAACAGATTTATTTAACAAAAGGAAAATCATATGGCTATTACTACGCTTGATCTTTTGAATTCGCGCGTCGACCTCTCGGACGTGCTTTCCTGGCGCGTCGCGTCGACTCCGAGATTCATTAGTCTTTTTCGGACGCCGCGCGTTTCTGACTCCGATCTTTTCGGGAACGCGGGTCTGAGTTGCGCGTTCGCCACGGAACACAAGTGGCTGGAAGGGATCGAGACGCCTAAGACAAAGGTCGTCCTAGAGTACGAATACTCGAACGGTCTCGGGAATTTCACGGTTCCGGACGCGTTCGGCTGGCAGGTCGGAGATCTGTTCCACATTTGCGGCGAAGTCGCGGTCTTGCGCGTCGAAACGGTTTCCGGCGCGACGCTCGGCGCGTCTCTTGCGGCGGCGAACGGCTCGACGTTCACGCTCGAAGGGTATTCGGCGCCGTCTGAAACTCTTCTCGCGTTCGACTCTCGACCGATTCAAGAGGGCTCGACGTCGGGAGAGGATTTCTTCGCGCAGTCGCGAGTCGAATCGAACTACACGCAAATATTTCGCGGGGACGTGTCGCTCTCGGGCACGGCGCAAGCGGTCGCCGCGGCGGGTATGGAGAACGTGCTCTCGGTTCAATTGCAACACGCGACGGACGCGATCGTACGCCGCATTAACTCGGCTCTGATTTACGGGGTGCGCGTCCAGCGCAGCGCAAGTTCGCCCGGCACGCTTGGCGGTCTGTACTATTTCGGGACGCAGAGCGGAGGTCTTAGTCGGACGTACGCGGACGAGGCGCTGACGCTTAACAAGTTGAATCTGGCGGCGCAAGACGTTTCGGACGCGGGTTGCGTTCCTGACACGATCGTTTGTGGGTCGGGTCAAGCTCAAGTGATCTCGTCGCTGACGGCTTCTCAAATTCATATTCCCCAAGGGTCGACGACGAGCGGGAATTACGTGGAGACGTTCGTGACGTCGGCGGGCGGACACGTCTTGCGCGTGGTCGTCGAACCGTCTCTTCCGAGCGGGGACGTTTGGGTCTGCGATACGCGCGGTCTGGCGCTTGTTCCTCTGCAAGGTCGAGCGCTTCACACGGAACCAGCCTCTACGCCCGGAATGGACGGCGCGCGCGCGATACTTTTGGGCGAATACACCGCGGAATTTAAGAACGCGCGCCAGGCGTTCTGCCGGATCTCCGGTTTGAAGAAAGCCGAAGACGTTTTGGCGTGAGAAGTCCGCGGAATTTTAAGAGAAAGGAGAATTTATGTCGGATCAGTTGAACGACCTTAACCAATTTGAGCCGCCGGACTTAGGTTCGACGCTGTCGTTTAGCGTGGCGTTGGAATACGCGAACGAATATTTTTCGCACAGAGTCTCGGCAGGTATCTGGAATAGCGCGACGCCAATGACGCGCAAAAACGCTTTACAACAGGCGATCAGGTTGATTTCCGCGGCGTTTGTTTTTGAACGCGAGGCGTTTCAACGTTCCGAGAACGGCGAAATCATATGGCGCGACAGGGTTATGGCGGCGGTAAGCGAGGAAGCGCTCTGGATTCTCAGCAAAGATCCGACGTCGTATCCGGATCTGTTGGCGCTCGGAATCTCGTCGGGAACGGTCGGACCTCTTTCGGCGACGTTCGACAAAACGTTCATCGCGCCCTTGATCTGCGACGCGTCCGTTCGTCTTATCGGACGCCTGGGAACGCTTGACGACGGGGCGTTTACGTGCAAGTCGACGCCGCTTCAGTATTAGAGCGCGGCGTTTCGAGAAGTAAAAATCAATTAGAAAGGATTGTAAATGGCAAGATACGATTGGGTTACCTCGCTTGTTATCGTCGATATGAAGTTGAGCGATATCAAGCGTTACAAAAACAACCCGCGCCACAACGCGGAGACGGTCGACAAGCTCGTAGAGTCGTTTTTGCGGTTCGGGTTCAAGCAACCTCTGGTAGTCGACTACGACGGCGTGATCATATGCGGGGACGCGCGTTATCAAGCGGCGAAGCGTCTCGGTCTGAAAACGATTCCTTGCGTGATCGCGGACGACATGACGCCGGACGAAGCCAAAGCGTACCGGATCCTCGACAACAAATTGAGCGAAATCTCGACTTGGGACGACGATCTCCTTGCGGAAGAGATTGATTCCTGCAACTACGACTTTGAGCCGTTCGACCTCGATTTGGACGCGTTTAAAGTCGATCCCGTCGCGAGACGACTCTACGACGACAATGAGGACGACCGCGGCGAGTCGTATCGAATCGTGGTCGACTGCGTTGACGAGGATGAGCAGACGGATCTGTACAATCGTCTGCGTTCGGAAGGGTACGACGTCAGGGCGTGCGTGATATGAGCCGCGTTAAGTTAGTCTTAACAAGTCCAATTGTCGAGAGTTATCGAGTCGCGAGAGTACTCGGGGCTCTCGACAAGCCCGACCTTCGGGAGATAACGACGACGCTGGAATTTGAGGAACCGCCCCCGGTTTCGGAGTCATGGTCGATTGGACTTATCGTCGGAGCGTCGGGATCGGGCAAGACGAGCGTCGCGACAAGTCTGTATCCCGGCGCGTTTTACCCAGGCGGCGACTGGACCGATCGCGCGATAGTCGACGAATTTGGGGATCGTCCTTTTTCGGAGATATCGTCGGCTCTGAACGCGATCGGTTTTTCGACTCAAACGCACTGGGCGCGGCCTTACGCGACGCTTAGCGTCGGAGAGCGGTATCGTTGCGACCTTGCGAAAGGGCTTTTGGAATCTCACGGTCCGGTCGTTGTTTTTGACGAATTTGGGAGCGAGGTCGACTTGGGAACGGCTCGCGCTTTGTCGATCGCGCTTCGCAAGGAATACGACAGGGGCGGGTTTGGCGTGAAACTCGTAGCGCTGACGAACCGCCGCGAACTTGCGGAATACCTTGAACCGGACTGGATTCTCGACGCGGAGTCGGGACGTCTGACGCGAGGTCGTCTTCGGCGCGGAGGATTGCGCGTCGAGGTCTCTGGTGTGGAAAGAGAGGTCTGGAAAAGTTTTAAAGAGTTTCACTATTTAAGCGGGACGTTGAACTCGGCGTCCCGATGTTACGGAGCGTTTCTCGACGGTTCGTTCTTTTGTCCGGGCGCGTCCTGTTCGGTTCTCGTTGGATTCGCGGCGGTTCTTCAGTCGGAGGGGCGTCGAGGGCGCAAACGCGTTCACCGTTTGGTCGTACGCCCGGAAGTCCAGGGGATCGGACTTGGGGGCGCGTTTTTGGACGCGCTCGCCGAACTTTATTTCGAACAGGGTTACGCGTTGGAAATAACGACGGGACACGCGGAATTTGCCGGACGTTTGAAACGCTCGCCACTTTGGACGTTGACGCGGGTCTACCCTTACGGTCGAGTCGCGCGTCACAAGGGAGTCGCGTCGAAAGGGTCGTTCGGCAGGGGGATCGCGTCTTTTCACTACGCGAAGGCGGACAATCGACGCGAGAAAACAAAAAAGGAATTTCAAGATAGAAGCAACGTTAGATTAGACAAGGAGTAAAGAAAGTATGAAACATGAAGCGTTAGAGTATTCGGCGATCGTTCTTTTGGGGGCGTTTGTCGCGTTGACGTTTGCGTTTCACGCGTATGCGCGGAGCGGTCAGGGACAACAACGCAAGGCGCGGCGATTGCCGGAGGCGCGGAAAACGTTGGCGCAGGATCCGTATTTGGAGCCGCGCTACGCGCTCGTCGCGTATACGTTCAAGAAGTCGGGCAAATGTTCCGCGTGCGACGTCGCGCGACCTGTCGCGGAGAGGTTGGCGAAAGAGTACCCGATCGGGTTCGTCTACTGCGACAATCCTCGCGGCGCCAAAATCGCGAGGGAGAATTACGTGTCGTTTTTCCCAACGTTCACGCTCGTCAAAATAGACGGGGCGGCGCCGGCGCGAGAGGTCGAACGTTTTGTGGGCGCGCGAGAAGTCGAACGACAGATTCGCGCCATGTTCGCGCGTTACGGAATAAAGCCGAAAGGTAAGAACTGGCCGACAAACGTCGAACCGTCGCGACACGGAGACGACGTTTGAACGCGATTTAGCGGGTTATTCGTCGACCCCTTGTCGAGCGCGCAGGACGTAGGACTCAAGTCCAAGCGCCTGACAGGCGGCGATAATTCTCTGAATATATCCGGTTTCGGAGTCTCGGTCTCCTCGAATGACGACCGAGACGTCTTTCGGCATGACTTTTCGAATCGTTTTTCTCCACTTTAACTCGGAGTCGAGCGCATGTCCAAACGAGGTCGATTTGTAGTCGGAGCTTTCGAGCGCGCAGGACACGGTTCCGAACATGATCTCGCCGGAACTTAGCGCCTGAATCGTAATCGTCTCGGGGTCGGCTTCCTCGGGCGGTTGCGCCAGTTCGCTGAGCGGGAGCTGCACTTCCTCGTTGACTTCCGTTTGCGAAAAGTTCATGACGAGGGTAAAGAACGAGATAAGCAGGAACACGATATCGATCATCGAGGTCATGTTCATCTCGGCGGGTTTCAATGTAGAAAGGACGCGTTTTTTACTCATATTGTCACCGCGCGGTTAGGGTTCTGGGTGTCATTTCGCGTTCTTGGGATTGGAGAATCTTCCAATGAAATTTTCACTGACGACGGAGACTTCGAGCACGAACTTCGCGAGTCTGTTTTTAAGGACCTCAAAGATCGCGAGGGCGGGCAACGCGATAGCGAGTCCGACTTCGGTGGTAAACAAAGCGGTCGCGATACCTTCCGCCAACTTTTGCGGGGACGGAGCGGCGCCGCCGGACGCAATTGCCTGGAACGAGGCGATCATACCGACGACGGTGCCGAACAGACCGATCATTGGCGCAAGATTGCCGATCAAGACGAGGTATCCGAGTTGTTGCTCCATTTTCATGATCCGACCTTGTTCGACGTCCTGCATCGTTTGCAGAGCTTTGTCGGGTCCGCTTTGCAGTTGCGTCATACCGGCGGCGAGGACGTCGCCAAGGAGCGATTCGTCGTCTTTCGCGAGTTCGTAAGCCTCCTGGAATTTGTTTTCGTCGAGCAGAGCGCCAAAGTCCTCGACAAGTTCCGGGGGCGCCATTTGCGAACGCCGCAAAGCGACGATGTTCATGACGACGAGCGCGACCATCGAGAGCGAGATCAACGCGAAGACGATGGTGAAGAACCACCCGAGCGAGGTAATCATCCACGAGAGGTAATTTTGTTTTTTCTGCTCGCCCTCTCCGTCGGCGTTCTCGGCGGGCGCGCCTTCGGCTGGCGCTTTTTCGGCGTCGGGGGCCGCGGCGGGTTCGGC
>CAYUUL010000042.1:0-19850 GCA_964447865.1 uncultured Planctomycetaceae bacterium | reverse complement strand
AAACTCTGACAGATTCCGCGTCGCAAAAAACGTCCGCGCCGTTTAAGTTTTTCGACTCGAACGGCGCGGTTCTTTTTTGGGGCGTTAACGGATTGGAGCATTGACGGTTTGGAGCGTCGACGAAACGCCGTATTTCAGAGCCGTTTTACCTTTTCGCCGTTCCCCTTCCCTTCTCTATCGCGCTCTTCTTCAATTGGTCTCTATCGTTTCCCGTTCCGCTAATCGGCGTCTTTTGCCAGTCGGAACCCGTGACTGACGAATACGGCGTCGGCCTGGTCGGGATTTCTAAACGCGCATCTGCACCGTTGCGGGGGAGTGCGCCACGAACCTCCTCGAACGACTCTCGTCTTCCCTTTTTTATCGGGGGGAAAGACGTCGGAACACCATTCCCAGACGTTTCCGAGCATATCGTAGAGTCCAAAAGCGTTGGGGAGAAACTTTCCAACCGGACTTGTGCCCGCGTAGCCGTTGTTAAAGGGGAATTTCATGAACCACGTTTCGCCGTCGGACGTTCCCGCCTCGTCCGCTCCATTAAGATAGGGCGCGCCGTCTTCCAGGTCGTCGCCCCAGAAAAATTCACTTTGCGAACCTGCGCGGCAAGCGTACTCCCATTCGGCTTCGGAAGGCAGACGATATTTCTCGCCGGTCGTTTCATTTAACCAGGCGATATACGCTTCGGCGTCGACGGCGCTGACGCACGCGACAGGATGACGCGCGGTTTGCGGAAACCCAGGTCGACGCCAATTCAGTCCCATTTCATAAAACCAGACGTTTTTGTGACTTCCGTACGCGCCGCCAAATTGTTCGGCGTTCGTTTTGTATCCCGTCGCGTCGGCAAACGCGCTAAATTCGCCGACGGTTACCGGGAATTTAGAGAGAAAAAAGGGACGTTCTATTTTTACGCGGCGAAAAGGAACGTCCTCGTACCATTGGACCGCCCCGCCGTATTTCGCGTAAAGTTCCTCGGGCGTTTTGGGCGAGCCCTGGTCGTATTCTCCGGACGGTATGAGTAGATAATTATCGTTCATGATTGCGTTTCCTTAAAGAAAAACGGCGTTCAATCGCTCGGAAAGAACGCCGTCGCGTAATTACTCCGCGTTTAACGCGAATTTATAAAGCTCAGGACTGCTTTTTCTTGAGGAGACGACCCCAGAAATTCTTGTTGACGTATTCGCGCCAACGTTGAATCATCGCGTAAATCGGGGGCAGGAACCCAATACCGACGACGGCGGCGGCGATCATGCCCCAACCGGTTGCGGTACCGATAATACGACGCGAAACGGAGCCCGCGCCAGTCGCGATCATAAGAGGAACAACGCCCGCGATAAAGCAACCCGCCGTCATCATAATAGCTCGATAACGTTGTCGAGCCCCGTCGAGCGCGGCGTCTTCAATCGTTTCGCCCGCTTCGCGTTCCTGCTTGGAGAACTCAACCGTCAAAATCGAGATTTTACTAGCCAATCCGAGAAGCATGATCAAGCTCAACTGACCGTAAATATCGAGGTTCATACCGCAATACTTCATAGCGAGCATAGCGCCGAAGGTCGCGAACAGGACGAAGAGCAAAACGGGGAGCGGCAAGGTCCAGGACTCGTATTTACCGGCGAGGAACAGGTAACCGAACGCCAGAGACAACATGAGGAGCATGCCGAGCTTGCCTTCGTTACCCTTTTGGTGATAACTCAGGTCGGTCCAGTCGACGCGGTAGTTTGTGGAGAAGTTTTCTCTCACGCACTTTTCGATATCGTTCATGATATCGCCGGTAGAAGCGCCGGGCAACGTCAGGACGGTCATCGGAACGCACATTGCCTGTTGGAAACGTGTAATACGTTGCGCGCCAAGTTCATACCGCAGAGTCGCCAATTCGGAGAGCGGGATTTGCTGTCCAAGGTGGTTTCGCACGGTGAGTTCGTCGATATTGCCGACGTTTGCGCGGTCCGCTTCGTCCGCCTGGATTTTTACCTTGAAGGAGTATCCGTAGCTGTTGAAGTCGTTGACGTAAGTCGAAGCGATTTTGTTCTGCAACGCGGAGTAGACTTCGCCTTTCGAGGTCGAAAGAGCCGCGGCCGCTTGCGGGTCGACGTCCAGGTACAACTGCGGGGTACTCGCGGAGTAGGAGCTGAACGCGTAGGCGACGGTCGGGAACATCTCTTTGTTATTGAGCATGCCGAGCAATTTACCCATGGCGCGTTCCATCTCGACCGCTTCGCCGAGCTGGTTCGAAAGCATGAAGGAAATACCGCCGGTATTGCCGAGCCCCATGATTGGAGGCGGTTGGAACGCGGTTACGGTTCCAAACGGAATAGAGGAGCTTTTTTCCATAACTTTTTCGCGAATAGCGTCAATTTGCAATTCGGGAGTCTTACGATCGGCCCAGTCGTCGAGGTCGATAATACCGAGTCCAACGTTTTCGCACATACCGGACAGGAAGGAGAAGCCGGAGACGGCGATAACGCGTTCGACGCCGGGAATCTGGAAGCACACGTCCTGGAACTGGTGCAACGCCTTATTGGTACGAGCGAGGGTCGCGCCTTGCGGAAGCGAGATTTCGCAGAGCAACGCGCCTTTATCTTCGTTCGGAATGAACCCTTCGGAAAGTTGGTTATAAGCCCATTTGTTTCCGAAAGCGACGCCGATCAGGATGAGCAACGTCACGAATCCGCGGCGCACAAACACCTTGGAGATCGACAGGTACGCGTTCTTGGACGAGTTGATGAACCAGTCGAAGAACCGGAAAATGAAGTTCTTTTTTCGAACCTCTCCGGTATCGTGCAAAAGCAGAGCGCAGAGCGCGGGGCTCAACGTCAACGCGTTGACGGCGGAGAAGATAATCGCCACGCACATAGTGACGGAGAACTGCTTGTAAATGGTTCCGACGATACCTCCGAAGAAGGAGAGCGGAGCGAAAATCGCGACCATAACGAAGGTGGAGGCGAGGATCGCGCCGGTCGTCTGTTCCATGGATTTGACCGCCGCTTCGTAACCGGAAATGTGTTCCTGTTCAATCAAACGTTTCGTATTTTCGACGACGATAATACCGTCGTCGACGAGCAACCCGACGACCAGAATCAGGCCGAACATGGAGAGCACGTTGATGGAGTAACCGAGCAGAGCCATCGCAAAGAAGGTGCCGAGCAGGGAGACCGGAATAGCGACCGCGGGGACAATCGTAGCGCGCCAATCTTGCAGGAAGAAGTAGGTAACAAAGACGACGAGCACGAGCGTAAGGACGAGCGTCCAACCGATTTCCTTAATACTTTCGCGAATAAATTCGGTCGGGTCGTACCCCAGTTTGACTTCGATCCCCGGCGGCAAACCGCGTTCCTGGAGGTCGGCGACGATCGCGTTCGTTTCGTTGATAACGTCGATAGCGTTAGCGCCGGTCTGACGATAAATCGCGAGCGAACAGGACTTTTTCGTATTTTCGCCTTTTTCGTGCCAATAAGAGTCGTTCGCGTAACGTTCGCCGCCCAGTTCGATACGAGCGACGTCGTCGAGCGTGACCTGGCGACCGTCGTCGGTCGTGGCGACAACGAATTTAGCGAAGTCTTCGGCGGTGCGTCCGCGTCCGGGCGCGTCGACCTTCAACTGCAGGTAGTCGCTGGATTCTTCGGCCCCGAGAGAACCGATTGACGCTTGAACGTTTTGAGATTGAAGCGTGGAAATAATATCGGTCGCTTCAAGACCGAGACCGGAGATTTTAAGAGCGTCGAGCCATACGCGCATCGAGTAGGTTCGTTCGCCCATGATTTCGGTGTCGGACACGCCGTTGACGCGCGCGAACCGGTCTTTTACGTTCATACGCACCCAGTTGGACAAGTCGAGGTACGACATGCTCTGGTCGTCGTCTTCGGTCGTGAAGACGTACATAGCGACCATATCGGTCGAACGTTTCGCGACTTTAACGCCGATCTGGGTTACTTCGGACGGAAGTTTCGTTTCCGCGCGCACAACCGCGTTTTGCACGTTGACTTGCGCGATATCGGAGTTTGAACCCGGCTTGAAGTAGCAGGTCAGGTAGTAACTGCCGCTGTTTTCAGAGGTCGAGTTGTAGTACAACATGTTTTCGATACCGTTGCATTCTTCCTCGATAAGGGAGGCGACGGTTTCGGCCATAACCTGCGACGAAGCGCCCGGGTACTGCGCGAGAACGTAGATACACGGCGGGGCGACTTCCGGGTATTCCGCGATAGGAAGACGGAAGATACATAACACGCCGAGCAAAGAGATCGCGAGAGAGATAACAAGCGACAGCTTTGGTCGGTCAATAAACGGTTTAGAAATCATATTATCACACCCTCCGCGACGTCACTGAGCGTTTTTAGAGGGGGCCGCGTCGGCCGAATCGGCGTCCGCCTGAACGGGCGCGCCGTTGGCGTTCGTCGTTTCCCAGGAAGCGTAAGGAACTTCTTGAATAGGCGCGCCTTCGGTAAGTTTATTCATACCTTCGACGACAATTTTATCGCCGATTTCGACGCCGGAGTCGACCACATAGTAGTTATGCGAGATCGGACCGAGCGTTACGAACTGCTTAGCGGCCTTTCCGTCTTTAACGACCCAGACGAAGTTCCCTTCCGGAGCGGTTTGAATCGCGGACTGAAGGACGGCGGGAACCGGTTTTTCAAGTTTGCGCGAAAGCATAACGGTGGCGTAGGAGCCGGGGAAGAAACGGTTGTCTTCGTTCGGGAGCACCGCCCAGATAACGAGCGTGTTCGTACTGGAATCGACGTGGTTGTCGATCAGGTCGATTTTCGCTTCGGGATAGGTTTCAATCGCTTTGGAATCAGTTCGGCTGGAGCCGACGGGGCAGACTTTAACTTGCGCGAGATCGCGAATTTTCTTTTCGCCGCCAAAGGTTCCGTTGAAGACGCTTTCGCCGATCGCGAACCGAATGTGAATCGGGGCGAATTGTCGAATGTCGACGATTTTACCGGTTTGCGGGGTGACCAGGTTTCCGCGCGTAACGGTAACTTTTCCGATACGACCGGAGATCGGCGCGGTGATTTTCGTATAGGAGAGCGTGTTGGTCGCGTCGGTCAGCGCGGCTTCGCACATAGCGACGGACGCTTTCGCGACGGCCAGCCCCTGATCCGCGTTATCGAAGTCCGCCTGGGAGCCCGCGTTGCGTTCAAGCAGGCCTTTCGTACGGTTGTAAGTGATTTCCGCGTTTTTCAAAACGGCTTGCGCCTGATCCAAATTGGCCTGCGCGGTTTTATAAGCGGCCTGATAGGTGGTGTCTTCGAGTTCGAAAAGCAGATCGCCTTCTTTTACGAAATCGCCTTCTTCAAAATTGATCGATTTAATCCATCCGGTGACGCGCGGCACGACGTCGACTTCTTCAATTGAAACGATGCGACCGGCGTATTGTCGAGGTTGCAACGTAGAAAGGCCGACCGCGAGGTCAACCGCCACTATAGCCGCGGGAGTTTCCTGAGCAGCCGCCTCGCCTTGCGCTTCGTCTTGCGCAACAACGGCGCCGGGCGCAACGGGCGCGTTGGAGCGCGACGCGTAAACGCCGTAAGCGGCCAAACCGCACGCCGCGGCCAGGGCCACAAAAACGAATCGTCTATTTTTCATTTTTTTCTTTCGTTTTCACGATAAAACGTTCAATCGGCGCGGTCGCGTTCAGCGTTGCGGCTCCATGCAAAAAGGTCGATAAACTGGGGCGCAAACGCTAGCGAAAACGAGACCTGAACGCTCAACAGTAGTCGCTCAACCACATTCAATTTCTTGTTCGTTCGCAAACCAAAACCAACGGGACTCGCGGCAAATCACGCGCGAAACAAACGAACCTCGAAATTACGTCATGCCGAAAAATCATCGCGCCGACGACGCGGCAAGACGCTCGCATTTTCTCATTGTTTAAACTCAGTTCATTTTACGGCAAGCCAAAAATTCGTCAAGGAACGGCGCCGACGCGATTTGCGAAAGATAGGAAGCAAGGTTGAGAACATAACCGTCTCAATCGATAAAACAGGCGTTTCAACAGACGTTTTACAAAGGAACTAAAAGGGTCAAAATGGCGTCAAAGGTTGTTGGTCCCTCTTGATTTTCGAGTCAAAAAAGCTAGAATTGCGAGGTCAGTTAGACGAAAAAAACTTTTTCGAAACGGATCCGCGCGTTCGCGGCGACCAAGAGAAAAGAATAGAAAGAGAGTTATGGACGTCGACTTCACTAAAGCGAAGGATTATTTCGTCGGGATTGATTCCGACGGTTGCGCTTTCGATACGATGGAACTCAAACATAAAGAGTGTTTTATTCCGAATATTATCCACTACTGGGGTCTCAAAGGAGTGAGCAAGTACGCTCGCGAAACGGCCGAGTTTGTCAATCTTTATTCGAAATCGCGAGGGGTCAATCGTTTTCCCGCTATCTATGAAGTCTTACAACTTTTAAACAAACGTCCGGAAGTTATCGAGCGCATCGGTAAAATCGAGATTCCCCAAATATTGGTCGACTGGATTAAAAGCGAGTCGAAGCTCGGCAATCCCGCGCTTATTGAGTATGTCGCGCACACCGACAGTCCAATTATGCGCCGCGTGCTCGAGTGGTCGGTCGAGATCAATAAGACGATCGACCGCATCGTTGGAGACGGGGTTCCGCCGTTCCCGAAAGTTCGCGAATCTCTCAAAAAACTGAGCGAACGCGCCGACATATCCGTCGTGTCTCAGACTCCTCACGCCGCGCTCGAAAAAGAGTGGACCAGGCAAGGTTTAGCGAGATACGTTCGAGCGATTTGCGGTCAGGAAGTCGGCACAAAGGCCGAATGTTTGGCGTTTTCCCAAAATTACGAAAAAGCTCATTCGTTAATGATCGGCGACGCGCCCGGCGATTTAAAAGCCGCGGTTGCCAACGACGCGCTTTTCTATCCGATCGTACCCGGTAAAGAAGAGGCAAGTTGGGAACGTTTTTACGCGGAGGGTATCGACAAGTTCCTGAACTGCGAATTTTCGGGAGAATATCAGAGAGAATTGCTCGAAGAATTTGACCGCAGTCTCCCCCAAGACCCCTCTTGGCGGCAGATTTCGTAAACGCGGAGCGCGGAGCGTTTTTTTGTTCGAGAGTCGTCGCGAGCGGCGCCGGGACGTTCGCGGCGTTTTGACGATATTGAAAGGGCTCGTCTATGAAGTGTCCGTTTTGTTTTTCCGACAACGATCGAGTTACCGAGACGCGCACAAGCGACGACGGATTTTTGATTCGTCGACGCCGTCTGTGTCAGGGTTGCGGTCGTCGTTTTACGACGTACGAGCGTATAGAGGTTACGACGTTGCGCGTAATCAAGCGCGACGGAACGCGCGTGCCTTTCGATCGCGAGAAGATCAGAAGGGGCGTGGAACGAGCCTGCTGGAAACGTCCGATTAGCGAGGAGCAAATCGAAGCGCTTGTGGCGAGACTCGAAGCGACGCTTGAAGGCGAAGCGGAAGTGGAATCTCAGCGCATAGGCGCAATGGCGATGGCTGCGCTTAGAAAGCTCGACGAGGTCGCGTACGTGCGATTCGCGAGCGTCTATCGAGAATTTAAAACCGCGCGGGACTTTTCCGAAGCGTTGCGCGTTATGTTTAATCAAGAGAACGACTTGAACGACTTGAACGACTTGAACGACTTGAACGACTTGAACGACTTGAACAACTTGAACAGACGGTAAGGACGGAGCGCGTCTCAGTCTTAAAACGGAAGGAAAACGCATGAGCAAACTAGACGCATATCGCGAGATCGTTCTCCAAAATGTTCCAATGGCTTCTCTTACGTGGCTGCGTCTTGGCGGTCCTATCGAGTATTTGGCGGAACCGCGTTCTGAAGCGGAACTTATTGAAATCTTGCGAGCGAGCGAGGAAGACGAACTTGTCGCGCGTCCTTTGGGCGACGGTTCGAATATTCTAGGTTCCGACGTCGGAGCGCCCGGCGTAGCGATACGTCTTTCGTCGGAAGCGTTTAACAAAATTGAAATTGACGGCGCAAGAGTCACGGTCGGAGCGGGCGTCAAACTTGGCAAATTGGCGACGGCGACGGCGAGCGAGGGTCTTTCCGGTTTGGAAGGTCTGGTCGGGATACCGGGTACGGTCGGCGGCTGTCTTGTAACGAACGCGTCGACGACGAGCGTTTCGATCGGGCAGTGGGTAGAGTCGGCGCGCCTGGCGTCTTACTCGGGCAAGATTTTCGACGCGTCGCGAGACGAACTGGTTTTTGAGCGTCGAGGGAGCAACCTGGAAAACCTGATCGTACTTTCGGCGACGTTCAAATTAGAAAAGGACGACGCGGTCGCGCTTACGAAACGGCTCCAAAAGACCTGGATCGTACGAAAAAAGACGCGTCCGGAACTCGAGTTGGGCGGTTTGGCGCGAATGTTCCGGGATCCGCGCGGTCAACGAGCGGCGGAGCTTATCGCGAACGCGAACTGCGTTGGGGCGAGATTTGGCGGCGCGACCGTGTGCGAGACCTCCCCCAACCTTGTCGTTACGGAAGAAAATTGTTCAAGCGAGGACGTCAAACGCCTGCTGACCCTTATCGAGACGCAAGTAAGCAATCGTTTCCAAGTGAAGTTGGAACGCGAATTAGAAATTTGGTAGAACGCGGCGCGAGCGCGACGATCGACGCTTGCGAACGCGGCAACGTAATATTTTAGAACCGATTCAAAATGGAACGAGAATTTTATATCCCCAAGGGCTATCGTTTCGCGGGCGTGAACTGCGCGATCAAGCCGAACTCGACAAAACTTGACTTTGCATTAGTAGTCTCGGACTTTCCGGCGACGGCGGCGGGCGTGTATACGCAAAACCTGAACTGCGGCGCGCCGGTGACTTACGACCGCGAGCGCACGCCGGGTCGAGGTTATCACGTCGTCGCGACCGACTCCGGTTGCGCGAACGCCTGCACCGGTCAACTTGGACTTTACAACGCGCGAAAAATGGCGGAGTACGCCGCGGAAGCGGTCGGTTACACGGGCGATCAGGCGCTCGTCATGTCGACGGGCGTTATCGGGGTTCAACTTCCTATGGATCGAATCGCGATTGGCGCGGAAAAAGCGGCAGCTAAACTTGGCGTTACTCTCAAGCACTTTGAGAAAGCCGCGACGGCGATCATGACGACCGACACGAAAATGAAGACGGTCTCGCGCGAAACGACGCTTCCAAACGGCAAGACGATTCGCATCGCGGGCATGTGCAAGGGCGCGGCGATGATCGGTCCCAATATGGCGACGATGCTCGCGACAATTATCACTGACGCGATGATCGACCCGGAAGACGCGCAAAAGATCTTGCGGGATTCCGTCGAGGACACGTTCAACTGCATAAGCGTCGAAGGACATACGAGCACAAGCGACACCGTTTTGCTGTTGGCGAACGGCGCGGTCGATAAAACCCCGCTCAAGGGCGCCGATCTCGACGCCTTCGCGGCCCTTATTCTGAATATGTTCCAGGAACTCGCCCCGATGATTCCGAACGACGGAGAGGGCGTCTCGCACCTCATTACGATCGACGTTACAGGCGCCCCGGACAAAGCCTCCGCGAAATTGCTCGCGCAAACCGTCGCCAACGACGCGCTGGTCAAGACCGCGATTTGCGGCGCCGATCCAAACTGGGGTCGTATTATTTCCGCGACCGGACGTTGCGGAGTCCCCTACAATCCGTCGAAAGTTTCGCTCAAAGTCAACGGTTTTCTGCTCTATGAAAACGGAGCCCCGGTCGAGTTCGACAAGGCGCTCGTTTCCGAAAACATTCGCAACAACCGCGACACGCATTTTGAAATCTTCTTCCAGGAGGGAGATGGAAAAATCAGATTTTGGACTTCCGACTTGACCGTCGAATACGTCCACCTGAACGCCGACTATACCACCTGAGTCGCGACTACGCCGCCTGAGCGAATCACAAACCGAAGCGGCGCGTAAATTCGTCTTTGACAGGAGCCCCGCGTCGACTTCGCACTTTCGGCGCGGGGCTTTTCATTTTGTAAAAACGGAAACGTCGACAGGCTTAACCTGCGCGTAAATAGAAACTTCAAAAACCTACTAAAACAGTATATTTTCACTTGACGCCGAGTCGATAAGGAATATACTCAAGCGCGCAAAGCAGGACGCGCAGGAACGCGTTTTGAATATAAATAGAAAGGAAGACCGCAATGTCTCGTTATTACAATTCGATACTTGAGACTATCGGCGCCACGCCGTTAGTACGCGTTAACAAACTCAACGCTGGCAAAGCGGAACTATTTGTCAAAGTAGAGTATTTCAATCCTGCGGGTAGCGCGAAGGACCGCGTGGCCGCCAGGATGATCGAGGACGCGGAGGCGTCGGGACTTTTACAGCCTGGGGCGACGATCATCGAGCCGACGAGCGGCAATACGGGGATCGGTTTGGCGCTTGTCGCGGCGGTCAAGGGTTACAAACTCATTTTGACGATGCCGGATACGATGAGCGTCGAGCGCCGGAAGTTGATCGCGGCTTACGGCGCGGAAATCGTCCTGACGCCGGGCGCGGAAGGCATGCTTGGCGCGGTCAACAAGGCGAACGAGCTCCGCGAAACGACGCCGGGTTCGTGGATTCCAATGCAGTTCGACAATCCTTCGAATCCGGCGGCGCACTACGCGACGACGGGTCGAGAAATCTGGGACGCGCTCGACGGCCAGGTGGACGCGTTTGTCGCGGGGGTCGGAACGGGCGGCACAATCACGGGCGTCGCGAAATATCTAAAGGAGCAGAACGCGAACGTTAAGGCGTACGCCGTGGAGCCGGACACGAGTCGGGTTCTGGCGGGTCAAAATCCGGGATCGCACAAGCTTCAGGGAATCGGCGCCAACTTTGTGCCCGGCAACTTCGATCGTTCCGTCGTCGACGAGATCATACCGGTATCGTCGGACGACGCCGGTAGAACCGCGCGTCTTGCCGCGACGCAAGAAGGATTGCTGATCGGGATTTCCTCGGGCGCGAGTTTATGGGCCGCGCTCGAATTGAGCAAGCGTCCGGAATTTGAGGGTAAAAAGATCGTCGCGCTTCTACCGGACAACGGCGAACGCTATCTTTCGACGTGGCTTTTCAGTTGAGCGCGTTTACCGTTAAGCGCGAAACGACGCCGACGTAAAAAAAAGAGCCGAGAGTCGCGTACAACTTCCGGCTTTTTCTATTTCAACGTCCTTCGAACGCGTTCGACGCTGATTCGAGACAAATTCAGTTTTTCTTAACGGGCTCGGGGAGCGCTTGCGGTTCCGGCGCGTTCTTAAGTTTCCAGACGCGAACGTAATCGACATAGAAAGTCGCGGGCAAATCTTCCGGCTCCGGCTCGCCGAACCAGTCGTTCATAATCTCGCAATCGAGCATAATGTGCAAAGGACGATTGTAGAAATCGTTTTCTCTCTTAAACATTTCCTTTCCGTCGACGTACCAGGTCAACGTATCGGGCGTCCACGCGAGCGCGAAAGTGTGGTAATCGGCCCAGAAATCGAAGTCCATTTTGGTTTTGAAGGAGTAGTTCGGCAACTTGTACTTCTTCTTATTCACAATCGACTCCAAATACGGAGTGGCGTATCGGTGCAGAGTCGCCCAATAGACGCGGTTTTGCGATTCATAATGGGGCTTTCCGCAAAATTCCAGGATATCGATTTCTTCGGAGTATTCTCCTTCAACGTATTTCAGGTCGGGACGTTCTGAGAAAGGGTCGTAGAGCCAAAACGCGTTGCAGACGCACGCGCGCATCGACTTGCAACGCGCTTCGTAGTAGCCGTAAGCCTGCATGCCCTTGCTTTTGACAATCGCTTTCCAGTACTTATCGTAGCCTCGCGCCTTCATTTCGACGTCGACTTCTTCCGGCTTCATCAAACTGGCGGTAAGTTGAAGCGAACCGTCGGCGACTTTCACGTTTTGTCGCGAGAACAAGGCGGGCTTACGACCGCGCCACGCGGGATTGAAGTCCCACCATTTCGAGTCGTCGAGCGCGTCGCCGTTAAATTCGTCGCTCATCTCGGGCGCAAATTCATAATCGTCGCCAAGCGGACACTTTGGCGCGGAGTCGTCGGCGTTAAGCGAAGATCCAAGCGCCAGGAACGCGAACAAGGCCGCGAGTATCGTTTTTTTCATAGGAGAAGCTCCTTTCGTTTCGAGGTTTAAACGAACGCGCGTCCGCGGCGAACGACTTGGACGCGGCGTTCGAGAAGCCTACCAAACCAGATGCGCGGCGTTAAAGACCGGACCGTCGACGCACGTCCGTCGATAGTCCCAATTCCCTTCGACGTCGCCGAGCGCGGGATCGATAATCCACTTAACGACGCAAGAGAAACAGATACCCATGCCGCACGCCATAGGAGATTCCAGGGAGGTCCAGCACTCGAACTTGCGTTCCGCGCACCATTTGGCGACGGCGCGAAGCATCGGAGTGGGACCGCAGGCGAGAACGAGACAGTCGTTGGGATCCGCGTCGTCGGGAAAGATCTCCGGCAAGACGTTCGTAACAAACCCTTTTGCGCCGACGCTGCCGTCTTCCGTCGCAATTTCGACGCGAACGCCGAGTTTTCGGAAATCTTCCACGCAGTTCATACGCGCTTGAGAACGCGCCCCGAACAGGTAGGTCGTCTCGGGCCGCGAGCCGTGTTCTTTCGCCATAAGTTCTTTGACAAGCATATAGAACGGAGCGCATCCGACGCCTCCGGCGACTAACGCGACGCGTTTCGGAGTCTTATTTTGGAACGCGACGTTCCAGCCGTTTCCCAGAGGGCCCCAGAGTTCCAACTTATCGCCGGGCGCGAGCTTTGTCATTTTGTTCGTCGCTTTGCCGACGACGGCGTAGACCGCTTCGACGCGTCCGGAGACGGGATCGGCGTTAAAAACGGCAAACGGACGCCCAAGCACGGGATCGTTCGAGTCGGCCAGTCTTAACATAACGAACTGACCGGGTTTAGCGAGCGCCGCGAACTTAGGGGCCTCGACGGCTATTCGCCAGGTGGAATCGGCGATCGGAGCGTTCGTCAAAACCTTTCCTTCTCCGCACCACAACTTTTCGTTGGAGGTTACGCAATCAGCCATATCGTTCTCCTCGTCCAATCAGCCGCGACGCGACTTGCCTTTTCCGCCCTTGCCTTTACTTCCCTTCCCGAAAGTACGTTCGCTACGTTTGCCGCGGCCGACGTTGCCGAGTCCGTTGCTTCGGGAATCGCTTCCGCGCGTATCTCTCGACGGAGCGCGTCTTGGCGCGGAATCGGTGCGAACGCGCGACTTTTTGGCGGAACCTTCGTTAAACGAATCTCGACCGCGGCGTTCTTTGCGCTCGAAATTCCTCGAACCGTATACGCGTTCCTCGTCGTCAAATTCACGTCGAGCGCGGCGGCGGTCGTCGGCGCGTTCTTTCGACCGAAATTCCTCGCGAAACTCTCGTTTGGGCGCGCGGCGACGGTCGGACCACTCTTGTTCGGAGTCTGAGTAATCGCCCTCGACGTCGCGGTTAAGAGCGTAACCGCGTTTGAGTTGAGTCTTAACTTCGTTGTAGAAATTAGGATCGAACTTTTTCTTTTGGTCGTTCTTTTCCTTTTGTTTAGCGGCTTTTTCGCGCGCGACTTCTTTTTCCGCCTCACGTTCCTGAACCGCCGAGACTTCGATCGGACGCATCCGCAAGGAAGGCGGCAACTTACTGACGTCGAGCGTATTTCCGTCCGGACGCGATTCCGCGATGCGATAGAGGTCGGCGACTTCCTGCGGCGTCAATTTTCTGAACTCGCCTGGAGCCAAACCGGAAATTTTGATCGAACCGACCTGCACGCGTTCAAGTTGCATGACTTTGTGTCCGACGCGAGCGAGCATACGTCGAATTTCCCGGTTCTTACCTTCGGTCAAAGTAATTTCGAGCACGGAACTGAGCTTATGCCGAGATTTAATCACGACGTCGTCCGCCTGCACGACCCCTTCGGCGATATGAACGCCGCGTTTGAGCGCGTCGACAAGTTCAAAATCGACTAAACCGGCGACTTGCACGCGATATTTTTTCGGGACTTCAAATCGAGGATGCGTCAGACGTTCGGCAAGCGCTCCGTCGTTCGTCAACAGAATAAGTCCCTCGGAATTCTGGTCTAAACGTCCGACGGGAAAGAGCCGACCAAATTCCTCCGGTATGAAGTCGACGACGCGTCGGCGACCGGAAGGATCGTTGTTTGTGCAGAGCGTATTCTTCGGTTTATTCAGCGCAAGGTAGACGGGCCGCGCTTTGGGAAGCGCTTCGCCGTCGACGCGAATTTTTTGTTCGTTGGGAAAGACGCGAACTCCCAGTTCCGTAACGACGCATCCGTCGACTTCGACGCGCCCTTCGACAATGAGATCTTCGCACGCTCGGCGACTTCCGAACCCTGCCGCGGCAAGTACCTGCTGCAATCTTCTACCGCGATCGACGTATTCTCCGTCCGCGTTTTTCTCGCTCGGTTTAGTCGAAAAGACGGATCTTGCGGCGTCGCGACATTCGTTCGAGCCGATTCGCGAGCGCCGCGCTTTCTGGCCGCGAGATGGGTCAAGCTTAGGTTTGCGAGCGCCATTTCGCGCTTTGCCGTCGTCGCGAGAACCGCGCCCGCGACCGCTGTTTGTATTCTGACGCATCGGTCGGAATCTCCAATTGGAACGTAAAATCTTGTAAATAATCTTTTCATTATACCAATCGCTCGCCGGCTGACAATCTCCCTCAAGGCGTCGTTTAATACGTTTAACTCTAATAAGGACGGTTATTTCACAAAAGAACGACGAACGTTTTTACATTGCGAAATACAAAAAAAGCGCGCCTCGACGTTTCCAATCGTCAAAGCGCGCTTCTTTCAATCCTGCCTTCGGGAATCGCGAATCTCTCGCGACGACAGGCAAAACGCCTTTCGGGAGGACGTTTTGTACGCGTGAAATACAAAGTAAAATTGAACGGCGACGGGGCGCTCGCAAGTTCGACAGGCGTCACGCGCGGCGTCTAAATTGAACGTCAAAGCGAATTAAACGCCTGGTCAAGGTCGGCGATAACGTCTTCAACGTCCTCAATGCCGACCGAAAGACGCAACATATCCGGTTTAACGCCCGCCGCAAGCAACTCCTCGTCCGTCAACTGGCTGTGCGTCGTACTCGCCGGGTGAAGAATACTCGACCTGGCGTCCGCGACGTGCGTGACGATCGAAACGAGTTTAAGCGAGTCCATAAATTTTCGCGCGCCTTCGTACCCTCCTTTGACTCCGAACGATACCACCCCGCAGGAACCGTTCGGAAGATATTTTTTGGCGCGAGCGTAATAAGGACTGCTTTCAAGTTCGCAAAAATCCACCCACGTCGCTTTATCACGATTCGCAAGCCACAGCGCTACCTGGAGTCCGTTTTCCGAATGTCTCTTTTGGCGCAAATGAAGGGATTCCAGCCCGAGTCCAAGCAGGAACGAGTTTTGCGGCGACGGTATGGATCCGAAATCGCGCATGAGTTGCGCGGTCGCTTTGACAATGTAGGCGGCTTGTCCGAATTTCTCCGTATAAACAATCCCGTGATAACTTGGGTCGGGGGCCGTCAGACCTGGAAACTTCTCTTTGTGTTTGTCCCAAATGAACTTTCCGGAATCGACAATGGCGCCGCCGATCGCGCAGGCGTGACCGTCCATGTACTTTGACGTCGAATGTACGACGATATCGGCGCCCCATTCGAACGGACGGCAGTTGATCGGCGTCGCGAACGTGTTGTCGACAATAAGCGGAACTCCATGTTTATGCGCGACTTTCGCCCAAAGTTCGAGATCCAGAACGGCTGTCGACGGATTCGAGATCGTTTCTCCGTAAACGGCTTTCGTGTTCGGTTTAAACGCCGCGTCCAATTCTTCTTCCGTTGCGTCGACAGACACGAACGTAAAGTCGACGCCCATGCGCCGCATCGTCGTGTTGAACAAGTTGTACGCGCCCCCGTAAATCGCCGAAGAAACGACGACGTGATCCCCCGAGCCTACAAGGTTAAACACCGAGTAAAATATCGCCGCCTGACCGGACGACGTCAGCATTCCCGCCGTTCCGCCCTCGAGCGCCGTTATCTTAGCGGCCACAAGGTCGTTCGTTGGATTTGCCAGACGCGTGTAAAAATAGCCCGACGCGTCAAGACTAAATAACTTCGCGAGCGAGTCGCCAGAATCGTAACGATACGTCGTGCTTTGATATATTGGTATTTGACGTGGCTCCCCGTTCTCAGGTCGATAGCCCGCTTGAACGCACTGCGTTCCGATGTGTTGTTGAGTCATAATTCGTTCCTCCCGATTTACCTGACGGTCGTCCATTCTCCGGTCGAACGCTCGAAACCGACGGTTCCCTACGCCGTCTCAACAAATTTCATCGCGATATTAGCCGGCCTGTTTCGCGATTTGTTCAGCTTATCATAGCGTTTAACTTCTTACCCCTTCGCCTTTGCGGCGCCTTTGGGGTTTCGTTTCCACTTACATACTGGATTAATAGGTTATTGTACAACGTTATGTTCTTCGTCAAGTAAAAAATTTCAAAATATCAAAGAAAACGCCCCAAATAAAAAACCCCGGCGCTTAACCGAGGTTCTTTTCATTCGCGGACGCGTTTCGACGTTTGCGGAGTTTAACGCTAACGCTGATCGTCAAGGCGTTTAATCATATTCAGACGCGGATATCCGGTTCCTTTGTGCGTAAACTCTCCGACGCGTCGATATCCCATTTTGGCGAAATTCGCGAGACTATATCGATTGTCCGGGGAAACGATCGAGGTTGACAAGGTAGCGCCGTTTTCTTTCAGCCAGGCTTCCAACTCGGCAAACAAGAGCCGTTGAAACCCATGACCTCGAAATCCCAAGGCGATTTGAATAAGCTCGACGTATCCGACGTTTCTCGGTTTAGCAAATTCCTCGGGCGCGATATACGGTCGAAAACGTTCCAGCTCGGCGGGTCTAAAGGAGGCGACTCCGACTCCGGCAAGGGTTCCGTCTGACGCGACGATTCCCAGGGCGACGCACTCCGGCGAGACAAAGAAGTCGCGGAACTCGTCGTCCGTTTCGTCGATAATGTACCAACCTGGATTCGTTTGCGCAATATCGGCAAGAATGGCGTCGCGCATATCGATAGCGTCCTGCGCGCGTTCGGGACCGCACGCAATAAGTTGAAACCCCTCTGGAACCGCGCTTATAAACTTACGACTCATAAAAGGCTCCTATTTTATCTGCGCGTCGACGACGTCCCCGTAAGCCAGGACGGCGTTGCGCACGCATTGGTCGCACGGACACAGGACTTTACCGGTTTCGGGGTCTTTCGCCTTCAACTCTTTACACAAAACAGCGCCGCAACGTTTTTTGAAATTTTCCTGAATATCTTTCGCAAAGATCGTCGAGCGAACCCCTTGCGTCTGTAAGCCGACGACCATAACGGCGCCGACGAGCGCTCCGCACGCCGATTGCATATTGCCCATCCCCATGCCGAACCCCGCGGCGGCGAGTCGAAGTTGGTCTTCCGTAAGACAAGTTCTATCGGCGAGCGCCATAGCGACCGCTTGACAGCAGTTGTTGCCGTTCGCTTTCATTTTAGCGGCTCTATCCGCGTATTCTTGAATATTCATCGCGAACCTCAATTTTAAACCAGGGAGTAAAAAAAAGAACCGTCTTAACGCTTGGAGGCCGAGGGCGCGTAAGACGGTCTAAAAAAAACCGAAACCGTCAAACGTCAAACTTCGGCGAGCGCCTGTTCCAAGTCGCCGATAAGATCTTCGACGTCCTCGATACCGAGCGACAATCTGACCATATCGGGGCCAACTCCGCAAGCGACCAATTCCTCGTCGGAGAGTTGGCGATGAGTCGCGTTCGCGGGGTGCAGGACGCAGGAGCGAGCGTCGGCGACGTGCGTTTCAATCGCGGCGATTTTCAAATTCGCCATGAATTTTTCCGCGGCTTTACGTCCGCCTTTGACGCCGAACGAAACGACGCCGCAAGAACCGTTCGGAAGGTACTTTTGCGCCAACGCGTAGTAACGATTGCTCTTGAGACCAGGATAATTGACCCAGGCGATTTTGTCGTTCGCTTCGAGCCACTCGGCGACCTTTTGACCGTTTTCAGAATGGCGTTTCATGCGCAGATGCAGGGATTCGAGACCAAGGTTGAGCAGGTACGCGTTCATCGGGGATTGCATGGAGCCGAAATCGCGCATGAGCTGAGCGACGCACTTGGTAATGAACGCGCCGCCCTGGCCGAATTTCTCCGTATAAACGATACCGTGATAGCTTTCGTCGGGGGTCGTAAGGCCGGGGAACTTGTCCTTGTGTTCCATCCAGTTGAACTTTCCGGAATCGACGATAGCGCCGCCGACGCCCGACCCGTGACCGTCCATATATTTGGTGGTCGAATGCGTTACGATATCGGCGCCCCATTCGAACGGACGGCAGTTGATCGGAGTCGGGAACGTGTTGTCGACGATAAGCGGAACGCCGTTTTCATGCGCGATTTTAGCGAACCGTTCGATATCGAGCACGGACAACGCGGGATTAGCGATCGTTTCGCCAAAGACCGCTTTCGTGTTCGGCTTGAACGCGGCGCGGAGTTCTTCTTCGCTCGCGTCCGGTTGCACGAACGTGAAGTCGACGCCCATGCGCCGCATCGTCACATTGAAGAGGTTGAAGGTGCCGCCGTAAATCGCGGAGGACGAAACGACGTGATCGCCGGAAGACGCGACGTTAAATACGGAAAAGAAGTTCGCCGCCTGGCCGGAGGACGTCAGCATGGCGGCGGTTCCGCCCTCGAGCGCCGCTATTTTCGCCGCGACAAGGTCGTTCGTAGGATTCGCGAGTCGAGTGTAGAAATAACCCGACGCTTCGAGATCGAACAATTTTCCCATCGCTTCGCTGGATTCGTAACGGAACGTCGTGCTTTGAATAATCGGAATTTGTCGAGGTTCGCCGTTGTTGGGACGGTAGCCCGCTTGAACGCATTTCGTACCGATGTGTTGCTGTTCCATGTCTTTCACGTCCTTAAATATCCTATAATCTGGAACGCGACGTCCCGAAACTTGCAATCGCGTTCTCATTCTGATATGATAAATTTCGGCGAGCGCGCTTCCGTTAGCGCGTCTCCGTAAGCCGCAATTATACCAACCGAAAAAAAATGGAAAAAGGGGTTGTTCATGAATTATTTGCAACGACGCGCGGCGCGAATAGGCGTCGCGACGTTACTGGCGGTCGTCGGCGCGGTCTTTGCGTCGAACGCTCGAGCGGACGAAAAAGCGATGAAGGAAATCACGGCGCGAGCGCAGGCGATCGCTCCGACATTGGCGACCGGAACCTACGGCGCAAAGTTGATCGCGCCGGAACACTGGGCGAAACTGGCCGAACTGCCAATTGGGAAAAGTCTCGTTAAAACCGCGAACGCCATGTTGAAAGAGAGCGATCCGGCGCTTCCGGAAGACCTTTACAAGGAATACTATAAAAACGGGAATCGTTCGAACTACGAAGGAACGCGCGGAAAACTGGTTAGTCGCATCAACCATTTCGCGCTCGCGGAAATCTTCGTCGGGGACGGACGTTATCTCGACGCGCTCAATACTTCTATTTTGTACCTTTGCGATCAGCCGTCCTGGGTTCTTCCAGCGCACGACCGCGACGCGATAATCTACGACGGAAAGGACGTCTACTCCGACCTGGGTTCCACGGCGATCGGGGGCGACCTCGCCATCGCGATCAACGCGCTCGCCGACAAGCTCCCGGAAGCGACGGTTGCGCGCGCGCGAGCGGAAATCGAGCGCAGGATTCTTCAGCCGTATCGCGATTCCGTTAAAGTCAAGCAGAACAAGGGAATGTGGTGGATAACGACGACCAACAACTGGAGCGCGGTATGCCACGCGGGGACGGTCGCGGCGGCGCTCAACGCGATAGACTCGCCG
>CAYUUL010000041.1:0-20270 GCA_964447865.1 uncultured Planctomycetaceae bacterium | reverse complement strand
GTTGGAACGGGCGCCGCGGACGTGTTGGAATTGAAAAGGTCGTTCCCAGAGGCATAGTCGGCGAATCCGCCAACTACGGACGAATTCGCTATTTGAGATTCGTATCCGTTAAACCCGCCGGTTGTTTGCGTGGGGAAAACGCCTTGTGTTTGGAGAACCTTGTTTTTCGCGGTTGCGGACGCCGTATAGGACGCAAACGACGGGCGTTTGGTCGCGTTGGGCGAGGCGTAAATAGATTGACGTTTGCTACCGTTATTAGTCGTCTTTGAAACAGCCGCTTGCCTGGTCTCCGACGTCTTCGCGGTTTTTTTACTTTGGACGTTAGATTTCGGCGTTTGAGTTGAACGAACTTCGGTTGTCGCCTTACCGTTGTTATACGAAATCACGCGGACGCTTTGCGCCTTTTGCGCCGCGGTCTTTTGACCTAACGCAAGATCGGGAAGCCAAATATCGTCTTCGTCGATCGGAACGTCTTGACCGTCCGGATTCGACAAAAATTCTGAACTCATCGCGCGTAACGCGTCAAAGTCGCGTAAAGACGTTCCTGTCGCTTCCTCCGGCGACTGAACTGAGGTTGGAGATTTCGGTTGAGCGTTCGACGGCGCGTTTTGCGCAAACGTTGCGTTATTCTGGGATTTGAGCGAACAGAGAAACGTCGCCGCGAAAAATAACGCGATGAGTAACCATGACGTTGTCGGCGCCGAGCTTTGCGCGCGCGTCGCGACGCTGGAGGAAAACGCGTCGGCGACGTATAAAGACGTTGTTTGGTGGGGAAAACGCATACTTGTCGAACCTTTAAGGCGGCGTTAGGAACGCATGTGCGCGTTCAAGTTTTCTAGCCTGAAAACTTGAACGCGACTGCGCTTAGACGGGTTAGTCCAGTTTCAAATGAAAAACAACGTTTTTCACGAAAAGACTGTGATTGAACGCCAAACACTCTACGAAACTACCGCGGCGTTAAATGCGCGGAGACGCGAGAATATAACTGACGTTTCGTGAGAATACAGAATATAGTCCCTTACGACAAGTCGTCTTTTTTATGTTTTATACGCGCTGGTACGAGAGAGACGCTGGAAAAAGCCTTAACAACGCGCTTTATTCGAAAATGAAACGCGGGCGTAACAGACTTTACGCGGAAGAAAAGAAACGCTCGCGCTTCTCGGAAGAGGACGACGCGAGCGAAAAAAATAGCGTATTGAACTGAAATAACGTCAAGCTATTTGGCCGGAGGTTGTTGACGATCCGCTTGAGGAACGTATTCCGCGAGTTTCTTTTCCGCGAAAATCGGCGCGAAACGCGTGACGCGCTGACGTCCGTTCAACATCGGTAACGACAACATATCTTCGCCTACAAGAGGCTTGACATATTTCAAAAATTCGTCGGAAACGTCATTCCCGCTCGAGGAAATCCATTCTTTTGGGAATGTGCGTTCGCTGTTGGCAACTTCTTCAAGCGGCGCTTTGTCGTAACGAACGCTATAGATGATTCCCGGCTCGCGAAGAATTGTCGACATATAACCGCCCTGATCTGTTGCGGCAAGTTCAACTGCTTTCTGACCGAGACGATACGCTTCGTCAAGATCGACGGAAGATGCGTAACCCATCGAACAACGTTGATCTGTGCCTGGAACGTTGCAACGCGCGGCGCCCTTAGTCGCGAGTCCTACAGAATTCAGGTAATTCACGATTGTCTGGGCGACGGTGATTTTGCTCGCTCCAAAGTTCGTATGCCCGAAAGAATCCTTAACGGCTCCAACGTCGCCGACGTTAAAACCTTCGCTTACTACGACGACGCAACGTCCCGCCTGTTTAAGCGTCGAGTTGACTTGTTCCGCCAAATCGGCGAGCGTGCAAGGGGATTCCGCGAGATAAATAAGGAGCGGCGTCTCGCGTTTTGGATCCGCTAAACGCGCCGCGGCCGGTATAAATCCTATTTTGCGTCCCATCGCTTGGAGAACAAGAACCGGATCGGCGGGACACGAACCTTTGTTTTCTTCATTTGCGTACTGAACCATATGAGACCAGTATTTAGCGGTCGATGCATAACCGGGCGTATGGTCGATCAACTTGAATTGCGCGTCGCCAATGTCGTTGTCTATCGTCTTGGGAACCCCTACCGCTTGCAATTCAAGGCCGTGTTGTCGCGCCAATTGCGCGATCTTATTGGCTGTGTCCATTGAATCGTTCCCGCCGTTGTAGAGAAAATAACCGACGTTATGCGCTTTGAATACCTCGATTATACGTTCAAAATCCTCTTGTTGCCACGACTTCAGCTTATAACGACATGTCCCGATCGAACCTGCGACTGGAGTGTAACGTAAAAGCGCGATTTCTTCTTCGGATTGAGAACTAAGATCCAATAATTCTTCCTTAAGAACGCCCTCCACGCCGTGGTTGGCGCCGTAGACCGTTCCGATTGCGTCAAATTCCCGCGACGCTTCGATTACTCCGCGAAGACTACTGTTGATCACGCAAGTTGGCCCGCCGCTTTGGGCGACGACAAGATTTTTGCGTTGAGCCATTAAATTGTTCCTTAATCTTTAGTATAAAACGCGCTCTCGTACGAAAGAAAGCGCCCGCGGCTAAACGGCGTTTGAGCGCCCTGACGTCGGAAATAAAGACGAAATAAACCCGTTACGCCTCTGTTCTTCCAATAACAATAATATATAGGGTTTTCTGATATGACGCAACTGAGTAAAGATATTTTACAACGTTCGTACTGCTCTTATTGAGACGATTATAGCGAAAATAAAAACCGAGAACTCTGTAGAAAATGCGTTAATTATGATAAAGTGATAACGCGTATTTTACGATAGGGAATTTAGGACGATTGGAATATATGAAAAAAGACGCGAAAAAAAGATAAAAAAAACTTTTTTGTTTAATGATGAGGTTGGCAATTTACGGATAAATGTGTAAAATAAGAAAACTTGGAGTTCCGGAGCGTTGAGTATATATACGTTGACGTTGGAAAATACGACGCGTTCTCGACGGAATTTCGCTGGGGTAATTGCGATTATTCTGCGAATTTTGCTTTTGGCGCTAGTCTCCTTGCTTTTTTATCTTATCAAGTTTGTGTTTTTGGACTACGTCGCGTTAAAATGCCTTATTTGCGGTAGTTCAGGAAATTGTTTTGATATTGACTTCAAAGGTAATTTGGGTACAATTTAAACGACGCGTAATATCGATAAAAAGAGAATATTTTAACATTCGCGGAAATTACGTGGAATTTACGTTCTCTTTAAATTTAAGAACGCTCGTTTGACTTGTTGTTTCCAAACGGTTCTGCAAGTTGTGCTAAATTGCCGTTCGAGCGTAGAGTTTCGAACGTTGAGCTGGTAACTTTTCCGATTGTCAAATGAATTGAGTTTAAAGGATTAGGCTAAATAATGGGAATTAAAACAGTATTCACCACCGGCGAGGCCGCGAAGATCTGCAAAGTTAGCCAGCAAACGATTATCCGTTGTTTCGACTCCGGACAGCTTAAAGGGTTCCGCGTGCCGGGAAGCCGTTTCCGACGTATCCCCAGGGACTGCCTTTACAACTTCATGAAGGACAATAATATTCCGACCGACGCCTTGGAAAGCGGCAAAAGAAAGGTTTTGGTCGTCGACGATGATAAGGAACTCGTCGAATTACTTGTCACCGTCCTGGAAAGCGACGGACGTTTTGAAACGCGTTCCGTCAATAACGGTTTCGACGCCGGTATGATGGTTAAAGAATATCGACCCGACCTCATTTTGCTCGACGTTATGCTCCCGGACATTAACGGTAAAGACGTCTGCGTTCGCGTACGCGGCGACAAATCGCTCGAAGCCGTTAAAATTCTCTGCGTCTCCGGTATTGTCGAAGAAGACAAAATTGAGGAATTGCGAAAGGCGGGCGCTAACGAATTTTTGAGTAAACCGTTCGATATGGATAAACTCATTGCTTTAGTTTGCAAATTGCTTGAAATCGAACCGTTTACCTAATCCCTGGTTTTTACGATTTTGTCTGTCGTCGGGAGATTCGCCGACGATGGACTTGTTGTTTTTTTCCGCCGTTTATCGAGAACTTTTTATTTGGCGTGTTGACGCGTCTAATTGTCGTCGAGGGATCGACGTGATTTTTTTTTGTATTTGTCTGTTAAAATAGGTGTTTTATGCAGATTGTGTCACATAGCAACTCGCAAGACGAATCTACCGCTTTGTACGACGAGGCGTTTGAACGACGCGTTATTGACTGGATGGCCGAGTTTGCCGGCGGCGTCGGACATGAACTCAACAATCCTTTGGCGATTATGAGCGGATACGCGCAAAAGTTGCTTAAAGAGGAGACGGACAAGAAAAAAAGACTCGCGCTAGCCTCGATCATCGCGCAAGCTAACCGCGCGTATGAGATGATTGCCGACGTTCGCGCCTTTTCGCGTCCGCCTAAGCCGAGACTTAAGCCGTTAGAACTCGCGCGCTTTTTCGAAGACTGGGTCGCCAGAGAATCGAATAGAACCATGTCGGAAAACGCCAAAATTGAGAGTGAAATCGTTGACGTTAGAGAATTGGAAATAGAAACCGACGAGGCGATTTTAGCGGCGATTTTAGACGCTATTGGAAAAAACGCGGCGGAAACGACGTCGGGACGTAACGGTAATCTGTACTTTTTCGCTTTGCGTGCGATTATTGAGGAACAACCGGAAGACGATTCCGCCGACCCGAGAACGCGACGCGTTTTAGAAATTGGCGTTGAAGACGACGGACCTGGTATTTCGGAAGAAGAAGCGAGATTGATTTTTGCTCCTTTCTTTTCGGCGCGGCAGGCGGGCAGGGGACTGGGGTTTGGGCTACCGAAGGCGTGGCGATATGCCGAAGCTTTGAATGCGAGGCTCTTATGTGAGAAGTCGAGACGTTTTGAGACGGGTATGCGGTGTTGCGTTCAAATACCGCTCGATTGAGAAACGTTGAATGCGTAATCGCAGATAAAAAACGCGCGAAGGATTTTACTCTTACGCGTGTTTTTCTGTTGTGTCTTTCCGATTCTCTACAGACTGTGGAAATTTTTATTGAGGAAACGCTGAATTAACGACCACAAGTTTAAAGGTCTTACCGTCGACCGCGATTGTTCCGACGTTCCCTTTGACGCCGATCTTCTTACCGACAAACCGTTCGAGAATTACCCCCTTGGACGACTCTAAATACGCCGTGACGCGGAAATTCCCTCCAGTCGCGTCCATAAGCGCGTAACGCGGCGCGCCTTCTCCCGCCGACGAAACGGCGAGAAGCGTGCCCTCTGCGTCATAACCGTTCTTTGTGCGAACGGCCACCGGTTTAAACGCGTTCGTTTGACGTATCTTAGGCTGGTCTGGCTTTTGCGGAACTTCAGACGACGCCGGCGAGATTGCCCCGTTGGTTTGGGGCGCGGGGCGAGACTCTGTTGACGCGACTTGTGGCGCTTGGAATACGGTGATTCCTTGACTCTTTCGCGCCTTTGACTGCGCCGCCGTCTTGGAAACGTTCTGCGCGTTCGCCGCAAGTTGCGTTTCTGGGATTGCGCTTATTTCCTTATTCAGACCGTTGCTCGGTTTGCTACGCGCCTGCGCGACAAGTTTGGAATTTTTGCGATTTTGACTGAGCGGTATTCCAACGTTATAATTTTGCGGCGGAACGATCGTTTGCGTTGTTGGGAAAAGAGACGGAAGGCGAGATAAGTGAGTTTCAGACTGCGAACCGGAGGCGTCGGAGACTACTCGCGCGCTTTTCGTCTTAAATGAAAACGGCGAATTGTCACTGGAGAACGCAAATTCCATTTTGTTGCCGCGAGAGACGTCCGACGGCTCCTTCGTCGCCTTGACGGACGAATACGACGGCGGAAGTGTTCCAACAGGAGTCCCGACCGCGTTCGACGTCCCAAGGTTGAGTCCCTGATTTCCCGTTAAAACGTAACCGTTGGCGTCGACCGGAACGACTTGTGTTGCGCCGTTGGGTGCAACTGTTTGGATCCAACGAACGCCTTGAGAGTTGGGGATCTGCGGTAAGCTTACGCCGATATTCTGTTGGTTGAGTCCCTGAACGTTTAACGATTGAACGTTAGGGTTTGGCATATTTTGCGTATTGGGAAAACGCGTGTTCTGCGTTGAGGCCGCGTTGGATCCGAATCCGTTGGTGTTTTGCGACTGTTGCGTCACGCCCATCTGGAGCGCGCCCTGACGATAAAAAGACGTCAAATCGCCGCCGGAACCGTTCGCCGAGACCTGATTTCCGTTAGAATTCGCGGATTGACGCGACGCTTGAACCGTCTGTTGCGCCCGAGGGAACTGACTCCTTTCTTTTTCCGCTTTCTTGATCGCGCTAAAAAGAGCTTGAACGGCGTAACGTTCTTCGTCGTTTGGCGCCGCGTCAAAAAGACTCTCGGCGCGTAACGCGAGAATCTTAAATTCCTCGTCGCCGACCGATTTTTTTTGGAGCGTTTGGAAAACGTCCGCGTTGAGACGCGCTACTTCGAGCTTAAACGCGCTTATGTCGACTACGGCGTTGGCGGAAGCCTGGCTCTGCGTTTCCTGCGTCTCGCCGCTGTCGAATTGTGAAAAATCGAGCGTTAGCGCGTCGCCGTCCTGATTCGCGTCTTGAACCGGTTCGCCGGTTTGATTCGAGGCGTTCTCCGATTGGAACGTAAGTTTTGACGGAAGAAACGCAAGCGCCTCGTCTTGAACGAGCAGGTCTTCCTTTATCCAACGAAATTCGCCCGACGGAGGAGAAATCTTGTACCATGTGGAGCCGTCGGAAAGCGCGACTTTGCCGAGTAATCTGAGTTTCTGACCGTCTTGAAGACCAATTTGGACGACGGAACTCGTCGTTGGAGAATCGCCGCCAACGCGCGACGGAATCGCTTTTCCAGACGGAGATACGACGCGACCGAGCTTCTCCGTTGCGTCTGTCTCTATGAATTTTCCGTTGATCCAGGAATAGCACCCGCGAGGAGGACGGATCGCGCAATAACCCTGCGCGTTGCGGAAATATATTTCTACATTATTTCCCTTTAAAACCGTTCCGGCAACATAGGAATCAGGAGAAGGACTCGCGAGAACGGGGGCGGCTTCTACCCCGACCGGAATCGAAATGGAAACGAACTGATTTACGTTGTCTTGCGCGGCGATATAACGCGTTAGAATCGTCGATAACGCAAGAACGCCAAACGCGCAAAAGAGCGCCCGGTGGAACCGCGTTCGCGGACGTCGCGCCGCTTGAACGTCCGATATGCGTTGGGGGGGGATTGGAATTTTCATGAATTATCGCCGATCGTTTTACTGTCGTTCCGACTCCATGCGGAACCTTGGAAGTTACGTTTAGTTATATTTTAACGCTTGTCGCGAGTATAACGAACTATCGACGTACTCGCAATAGCTTTTATTCTCGGTACGACGCGGCGTCAAAACGCGAGCCCCCCCTATGTGACGCGCCGTTGAGGAGTATATTAATTCGATTGGTTGCTCAATAGGAGTTTTTTACGACCGGTTCGGCGTTTTAGTAACGCGCGGCGACCGGTCGATTTTGTTTAAGAGCGCCGCGTTTAACGAGGAATTTATTATGGATAATCCGTCCAGAGTTTTGGCGTTGGAAACAACCGACGTTACGGGAAGCGTCGCGTTGGCGGAACGCGGGAAAATTATTGCGCTCAAACGTCTCGATCCTGATCAGAGAAGCGCTCGCTCGCTTGCCCCCGCGATTCGCGACGTCTTGCGGGAAGCGCAATGGCGTTCAAGCGACGTCGAGATTGTCGCGGCGACTGTAGGACCGGGCTCTTTTACCGGTTTACGCGTCGGGTTGGCGACCGCTAAAATGTTCGCGTGGAGCGTTGGCGCGAAACTTGTCGGCGTCGATTCGTTAGACGCGATCGTCTTCGGACTTGATAATAACTCGCCGAACCTTCTCGCGGGCGATTGCGCTGACGGAACTCTCGTTTCGGCTGGCGTCGACGCTCAGCGCGGCGACGTAGCGTTGAGAAATTACTGGGTTGCCGGAGACGGACAAAACCGAAAATTTTTTGACGTCGACGGAAAGTTGCGCGTACTCCCGATCAGGAAATGGTTGGACGTCGAAAAAACGCGCGAGGAAATTGAAAGCGAATACGCGCTTGACGCGCCGTCGTTGGCGTTTTTACACGCCGAACCCGACCTCGAACTCGCTTCGAGAAATTTTGACCGACGCGCCGCTTTGTTTGTCGGACCCGCTCTCAAACGCGTAAAAAATAGAGAAGAGAACTATCCGAACGTGAAAATCGCCGATCCCGCGCTCTGGGAACCGTCCGCCGACGGCGTAGCGTTGGCCGCGTGGACGCGAGTTCTGCGCGGTGAATTTGACGATCCCTTTGCGATTGCGCCGATATATTCCCGAAAAGCCGCGGCGGAAGAACGCGCGATTGAAAAAGCGCGAATGAAAGAAGCGCAACAAAATAAATAACACGAAACGAGGCTTGTCGCAAAATGACGCGAGTGATTATTCGTGTTTTGCGGTTTCTCGTACAATTTTCCGATACGCTTTACCGAACCCTCAAATGGAAATGCGCTTTGCGGCGGGTTTCTCGTTTGAACGTCCGAGGCGACGACAAGCGAACGCGAAAGCGCTCTTGGACCCGAAGCGTTAGATCAAGGGTTTAAAGGTACCCGAGTAATTTGTAATTTAAGGAGAAGAGATGAATTCGCCACAAGTCGAAGTCTTTTGGCATGAACACGCCGTCTCGCGCGCGGAAAAAGAAAAACTTAACGGAAACAAAGGATGCGTCCTTTGGTTCACCGGCCTGAGCGCGAGCGGTAAGAGTACGATCGCTAATCTTGTCGACCACAAACTTCACGAAATGGGCAAGCGTAGCTTCGTACTTGACGGAGACAATGTTCGTCATAATTTGAACGCTTCTCCAAAAATCCTGATGGAAAAACATTCCGAAGAATTTTCAAAACGATTCGGACTTGGGTTCTCCGCGCAAGACCGCGAGGAAAATATCCGTCGTATTGGCGCTGTCGCGAAGTTGTTTGTCGAGTCCGGCGCTATCGCTATTACCGCCTTCATTAGCCCCTATCGCGCCGACCGCGACGGAGCGCGCGCTATGAACAACGACGGGGACTTCATTGAAGTTTTCGTCGACACTCCTTTGGAAGTTTGCGAACAACGTGACCCGAAAGGCCTTTATAAAAAAGCGCGCGCCGGAGAACTCAAAGGATTCACCGGTATCGACGACCCTTACGAAGCGCCTCTTAAGCCGGAACTTGTTCTTGACGGTGGGAAACATTCCGCCGAAGAGCTCGCCGACGAAGTTGTCGCCTTCTTGAAGGCGCGCGGCGTTCTCAACTGACGTCCTGTTACGTTCGTTATTCAAATTGAGCAAAACGACGCGCGCCCCGTAAAGACTCGCGTCGTTTTGACTTTTTTGACGCCCGTTGGAAAATGTTTCTCGACCTTTTTTACTTTTTTTTGACTTATCGAAACTTTTTTCTTTTAACTCGAGTTCTAATCTGATATACTAGTCCCGTGGTTTTTCGACGTCGGCGCGTTCTGTGGAATGTGGTAAAGACGTCGGCGATCTCCCGTTTTTTTGGTCAGCTAAATACTTTTGACGCGTTTTTATTAGGAGTTTTGCCATGGCTGAGTTCTCGAACGTTTCGAAAATACAATATGAAGGTTCAGATTCCAAGAACCCGCTCGCGTTCCGTTATTACAACCCGGACGAACTCGTCGAGGGAAAGAAAATGAAAGACCATCTGCGCTTCAGCTGTGCCTTTTGGCATACTATGTGCATGAACGGGTCCGACCAATTTGGTATGCCGACCATGAGCCGACCTTGGGACGACGGCTCGAACTCAGTTGAAAACGCGAAAAAACGCGTTCGCGTCTTCTTCGAATTCCTCGAAAAAATGGGGTTCGAATTCTACGCCTTCCACGATCGAGATATAGCTCCCGAAGGCGCTAACCTTGCTGAAACGAATAAAAACCTCGACGAAGTCGTCAAAGTCTTCAAAGAAGAATCCGAACGAACTGGAATCTCCATGCTTTGGGGAACTGCGAACATGTTCGGAAATCCGCGCTTTATGCACGGCGCCGCGACAAGTTGCAACGCCGACGTCTTCGCCTACGCCGCCGCGCAAGTCAAAAAAGCCTTGGAAGTCTCCAAAGAACTCGACGCCAAAGGTTACACTTTCTGGGGCGGTCGAGAAGGGTATCAGTGCATTTGGAACACCAATATGAAGCGTGAACTCGATCACCTTGCGAAATTCATGCACATGGCGGTCGATTACGCCAAGGAAATCGGTTTCACCGGCCAATTCTACTTCGAACCGAAACCAAAGGAACCGACCAAGCACCAGTACGACTTCGACTGCGCCGCGTGCATCAACTTCCTGCGCGCTTACGGTCTCGAAAACGACGTCAAAATGAACATTGAGACGAATCACGCGACCCTCGCCGGTCACAACGTCGAACACGAAATGGAATACGCCGCGAGCCAGGGGTTCCTCGGTTCGCTCGACGCCAATACCGGCGATATGCTCCTCGGTTGGGATACCGACCAATTCCCGACCGACCTCTATATGACGACTAAAATGATGCTCGTCATTTTGAAGTACGGAGGACTTACCACCGGCGGTCTCAACTTCGACGCGAAAGTGCGCCGCGAGAGCTTCGAACCGATCGACCTCTTCTACGCTCACATTGGCGGTATGGACGCCTTCGCGAAAGGACTTAAAGTCGCCGCCGCTATTCGCGAGTCCGGTGAACTGGACGACGTGGTTAAAGCGCGGTACGCCTCTTGGGATTCCGGTATCGGCGCCGAAATTGAAGCTGGAAAACACGACTTCAAGTCACTCTCCGAGTACATGCTCAAGAAAGGCGTTCCGGATCCGAACGTCAGCGGTCGTCAGGAGTTTGTCGAGAACTTGATGAACCGTTTCATCTTCTAGTTATATTTTGAACGCGCGCTAGCGCGATTAGACGCGAGGGAAAATGTTCTCTCGCGCCCCTGTTTTTTGTTGCGCCCTTTTACGTAAAGGTTTGTTAAGACAATGGCGTCTGTAACGCGTTTCCCGAATGCCGATCGGCGGCCCGACGATTCTTCTGAAAAACGGAATCGCTCCAATTCCGACGCGACCCCCTCAAAGGCGTCGAACGCGCCCGACGTCGGTTCGGAAATGGTAAAAGAGGATTCTGCTCAAAAGAACGAGACGCCCCGCGACTGTGTGAACCACGAGGGAACGACGCGTACAAGCGCGCAGGGCTCTACCGTCGTTAAAGTAACCAGTACGCTTGCCGCCGAAGGTTCCACGCACATAAGCGTTTCGGACTCTATCGTTTCTCAGTTAAATAACCCTGTCTCCGACGATGGCTCGACCCGTATAAGCGCTTCCGACTCTACCGTCCTGCAAATAACTAATCCTGTTTCCGACGATGGCTCGACGCAAACGAGCGCTCCGGATTCCATTGTTCCCAAAGTAACTTACTCCATTTCCTCGGAAGGTTCCACGCAGACAAAAGCGTTGGATTTAAACGTCGACGCCGGCGGCTCGACCGTTAAGTATTCGCAGGTGAATTGCGAAAATCCGTCTTTACTTCCGGACGATATACGCGTCGACGACCAGGGCGACGGCTCCGACTCCACTCGCAACTTGACGCGGCTCAACTATATCAACGCGCTGAACCTCGTCGATTCGCTCGGACAGAAAAGCTGGATTGAGGTTCCGCTCGGTGGTGGAACCGACGAACTCGGCGCAAGTAAGGACTCTATGGGGGACGCCCCGACCATTCTCTCGAAAACGGAACCTGTCAAAGGTTCCGACTCGGAAGACGACGATTTCGGAATGCTCAAGCCGGGCTCAAAGTTCGGCCAATTTACAATTATTCGCTACGTTGGCGGCGGAGGTATGGGACGCGTTTACGAGGGGGAAGACAACGACCTTGAACGTAAAGTCGCGATTAAAATACTTGCGAAAAAACGCGCCCAGGACGAAGCCGTCGTCGCTCGATTCCTCAACGAGGCAAAATCCGCCGCTCGACTTAATCATGAAAACATCGCGCAAGTCTATCTGTCGGGCAACGTCAACGGCGTTCCGTACATCGCGTTCGAGTTTGTCGACGGCGTCAATTTACGCGATTATGTGAGAGACGACGGCGTTTTGGAACTCGGCGAAGCGATCGATTACGTGCTTCAAACCGCCGCGGCTCTGGCGCACGCAGCCTCGCACGGCGTGACTCACCGCGACGTCAAGCCGTCAAACATTATCGTAACGCCCCAAAAACGTGTCAAACTCATCGATATGGGCTTGGCGAGACTGCTAAAACCGCAACTCAACGACGACCTTACGGAAAGCGGCGTTACGCTCGGCACTTTCGATTACATCTCGCCCGAACAGGCGCGAGACCCGCGTGTCGCCGACGTCAGAAGCGACGTCTATTCGCTCGGTTGCACCTTCTACTACATGTTGGTTGGAGCGCCCCCTTTCCCCGAAGGAACGATGCTCCAGAAGCTCTTGCAGCATCAGGGCGACGAAGCGCCGGACGTTAGAGAGAAAAACAAAAACGTCCCCGTTGAAATCGCCGCCGTCATCAAAAAAATGATGAAGAAGAACCCCGACGAGCGATACCAGACGCCCGAGGCTCTTATTTCCGACCTGCTCGAAATCTCCGACATGTTGGGCTTGCGCGTAGCGGGCCGCGGTCATGCCGAGCCCCCTCAGGAACCCGAAAAGAAACCAAATGTCCGAGCGTGGAAATTGCCCGGAATTTGCGCCGTCCTGCTTTTTGGTCTCGTCGTTGGCGCCTACTCCCTGTTTACTGTTTCCGACGATATCGAATTGCCGACTGTTGAAACGCATGGAATTTCTATTGCCGATATACCCGACGTCGCGGAACCAAACGCGGACGCCGTAAAAGGTCGAGACGCCAATCCGGGGCCGGGCGATCTGGTCGAAACGCCGAAAAACTTTACCTTGGAAGACGTCGTCGCCGAAAACGGATCCGTCCTGACCCCCGTCGCGAAACCCGATCCCGGCGTGGAAGTTTCTCCCGCCGCGCTCGACGCTATGTACGCCGCCGCAAACGGTGGCGCCTATACGAACCCTTCCTCCTTGGGGACCGACGACGCGCTCGATTGGAGACGGTCCTTTATTTCCGCGGAGTTTTCCGTCGCCGCCGAAAAAAGAGTCGCCTTTGGGTGGCGTTCGAATAGCCTTGAACCTGCAAACGTTTCCTTCTCCATGACGAAATACTCCGAGTCGAGCGACGTCGCTTTGCCGCTCTCGCGATCCTTTGTCGTCTATTCGAACCTCGGCTCGAAAGTGGAAAACGGCTCCAATGGAACCGGAGTCGCTTCATCCGTTCGCGTTGTCGACCGCGTGGGAAAAGTTTCCGCCGCTTTTGTCTCGCTACAAGACGCCTTAGCCGACGCGTCGAGCGCCGAATCGAAAGACGCGATTCGAATTGAGCTACGCTTTAACGACGCCTTGCCCGTTCCCGCGCTCTCGATTGCCGACCGAAAAGTCGAGATTTACGCCGCCGACGGATTTTCGCCAACCTTGCGATTTGAGCCCGTCGAGACCTTCAACGCGTCCGGCGGATCCTGCATGTTCCTGCTTAACGGCTCGGAACTTACCCTGCGCGGCGTCGCGATCGATTTCACCGTCCCGTCGCAAGACGTCCTTTCGCTCGAAGAATGGTCCGTCTTTGATGGCGTTGGCGCCTCCGCTATCGTCCTGCGAGATTCGATTGTTACTGTTTGCAATATGGTGGGAGACGTCTATTCGACTCCTCTCCACTCGAACGTCGCGATCTTTCGAGCGAACGCCGACCAGACTTTCGCCGATTCCGGTTCCGCCGCGACCTCTTCTGTTGCTTTGACCGCTAGACTGGAAAACGTCTTGGCGAGAGGCGAGGCGACCGTCTTCGCCGCCGAAAAACGAGGCGTTAAGTTGGAATCGAAAAACTCCGGGCTAAACGTCTCCGGACCCGTGATGTACTATGTGGAAAACGGTTCCAAAGAAACGACAAACTCGAGTTCCTGTTTTTCGCTTAACCTCGAACACACCGTCGTGATCGGACGTTCCAGTCTCGTTCGCGTCGATTCCGAAGACGCCGCCGTTCCACCCCCCGTTTTTGACGTCGCCTTGACGAATTCTATTGTGTGGTTAAATGAACATGCGTTGGCCCTGTTGCTTTCGCCTGCTCAATTAGACGAAAACGCGTTCGTCAGCCGTTGGAAATTTGAAAAACTCCTCGCTATGAACGTCGCCGCGTTCTATCGCCGACGAAGTAGTCGGATCGATCCTGTACAAGATTATCCTTTCGCGTTAGAGGGCGCCGCTTGCGAGTTGGTGAAATTGAGCGACTTGGATTCCGAAGCCGAAGAAAGAATCGTCGCGATCCCGCCGCACCGGTTCAAGCTTCTCGATTTCGCGGCCTGTATGCTCAATCCCGCGCGGCTCTCGATTGTCGTCTCGAACGCGAATCGTGAAAACGCCGAAAATATTAGAAACGGATTTGTCGAATCGCTTGTCGACCGTTTCTTATAACTATGCGTTCGAGTTTCCTTGAACTTATTTATCGCGTTATTTTTCGACCGTGGACTACGGACTCATGCCTATGGAACCTGTCGCACAAAATCTGGAAATCATCTGTTTTCACAATGGCGCTCCGACCGTCTCGTTCTTTCTACGCGCCGATCGACCGACTACGATTGGACGCGCTATTGAGAACGTAGTTGTTCTTGACGACGAAAGATGCAGTCGTTTTCACGCGACCGTCGAGTTTCGCGATGGAAAGTGGAGCCTGTTCGACCTCAATAGCCGAAATGGAACCACCGTCGACGGCGTTCGCGTTAAAGGGTGCGCCGATATCTTTGTCGGCTCGAAAATTCAAATCGGTCGAGAAACGCTCCTTGTGGAAACGCAAAGAGATCTTGGACCCTTCGTCGAGTCCAAAGAGATGACCGCTAAGCTCAAGTCGAACGAAGACTTCTTTAAGCGTCAGAACGAAAAAACCGCACTGCTCGGCGTCGAACGCACCGAGAATATGCGCCTGAGATCGCTTCTCGAAAGAAATTCCGTGATGATCGGGAAGTCCCCCGCGATTCGTGAAGTCGAGAGATGCGTCGACCGCGCCGCCCGCTCAAAAGCGACCGTCCTGATTCGCGGAGAGAGCGGTGTGGGCAAAGAGCTTGTCGCCCGCGCTACTCACGAGCGAAGTTCGCGACGCGCCGGTCCGATGGTCTGTTTGAACTGCGCCGCGTTCTCTGAAAGCCTTCTGACAAGCGAACTTTTTGGACATGAAAAGGGCGCTTTTACCGGCGCTATGGAAACGAAAATCGGAAAGTTTGAAGCCGCCGACGGAGGAACGATCTTTCTCGATGAAATCGCCGAAATGAATCCCGGCTTGCAAGCGACGTTTTTACGCGTCCTGGAAGGCGCCACTTTTGAGCGCGTCGGGGGAAACCAGCCGATCTCCGTTGACGTCCGCGTCGTCGCAGCGACCAACCGTAACCTGGAAGACGAAGTCGCGGCGGGCCGGTTCCGTCGAGACCTCTATTTCCGACTCCGCGTCCTGGAAATCAACGTTCCGCCGCTTCGAGACCGCGAAGGCGACGTCGATCTTCTCGCCGATTATTTCCGAGAAAAGTTTTCGCAGGAAACCGGCAGAAGGTATCTTGATTTCACTCCCGAAGCCCGCGCTACGCTAAACGCCTATCGTTGGCCCGGCAACGTCAGGGAACTGAGAAATATTGTCGAACGCGCCGTGCTCATGGGTAATCCTCCGACGATTACCAAAGCGGATCTCGTTACCTCTTTGCTCGACGTTCCGGGCGCCTTGGATCCGCCTCGCCCGTCCCAAACCGCGCCGGTTCCCCCCGTTCCGGTTCCCGTTGCTCCCGTCGCCAATGTGCCCGAAAAGTCTTTTGAGCCCGCCACTCTAAAAGATATGGAGAGCCAGTTCATTTTGCAAACCCTTAAATTCTACGGCTGGAATAAAAGTAAAACCGCAAAAGCCCTCGGTATCGAACGAACTACGCTCGACCGAAAGATTATGCTCTACGGCTTGGCGAAAGAGCTTTAAAAAACTCCGCCCCTTCCGTGTTTTGGCGTATACGGGTCTCTATTACTTATGGTTATAGAGACTCGTCGTTTTTTCTTATAGAGGTTTTATGTTCCTTTGGCAAAATTTAATAAAGAACATTCGACAGCGCTTCCTCTAAAGAAAAAAGTCGCTGAGTCGTAATATTAACGGTGTTCCGATTTTCTAAATTACAGTTTTTGAATCAAGCTCGGATTCCAAACCGTTGGATAGGCACAATTTTAAATAAAAAATAGTGTCTCTGTCTATTGACGTTGTAATATATATATATATATATATATATAGCTTTGTCGTAGTAAAGCGCGCGGATCTTTCCTCTTGGATTAGACGAGCCGTTTTCGCGCCTTGTCGTTATGTTTCTGACTTAATGTTCGTTGTAATGAGGACGTCGCCATGACTTATATTTTTCACCAAAAACGACGCGGTTTTACGCTTGTCGAACTCCTCGTCGTTATCGCGATTATCGGTATTTTGATCGGGCTTCTTCTTCCCGCCGTTCAGGCCGCTCGTGAAGCCGCTCGTCGTATGCAGTGCACCAACAATATGAAACAACTTGGTCTCGCCGTCATGAACTTCGAAAGCGCAAATAAGCGTATTCCGAACCAGTTTAACGACGAATATTGGATCAAAGGATATTGTAAACCCGGTACGAAATCTCGTCTCGACGCCATTGATTGTTATTCGGTGTTCACGCTTTTGTTGCCCTACATTGAACAAAATGCCTTGATGGACAAAATCGTTGGTTATTGCGAAAATGCGGCGGCCAATGGATATAGCGAGTACAACTTGAGTAGTAATCAGATTATCCCGCTTACTTGGAACGCTGGAAGCATGAACGACGGTTCGGATAACCCGTTCCGTTCTCAAATTAGCGCGTATCTTTGCCCGTCCGACGGAAATAATATGACCGAATATAATTCTGGTTATCATGCGTGCTCAAATTATGCTTGTTGCCGCGGCGACGTCATGATCGGAACGAATTGGGGCGAAAACAAGAATAAGCGCGGCGTCTTTTTCGACGGCACTATTGGCGGTCGTATGACCCTTGCCACGATCACCGACGGTACTTCGAATACGATGCTCTTTGGCGAAATCAGTACTTCTGTTCCTGAAAGCGATATTTATTACAAAACTACCGTTGCCGGCGCAAATATTCATGGTTTGGCCGCTTCGAACTGTATGACGACGCGCGGTAGCGATGGTCTTACTAATGCTTCTGAAACTTGGGCTATGAAAGGTCGTCGTTGGTGCGACGGACGCGCTGGATACTGTAGCTTCAACGCTGTTCTTCCTCCAAACAGTCCCAGTTGCTATCAATCCGGTAACCAAAGTGAAGGCGGTTCTTGCATGTGTATCACTGCCACCAGTGAACACAGCGGCGGCGTCAATATCTGCATGTGCGACGGTTCCGTTAAATTCGTATCCGATACGGTTGATTGCGGCGATATCACCCAAAAAGCCGGCGGTTCCAACAACTCTGGCGAAGGTCACCACTGGAAGGGCCCCTCTACCGGCGGAGTCTGGGGCGCTATGGCTACCCCGAAAGGCAAGGAAACTGTCAGTCTCTGATTTTAACTTGCTACGCCCGGGGCGCGGTTACGGTTTGGATTTCTACCGCGTTTCCGTTTGATTGATTATTTATTGCGTTCGACGCTTTTTCGTCCCTCCGCGGCGTTGAACGTCGAACGCTTTTCGTATATAATCTGTCGTAAAATTTATAACCTGAAACGACAGTTTTAATTGAAAGGCGATGACAATGAAAAAATATACCGCGTTTGCCGTTTTGTTTGTGTGCGCGCTGACTCTCCTGGTTGGTTGTGGTAAAAAATACGCGAAAACCGAAGGCGTGACCGGTAAAGTTACCCTCGACGGCGCTCCGCTTGCGAACTGCTCCCTTACCTTCATTGCGGTTGACAAAAACTCCGGCGCTCTCGATTCTTTCGGAAAAACGAATGAAAATGGCGAGTATAAACTCCAAACGTTGACTGGCGCTCCCGACGCCGGAACTACGCCCGGCAAGTATGGCGTGAAATTTGAAGCGTTGGAAAATGTTGAAACGGGTCAAACCGAAATGAGTAACGGGGAAGAAGTTGCTGTTATGAAACCCGTTAGTATCCTTCCCGCTAAGTATAACGACCCCAAGACCTCCGGTTTTGAAGTGGAAGTAGTTTCCGGTACGAATACCTTCGATTTCGACCTGCAATCGAAGTGATTTATACTTCTAAGATATTTTAACGAGAAAACCAACGTCGAACTGCTGGTTAGTTTGGCGTTGGTTTTTATTGTCGTACTTGTAATCCAAAGAAAAACGTTCCTGTTTACGCCGTTATTCTGTATTTTTTCTCCTGCGACCATTGTAATTGGAACGTTGTCAACAATTCTAAAAAAATAGTATCTCTGTCTATTGACGTCGTAAGGTATATATATATATACTTAGCGTTGTTGTAGTAAAATGCGCGAATCTTTCCTCTTGACTTTTGGACTAGATGAGCCGTTTTCGCGCCTTGCATTATATTCCTAACTTACTATTCATTGTAATGAGGACGTCGCCATGACTTATATTTTTCACCAAAAACGACGCGGTTTTACGCTTGTCGAACTGCTCGTCGTTATCGCGATTATCGGTATCTTGATCGGTCTCTTGCTCCCCGCTGTTCAGGCCGCGCGTGAAGCCGCTCGCCGTATGCAGTGTACCAACAATATGAAACAACTTGGTCTCGCCGTCATGAACTTCGAAAGCGCCAATAAGCGCCTGCCGAATCAGAATAACGACGAATACTGGATCAAAGGGTTCTGTAAATCTGGTACAAAAAATCGTATTGACTGCGTTGATGCTTATTCTGTTCATACGTTGTTGCTCCCTTATATTGAGCAAACCGCGCTTATGGATAAAATCGTCGGTTATTGTGAAAATGCTTCGACTAATGGGTATGGTAATTATGGCGACTCAGCTAATCAGGTTATTCCTCTCCCTTGGGCTGCCGGAACAATGAGCGATGGATCCGCTAATCCTTTCTGTACTGTTATTAGTGCGTATCTTTGCCCGTCTGACGGAAATAATATGACTGACGGGGCGTTGTCTAATACGTTGTCTGGATGTTGTAACTATGGTTGCAACCGCGGTGACTTTATGATCGGTACGACTTGGGGTGAAAACAAGAATAAACGCGGCGTCTTCTTCGATGGTACTATTGGCGGTCGCATGACTCTTGCCACGATTACCGACGGTACTTCGAATACGATGCTCTTCGGTGAAATTAACGTTTCTGACGGTCTTACTGACGACGTCTATTACAAATCCAACCTTGCCGGCGCGAATATTCACGGTCTGGCGGCTTCGAACTGTATGGCGACTCGCGGTGAAAACGGTATGTCAAACACATCGGAAGTTTGGTCGATCAAAGGTCGTCGTTGGTCTGACGCGCGTACTGGTTGTACTAACTTTCATGCCTGTCTCCCGCCGAACAGCCCGAGTTGTTACCAAACTGGTAACAAAGCTGAAAACAGTACTTGCGTATGTGTAACCGCCTCCAGTAACCACAGCGGCGGCGTCAACGTCTGCATGTGCGACGGTTCCGTCAAGTTCGTTTCCGAAACGGTCGATTGCGGCGACATTACCCAAAAACTCGGCGGTTCCAACAACTCTGGTGAAGGTCACCACTGGAAGGGCCCCTCGACCGTCGGCGTCTGGGGCGCTATGGCTACTCCGAAAGGTAAGGAAACCGTCAGCCTCTAATCTGTTTCGCTTTCTTCTTTCCTAAAAATGATAAACGCTCCGAAACGACAATCGTTTTGGGGCGTTTCCTTTTTACGCGAATAGTTTTTGCTTACTCTACGTCGGCGTTCAAAAAAGTCTGGAGATTTCCAGAAACCGAGACTCTTGCCGCTATCTCACAATCAACAAAAATCCCCCGCCTGACGTCTACTTCACTTGCCTGGCCTCTTGCTTAGCGGTCTTAACGATCTCTTTCAACGCGGAATAGTCGACGGGTTCGGTGAGAAATTCCGGGACGTTAAACGACTTCAAACGTCGCAGGGCGTCCTCGGGGTCGCGTTGCGGGAGCATAAATGGTTTCGTTGCTGTCCCGTCCTTGCCGATTTGCGCAATATAGAGTCGGGTAAAGAGTCCGTATTCGCGCCGCGACGAAAAAACGAGCCAATCCCCGGTCGAGTTCCACGAGTGGTAACTCTCCGTTTC
>CAYUUL010000040.1:0-20668 GCA_964447865.1 uncultured Planctomycetaceae bacterium | reverse complement strand
CTTCGTTAAAACCTCCTTTAAGCGCGCCTAGTCCGATAAATCGAGAGTCAATTCTTTCTTTCAGTCCGTGATACCCTTCTCTTCCTGGCGCTCCCTCGATACCCCATCGCCATGAGAAAGAGTAAGGGGTCCAAAAATAATTCTTTCCATTCCAAACGACAGGTATTTCAGGTTTAACTTCTTTGAGCGCGGCAAGCTGATTTTGCAACTCGTTCAAATCAGAGTCTTTTGGGAAGGGTCCTAACTTCCAAAATTTACGACCAAAATCGTTGAGACATTGTCCGACGCCGTCAAAATCGAGACGTTGCGCTTCCGGACCAATCATTTTTTCAGAGATTGGCAATCGGAAATCTCCCCAACGATTGTCAAGGGTCGGCAAAAGTTCAAAATCCCATTGGCTTTCAAACGGAGTAATCGTTTCTTGCGTGGAACATTTCCCGCCAAGCTTGTGTTTAACGCCGTCGACGGTCGTCATTTCAACGTTCAAAACCTCGGCTTCGCCGTAACCTTGCGCGCGCCATTTACCGTCTTCGCCTTGTTTTAAAGAGGAAATCTCATTGAAGTTTGACTCCAAAGCGGTAAGAGTCAAACCTGGTTTTTCATTTTTCCAAAAGACAAGTAACCCGGCGGTTTCTCTGTCATACGGCCAACGCGTGACGGTATAACCAGCGTTTTTACCCTCAGTTGGACACACAACGTAAGCGGGTTCTTTCGCGATACCCCGCATCGGATCGAGAAACTCGACTTTTCCTTGCGAGCGAAAAGCTAAACGAGCGTTCTTATTCGCGCGCATAATAAAGTAGAGATCAAAATTTTCGGCGGTTCGTTTCATAACGGCGCATCCCGCCCCACTGTCAATATCATAGACGTCGCGAGGATATTCTTGCACGAACGAATCGAGCGAATTCCAAATATACTCGTCGTTTTGGTCGGCGGACGCATTTTTGTTAGCGTCAAATTCGGAGTTGACGCCGGTCCGATGTAGGACGTGCACATTTCCGACGTCAGTTAGCGCAAGGGCGTCAAACCCGTCCTTCGCGCGTCTCCATTCGTCGGTAGGGGCGACGAGGGAACAGCGAAAATCTTCGGCGGTAGCGAACGTTTTTACGTCGTTGCGTAAGGCGACGAACATTCCTGCGGAACCTCGACGCGGTTCGTCGTTATCGCGAGCGTCGATCGTAACGACGTCGCCGTCGCGCAAAGTCGCTTTCCCTTTCCATCCGGTATTGTAATCCGCGTTTTCACAAAGTTTAACGCCGTTGACATAAAGAGCGCCGGAGTTATCGCAGAAGAATCGAACGTCCACCTCGCAAGGCTCCGAGCCTAACCCGTTCGCGACCCATTTGAAGTAAACGTTCTTTTGGGGCTCGGAATACCAAACCCAACGCCCTTCAAACCCGCCAGGATAAACGCGTTTCTTTGAGATCACGCCTTCCGCCCCGATTTTATCGTTCTCTTCCAAATTCGAAGCGGTTTCAATTCTCGGCGAGAAAAAGGCGCCGACGCCTCCGTTTTCGTTGCGTTGAATAGAGCTTTTATTTGAACGAGGTTCGACGCCAAATATCTCGCGAACGATCTCGTCGAGCGTCGCGTCGTTTCTTCCAGCGCGATCAGAAGCAAACGGCAACGCGTCCAGAGCGACGACGGTTCCTCCGGAACGATAGAGTTCCAAGGCTTTTTTGAGAGTTGACCAGCGAATTCCCTTCATGGAAGGCAGTACGAGCGCGCTGTGTTCAGACCCGGCGACACAGAGTTTTCCGTCGCGCACCTCGGCGCGAGCAATAGAGTCGTCGTCAATAAAGAGCACGTCGCGTCCGGAGTTGTATATTTTTTCCGCGGCGCAAAAAGCGACGTTGCGAGCGCGTTCTCCATCGAGTTTCGCTTGATATGGGGTCACGGGGTATAAAATGACAAAATCAGTCTGTTCAACGCCGCGAGTTAAAGCGAACGAAAGGCGCTCGAAGTATTTCAGGAACGCCCCGAACGTTTCCCAATACGGCTGTCTAAAATGGTAACATGGCGGCGCCCATTCCCAATACCCGCCGTACGTTGTGTAATAGAGGCCGTGTAAATTGAGTAGATTCGCGCCAAAAAGGAAATTTTCGTTTGTCGCAAAGAAAAGTTGTTTTGGTTCCGCGCCCCATCCAAAGCTGTGGTATCCTTCAAGCCAAACCCTGGGTCGCTGATAGAAATGAGCAATGGAGGATGAAACTTTGTTTTTAATAAAGTCGGCGCGACCTCCCGGCGTATCGTGTCCCGGCGCGGTATACCATTTGACGGCGCTGAAATAGTCGCAAAATTCATAAGGGTCTTTCCCTCGACTTCCCGGATCGCAGGCGTAAATTCGACCGCAATCGGCATTCCACGCGTATATCGGCATGAAGTATCGTTCTTCAGCCAGTTTGACGCGCAGATCCATATAGTCCAACCGATATTTTTCCGCTTGATCGCCGACGTTGGCGTCAAACATAGCGGGCGCGGCGGTCCAATAAGAATACCCCTTGCGTTTTTGAAATTCCGAGGCGACGTCGTCAAACCAAATTGTTTCTCCGGTTCCAAGTTGCAGTTCGTCCTGAAAAAAGTAATCGAGTCCCAGAGTCGCATTTCCGAGTTCATTCGACTCTCCAGACGTTTTAACGCGCTTTTCAAAAGGTCTGAAGAATCGTTCGACAACTTTACGTCCGGAATCGGGATGAAGAGGATTTAGAGTTTGCGGTTCTCGTTTCGCGCGATAAATCCAAAGCTCGTAACTTGAATTTACCCTAACGTTTCGCGCCTGCGGCTCGTCGAGCAGAACAGGTGCGTCGGCTTTAAGCAGTCCGACGACGTCGATCGGATAAGCGACAATCATAACGACTCCGTCGTCGTCTCTATCCGTAAGATCGCAAGTTTCCAGAACTTCGGCATACGATTGTCCCGGCGTTACGCGTTTTTTCTCAGCGACGCGTAAGGTGCGGCTTTGCGTTTCTTTATCGCAATAAATGATTCGATCAAACAAGTTGTTTGGCGCTTTTTGCCAATCGAGAGTGTACCCGCTCAGACCGACTCCCATATTCAACTTACGGCAATGTTCGGCCACCTTTTCAAACGCGTCAAACCATTCTTTCGAGAAGACTTCCGGCTCGTTCGGATAGGTCAGCCAGTTCGGTTGTTTTTCGTTTTGCACGTCTTGATGCGCGTAATTTACCTGGACGCCTGAAATCCCCTTTTTCTTGAGTTCGTCAAGTTGCCAGATAAGTCGATCAACATTAAGTTTTTCACCGGTCCACCACCAAAACGGGATTTCCCCGTAACCGGCGGGCGGTTGAGCGAACCCAGTCTTCAAATCGCAGTCGCTTTCCTGTCCAGAAGAAACGAAGATCGATATAAAAAACGCGCCAATGAGCGTCCCGACCAAAACCAAAATTTTTTTCATTTAAGTCGTCCAGTTACAAGGAAAAACCAAAACGCCAGAAGTAAACGCAACGGTTCAACGGATCGCGCAAGAGAGCAAATCGTCCAAACAGAACGGCTTGGCGACAACGCGCACTTTTCCCCAGAGGTCTCTTTTTTCATAATACGCGCGTTCGTCCGATCTTGGGGCAAAGGTCAGCAAGACAATTTGCGCGCCTCGAAAAGCGGATCGAATCTCGGCGAGACGATACGGAAATTCGCAGTCGGCCAAATCAGGCACGTCGACAAACACGCGCTCGGAGCGTTCGCGGCGTTCCCGTTCAGGATCGAAATTCGCGAAAGATTCGACGTAGGGCGAGTATCCGGCGTCGGCAAAGGTTCCGCGCAACAATTCAACCATACCGGGGTCGTCGGCTAAAATCGCGACGTTTCCCAAATCGCGAGTTTCTTTTTCGCTCGACTCTATTTTCGCGTCGACCATTAAATCGACGTCGGTCGCAAGAGGAGAAGCGATAAACGTCCCGGAAGATCCGTCCGGAGAGAAGAATCGTTCAAACTGACGCTTTCCTTCGGCGCGCCAAGATCCAAGATAGTATCTTCTAACGCCCAGGAATTTTTCACCGGTTCGTTCCTCTCCTTCGCAAAGTTCGCCGGCGATAACGACAATCGGCGCAAGCGGATTAACGCGACGTAGAGTCTCGACGTCTTTAACGGTAAACTCGTTGGGAAAAGAACGACAAAGAAGAAAGAAATCGACGTCGCATAGGGAATGCAACACAGGTTCGTCGTCGTCAATTGATTCGCCGACAAATCTTTCGAAAAAAGGATCTGTATTGAGACGCTCGCGCGCAACGACGTCAGCCTTTGCTCTAAACGCAATCGCGTTTACATCGCGTTCTATCTCATGAAACTCATCTCTCGAAATACGTCCGCCAATAAAGATTTTCATATCGCAACCGCCGCTCGCATAATTCCCATTTTTAGTTCCTATCCAGAACCGTCGCAGTAATTATACAATGGCGCGGTCAATCGTTCAATAAAATTGTTCCACGAAAGCAAGAGAGGTTCGTACTTAAACAATGAACTAGACGTTCGGCGCGCAAGTTCGCGTTATTCAAGTCGAAAAATTTGTCGCGAAAAAAAAGCCCGGCGCGATCAATAAGGAACCGCCGGGCAAACATATCTCTTTTAGAAAGAAGATTTATCTCTTAGTCGTCTTTTCATAGACGTCAAGCATATCGGAAAGGATTTTTTGAGTATCGGCGTCTTCAAATTCGCTTGCGTTGTATCGGTCGTACATTCTCACGACTTCTGGTCCGCGAAGCAACGAACCGTTCGCGGCAAGTTGACGTTCGAAAGCGTCGAGAGCTTTGCGTCGTTCCTGGAGCGACATTCGCGTATCGCCGATAAGCTCGACCAGCGCGTTTTGCGCGTAATTTGTCTTAACGACCGCCGCGTATTCCAACCCCAGATCGAAGGAAATCGGATTCGCGAGGAAAGTACGCGTCAAATCGTTCATACGATCAAACTCATAAAAAGCCGGACGCGAGACCGAAAGAGCAAGGAAGGCTTTCGCGGCGGCTTGCGCTTGCGCCAATCTCTTTTCAGCGACGACCTGATTTGGCTTCGTATAATCGAAGAGTCGTTGTAAGGCCATTGACGCGGATTGCAGATCGTACGGTTTCGGATAGACGAAAGCGTTCGGTTCGCGTCCTACAAGTAAATTCGCGCGAGTATCTTCACCGACGCGTTCGATACCGAGGGTCGGCAAATCGGAAGAAGTTCGAGTTTCGTTTCCGTCGAGATTTGGATCCTCATAGTCGGTAGTCGTTCCCACCAAGAGCGGGACGTCGTATGTTCTCGCGTCGGCGCGCAAAGTCTGAGCAATATAACGGATATCGGGAGTCGTTACGTTAGCGTTCGCGTAAACGAACTCGACGTCGGCGGAAGCCTGCGCGGCGAGAATCGCGTCGCGACCGGTGGTAACCGGCACAATTTTATAACCGCACTGTTGCAAGTAACCGCCAATTTTAGCGCATTCGTCAAGCTTATTGCAAGCGACGACGGCCACTCTTTTTCCAGTTGAAGTCGCAAACCATTCGAGCATGCGTCCCACATTAGTCGAACCGATGTACGATCGTTGCGGATTCCACTTAACAATCGCCGAAATCGCTTCGTATCGAACGCGACGATCGGGGCACGTCGCGGCGCGCACAATCGCGGAAGCCTGGTTATATGAATAAACGATCGATTCGTCGCCAACTTCCGCGAGCCAGGCGGTCAAAACCAACGCGCCCTTAAACCGGTTCGAATCAAGAGCCAGTCTAATTGCCGACTGCAAATCGTCGACCTTAAGATTTGGATTGTCTTCTTTCACCTTTTCAAGGGCGTCTTTAACGGAGTCCAAACCGGAGCTTGCCAGTTCGAACTCGGCGGAAGTCAGGGCGGCCAGTTCTTTTGCAGAGGAAGGAAGCGCGTTTGCGCTTTCCCCGATGCGAACGGCGATTTTCGCCAGGTACGCGGCTTCGTCAAGATACGAGTCTTCAGTAACCAAAACTTTCTTACTCGGCGTTCCTTTGGCGTCGTCCCAAACCCAGCGTTCCGTTTCACCGTCGACGGTGTTCGGGAAAAGCGTTTTACGATTGAAATAACCGAACGCTTTTTGATACGCGGCAAGCGCAAATTCAGCTTTTGTCGGCAGGACGTCGTACTGTTTAGCCAAAGCGTTCGCCAAAGCGTCCCGAGTTGAATCGTCGACGGTTCCGCCGTAATAGAGCGCCAACAATTCGTCGCCTACGCGTTTATCGGTTTGCGCGGCGAGGTAATCGACAATCGGAAGAATTTTTTCAGTCGGAGCGTTACGCAAGGCGGCAATTGTCGCTTCAATAGCGTTCGATTCAAAGAACGGGAGCAAGGAGTCGGCAACTTTGACCTTTTTTTCATCGCCGGAAAGCAGATCGCCAACGAGGAGCGCAACGGCTTGCGCGCCGCCGCGACGGACGTCCAAAATTGCCTGGGCGCGGTCGTTAGTAGAACCGAAATTCGCGCGTTCGATCGCGGCGCGGAGAGTCTTTTCACTTTCCCAAGCTTTGCGAGCAATATCAACGACCTTATTGTACGTTTGCGCGGCGGCGGGCGAAACTTCAGGCAACGCAATAAAATACGAAGCGCGCCCAGACCCAAGCGAGTCAAGTATCTTCGCGGCTTCTTCCGGAGTCGGATCCGGCGCGTTCAAGGCTTTTTCCACGAGTATTTTAGCGTAGAGAACCCGTCCAATTCGAGCGACTCTGGCGGCAGCGCTAAAGAGCTCGGCGGAGTTCGTCGGATTCTGTCCCATAATCGCGCGTTCCGCTGCGTTTGAAGTGGCAATAAAGTCCTCTTCCGTTTTAAGTTCGTCCGGCACGTCTTCCGGTCTAATATATTTTGCGCGGGGATCGTCCTCCTTTGTTTTGTCGTCGGAACCTTTACTTTCCTTTTTTGGCGAAACCGGCGCGGTGGGAGCGGGCTCAGAATTCGCGATTCTTGAAGGAACAAACGGATCGTTAGGCGAATGCTTAGCAAAGGGGTCGTTTGAATCGTCCGAGTTTGAATCGTCCGAGTCGGAATCGTCGGCGACGGCGGCGGCAAACGGGTCGTCGGCGTCGTCCGAGTCAGAGTCGTCGGCAACAGCGGCGGCAAAGGGATCGTCGGCGTCGTCCGAGTCGGAGTCGTCGGCAACAGCGGCGGCAAACGGGTCGTCGGCGTCGTCCGAATCGGAGTCGTCGGCAAATGGATCGTCGTCCTGCGCATAGGCGGACGTTGCAATAATCGACTCGTTCGAAAGACTCCCGTCGCTCGATTCGTACGCGCTTGGAAGGCAACAAACGGCGCAGACGGCGCTTAACGCTAGAAAATATCGATTCCGGATTCGCATAATATCGTTTCGTTTCTTCTTTAAAATACAAAACGCGCAAGGGCGTACGTTCCCTCTAACCGCGCGGCGAATATTCGTCCTTCTTAATTATAGGAACGTAAAGGGCTCGGCGCCACGATCTCGACCTGGAAAAGCGGAAAATTTTCTAATCGACGTTCACTATAAACGCAAGAGTTCTTTTTTTAGTCAGCACGCACACAACCAACACGACGCTCCCAATTTATTTAATTAACAAAGTCTATCGTCTTTAAAAAAGAAAGCCGTCCGGAAACGCGGAACGGCTCTCGTGTAACTTTGCGACTAATCAGGATTCCAGATTCAGCAAGATCAGTTAGCGCGACGCGCCTTGAAGAATTCGATAAGCGCGTTGGTCGAAGAATCGTGAGCGGTCGTCTTTTCAGTCGAGGTCAACTCCGGCAAAACCGCTTTCGCAAGTTGTTTGCCAAGTTCGACGCCCATTTGATCGAAGGAATTGACATTCCAGATCACGCCTTGCGCGAAGATCTTCATTTCGTACATCGCAATGAGTCGACCAAGCATAACAGGCGTAAGTTTTTCGAAAAAGATGGTATTTGTCGGGCGATTGCCGGTAAAGACCTTTGAAGGAGCGAGCCGCTTCGCCTCTGCTTCATCAAGACCGGATTTCAGGAGTTCGGCGTACGCTTCATCCTCAGTCTTTCCCTTCATGAGCGCTTCCGTTTGCGCGATAAAGTTAGCGATAAGCTTCGCGTGGTGGTCGCCAATGGGGTTTTGAGTTTGCACAGGAGCGAGGAAGTCGCACGGAATAAGTTTCGTTCCCTGATGAATAAGTTGATAGAAGGCGTGTTGACCGTTTGTGCCGGGTTCTCCCCAGACAATTTGCCCCGTCGAATAATCGACGCGTTGGTTTTCTCGATCGACGCCCTTTCCGTTGCTTTCCATATCGCCTTGTTGCAAGAACGCTGCGAAACGGCGCATATACTGATCGTATGGGAGAATCGCTTGCGTTTCAGCGTTCCAGAAATTATTGTACCAAACGCCAAGCAAAGCCATGAGCACAGGGATATTTTCACGATATGGAGTCGAACGGAAATATTCGTCCATTTCGTGAGCGCCGGTAAGAAGTTGTTCGAAATTATCGAAACCGACCGACAAGGCGATACTCAAGCCAATAGCGCTCCAAAGCGAGTAACGACCGCCAACCCAATTCCAGAATTCGAACATATTTTCGGGGTCGATACCGAACTTCACGACCGCCTCTCGATTCGTAGACAGCGCGACAAAGTGTTTGGCGACAGCGTCCGCGGTTCCGGCCTTATCAAGGAGCCATTTTTTAGCGGATTCCGCGTTCGTCATCGTTTCTTGCGTTGTGAAAGTTTTGGACGCGATAATGAAGAGCGTCGTTTCCGGATCAAGTTTTTTGAGCGTTTCGACAATATGCGTGCCGTCGACATTGGAAACGAAATGCGGCGTAACGACCGATTGGTAAGGGGTCAACGCCTCGCAAACCATACAAGGCCCGAGGTCGGACCCTCCGATACCGATATTTACGACGTCGGTAATCGCTTTGCCCGTATATCCGCGCCATTCTCCAGAACGCACTCGTTCGCAGAACCCCTTCATTTTATCGAGAACGCGATTGACGTCGGGCATAACGTCTTTACCATCGACATAAATCGGCGAATTACTACGATTGCGCAAAGCGACGTGCAAGACGGCGCGACGTTCGGTAATATTGATTTTTTCGCCGGCAAACATACGGTCGGCTTTTTCTTTGATCTGAGCTTGCTCAGCGAGCGCGACGAGCAGATCAATCGTTTTTTCGGTAACGCGGTTTTTGGAGTAGTCGAAAAGGATACCAGCAAATTCGGTCGAAAACTTTGAGAATCGATTGGGATCAGACGCGAAAAGTTCGCGCATCGTCGTCGATTCCATTTCCTTTTTATGAGCTTCGAGATTTTTCCAAGCGGGAGATTGCGTTAAATTCGACACAGTAATCCTCGTATCTATAGTAATATATTGTCGCGCGCGGAGACGCGCCGCCTTCTTTCGCAACGCGCGAACCCAAACGGCGCGGCTCACACTTTATCTGCAAAGCGGACTCTTTATTATAAACTCGACTTGTGAAAATATCAAGAAGGGCGCCAAAGCGTAATCGTCGAACGTTCGATAAAAATCAGAAATTCAGCCGCCAAAAACAGGCGTCGTCTTCCGGATTAGCGTCTTGAGAACGTTGAAACCCCGCGTTTATCAGGACTTTTTGCGAGGGAAGGTTATCGTTCAAAGTCTCGGCGACCAACCCTTTTAAATCCGAACGCGTTCTTCCCCACCGAACGATCGCGCGAACAGATTCCGTCATGTATCCTTTTCGCCGAAACGGTAGCGAAATCAGGTACCCGAGTTCGGCTTCGCCCGCAATTGGCGGTCCTTTAAACACAAGAGTCCCGACAAGGATTCGCGCCTGGCGCAACGCTATCGCCCAGATAGAGGTCCACACTCCGGATTCGGCGTCGAACTTCAAACTAAGATCAATCAACCAATTGTAGGCCGCGCGCGTTTCGTCGTCAGGTTCTTGCGGGACTTCCGCAAGTCGCAACGCTTTCGCGAACTCGACAGGTTCAATCAAATAAAGTTCGGCTTCCTGCCGTTTAAGGGGCGCGATAACGAGCCGTTCGGTCGTAATTCTATTCGCGCGTCCCTCAAAGATCTCAGGCGCGCCCGTCAAATCACATGGAGAAATCATTTTAGAAAGTTAGCGTAACTCTGACGCCAGTCGAGGTAATCCCTTAACGCCGTTTTCCAGTCGGGAATCTTATAGACGTTTGGCAACAAGTCGTATTTTTCGGAACGCAAGACGGTAAAAGCGGACTGCGGCGCGACCATGCCGTATTCTTTTCCGGTAACGGCGCAAACTTCTCGATTGCGATATCCGCATTCTTTGAAAAGAAATTCCGCGAGTTCTTTCGGCGTGCAACGCGAACCTCCGGAAAGGTGATACAGGCCGCGCGCATTTGCCGCCAACAACGTTTTAAGAGCGCATAATACGTCGATCGACCACAACGGTTCCAAGAGTCTATCGCCAAGAACAGAAATTTTTCGAGTGCGCGAAAGGGAACTGAAAAGCGAAGCGACGATATTTCCGCTCGAATACTCAGAAGTTTCGCCAAAGAGCGAGGAGAGTCGCAGAACCAGCGCGTTAGGCGCTTCCAAGGCGATTCTTTCGCTTTCGCCTTTCGTTTTTGCGTAGACGCTTGCCGGATTGACCGGATCAGATTCCACAAACCCCAACGCGTCGGGCTCAATCGCCAAATTTTCGTCTTCAGCGGCGTCGGCGTGAACGTCGGAAAAGACTTCGGGCTCAGTCGTCGTCAGGCGTTTTCGATAAAATAGTTCGCCGCAACTAAATTGCACAAGGAGCGCGTTCGAACGAATCGCGGCCGATTTCAAGTTTGAGACGCCGTGTCCGTGTAAATTGAGCGCGGTATTCGGTCGCGACTCGAGCCAATCGATCAGATTAACACCGCAAGCGTTTATAATCACGTCGGGATGTAAATCGACAATCGTATCGACGGCCAACATTCGCGAACAGACGTCGAAATCGGGTAAATTTAGAGGAAAAACCTCGTCGTTCGTCTCTTTTAAATCAGAACCCAGATTATTTGCGATGCGTGCGTTGACGCGAGAATCATTCCAGAAATTAGCCAACGCCAGTCCAAGCGTACCTTTTGATCCTACGACAATAACTTTCATACGACGGGGCCTATTTGTTCGTCGTCGATTGGCATGACCAAAGAGACGATTTATTTGTATTCGGTAAAGAGCTCGCGCTCAGGATTGGAAATGACGACGGAGGAAGTGAGAAAACCGGACTGCAACGCGTTGGAACCGGCTTCAACCGCAATTTGCACGTCGCTAAACGAACCGACTATAAGTAAAAGTCCCTTCCCGCCCATCGACTTAGTTACATTGATACGATAAAGAGTCGCGTTGGAGGCCTTTCCAGCATGGTCGGCGGCGATAAAGGCGGAAACGGCTGAGTTTGTTTCGATGACGCCAAGCGCGCCAATCTTTCCGTCGGGAAGAGCGACCGATTCCAACAAGGCGGGGAAAAGAGCTTGACAGACGCTCGCAACGGTAAGGAAATCAACGACGGACTCTCCGCCCCGCGAACGCGCCAGATCCATTGCCGTTTCAACGTCGGCGACTTTACCGGAGTAGACGACAAGGAACTTGCCCGGGCTAATTGGACGCGCCATAAGAAGCGTAATAGTCGCTTCTTTCAACATAACGTCCAGCGCCTGATAACCAATCGCGACGCTTGAAAATTCGATCGCTCCGACGGCGACGCCTTTTGCCATTGCAATGTTCCTCTTTGAACTGTGATCCAACGCGTATTCTCATATTGAAACGCGCCCTTACCATTTTTACGTATTCTACGCGGGATTGTTTTCTACGTCAAGTAAACGATAAAAAAACAGATTTATACCGCTCGCCACGTCGCCGACAAGATCGTCTCTATCACAACTTAACAGATCCAGGTAGAAACGAATTTATCAATCGGGGAAATTGGCGTTCGACGCGTTTGATACTACGTCAAAATGATTTTTTAATCGACAGAGTCTCATACTGTACTATATTAGTCCCTACTGAGACTAAAATAAGGAATAAAATAATGGAGTCTATCATCGATAAAACCCGGGAAGCCTTTGGGCAATCGGACGCGCTTTACAACGAGTGGGCGTCTTTCCTGGGTATTAACTCGAATCATTTATTCGTTCTCTACGCGCTTGCGCACCAAACCGGCGTTACGCAAAAGCAACTCGCGACTTACACGGGTCTTCCCAAGCAAACGGTCAATAACGTAGTTCGCGCGTTTATTACGGATGGAATCGTAACATTTTCTTCAGCAAATTCCGACCGTCGTGAAAAAACAATCGATTTAACTGAAAAAGGTCGATGCTATGCCGACCGCGTCCTTTCAGAACTACGCCAGTTAGAAGAACGGGTATTTACGCTCATGGGCGAAGAACGCGTTCGTCAAATGCTTGACGCGCTCACGTTATTCAACACGTTGTTTGAGAAAGAGATGAAAGATAGAAAGGACAAACATGGGCGCGACGGTAAGTAAAAGTTTTTCAGCATATGTCGTTCCGTCGGTGTTTGCGTTTGCGTTATCCGGCGTCTACACAATAGTCGACGGTTTTTTCATCGGGCAAAGCATGGGCGACGACGGTCTCGCGGCAATAACGATTGGTTATCCGATCGCCGCGTTCATAATGGCGATCGGCACGGGGCTTGGATTGGCGGGCGCAATACGCTATACTATTCTTTTAGCGCGCAACCAGGAGCGTCAGTCGCGGGAATGTTTTACGAACACGACCGTTTTAATGACGCTTGTTAGTCTCGCTTTGACAATCGGTCTTTTCTTCCTGACGGAACCGATATTGAGTATCCTTGGCGCGACCGGTAGGATACATACGATGGCTGCGGAATATATTAACGTCGTCGTATTGGGGACGATTTTCCAGTTATTAGGAACCGGTTTTGTTCCGTTTATTCGAAATATGAACGGATCAGCGTTCGCTATGTACGCCGTGATAATGGGGTTTGTAACGAACATAATCCTGGATTACCTTTTTGTATGGGTTTGGAATCAGGAAATGGCGGGAGCGGCTTGGGCGACCGTACTTGGGCAGGCCGTTACGTTGGGCTTAGCTCTTATTTTCTTTTGGCGTAAAAAATACGGTCCGCGCTTTTCGTCTTTTTCGGAAACGCTCCGACTCTGGCGAGAAACGATTTTGGTTTCTTTTTCTCCGTTCGGATTGAATTTTACTCCTCAACTGACGCTTATGTTTATAAATCGTTTTCTCCTGACTTACGGCGACGGTCAAGACGTGGCGGCGTTTGGTTGCGTCGACTATCTCCTTACAACTATATATATGTTGCTTCAAGGCGTTGGAGACGGAAGTCAGCCTCTTATTAGCGAATGTTACGGGCGAGAGGATGCGTCGGGCGTTCGATCAATGAGAAGAAAGGCGTATCTTTTTGCCGGAGGTATAGCATTAATATCAATGCTCGTTTGTTTTTTATTCAGGAACCAAATCGGCGTTTTATTCGGCGCATCCTCAGCAACAAACGCGAACGTCGCGTATTATTTACCGTTATTCACGGCGACGTTGTTACTTGTCAGTTTTACCAGAGTCACAACAACCTATTTCTACGCTACGGAAAAAACGTCGCTATCCTACGTTCTGGTATACGGAGAATCTATCTTAACCTTGCTGGCGTTATTTGTCTGTTCATTCTTTTTCGGTCTGATCGGCGTATGGTATTCCATGCCTATCGCCCAACTCGTTCTTTTTATGATCGCTGTCGCGTCTAAACGTCGCGTCGATTTCGTTTGTTTTCACCGATAACGGCTCTATTTCGTTCGTCGCCTTCGAGAAAACAATCGAGCGCGACTCGTTGCGACTTCTTACGATAGTCGTCAAAGCGTCCATTTTCATGGAGCTTTACGGTTATCTTTCTCTTTCATGTGGCGGCGTAATTATTCCAGCGTTAAGCGACTTTCGAGAAAAATCTTTAACGCGTCATTTCACGTAAATTAGTATTGGAGCTCGTTCTCTCTTCATAATCGTAAGACGATCGCGTCATGAAATGTATAGTATAAAAAACACAAGATGACTTATATTATCGTTTTTTGAAAAAATTCCCAATCAGCTGAAGCGCGCAAATAATTCAATCCATCTTGCCTTCTTCTACTCGCTACCAATTGTCCGGTTTCTATTCGCAATAATTCTTTCATAGCTTCATAAGCGCGAATTTGCTCTGGCGTTCCAGTTCGATATAATAGTTCTTCCTGTCTAGCTTGTTCTCTTGCTCGTCGGCGCTTGTCGGCTTCGTCATCGTATGGCGCTTGCGAACGCGAACTACTGCGACCAGAATAGGAACTACTGCGTCCCGAATAGGAACGCCCTGTATTCGAACGCCGTTTAGTACTATGCAAATAAGGAGTACGCGAACTCGAACTAGACGGTATTTCGTCGAATCCCAGAGCCTTTTCCATTGTCTTTTCTGATTGTCGTCGTTTTTTATATCGCCCCAGAGGAGTATCATCAGGATTTATCATTGCTTTCTCTCTTTTTTGTTAAAATAAGCTAGTGAAGTCATTATTAGAAATGTCGACTTTTAATAGAAAATTTTATTTTAATGTTTAAAAATCTTTTAACGGCGTACATATCTTAGATTGTATAAAGCGATAACGCTTGTTTTGGTTATGATATAAGCACGAAAGGTTGGGATTGTGAAGAAAAAAACATATTCATTTGATGGATTCGAATATCATCATATATATCTGCTGAAGAAGAACTTTGTCATAATCTTGATACTAATCAGCATAAATTTACTTATTTAGAGCCTCAATTTGCCCCTTTAACTGGTAGGGATTTAGAGCATGATATTAAAGTCATGCACGAAGCCTTAAAGCTCTCATTTAACTCAACATATCGTTATAGAACAATTGATAATTTTAATGAAAGCGAAGAAGGGGAAAAAATTGTATGTTTTGCAATTATAGAAGGATATATAAGTTCAATCCTTCTTCGTTTAAATTTCCTTTTAGATTTCAAGGATTTCAATGATCTGGAAACTTGGTGTTTCTCTGAAAAATTTATCATTAAAAAAGAAAAAGCTATTGCACGAGTAACCAAAGAGGGATATCACCTACTCTTCGAATTAGGGCTTGCGTTAGAATGTCGACATATTGAACCGGCTTATGTGTACAATGGAGAATATTATTTAAATTACGAGAATGCTTTAGAACAAATTAAAAATTTGCGAAAACAAGAAGGCAAAGAAGAATGCAAACAAGAACTCCAAAGACAAAGATATGATGTTTATAACGTTTATAATGATCTTTTCAATAATTCTATTGAAAAAGAAATAGATTTATTAGAACAAGGATATAAGCATAAAAAATTTATAAAACTTCATAAAAAACGATATTTAAGTTATTTAAAGATGCTTTACTACAATAAATGTTGTGATGCTTATATTACTTTTTGTAACCTTTTAGACGAAAAATCTAAATATAACATTAAATATCGCTTTTTAAAATTTCTTTAGAAAATAATTAAAAATTTTAAGGCTTAGTAAACCTCATTCATCTTCATACCAATCATCTTCATTTCCTGAAAAAGATTGACTTGAAGTCGGATCGATTGGTTTTATTTGTGAAGAATTTTTCTTTTGTGGATTCCTCAAAAGCCCCGTCTTTAAATCAAATTGGGGAAATTCGGCGGAGAAATAAGCGTCGTTGCTTTTAGGATCTTTTGCTTTCATAGATGGACCATTACGTAGAATTTGTGATATTCGCGTACTGGCTCTTTTCTGTCTTTTTGTTGTTTTCGCCATATGACGTTCAACACTTGCTACATCATTTGCGGTCGCGTCCGTTTCTTCAAATGATGAGTTCTTAAATGTGTTAAGAGAGTAACCGCCGGCTTTATTTATGTTTTGTGACCTCTGAACAATCATATGATTCATAGCCAATTCATTTGCTTGTTCTGGGCTAAAACCTTGAATCATATAAGCTTCGGCAACGCCTTGAAATCTTCCATCATTATTACCTTTTTGATAGGCGTCATTCTTTCCCGCTTTCATTCGCGTATTTCGTCTAGCTTTTAATTTTTCATTTACTATTTTAGTTCGTTCTGCTCTGTTTTCTAAATTAGCAAATTGCTCTTTAGATAACCTAGACCCACAATATTTACAATAAGCTTTCGTTCTCCAAGCAAGTTTCGGAGAAGATAATGCACCAGTTTTAACAAGCGCCGTTTGTCTCATATACCGTATAGGATGCATTGCCCCAAGACCCTTCTTGGTTTTCTCTCCTTCCCATTTACTGGCTACTATATCAGATTCATCGACTAAACTTCCTGAAGGTAATAGCTCCCATGTTCTTTTATTTCCTTTTTTATCAAAGTCAGAATATTTATCGTTCTTAACAAAACGTTTTTTTTGATCTGCCAGATTGATTGTGTTCCTATGCAACGTTCGTAGTTGTTCTTGTCTATCTGACGGTTTAGTATAAGAAAATGCATCTTCATTTGCATCTCTTTTTTGATTATTTAATATCTTTTGCGTTTCATACCATTTTGTTTTTCCTCTTCTCAATTTTCTTCTTTGTTGTAATTTAATAGTGTCTGAATCTCGATAAAGCATTTTTATTCTCTTATATTCTTTTGCCTTTAACCTGTTTTTTTTACTAGTTACACCTGCTTAAAATTATCGAAATTCTTATCAATATTTCTAAAAATTCTATTTTTAGGGCACATATCTATAAGCAAGAAAGGAACATAAATATGCAAAAGTCCAATAAGAGACCTAACAATAACCGCCGTGATAAATACAATAATAAGAAGAACGTAAAAGCGTTGACCTATGCGAAATTCGTCTTTGCGATTCACTCAAATGAGAATATTCCCCAATTGGATCATGGTCGTTCTCACAGAATTCGAGTCGCTTGGGACTCTATGAGTTTCGATGAACACAAAGACGTCATAAACGCAATTACCGAACACTACAACATTTTTGTAGACTATTACTATGGTAAATAACTGGTTATGCGTCCGCTGTTGTCGCGTCAGCTCTTGTCGCCGCGCTTGACCGTTGGCGTGAAAGATGCGCTTTAGATATGAAACGTTGGCTTCGACTCAAATATAATATCGACGCTAAAGCCGCCCAAAAAATGCTTGAAGAAATGGCAATCCAAGCAGTGAGAGACGCTCTTGTCGAATCCGTCTACTTTATGAATGAAGAAGCAGGTTACAACCTTCGCGATTATAAAGATTTTAAAGTAAAGGCGACAATGAACGATAAAGTCTTTGATTCTGATAAAGTAAAACGGTTTAAAGACATTTGCATTGGAATTGAAGATCGACCATATATAGTTTGGAGACGGGCCGATTCGCCGATATTCACTTACTTGAAGCTCCGTTTCCCAACTTTGAAAATAAAAATAATGCGCATTGAAGTTGATTCTCGCAAACAGAAAGGAACGTTCCAAATTTCGTTGAAACGTTCCTTCTTCAATGAGGTTAGGTCTAATCCAGTCTAACGGGTCTTTACTGAAATTCAGAGCAAGGATTCAAGGGAACGATAAGCGTCTTCAACGACGTTTTCGGGCGTCGTCACGACGTTGACGGGTTCCCCATCCGCCCAATTTTCTAAGACCCACGCTACCTTATCGAGCGTCGACTTCGACATATTCATGCAGACGGAAGGTTTTTCGGCGGGAAACAGAATCGTCTTATCAGGATTTTGACGGCGAATTCGATCGACCAATTTCCATTCTGTTCCAATCGTCAGGACGGCTCCTTTTGGAGCGTTGGCGACGACGTCGAGCAATTTTGTCGTAGAACCGTATCCGTCGGCGAGATCGACAATATACCTTGGCGCTTCCGGGTGCACCCAGAACTGCGAGTCAGGATATTCAGCTTTAATACGTTTAATGACGGCGGCGTCGAATCTCTGATGCGTGGGACAACACCCGTCCCACAAAATGACTTTCGCAGCCTTAATTTGCGCCGGAGTCGCGTCGCCCAACGGCTTGTTTGGCCGCCAAGTCACAATTTCATCAGGACAGACTCCCAACGCCAACGCGCTTGTCCTTCCGAGTCGCGAATCCGGCATAAAGATCAACTTTGGACGTTTTTCAAGAGCCGCTTTAACAACTTTTTCAGCGTTAGCGGAAGTACAGACGGAACCTCCGTAACGACCGCAAAACGCCTTTGTCTCCGAAGAAGAATTGACGTAGGTAATAGGCGTAAAATCAGAGAAATCGACTAATTCTTCGAGTTGTCTTTTCCAATCTTCAGCTTGTTCTAAGGTAATCATATCGGCCATTGGACAACCGGCGGAAAGATCCGGGGCCATAACAAGCGCGCGTTTTCCATTTCTGGCGGCGATTTTTTCCGGACGATTCATGAGCACGTCCGCGGTTTCCAACATGAATTTAACGCCGCAAAAGAGCGCGGTATCGGCGGTCGACGCGGCGGCTTTTTTCGCCAACCCCAGACTGTCGCCCACGTAATCGGCAAGTTCGACAACTTCGTCCGGGACATAGTAATGCGCCAGGATGGTAAGGCGGTCGCCCGCTTTTTTACGAACGGCGGCGATTTTTTCTCGCAACGCATCCGTCGAAAGGTTCATGTAGTCGGTAATGTCTCTCATAGATTCCTCTCTTACGTAAGATGTGGCGAGCCTCCCGAATCGGCTCGGTCAAGGATTATATGTTTTTTATACAATGGAAGCGAAACGCAAAGTCGCGGACGGGCGTTCGTCTCCGCGTCAACACGAAGTCATTTAATAAGCCCCCGATCTACGTACCATTTTGCCGTTTCGGCAATTTTGTCGGCAAGGCAACCTTTTAACTCTACGCCAAGAGTTTTCTCGGCTTTCGCACCGGAACAGATCCACGGTCCGCGCACGGCTTCAATCGCCTTATTCCAGTCGAACGCCGGATATTTTCGTTTAATCGCCTTATAAATCTCTCCGTAGACGCCGGCGCCCAAAACGCCCACCGGCGGCACCTTAACGGCGCGCGTCTTTTTTCGACCGTACCCCGCGCCGATGTACTCTCCAAATTTGGAAAACCTGACCGCTTCCCGGTCGGCGGCAAAATAAATCCCGACGCCAGAACAAGTCTCGGCGCTCTCGCTAACGTTCGACTCAATAGACGTCAAACTATCGGCGGTCAACGACTCGCCGCGCGCTTGAACCGCCAGGAGAAATTCCACAAGATCGTCGACATACACAAACGAATAGTAGTGATCAAAGTACCCCGGCAGGACAATAACGCCGTCATTTTTGACCATCTCGTAAAGTTTAAGGGACGCCAAATCGCCTTTTCCAAAGACATAAGGGGGGCGAACAACGGAAATCGGCAATTTCTCAGCGAGAGTAACGAGGAACTTCTCCGCGTTAAATTTACTCTTACCGTAAGGAGAAATCGGCTTTGGCTCGTCGGTTTCCCGTCGAAGCCGACGAGGAGCGTAGAGTTTTTCCTCGCCGTCATTTTCGTTTCGCGCGCGCGGAGCCAGACCGGCGCCGGCGAGCGAAGACACGTAAACGAACCGTTTTGCCCCCAGTTCGGCGCAAACGTTCGCGAGATTTTTCGTCCCGACAACGTTGACTTTCTCAAAGTCCCCACGCCGTAATTCACGCGTCAACCCTGCGATATGAAAGACGTAGTCGGCCCCGTCGGAGCCACGTTTCAAGGCGTCGCAATCAAAAAGATCGCCGTCGATAAATTCGACGCCAAGTTTTTTGAGAGTCTCGCGATTCGAATTAGGGCGGGCCAAACAACGGACTTTTTGTCCCGCAGCAACCAGTCGTTCAGTCAGTTTTTTTCCAATGAATCCGGTCGCGCCAGTAATAAAAAAAGTGTCGCTCACAACCTAAACCTTTAAACGTCGCGCGACGTCCTAAGGACGGCGCTAAAATCAGGACTTGTTCAATTCGGCCTTTAAATCAAATTGGCGCGGATGAGCAATCCATTCGGGAAGGGGCACGATCTTTCCTTGCTTATTGACGGTAATAAGTTGGACTCGACCGACAACGAGCAATTCGAAATCGCGGTAGAGTTTGTACTCATGTTCGACGCTTGCGCGCGTAGTTTTCGCGATACGAGTTTTCAACGTAAGAACGTCGTCGTACTTTGCGGGTTTGTGATACGCGCACTCGACCTTCGCGACCACCATCATGACGTCGGCTTTTTCTAAATCGCGGTAACTCACGCCGGTCAAGGCGCGCAGGAGCTCAGTCCTTCCCATTTCGAAATAGGTGAAATAGTTGCCATGATAGACGACGCCCATCTGATCCGTTTCCTTGTAGCGCACGCGAAAGCGAATAACGCCGACCGGACCCTCGTCCGTTTGTTCAATTTGGCAAACCTCTTCAACGCACATAAAACGATTCCTCAACAATATCTACTCGAACGCGAATTAACCAGAGAATCGAACGCGTTCGAACAAGAGTCATTTTTCTTCTTTATTCTCTTTTGATTTTTCTTCTTTCGCTTTTTTTTCCTGCTCCTCGACGTCGGGAGCGGGTCCGCCAATAGCGTCGAAAATAACAAAAAGATTGAGAAGACCTGCGACCACGGTATAAATCGTACTGAGATCGAACCACGAATACAAATGTCTGATAATATCGTTTAAATCAGGTTGATTCGGTCGAGATTGAAACTCGGAAGCGACGCGCGGGGGCGCGAAGGCGGTAGACCCAAACGAACCGTCGGCGTCGCGTTTCGCTTTCGCTTGCATGATCGCGGGCAGAGCGACGCATCCAACGCAAGCCTGCGGTATGAAATAGAGGCGTTTG
>CAYUUL010000039.1:0-23113 GCA_964447865.1 uncultured Planctomycetaceae bacterium | reverse complement strand
AGGTAAAAACCAGGTAAAAACCAGGTAAAAACCAGGTAAAAACCAGGTAAAAACCGGGTAATCTAATCAGTTCTTTTTCAAACGTATTTATTTACGAGCAACTTTAACGCCTTACGCGGTTTAATTCGCGACTTTTATATTTATTTTACGCATAGGCGAAATTCTTTACGCGCGCTTTGCGACATTACTTTCCTCACTGAAACGAACGCGCCGTAAACAAACTCGTCTCCTTGTTTTATATTATCGCGAGGAATACGAGACGCAATCGTTCGTCTTTGTTGCTATATATCTATTCGTTTATTTTCATACGTTATTGAGAAGGATTTATCCATGTCAAGGAAAAGAGTTCCGCAACGCGGAGGTTTTACGTTAGTCGAACTTTTGGTGGTCATCGCGATCATAGGCATTTTGATCGGCTTGCTACTTCCGGCAGTCCAGGCGGCGCGCGAGGCCGCGCGTCGTATGCAATGCACTAATAATTTAAAGCAGCTTGGTTTGGCGATTCACAACTACCACGACACCAACGGGGTGTTGCCGGGCTACGGTTTCGGCGGCAACGGACCTTACGACTATACGCCTTACATTGGTCTTCTTCCCTTCATGGAACAGAACACTCGTTATCAATCGATCGCGGCGGGGGACAGCCGCGGCGTTTGGGAAATCGAGCCGTTCGACAATCATGAAGGATTTTTACGAGTTATAACGACAATCATTTGTCCTTCGGACGGTTTCGCGACGCAAGGATATACGGAGTCGGGTTTTGACGCGCCGTTCACGACGTGCAGTTACCGATTCAGCCACGCGGATCTCCTCAATGGGCGCGGTTGGTGGAACGACTGCCGTTCCGCGGAAACGCGATGTCCTCACAACTCGCGTTCAGTATTCACAATGCGCAACTGCGGACGCGGAACCGGGACGGGTTCCTGTCCTCCTCTTTCCGCGGTAACAGACGGTACGAGCAACACGATCTTCCTTTCGGAACGTTGCACGAGTCCTCGCGGACGTTACACAAGCGATTCGGACTATAAAATTAAGTCCGGTTGGGCGGTTGGCGACATGTGGGGGAGCAATCCGAAATCGTCGTGTATGACGCTCGTAGGCAACGATGGCATGTACGTCAGCAGCGCGAAAGCGTACGCGGGTTCCGGTTCGCTGTTTGGAATGTACTATCCTAACTTCACGGTATTCCACACGATTATGCCGCCAAACGGACCTTCTTGCGGTTGCGATTGGGGCGACTCTCTCATTTCTTCGCCAACCAGTTATCATAGCGGCGGCGTCAATACGGTCATGGGAGACGGTTCCGTTCGATTTGTCAGCGACACAATCGATTGCGGCGACCTTTCGGTCGACGCGGTTATCAGCTCGACGGGAACCGGTTCGCGTAGCGTATCCGGCGCGAGTCCTTACGGAGTCTGGGGCGCGATGGGCTCCATTAACGGCGGCGAAACGTCGAGCAATTTGTAGTTTCGCGGTTAAGAAGCGTTCGCGAAGAATCGCGAGCGCGTTTTTTGGGGATAAATAACAAACGGTGGAACGCCATGAAAATATCTAAAACAATCTTTTGCTTTGCGGTTCTTTGCGCGTCGACAATCATGTTGGTCGGTTGCGGCGGAGGCGGAGGCGGTTCGCGAGCCGGCCTGGTAGACGCGGCGGGAACGGTCGTTTACAACGGCGAATTGGTTGCGGACGCGGTAATCGAGATGCGCCCGGTCGATGAAACGGTCAAAAATTGCGTCGCGGTCGGTCGCACCGACGCGCAAGGCGCGTTTACGTTGACGACGGATCGCCCCAACGACGGAGCTATGCCCGGCAAGTATAAGACGGTCGTAAAAAAACAAGTCGAAATGATCGACGGCATGACGCGCGAAGAATATATCAAAGCGAACGACAAAGAGGGGAACGGCGAAGTTATTTTTGACAAGGATAAGCTAAAAACGGAAAATATGTTGCCCGCCAAGTATTCCGATCCGATCAACACGCCCCTGGAAATCGAGATTCCTTCCGGCGGCAATAAGAAAATTGAAATCGTATTGGAAGACTGATTCGTTCATTCTCGCGAACGACCAATGATCCGCGCCGCGCTTTCGAGTTTGCGGCGCGTTTTTTTTACGTAAGAATGTTTTATATAAGAGCAAAGCCGACGACGACGCGTTCTTTTTTCTCGAGGTAAAAAAACAAAAAAATAGAATAAAACGGTCGTTCAGCTTGATATTCTATTCTATTTCCTTTATCATAACACAGAGAACGAGTCGTCGCGCAGTTTGTGCGCGTCGTTTTTTACTTCGTAAGTAATAAATCGGCACATATTTTCCGTTCGGTATCGCCTTACGCGAATCGTAATGCGAACGCTAGAAAGGTCATTGTTTAATGAATTCACCACAACGTAAAGTTGGACGCCGCGAATTTCTCAGGAATAGCGCTCTGATCGGGGCCGCGTCGTTTGTACCAACCCTCGTATCCGGCTCCGCGCTTGGACTCGACGGGTCAGTCTCTCCGAGTAATAAACTTCGCATGGGCGCGATCGGGATCGGTAGTCGCGGTCAAGAAGACTTGACGCACTTCCTTGCGCGGTCGGACGTACGTTTTTGCGGAATTTGCGACGTTCGCCGCGAGCGCCGCGAGTTCGTTAAGGATTTCGCCGACAAGACGAACGGCGATAAGGAATGTTCAATGTACAAGGATATGGAAGACCTCCTTATCCGGGACGACATAGATTTTGTTCTTATCGCGACGGGGGATCGTTGGCACACAATGGCCTCGATAACGGCGGCGAAATTCGGAAAAGACGTCTATTGTGAAAAGCCTCTTTCGTTGACGATACAAGAGAGCCGCGCGCTCGCGGACGCGGTCAAGCGATACGGAATCGTTTATCAAGCGGGGACGCAGCGGCGCAATATCGGGAACTTCCAACTTGCGGCCAGGATCGTTCAAAGCGGGAAACTCGGCAAGCTCACGGAAGTCCACGCCAACACGCTTTGGCCGGCGACGGATCACGAGTGGTACCCAGCCGAGCCGGAACCGGACGTCAACGAGGTCGATTGGGATCGCTGGTTAGGCCCTTGCCCCTGGCGTCCGTACAACAGCGCGTACGTGCGAGGCGATTGGCGCGGCAAGTTCGATTTCCACGGCGGCGGGATCATGGAATGGGGTTCTCACACGGTCGACCTTTGCCAATGGGCGGCGCAAAAAGACGACACGGCGCCGGTGCGTTACGAACCTCAATTCAACGACGACGGGACAATCGCGGGTCACGTCTGGGCGTATTACGCGGACGGAGTCAAGTTGGTTATGCGTTCGGACGGTTGGCTCGGTCTTGGAACCTGCTCGGCGCGTTACGTAGGCGAAGAAGGCTGGATCGAGACGGGAGACAGCGGTCGTATGGCGGTGTCCAACGACAAACTCCGTAGCGAATTAAAGTATTTTGGCATGCCGGGGACCGATCCCAGCACGCACATCGCCGAATTTGTCGAATGCGTCAAGACTCGTCGCACGCCGGCCGCAAACGCCGCGGTCGCCGCGCAATCCCATATTGTTTCCCACTGCGCGTACATCGCGTGGCAACTTAAGCGAACAATCGAGTTTGACCCGATTAAGGAAGAATTCAACGACGCGGACGCCAACCGCATGCGCTCTCGAGCCATGCGCGCGCCGTATACGCTGTAATTTAAGACGACGTTTGTTACATTTAAAAACGACCGTTTCCGTCCGCGTCCAACATATCGCGGCGCAAACGATTTGGAGAATATCATAATGAAAAAACTGTTTACGACGTCGCTTCTCGCGCTTGCCGTCTCCGCGATTCTTTTCGCGACCAGCGGTTACGCGCAAGATTTGCAGGCGCTCATTACGACCGACGACGAATCTCTTTTGATCGAAACGATTCAGAAACCGGGCGACGCTCCGGAAGATATCCACGTTAAGAACGTAGCGTGCAAACGTCTCGCCGTCATTGGCACGGCCAAGGCGATTCCTTCCCTCGCGGCAATGTTGTCGAACGAGAAATTGAATTTCAACGCGCGTTACGCGCTTGAAGCCATGCCGTTCGCGGAATCGGACGCGGCGCTCGCGCAAGCGGCTCAAGAACTAACGGGTTCCTGTCTTGTCGGGGTCGTCGACACGATCGGCGTACGCGCTAAATCGGAATCCTTTGCGCTTTTGAAAGATCTCGCCTCGAAAAACGACGACGTTCTCGTCAAGAAGGCGATTTACGCCGCCATGGGTAAGATCGCAACGCCTGAAGCGCGCGCTTATTTGACGGAAGAAGCGCAGAAAGATTTTTCCGGTTCCGACCTTCTTCTGAAGCGCGGTCTCGGAGACGCGATTCTCGACGTAGCGGAAGAACTTGAAAAGGCGAACGACAAGTCGGGCGCGTTGGAACTCTATTCCCTCCTAACCTCTCGCCCCTTCCCCAGCTTCGTGCAAGACGCGGGACTTTATCGCAGTCTTCTTTGCTCCGACGGCGCTCAAGCGTCGGCGAAAATCGTCGAAACGCTTAAGAGCGCGAACGCGTCCTCGGTCGACGCGGCGTTGAAGACGGTGCGCGAATTTGACGCGGAAGCCGGTCTTGCCGTCGCGGAAGCGCTTGTTAAAACGTTCGATCAATATCCGGAAGCGACGCAAGTTCGCATCGTTCGCGCGCTTGGCGATCGCGTCGACGACGGTTCGCGGGAAGTCGCGTACGCCAGGTTATCGGCGTTGGCGAAAGACGGTTCTCTCGCGCTTAAGGTAGCGTCCGCGCAAGGCTTGCAAAAGCTCGCGCTCAACGAGTCCGCGGCGTTTGACATATTCGCGTCCAACGTCGACAACTTCAACGACGAGACGCTCTCGGCGGCAATCGTCGCGATGGCGTCCGCGTTTGAGTCCGACGATTTTAACGCGGCGTGGAAGAAATTCTGCGAGACCGAATTGGTCAAATCGTACGCGACGTCTGAAAAAGCGTGCCTCGCGTTCATGAAGATTGCCGAACTTCGCCGTTCGCAAGAAGCCGCGCCCGCGCTCACCAAAATTGCGGAAACGCAACAGGGCGCGTTGCGCGACGGCGCTCTTTCCACGCTTTCAGAGATTGTCGACCTGGACAACCTTGGCTTCCTTGTCGACGCGCTCAACGGCGAAACGGACGACGCGAAAGTCGACTGGTTGCTTCGCGCGGCGTGCACGCGTCTTCCTCGCGAAGCGTGCGCCGAGAAAATCGCGGAACTGTTCTCGAAAGCTGATTTGGACTCCAAGTTGAAGACGCTTCCTCTTCTTAAACAGATCGGCGGGGGCGCGGCGCTTCTTGCCGTAGCGCAAGCCTGCAACGGCGACACGCTCGATAAAGCGACGCAAATTCTCGGCGAGTGGAACACTCCTGAAGACGCGACCAATCTTGCGGAAATCTGCCTGACGATCGCCAGGCAAGCGAAAGATATGAAATATCATTCTCGCGGCATTCGCGGTTATATTCGAGTAGCGCGACAATTTGAACTTCCGGTAAGCACGAAAATCGCAATGTGCAAGACGGCGTTCGAGACGGCGCGCCGTTCCGAAGACAAGGCGTTGATTTTCGAAGTCTTTAAGCGCAACATTGTCGCGGACAACGTAGCGGCGGCGCTCGAATACGCGCAATACGACGAATTTAAAGACGCGGCGTGCGAAGCGGCGGTATTTGTCGCCGAAAAGATTCGCAAGAGCCAACAAGACTGGGACTGGACGGCTCCGACGGACGACCAGGCGAAAGCTCAGGCGGGTAAAATTCTCGTCGACAGCATGAAGAAAGTGGTCGAAACGACGACGAACGCGGATCTGAAAGCGCGCGCGCAGAAGTTGCTCTAGTTTTCAAATTCGTTACAATACCAATCGACGCGCGTCGGTTCTTCGTTTGGCAAGGATCGGCGCGTTCTTAACGATAACCCTGCGAAGGAAAAACAATGAAAAAGTATTTCGTTTTAGCGCTCGCGGCGTGCGTATGCGCTCTTACCGTTAGCGTTCAAGCTCAAGAAAGTCAACCTCTCAACCAACTTACCGACCAGGAAAAAGAACTTGGATTCGAACTTCTTTTCGACGGCGGTCCTCTCAGCTCGGAAATCTGGCAAAGCGGGATCGACGGTTATCCGGTCAAAGACGGTTACTTTGTCTGCGAAAAAGGCGGCAATCTCGAAACCAAAAAAGCCTATTCCGATTTCATTCTTCGTTTTGAATTCAAACTTCCCAAAGATCATAGCGGGAACAACGGCGTAGGTATTCGTACGACTGCGGCTAATCTTGACGCAGCCTATAACGGTATGGAACTGCAGATTATCAACGAAGACTACGAAGGAATCGCGCCCTGGCAACAACACGGCTCCATCTACGGTTGCGTACCCGCCAAGACCGGCGCCCAAAAACCTCGCGGCGAATGGAACTATGAAGAAGTCATCGCGATTGGTCCTTTCATTAAGGTCATCGTAAACGGCGTTTTGATCGTCGACGCGGACATAACCAACGTTAAGCCGATTCACGACGCGCAACATCCGGGTCTGCACAACAAATCCGGTTTTGTAGGCTTCCTTGGGCACGGCGATCCGGTTCAATTCCGTAACGTTCGTATTCTTTCTCTCGCGAAATGAGTTGGCGTAAGCCAGATTAACTAGCCAATTCCCCGCGCGTTCTTTCTTTTTACGACAAGGACGCGCGGTTCTTTATTTTAACGTTTCGCAATTGAACGAAGACCGCGCGATTTTCGCGTCGACTCCGCGGCGTTGACGGCAAACGCGATTGGGGTAGAATGTCGAGACCGAGTTTGAGCGGTTTAAAGAAAGCAAAGTATTGGAGAACGTCATGTTTTCGTCGATAACGATAACGCCGCAAATCGCCGACACCGATATGCAGGGTCACATAAATTTCCTCGCGTACATGAAATGGTTCGATCGAGCGCGCACGCCGATCTACCGCGAACTTGATCCGACGTTGAAATTCAAGCCGCATGGAATGGTCATATTGAAGACGGAAGTAACATACTTGAAAGAAGTCTCGGTCGCGACGGACGTAGAAGCGCGGTCGTGGATCAGTCTGATCGGCAATAAATCGCTTGAAATGACGCAAGAGATTTTCCAGAACGGAACGCGTTGCGCGGTTGGAAAATCAATCTTTTGCGGCTTCAACTTCGACACGCATACGAGCGAGCCTCTTAGCGACGCGTTCCGCGCGGTTCTCGAGAAATACCGTCAGGACGCCAACGCCTGATCGAAAAGTAGAACTATCATGTATTACAAGAAAATACTCGACACGCAGTTTTCCGATTCTAACGGAACGGGTCACGTCGACCATCTTGCCTACGCCGATTGGTTCGATCGGGCGCGGACTTATCTATATCGCGAACTTGATCCGACGTTGCGCTTTCATCCGCACGGCCTGGTCGTAGTAACGACGACGGTCTATTATCTTCAAGAAGCGTCGTTGCTCGACGGGGTCGAGATTCGGACGTGGGTATCCAGGATAGCGCGGAAGTCGCTTGAAATCCAACAGGACTGCTGGCAACATGGGACGTGTTGCGCGCAATGTAAGACTGTTTTTTGCGGATTCAACGTGGAGACGCGCCAGAGCGAAATTCTGCTTGATCGTTATCGAGAAGTTCTCGAGCGGTTCGAGTGGGACGAACGCGTTCAAGAATCGTAGCGCAAATCAATAACCGACAACGCGTCGTCCGTATTCACCGTTGAACGATGACAAACTCGCGGACGACAACCCCTTCTCAGCTCTTTTTGGCGCGTTTCAGCGTCTCTTCATAACCGCGGACGTCGGCGGGACGTTCTGAATCTGGAAGAAAATTTGCTAAAAAGTGTTCCTTGTGTTATTCAAATCCCAAACTATCCAGTCTACGTAAGTCTTCTATTTCCTCTACTGTTAAGACGTCGTCAAGTATAACGTACAACCAGTCGTCGCCAACCTTTACTTGCGGCGGATCTGTTTTTAAAAATTTCACAAACGCAAAGGAATAATACATTAGCCCTTCATTTTTCCGTTCTAACGCGCGAATACGGCGGAATCTAAGGCGACTCGAAGTTGATTCCACATTTTTTATTAATGAATTTCGCGGTCGCTAAAAAGATTCTAAACGAAACAAGTCCCAATGTAAACCCGAGCGTATTGTGAATGACGTCGTCGGTTTCACAGAGTCCTTTTTTCAAAATCAATTGCAACAGTTCAATCGAGACGCTGCACGCGAATCCAAACAGCAACGCGGTTTTTACGCGTTCTTTTCCCAGCGCGTAGGAAAGAAGAAATCCAAGAGGGTAGAAGAGCGCGACGTTAAAGATTACCGCCCAGCGATAGCCTTTACGCCCTGCCAGTAAGAGTTCGTAGGACCAAAACGGCGTTAAATTGAATCGATAAGTTTCCGCGGTAGGACGGAGAAAAACGGTAAAGATTACAATGAAAAGGAAATAGGAGGCGGCGCACGCGCAAGCGAACGCTCTTAACCTCGAGACGCGCGTTCGCGGCTGAACGTAGAATAGCGCGACAACGCAAAATAGAATGGACGATAAGAACCAAAAGACTTGCCATTCCGTCGTCAGCTGGGGACCGAAACACCTAAAGTATCGGATAAGTTGTGGCATCGCAAATTCTTTTTCGACCTGGGCGAACGCGGGATAAAACAAGACCAACGGACGCGGCGTTCCCAATAGAGGGAACCGCGTCCGCTTCAAAGAGATATTATCTCCGTTACTTTTTATTTTTAGCGAGATCCGCCAATCGGCGATAACACTCTAATCTTTTCACAAGCAACTTCGAATTGACGTATTCGGCGGCAGTCTCGACGGAGTGTTTACTCATTGCGGTCAGACGTTTGGGATCGTCGCACATATTTCGTAAAATCTCGGCTAAACGATTGAAGTCGGCGACTTCAAAGAGGTCTTCGGGTCGTACAAGTTCGGGGTTCCCGCCGACGTTTGTCGCCAGAACCGCCAACCCTCTCGCCATCCCTTCGACAAGAGCGCGCGAAAGTCCCTCGGTCGTCGAACAAAGCGTGATCGCGTGACACTTGTCGAGTTCGCTGTAGAGCAAATCGCGGTCGTCGATAAGTCCGTGAAAGAAGACGTCTTTATCCAGGACGAGTCCCCGGTCGGCGGCAAGTTTTTTCATTGTCTCGAATCGATCGCCAAAGCCAATGAAGTGCGGTTCGACGCGTTTTCCTTCTTTCTTAAGTAAAGCGCAGGCCTCAATTAGATCCTCATGACGTTTAAGCGCTGTAAAAGTGGCGACAAAGGCGATTTTGAGCGGTTCGACGGGCGCTTCGTAAACGCGCGGTTGACAAAGCAGTTCGTCGGCAAGTCCGACGTCGCTGCAAACTAAACTGAGTTTTCCCTTACCTACCGGATACCGTTTAGGCAACCAGGAACGATTGACGTAAATGACGGCGTCGGCGCGTTTCACAATTGCTCTAAGCCGTCGGAAAGTGAAATACGCTAAAATTTTGCAAATAATCGGATGTTTCGGCGACTTGACGCGAATCGCTTCGGCGGAATCGACGACAAGTTCGTAGGCATACGGCTTATTCAGGCGATTACACAGCCTGGAAGTCTTCGAATCAAATCCAAAGCCGAAGGAAATCACGCAATCGGCTTTTTTAACCGCGTCCATGACCAGTCGTTCCACTTTTTTTCCGCCGAACCCGAAATAGTATCGGAGGCCGTGCATATCCGGAAAATCAAGGAAAGAAATACGCGGATCGTCGATCAGCTCCCAATCTTTCGGTTCAACGTCGACGTTGGCGACGCGAAAACAAACGGTAACAGAATCGAACGCGGCGAGATAATTTGCGAAAAAACTCTTTCCTCTATTGGGTTTTATGTAGTAGTTACCCCGGTATTTTTCCACGCGATATGGACCGCACATCAACAAATTCATAAGCGACTCCAATCAACAAAAATTCTTTTCGGAACACAGTTCAGGCGATATTCAATCCGTCGCGCCGTATTGACGAAGAGCCGCCTTGTCAAAAAATCAGTCAAGCGAGCGCGGGAATTGCAGGCGCGACGCCGACTTGGAAACAACTTTTTACAACCGTCCATAAGAGCCGCGCGACGTCTCGATTTACCTTTGGAAGGTCAATCGTCGAGTCGGAGCTCGGACTCGGCGACGGTTAGCTCTTATTCTTTTACCGTCTCGGCTTCTTTTTCAAGCGCGCCGGAATCTTTCTCGTCTTTCACTACATTTTCTTTACCGAGTTTAAATTCGAAAAGTCCCTTAAATTGCCCGGTCAGATAGGAAAGGCCGATGTAGACTACGCCGCAAATGATAACGTGCGTCAGGAATATAGCGCCGGTAGCGCACCCGGTCGTTCGCTTGAGTACGAACGCGACTCCGCAAGTAACGGCGGCGGTAAAAAACATTTTTAAGGTAAACAAAAAGGTCGGCCAAACGTTCATGTACTTCGATCCGCGAATCAACAGGGCCGCGTCAAGAAAGACATACGCCAGGACGGAACTGACGGCGGCGGCGATCGTGCCGTGAATCGGAATGAAGATCCAGTTGTATCCGATGCTGATAACGCCGGCAATAATAGAGCAAGTCATTTGCTCCGTCGTTCTTTTCGCTAATTCAAACGGCTTGCAGTAAAGCTGCGAGGCGCAATGAAAGAGCGCGGCAAAAATAACGACCTGCATAATCGTCTCGGCGCCTTCGTACTTCGGGAAGACCATCGCGATAAATTCTTTACAATACATAAAGCAGAAAGAAGCGAGCGCGAACCAAAGCCAGGCGATAGCGTCGACGGTCCCTCTGATCATTTTTTCAGAATCATGGATTTTCCCCTGGTCATACAAGCGAATAATCGCGGGGGTCGCGACGACAAGCAAAAGGGTCGTGAACCGCGACACGGAGTAGTCGGCGATTTTAAAACCGAGCGCGTATAATCCGACCTGTTCTTTGTCGAGGAAATAGAGGATCATAAACTGGTCGGAGTGCGCGATCAACGACCCGATAACGGATACCCCAATCAACGGAGCGCCAAACTTTAAGCTGTCTTTAAACAGGTCTGGCGAGTATTTTTTGACCTGCCAACCGCGCCGTCGCTGAAAGAGTTTAACGAGCGCGATCAGCATATAGGCGCAGTACATTGAAATAATCGGGGCCGAGTAATTCACATAATTGAAGACCTTCGCGAGGACGACAAACCCGACCAAATTTAAAACGGAAGCGAGACAACGCGCGGAGGTATAGGCGATATGTCGATCTTCCAGCCGATCGATATTCACGCAAAATAAGTAGAGCGCGTTTGCCAAAACCGATAGGGAAATAATCCAAACGTTGACGTTTGGAATAAAGAAGGTCGAGGCGACGACGAGCAGGAAAGTCAACGTCGCGAGAACAAGGTTGGAAATGACAAAAGTCGTAAAGTACACGGCCTTGTCGACGCACCTTGGATCCGTGTAGAACCGCAACGCGGAATTTTGCATAAACGACATACCCAAACTGTAGAGCGTCGTAATGGTCGTCGTATAAATACTCATTAAGCCGTACTCGGCGGGGCACAACCAACGTCCGCAAAAAAAGAGGATTACAATATTGAGGGCGAGTGGCACGACCATCGACGGCACGTAGTAGAGAACTTTTTTAATCATTTCAAAGCCCCAAAATTACGCAGCATTTCTTCGGACTCCAACGCGTAAGCGTTCGCGTATAGAATCCCGACGCTCCTGTTCGGGGTATGAGAAATAGCGCCGTTTGTGGTGAAGGAGACGATCGCGCCCGTATCGGGGTCGGTATGTTCGACGCACCAGTCGTACGCTTTTTTCGCGCAGTCGATTATGCGTTCTTTATGATGGGAATAATTGGCCCAGACGAGCATACTCTTCGCGATAGCGGCGACGCCTTTGCAGTCTTGTCCCATTAAGGCGCGTTTCTTTTGGAAATTGCAATCCCAACCGCCGTTTTTCGCCTGGCAATCGCAAAGTTTATCGGTAACGTCTTCCATGATATTGAAGATTTTGGGGTCTTTCAGGACCTGATAAGCGGGAATAAGCCCTTCCATAGCCCAGGCGTGCCCTCGACTGAAATAGCCGCCGGCGCATTTTCGATTTTGCCAATCTCCTTTGCAGTGCGTATAGAACAAATGGGCGTCGCGATCGTAGAACACGTTGATATAAACGTCGATAAAGTTTTCCAGGTACTGTTTATACTCGTCGATTCCGGTGACTCGATAGAGTTCGGCAAACAAGTCGGCGGAGTATCCGACGTCGACGATATTGGTATTTTTGATCCAACTACCGCGATCGACGTCGTATCCGAACCCGGCAAGGCCGTCGGGATCGCTTGTGTCCATGATCCATTTTGCGCATTTTTTCGCGGCGTCGAGATACTTTTCATCCTTCGTATTGTCGTAGACGGTCAGCAAGGCGTTCCGGGAGATATACGCGGAATCGTTCGCGGCGGCGATCCGTTGGAAATTTCTAAGGCAATCGAAGCGCACAATCCAACTTCCGTCGGAACGTTGTTCACGGAGAAACGCGTCGGCGATATCTCTCGCTTCGTCGCCGCATTTTAGCAGGCAGAGCGCGCGCGCGACGGCGGCGGCCACCCAAATCCAGTTTGACAGGCACCATTGCCTGTCCTCTTTAATGTACGCGTTGAGATAGAATCCGGAGTTGACCCAACCTTTTTCGACCTTTGCCTGTTCGATGGAATCGAACCACTTTTCACTTGGCGTTTGACCTTTAACGTTACGAACAGGCTTTTTATCGGCGGGAGTCTTTGGCGCCAGGCGTCCTTCTTCTGGAATAACGACGTTTTCACCCTTGAAAAAGATTTTATCGGCGGGTACGTCGTCGGAGTACGGCGTTCCGTTGACCGTACCTTTAAAGCCTTTGAAAGCGTCGATATCGTCCTGGGAATAGACGTAAACGATATCGAGATTTTCTTTTCCGTGTCCTTTAAGATACTGGTGATACAACGCCTGCAATTTTCCGTACAATTTATATTTCAAATCGGCCATGTTAGCGCATCCTTTATCTTCATTGTGTTTTCCAACTCTGCGGCGTTCCGACAGGAGCGAAACCGGTTACAAGTGTAACGCTTCGTATAATCGGAAGTTCGTCCTCTTTAAGACCCAGAGCAAGCTCCAAGTAACAATAAAGATAATATGAATACCCCCCAGTAAAAAGTGATTGCTGAAAAACGTTTCAAAAGTCGCGGTGGCAATGTAGACGTATCGAACCGTCTCGATCGGGCTGTTCGCATGTTCCCTGAATCGTTTAAAGCACCATCCGGTCAGGAGTCCCTCAAGAAAAGTCAAGACGACGCATCCTGGGAATCCAAAGTCTTTAACCTGAGTAGTCAGGAGTCCAAAGGTGTTATAGTACTCGCTTCTCGGCACAAGGGTGTAAATCGACCAATTTTCCGTATTAAACTGCATAATGTTCAAAATTGGCTTCAAGAACCACATGCCGTAAGTGTGAAATCTTTGGGTGTCTAAAACGTAGTTCAGGTTGGTCCATTCCGTGGTCATCGTCAAGTACGGACGAAGCAGGTATAGAGAGTTAAAAAATCCGCTCCCCATATACCCGTAACGCACGGAGTCCGCCTCCATAATGGCGTTCATGTTCTCCCAACTGAACTCAAACCCGCTCAAACCTTCATACTGGGTAGAATATATTTTCAACGGGTAAGCGACAAAGATCATGAACGCCCCGCCGAGAAACAAAATACCCAACGCGAGCAACCCCTTCTTCCGCGTGATGAATTTACCGTTCAACATCGACATGAAGAAAAGTGAAAACAACATCAGGAAGTAAGTTTTTCGAAAACTCGCCGCCAAAGAAAGAACCGCGATCAAGACGACGAGCAAGTAGGTCGACTTACGCCTGGACATCAAAAGAAACGCCATTCCGACGTATACGAGCTGTAAGAAGATAGCGGCAAATGGAATAGGAATATGCAGGACTTTTCTCGCGACGACGGAAACAAACCATATGGCGACGAGAATCAAGCCCACCTTCGTGTAATCGCGATCCATTTCGGGCGTTCTCGGCGCTATATGAGCGACCCGCATATATTCGGGTTCCATTTTCGACGTAATGAAAACGACGCCAAGCATGAAGGCGATAACCGAAGAAACCCCAAGCGCGTAGACTTTTAGATCCAACGGCGTTAAAAATCGGGAGCTAACCGACGAATCGTAAATCAGCAACGAAAAAGGAAACAGAAAGAAACACAGGAACGGATTAAACACGAACCGTTCTCGGAATCCCAGTACGAGCGTCGAAAGACAAAGGATTCCAAGTATAAATTTCTGGGAAAAGAGAAAGAGGTCGCGCTCCGTAATAAAAGGTAAAAGGGCGAGCTCGACAACCGCCAGAAACAAGAATAAGACGGCCGTCGGCGACAAAGCCAATCTTCGAATCATTGTTTTCCTCCTTGCCGAACTCGGCGCGACAACTTCCAAACGACGGCGTCGTTCGCGTTTGTCATATAAACGTTCATGTCTCCATACTGCGCGGCGAGGGCTCCGACGCGTCGTAATTCACAACGGCGGAACTCGTTTGTTCCGTTCGCGGACTCCTCGAGCGTAAAGCTATCGTCGTCTAACGGAACGTAAGAAGGGACGACAAAGGCGCGTCGAGCGTCCTTCGTTTTCGCGGGTTCAACGCGGAACTCGATCGTTAAGAGTCCGTTCTTTTCCGAAAATTTCACGCCGCCAAAAAGCGGCTTTATCTTCAACGAAATTTCTTTCGAATTGAAAATAGAGCCCAAAAATCTGGCGATTCGTCCCTTCATTTTCTTCGGTTTCTCACTAAGCTCAATCGGACCCAGGCAACTAAAATAAGCGGTCAAAGGATTGAAATAGAGATTGGAGAATTTTTTCCCGGAGGGAGCGTGTCCGCACTTAAAAACAGAGCCGAACTCTTTTGTCCAAAGCGCGACTAAGGCGGGTCCCTTCTCTATTAGATAATGCGATCTTCCGTTAAACGTAACGGCAAACCAACCTTCGCCTTTATGGATTTCCAATCCGGAGTCGGTCGGCGCGGTCAACTTGTCGATTTTTTCAGGTTCGACAAATCGAGAATCGTTCGCGAGCTCGCGCCAGAGCAAAAAGTGAGCCATGTACACGGTGTAATGGTGATAGTCCCACCAGAGAGTTCGCGACTTACCCGAGTAAGAATTAAGCATTAAATTACAGTTGTCTCGGGCGGTTGCGAAACGTTCGGCTAAGAATTGCCGCGAACGTTCTCTGACGTCGTTTTCGACGTAATTCGCGGTAAAATAGAGCCACGGTCCCCACGCGAAAATCTGATTGCATCCTCTTCCCATGTAGTTGACGTCGCCGTCCGGGAGAACCAACGCGTAGAGCGCGCTCGCCGTTTTCTCGAGATCAAACCTCGGCAATCGATCGCTCAAGGCGTCAAAACGACGATATACCATTTGGAGCGCGGCGGCGGTCGAGACGCAATATTGCAAGTTGAAGCTTCTTCCTTTCGGCACAAGATCTTCAAACAGACCGTCGTCGTAACAAGCGTTTTTAACGGCGTTCAAGGCGTCGACAGCGCATCGCAAGAACTTTTCGTTTTGCGTTTTTTCGTAGAGGAACAAATTGAAATAGGCGCGCATAGGCAACCAATTAACCGTTTTGTTTCGGCTGTCCTTAACATGGTAGAGCCAATTCAGAGCCTTTTCGGCGTAGGCGTTTTCGCCTTGGGCGACGAGTTCCTCGTAAACAAGGGTAATCGCGAAATTATTGAAATCGGCGTGTCCCTGACCGGCTTTAATCTCCGGACTATTTTCCATAAAACCGTCCAACAAGCGCAGAGCGACGTCTTTTAGACGCGTCTCGCCAGTTCTTCGAGCGCGCAAGAGTAAAGCGGCGCAAAGATGCGACTCGCCATAATTTTCAGCGACGCGTCTTTCATCGTTGGGATCCCATAAATAGACGCGCCCATCGTTTTCCCGCAAAAAAGAAAGCGCCTGCTCGAACGCTTGATCAATATCGCGTTCCCAATCGTTAACAGTCATTATATCGAGTAATCCTTCGCTACGACGTTTCAATGGCGTCGGGGGGTTATTTCAACGAACGGAGAAAAGCGGCGCCGAATTTTATCAATTTTCTTAGGGTAAAGGCGCGTCGACAACAAACCAATTTGAAATAATGGAACGCTTTTCCATATTTTTTCTCGCCGAGACAAAGAACGGCCAAATCGCCGTAGTGAGCTCCGTAAATCAATCTTTGGTCGCGTTTTGACAACGTTTCGATAAGGGGCTGAAACTTTTCAAAAAATAGTTTTTTGACGTTTTCGAGTTTCTCGACCGACGGTTTATTTTTACCGTCAAAGTTTTTAATGACAAGGACGTCCGGAACGCCGATAATATCGTACTTTTCAAAGAAACGAATCATGTACTCGACGTCCTGGTTACGGATAAACGCTTCGTCGAACCCGTTCAAAGAATCGGCGGCGGCCTTTGTTAGAAAGATATTGGACCCGGTGTACAAATTAAACGAGAGCCGAAGAAAATCGACCATAAAATTCCCGGTGCGCGTTCCGGTCATCAATCGGTACGTCTGGTTGTTTTTACGATACTCGCACCCGGTGTATACCGCTTGCGCTTTGGGATTAGTCGACTGTTCAAGGGTTTTAACGCAAATTTCGAGTCTTTGCGGCAGGTATTCGTCGTCGCTGTCCAGAAGCGAGATATATTTTCCGGACGCGGCGCGCATTCCGGTATTTCTAGCGGCGGATCCGTTCCTGTTATGTTCGTGACACAGGTACTTAACGCGCTTGTCTTCGGCGATAAACCGCGCCATGATTTCGGCGGTCTCTTTTCTGGCGTCGGAATCGGGCTCGTTATCGTCGACAACAAACAATTCAAGATCGTCGAGAGTTTGTCCCAAAACGCTTTTCACCGTTCTTTCGAGTCGGTCGGGCGTTCCGTAAGTCGGAATAATCACGCTGACAATCGGCATTTTTAGTTCCCCAAACAAGAAAGTATGTTCCACAAAAGTCTCGACGCGAAACGAACGCGCGTTTAATATTTCATGATCTCTCGCATTTGCGCGTTGACGATCCCCACCTCATACTTTTCTTTGCAAGTATTATAGGCGGCGTCGGCCATTTCGAGGAGTTTTTGCCGATCAGTCGCGAGAATATACATTTTTTTCGCGAGTTCCTCAGGATTTTTAACAGGGACAAGGAAACCGTTGACGCCGTCGACAATCGGTTCCCGGCATCCGACCCAGTCGGTCGTAACGATAGGACGTCCGCAAGACATTCCTTCGAGAATCGTTCTTGGCAGTCCTTCGCGGTAGTACGAGGGCAAGACGAAAACCGAGCATTTTCCGTAGAACGCGACGGGGTCTTTCACTTCGCCGGGCAATTCGATACTTCCGTCGTCGATGTACTCTTTGAGATCTTCTTCTTTGAGAGCGCCAATACTTTTATCGTACCCGCCGAGTATGACGAATCTCGCTTCCGGAACCTGTTTCTTTACAATTCTCGCGGCCTGGGCGAAATCGAGAATACCCTTCTCTTTTATGATTCGACTAACCATCATAAAAACGGGCTTTTCGGGCAACTCGCTACGATAGAATCGCGTCATATTGACGCCGGAACCGTTGACGACGGCGGTCTTACTTTGAGGCAAGTACCCGCCTTCGACAAACTCTCTGACGTCGTCGCCATTTTGAAAGAGAACGCGCTCGCATCCTTTGAACGCCTTTTTGTAGAGTATCCTGGTGACAAATCTCACGATTTTCGTCTTAAGACTTTCCGAGGCGTAGACGCGTCCCAACCCCGTCACCATTGGAAAGATTTTTTTGACGCCCGCTTTTTTCGCGGCAATCGCGCCGTAAACGACCGGTTTGATCGTATACGCAAAGACGAGGTCGGGCTTAACCTCTTTCATAACCTTGACGAGTTTTCTCAGATATTTGAAATCGCCCGAGACGCTCGTATTATCCTTGACGAGCGCAACTTCAATAAACTCTTTAACGCCGAGCGCGAGAACGTCGTCGACAAATTCGCGATTGGGGCCGACGACATACACTTCGTTTCCTCGCGCGATCATATCTTTAATGAGATCGCCGCGAAAATTGAAAACGGTTTTATTTTTGGGGGATATAATCAAAATTTTCATATCGGAGGACCTATTTCCTCGGCGCATCGGCGCGTCTTTTCTTCTCACACGCAAAGGCAGCCGACAGGCGCGACCGACTCAACGCGAACACAACATCCGAACGACGTCCGTCACCCCCGCCCGCCGCAAAATCTCCAATATTTTATCATGGTAACGATTTATCACAATGGAAGGCGCGCTTTAAAAACGTAAAAAGGCGCAAGGGGACTTAACGCTATTTGGGATTATCTTTCGATATTCTCAAACAGTGTTCCCTTTAAGAATCGACAAAGAACGGAGTCTGGCGCTTATTTTTCCTCGCGTTTATTCTTTTTTTGTCAAAACGAGTTTGTCGCAACCGCGAGAAATTACCCCGCAAATCTTATGAAGAATATAGGCGCAGAGTAAAATAGCGGAAGACGTCGCGAACCAGTTGAGCGGAAAACGACCTATCGGAGCCAGGAAGTCGATCAGCGCGCGATACTGTACGACGTAGATTTCAAGCGTGAGAGTCGACACAAGGACGATCGCGCATTTTACAGGCTTCGGCAAGCGCTCCAGTTTCGAGTCCAGTCCCATAAACGTTCTGAACAACACGACAAGCAACGCGAAGATTATGAAATGATTGAAAATTTGGTATTCGGCGAGAAACTCGTAACGAGACAGCGCGATTTTACTGGCGAAATAAATAAAGAAAAGAAGAACGGACGCGACCGCGTATCGGAATTTAAAAACGTTTCTAAACTTTGCGTCGTTTTGTCGGAACCACGCGCCGAGGAGCATACATTCCATAAAAAGGAATCTCACCATCGGTTGGCGCACGTTGTCAATGTGATAGTAAGAGCGATCGTAGACAGTGAAGTAGATTAAGAGCCAGGCGACGGCAATCCCCCCCCCCCCCGGGACTAGTCGATTCCGGAACACCGGAAATCGCATAAAAATATAAAATGGAATATAGAGAGCCACAATCGACGCGATGAAATGATAAAAAGTCGGGTAGATAATCCACCACCGCGCCGAATGCTCGGTAAAGTCGTACGAACCGAGAAGAAAATAGATTCCAGTCACAATCCACACGGCGGGATAAATACGGTAAAGCCGCTTAAAATACCATTTCGGAAAAGCCAATCGCACATTGTATAAGCAGTAGCCCGAAACGGCGAAAAAAATAATGTTGCCGAGCATTCCTCCATTGGCGATAATCGAAAGAGGATAGACGTCGGTATAATGCGAATTGGTTATCAGACAAGCGGCCAAAGCGCGCAAGGCGTTAATAAAAAAGATCATCTTCGCCAGGAACTTTCTGCAAACGGGGCGATATGTAAAAGACGTTTGAAATGAACGACTCGCGCAAATGGCGCGAGCCGAGCGGTTTGTCATTTTAGAGAAGCGAGATTTTTACAAGCTAAACGCAACATTCTCCCTTTATTTCCAGTCGAGATAAAGGAACAATGCGGAGTAACGGAGGCGTTTTCCAAACTCCATAAAGGCGAATCTTCCGGGAGCGGTTCTTCTTCAAAAACGTCGAGAACGGCGCATAAGATTTTCTTTTCCCGGAGCGCGTCGACAAGATCGTTTTGTACGACGACCCCTCCTCGAGCGATGTTCACAAAGATCGCGGTCGGCTTCATCAGGTCGAATTTATCCTTATTAAAGAGTCCTTTCGTAGACTCCATAAGGGGAACGGTCAAGACGACGACGTCGCACTTTGGCAAGACTTCGCCAAGTTTAGCGGTCGGGAGAATCTCGTTGAAATACGGACGCGGGGCGAGATATTCGTCGACGCCAATAGTAAGGCAATCGAACGCTTGAAATCTTTTTGCGACTTCCCCGCCGACGTTTCCAGCGCCAACGACGCAAACGGTCTTTCCGACAAGTTCGTCGACGTCGCGTTTTTTATTCCATTTTTTCTCGAGTTGATTTTTACGATAGAAGGGCTTCGCTTTGTAAACGTCGAGGACTTCCGAGAGAACGTATTCGGCCATGGGAGCGCTGTAAACCCCTCTCGCGTTAAAGAGCTGAATCCCGCGCCGTTTAATTTCGTCGACGGGAACGCGGTCGAGTCCGGCGCTCGTCAACTGGATCAGTTTCAAATTCGCGAACTCGGAGATATCGCGATAGAGGAACAGCCCGTTGCACACAACGGCGTCAAATTCGGCGGGATCGCAAGGCAGTTCGGCGCGTTCGTCTTTGTGGTAGACGACGTCGAACCCTAAATCTCTAAACATATCCAGGTCGTTTACGTCTTGCGTCAAGGCGCCGGTTACCAGTAGTTTCATATCGCACCTCTCAGACTTTTCGCGCTTTAACTTCTTCGATCGCGTCGGCGAGCAATTCTCGAGTGTCGTTCAAGAACGCAAGGTCGCGCTTCGTCAGAAACGCTTCGTATTTACGAATCTTATTGAGTTCGCGCGTAAACTCTTCGCGGAAGGCGTCAAAGTTTCCGTCGAGGCCTTTCGTCGTATCGCAGAACGACCGAGACAAAATAACGGCGGAGGAACCAAGTCGGCAATGTTCCGCGAGAATATAATTCGCGGGCACGTCGCCGCGATTGACGCGCGCGATACCGCCGAATCCAAAGGGTTTTCCGGCGGCGCGGAATTTACTCGCCAAGTCGTCGACGACGCCGTTCACAAGCAACTCAAACATGTTTTTCAGACCGAAGGAAAGGTGCATGTCGTTCAATCCGATGAAATACTCGGAGACCCCTTCCACTGTAAGAATATCGTCGGCGCGTTCGGCGGCTTCCCGCGTTTCCATGAGACATACGGTCGGAACGCGTCCGTCGACAAACTCGACAAACTTTTGCACTTCTTCGCGCGTCTTGAACATCGGAAGCATAAGGAAGTCGGAGCCGTACTCAATAGCGCGGTCGATTTCTTCTTTGGAGCCCGGATTGATCGGATTGACGCGCGTCAAAAGTTTTGAAGTCGTCTTAACGCTCGCGATTTTTTTCACGTCGTCAAGCGTGTGATAGGAAAGCACGGCGTTCATATTCTTTTGCCGTTCCGCTTTCCCCAGGGTTTCAAGGTCGACGAACAACCGATCGACTCCGGCGTCCTGGGCGGCTTTCGCAACTTCAACGTTGTTCGTAATATAAAAGAACTTCAAATTCATGGCTAACTCGATATAAACGCGTTTTTCAGTTGACGTTGTCGCTCATCGCGGCGACCTTCCAGAAAGTTCGGAAAAAGATTTTACAATCGAGCCAGAGCGAAAAATTATCGACGTAGTAGGCGTCGTATTCGAGACGTTTCGGCCATTCGACTTGTTTTCGTCCGTGGGTTTGCGCGTATCCGGTAACGCCGGGTCGCATTTGGAACCTTTTTTTCTGTTCCTCGGTATATTGATCAAACGGCCACGGGTGGTAGGTCAAGACGGGCCGCGGTCCGATAATCGACATTTCCCCTTTGAGAATATTGATAAGTTGCGGCAGTTCGTCGATACTTGTCGCGCGGATGAAACGTCCAATCGCGGTAACGCGAGGATCGCCTTTTTCAGAATAGACGCCGGATCCGGTATGTTCGGAATTTTGACGCATGGAACGGAACTTATACATCCAGAACGGTTTGCCGTCGAGTCCAAGTCGTTCCTGCTTGAAAATAGCGCCGCCGGGCGAAGTAAATTTTACCAGGAAAGCGATAACGAGCAGGAGCGGCGAGAGAATAATCAGACCGCATAGACTGGCGACAACGTCGAACGCGCGTTTGACGCCTTTTTGAAACCATTTATTCGATTGTTTCATGACAAAACCTTCATAGCCGCGGCGTTCGGTCCAAGCAGCCGCGACGTCGCGACATATCTTGCCAAAAAACGCCGCTTGGATTATAAATGCGCGTTGTTAAACCGTCAAGGCGAGAGGTTCGCGGCGTTCGTAAAAATAGTTCGCGGCGCGGAGTCTTCGAATAGAAATTCCCAAAAAATGGATATTTCACATAAAAAGAAAATATTTCTTTTACGCGGACTGTAAAGTCGATTAAGAAATAAGAGCCGCGCGCGTTGTCTGGCGCAGGCGTAGAAACGCCAACCAACCGGGCGCGATACGTCGGCAATCGAAGCGCGGGCGCGCCAATTAGTCCATCGCCAATACGATAAGGAGTCGTTATGATAACAGAAAGTTTACGCGCGTACAAATGCGCCGTTTGCGGTAAGATTTCGCGTCATCCGATCGTCCAATGTACGAAAGTTCTCGGAGCTCGCGATCTCGACACGCGTCCGCCCGAAACCTTTCGACTCACGATGAACGCCTGGGTTCAAGAATGTCCCCATTGCGGTTACGTCGCGAGCAAACTGAGCGATCGTAGCCAATTAGCGCAAGAAGTCATGGAAACGGAGTCCTACCAAACCTGCGACGGCGTTCCGTTTCCTTCCGAACTTGGCGCGCGGTTCTATCGGCTTTACCTTATTAAACGTCGGGAGCGCGATTATTTAAACGCGTTCTGGTCCGCGCTCGAAGCGGCGTGGGACGCGGACGACCACGCGGCGTTCGAAGTCGCGACAAAGCTCCGCAACTTAGCGCTGGAACAGTTGGACAAACTCCTCGCGGAAAAACCAAAAGAAGAAAGTTTGCAACTCATTCGAGTCGACGTCTTACGCCGCGCGAGCCAATTCGAGACTGCGGAGTCCTACGCGCAAACCCTCTCTTTTACCGATCCCTTCCTGCAAACGCTTGCGAACGCGGAAATTAAACTCGCGCGTGAACGCGACTCCAAATGTTACAAAATCACGGACGTCGTTAAAACAGAAGAATATGAAAAAGCCGAACAGGTTGAAAAAGCGAAGAGGATCGAGAAAACCGGGGAATAAGTTCGAGAGACAATAATCGGAAACGAGTCAAACATTTTGTCCGCTCGCCGCCGTAAAAAAAGACGCGCTCAACACAAACGAGAGCGCGTCTTTTTATTTAAGAAACTCGCAAAAATCAGGAGACTTTACCGTCCGCGTTCGCCGCGATTTCCGCCGCGACCGCCGCCCCGGTTCCCTCCATTTTTTCCGCCATGGAACCCGCCGCGTTTACCGCCAAAGTTTCCGCCGCGCTTTCCGCCGCGATTAC
>CAYUUL010000038.1:0-23240 GCA_964447865.1 uncultured Planctomycetaceae bacterium | reverse complement strand
TTATACCACGGAGCCCAACTACGTCAACGACCTTTTTTTATTTTTTTTCGTTTTGGCGATTGAAAACGCGTTTCGCTCGGCAAAATATGAGTCTAACGTTTTTTAAAAGTTTCTCTAACCTGCGCGGCGAAGTAGAACGACCCAATGGCGCACAGGACGGAATCCGGTCGCGGTCCTCTGGCGGCGTACTCGGTCAAGAAGGACGCGAAGTCGGGCGCTACTCTGAACTTGCGTCGAATCAACGAGTTTTCGTCGCAAGTTTCGTCCATGACCTGTTCGAAAGTTTGAATTAAATCTCCGACAGGTTCGGATCTTTCGTCTTTTATTCTCTGAGTCAAAATAACTTCGTCGGCTGTCGTCGCCATTTCAGCGATCATTCCTCTGACGTCTTTTCCCAAAGTCGCGGCGAAGAGAATTTTAATTTTTTTGTCGGGGAACCTTTCTTTCGCGGCTTTCATGAAGGCGGCGACCGAGGCGCGATTATGCGCGCCGTCGACGACGATCGTGGGGGCGAGCGAAACGGTTTCGAACCTGCACGGCAGTTCAAAGTTCGCGGCGGCGTTTTCGATCGCTTCTTTGGGGACGGGCAAGCGCAACAGCTCGCCGGTGTTATTTTCGTCTTTGAGCGCGCGTCCTTCGGGGATTTGCGTTCTTTCCGCCAGGACGCCGACGACGTTGAGGGCAATTTCAAAATTCCATCGCCGCACGGAGTCAAAGGGCGGGGTCGGCAACTTCGCGACGAACGGGGAGAGGGCTTTTACCTGATAGAACGGGGCGCCGCGTTCGGCGGCGGTATTTTTGGCGAGTTCGCAGACTTCCTGAAGGTCTTTTTCTGAAATACGGGTTTGCGGGTCGAAGTTTTCGAGGGCTTTTTTCTGACGTTTGAAATCTTCCCCGGCTTTTTTTCGAGCGATCGCTTCCATTTTTTCGGCTTTTGTGAAAGGGCGTCGCGCAACCTTTTCACAATCCGCTTTTTCCTGGGACGAATCGTCGGGCGAATCAGGATTTTGAGCGCAGTTTTGCGGCTCGGGCGCGTTTGCGTTATTATCTTCGGGTTCGGGCTCGGAGTCGTTTTTGAGTCTGAGAAATCTTGAAAACCCGACGCCGCAAACCAACGGGGCGTTCGTTTTGACGATCCCTAATTTTTCACCGGCGATTTTCAGCAGGGTATTTCCCAACTGTTCGCAATGGTCGTAGCTAACGCTGGTCAGGACGGAGACGTCTGCGTCGCAAACGTTCGTGGCGTCAAATCTTCCACCGAGTCCGACTTCCACGATCGCGACGTCGACGTTAGCGCGGGCGAAGAGCGAGACGGCCAGGACGAGCGTCCATTCGAAGAAGGTCATTTTTTCGACGTATGGGTCTTCGTCGGAATCAAATTGCTCGAGGGCTTCCCGTTTTTTTTTGGCGGCGAATTTTTTCCATTTTTCGACAAGTCGGAGCAACGTTTCCGCAAAAAGCGTTTTATCGCAGTTTTTCCCGTCGATTTGAAATCTTTCGGCGACGTCGACGAGGTGCGGCGAGGTAAAGAGTCCGACGCGATAGCCCGCGGCGCGGTAAACGCGTTCGAGGGCGCAACAGGTCGTTCCCTTCCCTTTTGTTCCGGCGACGTGTATGAAGACGAAATTTTTTTCAGGCGCGCCAAGATAATCGAGAAATTCTCTCAATCTTTTCCTTGACCGTTTCATTTGCTCGTAAGGGATCGATTTAAAGTTTTCATAGTTCGTTCTATGAAGCAGGAACTTGAGCGCGCGTTGATAGAGCGCGTCTTCTGAATACCGCATGGCCGTCAAAATAAAAATGAAGAGTAGGAAAAGTAAAAAACAAGCGCAATAATCGCAAGAGGATAGACCCGGCGCAAACCGAATCTATCCTTTTGCAACGTCAATCGAGGGCGCTTTTGTCGAGCCGTTTATTCGGACTCAAGCGCGAATTAAGGGAATCACTTCGCGAGCGGACGAGTCATACGCATGACGTCGAGCCCTTCGTCGAGCTGATCCTTCGGGAGGACTTGTTCTTCTTCGCAGAGCTGACGGATCGTCTTTCCGGATTTGAAGGCCTGTTTGGCCAATTTGGCGGCTTTTTCGTATCCGATGTACGGATTGAGACCGGTGACGATGGAGAGGCTTTGCTCGACGTAGGAGGCGCATTTTTCAGGATTAGCGCGGAGACCTTCGAGGAGTTTATCGGCGAATACGTCGGCGCCTCCGGCGAGAATACGCACGGAATCGAGAGCGACGTCGGCCATGACCGGCATAAGGATATTGAGCTGGAACTGACCGCCGGACACGCCCGCGAGACTCATGGTGGCGTCGTTTCCGACGACTTTGGCGGCGAGTTGCATGACGCTTTCGCAGATGACGGGGTTGACCTTACCGGGCATGATAGAGCTACCGGGTTGGAGGTCCTTCAAGATGACTTCGTAGTAACCGCAACGCGGTCCGGAGCCGAGCCAACGAATATTGTTCGCGACGTTCGACATCGTGGAGGCGATCGCCTTGAGTAGGGAGTGGCAAGCGACCAGGCCGTCGCGTTGCGCGTTGGCTTCGAAGTGGTCGACGGCTTCACGGAACGCGACGCCGGTTTTTTCAGCGAGCAAAGCGGCAATCGTTTCGCCGTATTTGGGGTCGCAGTTGATCCCGGACCCGACCGCGGTGCCTCCGGCGGGAAGTTCGGAGATTTGCTCGATCGCCTGTTTAGCGCGTTCGATAGCGAGTTCAAATTGACGAGCGAAACCGCCAAATTCCTGGCCGAGAGTCATCGGGGTGGCGTCGGCGAGGTGAGTGCGTCCGATTTTAATGACGTCTTTCCATTCTTCGGCTTTGGCGGCGAGTAATTTTTGGCACTTTTCGAGGGCGGGGATCAATTTATTTTTGATCCCGACGGCGACGGCGACGTGGATCGAGGTCGGGAAAGTGTCGTTGGTCGATTGACCGCAGTTGACGTGGTCGTTCGGATGGATTTTTTTATTTTGATCGAAACGGTCGTAGCCGGCGATTTCGAGAGCGCGATTGGAAATAACCTCGTTCGCGTTCATATTTGTGGAGGTGCCGGACCCGGTTTGATAGACGTCGATAGGAAATTCGGAGTCGAATTTTCCGTCGGCGACTTCCTGCGCGGCCTGATATAGAGCGTCAAGTTCTTTTTCGTTTAGAGGAGCGCGTCCTTTTGTCAAGCGTCCGAGCTTTGTGTTGGCAAGAGCGGCGCACAGTTTGACAAGTCCGAGGGCGTGAATGAGTTCAGGAGCGACCGGTCGACCGGAGATTGGGAAGTTATCGACGGCGCGTTGCGTTTGAGCGCTGTAGTACGCCATTTTTGGGAGTTGAACTTCGCCCATAGAGTCGTGTTCGGTACGGAATTCTGTCATTTTTTTTCCTTTAAATAAAAAGGTGTTAAGGTTAGGCCAGGCGAATCGCGACGCGCGCGGTCGGCCGACGGCGGACCATCCCTGCGAATAAAAACGCGCATGAGGCGACGTAGCGCAAGCCAGTAGTTAATCTTTTTTACGGGAAACGGCGTCGATAATTTTCCCGACCAATCTTGCGGCGGCGCATTCGGTAATAATATTTTGGTCGCCAATTGGTTTTATCCCGACGACGTCGGCGCCGACGAGGTTTTTCGCGGCGACAATTTCTTCGAGAACGGCGACGACATGTCTCCACTCCAGTCCTCCGGGGACGGGGACTCCGACGCCCGGCGCGGCGCCTGGATCAAAGACGTCCATATCGATAGTCAGGTAGACGTCGATATCTGTTTTCCAGAGAATTTTTTCGACGGCGGATTCGAAATTATCGGTAATTTCCTCAACAGAGACAAGTTCGTCGATTTTTTTAGGGAACCGTTCCGCTTCCTCTTCGTCGACTTCTCTGACGCCAACCTGCACGAACTCGGGTACGACTTCGGCGACTCTTGCCATAACGGCGGCGTACGAATCGGGGCCTTCTTTTCCGAATTTATCTTTCAGAGCGCAATGCGCGGACAGTTGCACGACGCTCAACTCGCGGTATTGTTCCGCGGCGACGCGAACGAGGGGCCCGGTAACGGAACGTTCGCCGCCGATCGCGATTGGCAGCCTCCTTGGTCGAAAGAGTTCATGTTTTCTCGCGGCGTTCTCTATAAGCCGCATTTGTTCGGCGGCGTTTTCCGCGCCCGGGATCGGGTCATGAGTGTAGACGCCGAAGCGATTTAGCGCTTTTCCGGTTTTATAATCGTAATTTCCCATGAGCGCGGAGGCGTCAAGCGCGGCGTCGGGTCCGCGATCCATACCCCGACAGGCTCCGGAGTCGGAGGCGTACGGAATCGGCAGAATGTGAAAGAGCGCTTTTTCAGGGATCGCGGTTTGGCGCTCGGCGGTCAAAAAATTTTTTTTCATCTCCTATTATCCCCCAATTATCGGGGCTCGATATCGCCCTTGCGTCGTAAAAATCGGCGCGAGAGTCGAGTCATTCGACGATAACACTTGTATGTATTATGACTGAAATTTCCCAAAGCGTCAAGAAGGGCGCCGTCAACGTTTTCCCAGTCGTCGCGGAGTCGGTATTCCGGCTTCAATTTGAATAAAAAGTAAATAAAGACCTTGCGTTTTAAACTTCCACTTTTATAATCAAGCATACTTCCTTATGGTGGTTTGCGCTCGTGGCTCAATTGGATAGAGCAGCGGACTTCTAATCCGCAGGTTGAGGGTTCGAGTCCCCCCGGGCGTGTTTGTTGTTAGCGAACGACTCGTAAGATACCGCGTTTTACGAGTCGTTTCTTTTTTTATTCACGCTTTTATATCGCTTTTTTTAGCTTTTTTCTACTTTCTTAGCTAACAAAATGGCGTCGCTCAACTTTGGGGATGCTATTAGTCCCCTAACGCCCTTTCAAAGTCTGATTCCAGTAAATGCAAATAATGGTCGCGAGCTGTTCGCTCCGTATGGCTAACTTTCCACATCAGGTTCGCGGCAACATCTTCACATAACAATGCGTTCTCTCTATGGACGTTATTACTCCTGCTGAGCAAGTAAGAGACAAAGAAAAGGATTTTAGATATGAACAAAAGACTTAAAGAACTCCGGCAACAACCAGGGTACTCCCAAAAAAATCTTGCTAGTATTTTAGAGGTTGCGCCCCTGTTATTAGGGCATGGGAATCGGGACGGCAAAAAATCCCGCCTTCAAGACTTCAGCAAATCTGTACTACGTTTCAAGTAGCGCCGACGCCACGTAACGCATCGCGTCCTCGATATGATTCAAGATTACGGTCGCAATGCTTAACCTTATATCGACAAAAGTCTTTTATCATCATAACCGCATTATTGTTTCATACTCGGAACGTACAATCGTCTATTCCTGTTTTTTTGTTTAATATAAATCCTCCAACAATAACAATAGTTATTTTTACTAATGATTTTTCATATTACATATTTTTAAACCGGTTCCTTCCAGCAAAGTCGGAGTTCCCAACGCGTGTCGTCGAACATTGTCATTATTTTTTATTTTTGGAGAAAATCACATCTTACGGCGCAAATCATACATCGGCGTAAAATAAAAAATTGCGGAACAGGTTACTCGTCACTTGTCAGGAAGAGACACATTTCGTATAATTCTTTCGTCATTGTGGAGAACGATAACAGGAGAGCCAATAAGAGAATTATGGTCGGCTTTCAAGGTCGCAACCAGGTAAATAACCGAGGGAGAAGTCATTTCTTCCCGCCATTGATTCATACATTATACACACGGAGTTTAGACAGCATGAGTTTATCCAGGAGACAAGGTTTTACACTTGTTGAATTATTGGTCGTCATAGCGATCATCGGAATTTTGATCGGCTTGCTTCTTCCGGCGGTTCAGGCCGCGCGCGAGGCGGCGCGCCGTATGCAATGCACAAACAACATGAAACAAATCGGGCTTGGGGTTCATAACTTCGAGTCGGCGACGGGCAAACTTCCCCCGCTCGATCTCGCGATGGGTCACTGCACGATTCTTCCCCTTCTCTATCCTTATTGCGAACAGGCGTCGCTTTACGAGACGCTGAAGAACTGGCGGGGCGGTCAAGACAAGTCTTGCGGTTTCGGTCAGGATCTTTGCCGATCCGGCTCGGGATCCGGGGACACGTTCTGGCGCAATACGGACTATATGACGAACGAACTTCGCCGCGCTTTCAGCTCGATACCTTATTTACTTTGCCCCAGCAGGCGCTCTGGACCGGCGGGCGCACCGCTCACCGACACGGGACTTACCGCGGGTTCGAGTAAAGTCAGCGGTTGCGAATCGATCCCGTCCTACGGGCCTTTCGCGGACTACGCGCCGGTAATTTACGCGACGTACAGCAGTTCAGTCGTCGGCACAAACTTTCAATGGGTCGCCAAAGGTGACGAATACGCGCTTGGGTCGACGAATTACAGTCCGTTCCGCCGCGCGATTGTGAATACGTCCGGGGACGAACGTTCCTGGCAACCTCGGGATCCGATGAGCCGCTGGACCGACGGTTCGAGCAATCAGATCATGTTCGGCGAGAAACATATCCCGATCGGGATCATGGGATCCGAATCGACGGCCTGGCGCCACGACCAGAACTATATGGCGGCGACCGACTCGAGCGGGCGCGACTGGGCTCTTGGGCGCACGCTTACGGAATCTTATCCGTTGGCGAATCCACGCGACACCTCGAATCCTCAACGTTATTTCGGAAGCTGGCACGCGGGCGTGTGCAACTTCGTGATGGGCGACGGATCCGTGCGCGCTATTTCCGTAACGTCTCCTGGTAAAACGCTTGGTCAACTTGCGCACGTCAGCGACGGCGGCACAGAGTCTCTTTGATATTAGCTTAACGCGGTTCGACGCTCGTTCTTTGAGCCGTCGAGCCGTTTTTTCATTTTCAGCACGATAACAGGAAATCCATGTCACAAGTTAAATACGCGTTTCTCGTTTTAGCGTTAGCGCTTTGCGTCGGTTGTTCCGGCAACGTCAAATTATCAGGGACAGTCGTGTACTCAGACGACAACACTCCGGTCGAGACGGGGATGATCTATTTTACGACGCCGAGTTACAGCGCGCACGGTTCGATAGTCGACGGACAGTTTACGGTCTCGTCGGTAAAAGAGAACGACGGTCTTCCTCCCGGGGAATACGACGTTTATTTCAGCGGGGTCGAACGAGTCGTAAAAGAGCAGCAGGATCTCGGGAACGGCGATTTCACCGAAGCGATCACGGAACCGTCAATCGACGAGAAATATTTGAGCGCGAGCACATCCGGTTTGCGTCAGAAGGTCGACAAGACGACCAGGACGGTAGAATTCAAGCTTGATCGCAAGTAGGAGTTGGGTAGATATTTAAAACAACGCGCGCGTTACGCCGACACACTCGACGAAACGCGCGTTTTTTTATTTGCGAAGACATTGAAAGTTACAATTAAAGGGTGAAAACAGAGGTGCCAACGAACCGCGATAAGGCGCAACTCGTACCAACAAACGGAACGTCGTCGCCACTCAGGATAACTGAGCATGGTTTACGCGCACCCACCGGCAGGCGTCGTAGGAGCCGGACAATTTTGCGAGCGTTTCGATGAGCGCGGGATTGGAGTCTCGAATAAGGTCGAGCAATTTCCTTTCGTTTTCATCGTGGAACGCAAGATCGCCGGATTGCATATCCTCGTCGGCGGCGTTGACAATCAGTTGAGTAAGACTGGCGGCGCGGCGCAACGACTCGAGAAGGTCGCGCAAATCGGCGTTTTGGTTTCCAGTCAAGGCATATTCTTCTTTTGAAACGCAATTCATGTAAAAACTCCTTCTATAACAAGAATTAAAAAGTTGAGACAATACGGCGGCGTCATGGGAACGCTTAAACGTTCTCGACAGTAGCAAAGTAAGAGTGGAGCTACGCTTCCCTAAGCACGTAAACACGCTCCGCTTGCGCTTGATCGCGCCGTTTGACAACGCGTGGAATCTCTCACGTCTGAGACGCCAAATCCGCGTTAGAATGAAAAAACAGAAGTCGAAGACTAAAGTATCCTCTTTTATCCTCTATTTACCAATTCTCAAATTTTCCCGTACATATATTCACCGACTTATTCTATTCCAAGTCGGAAGAAACGCAAGGGGGTATATTTTACAAAAGTCAAAAAGAAAACCGAGCGGTTTTTATGCTACTCGCCGCTCGCGTCTTTTAAGGTATTGGGGACTAATTTTTTCGCGAGGGATTCTCGCGGTTCAGTTCATTCATTCGCATTTGCAAAATTCAGGCAAGAACGTTCCGTCGGGATCCAGCCAGTCGATCACTTGCAACAAGGCGAAAAATTCGAAGACGCAACCCTTATTCCTAAAAATCCAGAGGTAATCGCACCATTCCGGGAAGTTGATTTTGAAGTGTTTATCGTTTTCGTTAATGTTCGTGGAGGTCGAGACGTAACGACAGGAGGCCCCGTACGTTCCTCCCTTCAAATCCAGACTGACCCATAATTCGACTTTTTCTTTTTCGTCTTTCGCCTTTTCAAACTCCGTGAGACCGGAGATAAAGCGCAGGATCCATTCGAGGGCAAAGGCGGATCCCAAACAAGTTTTCTGTTCGATCGCTTTCATCGCCGCTTTGCGCAATTCATGAATGAAAAGAAAGACGGGGACGTTTTTTTGGGCGTCATTTTTTTCTTCCCAAACAGGGGCCTGCAACCACGCTTGAATCATTTTTTCCGTCGTCATAAGAGCGTATCTCCTTCTCGCGAATCAGGACCTTGGTCGGCAGAACTCCGGAATATATTTTCCGCCTGGCGACGCGACTTCGACGGCGATATACAGTGCGACGAACTCGACGACAATTCTGCAGTCGACTCCGCACAACTCGTCCGGTTCGACTCCTAAAACCTTAGCGTCGACCGCCGTCATTGCTTCCAACTCGTTCCAATCAGGCAAACATTCTTCCAAATTGACAGGATCCTCGGCGGGGAAAATACCGCCAAGTCCGCCAAAGAGGAAATCGGGGTTGTTTCTTGCAGTCAATTTTCGAATAATTCCCGGCACCAGGAAAGACATGGCGGAAGAGAGCAATCTCTTTTTGTCGGGTTCCCTTGTATCGCAAAATTTAGCGACGTCGCGATATAATCTCGAGAGCCATTCCAGGGCGAAGGCGGACCCTAAATTTGTTTTTTCCTCAACGGCAAGCATCGCGTTTTTTCGGAGTTCATACAGAAACGCGACGGGCGCTCCAAGAGGCCGATTTCCCTGTTTTTTCTCCCAATCGATAGCGTTTTTCCACGCTTCAAGGACTAATTCAAGCGATATAAAAGGCACTATTATCTCCGGCTAGCCGCGCAAGAATCGGCGGCGCGACGTCGAAACCGCAAACACGCGCTAGATTCGACGCAAAGTTTAAAAATTGACAGACGCCTTACAAGCGTTCTTTTCTTTGGAACTGTACGACGCTTTCTAAGTCCGCAGAAAACAACGTTTTTATTATATACGACAGTTCGCAAAGTCCAAGCGAGTTTTTAACATTTTATGAGATTTTCTGTTTTTGTCCAAATTAGCAAATGTTTTCAAATTTAGCGTCGCGAAGTTTGCGTAAAATCGAGTTTGACCGAACAATCTTTAAATTGCGGGCATTTTTTTGGTTGCCTATAAAACCGATCGACGTTATCGTCGCGCAATGTAAAAAAGTCGCGAAAGGTCGTTCCGAACGTTGCGAACGTCGGTTAGGGGGTTATAATTTTGTGAAAAACACGATAAGCGCGAGACGGCTTGCACAGAACGCGCGCAGCAAAAAGGAGCCGAAACCAATGTTTGGCGGTAAGGAATTTTTCGAGCGATCGTTAGCGGAAGCAGAATCGGGGGACGCGTTCGCGATGTTCAACGTCGGCCTTTGTTATCAGGAAGGCGAGGGAGTGGAGCAAGACCTTTCTTTGGCGGTAGAGTGGTACGAGAAAGGGGCGTTGGGAGGTTCTTCCCGAGCGATGCTGAATCTTGCGATGTGCTATGTGCACGGCGCAGGGGTCGAGCGCAATCCTCATAAGGCGTTTCACTGGTTCAAGACTTGCGCGGAAACGGGCGACTCGACGGCGGCGTATAGCGTCGGACTTTGTTATCAGGACGGGATCGGTATTGTAGAAGATCGCGGCGAAGGTTTTCGCTGGATGAAGAAAGCGGCGGAACAAGGATGTTTGAACGCCATGCCGATTGTCGGAATGTGTTACATGATCGGGGACGGAGTCGAGGCGAACGAGTCGGAGGGGGTCAAGTGGTTTCGCAAAGGGGCGGATCTTGGGGATCCAGTCGCGATGTTCGATTTGGCGTACTGTTACGAGCGAGGGGGCGGAGTCGAGCAAGATTCGGCGCAAGCGATCGAATGGTATAAGAAGTCTTCGCAAGCGGGATTGCCGGAAGCGGGAGAGGCGTTGAAACGTCTTAACGTTTGACGTCAACGGGCGCAACGAACGAAAAAGAGTCGGCGCGAGTTTTTAACGTACCAGACGTTATACTCGCGCCGTTATTTTTTAAGGGAAAGACGCTTTTGAGAAGTCAGGAGGGCGTCGATTCTTTGTCCTCATAAGCGCGTTCCCTTTCCGCGTTTAAGTAGTCGGCGTCATTTTTTATTTTTATTTTACGTCAAAAGCGGCTTCGACGGGGAGCCCGCGCCACGCTTGCGGACGTTTAGCGCCGAGCAACCATGCGATAGTAGCGGCGACGTCGTAATGAACGACGACGTCGGTAATTTCTCCCTGTTTAACGTTTTTCCCGTAGAAGAGGAGCGGGGCTTCCATGTGTTCCATTTTCAGGTCGCCGTGTCCTTTTTCGGTACCTCCATGATCGGAAGTAAAGAGCACGACGGTATCGTCCATTCTTCCGTTTTCTTCGAGATAGTTCAAGATTTTTCCGACGCGTTCGTCAATGACGGACATTCCTTTGAGGTATTGTTCAGAGCCCCAACCGAATTCGTGTCCGATTCCGTCCGGTTCTCCGAAATAAATAAATGTAAAGGTATTATTTTCGGCGAGTTGTTTTAGAGCGGCGTCGAGCGCTTCGTCGTCGGTTTCGACGTTAGTTTCGGAATTGAGCGCGGATTTATCGTAGAGGTATCCGATCCCGTCCCAGGTAAAGACGACGCTCGTCGTACAATCGGGATTGGCTTTTTTCAAGACGTAGAAGATATCGGGAAATCTTCCATTTTCAGTAAGGCAGACAGGGGGCAGGTCTGGGACTTTACTTCCCCAGGTGCGATATCCGTGCGATTCCGAGGGGGCTCCGGTAAGTTGCGTTTCCCAGTTGATGGCGCTTGCGGAGGGTAGCACGCTTCTCATGTGCAGCGACCAGGCTCCGGCGTCTTTCATTTTTTTCAGGTTCGGGAGGGAGTCCCAATTGACGTAGTGCGCGCCGAACCCGTCGGATCCAATCCAGACGACGTGCTTAACGTCGGTCGGACTTGCTTTTTCCTGGGCGAAAATGGAAGTAGAGGCGACAAACGCAATCGCGATTGCCAGCATAGAAAGCCAAATTTTTTTCATACTTTGTTTCCTTGTCACATTATATTTATACATGACGCCAACCGTCCTATCGCGGACGATTGTAAAAATTATGTCACAGAGAGAATTGAAAATCAAGAAACACGCATGTCCCGGTAAAATTTTTTGCGCGTTTTTTCCCGAGTCTTTAACTTCACCGAGCCGTCAAGCGTAGAGGTTTAAAAGGCTTTTTTACCGGGGACGTTTTCCTCCAAACGTCGTAATCCGAACCTGCTTCCGCGGGAAAATTACTCAATCTTCTGCGGAGAGGGTAACAAAGGCAATAGCGAGAGTTTTGCAATGAGTGAGCGAGATTTTCGCGTCGACGACGCCGAGTTTATCGGCGATTTTCTTTGCTCCGCCCGTTAAACGCAGGACGGGTTGGCCCGAGAGTTCGTTTGTCACTTCGACGTCGGTCCATTGCGCGCCTGAGCTCCACCCCGTTCCGAGGGCTTTTAGAGCGGCTTCTTTCGCGGCCCAGCGCGCGGCGAGCGATTCGCCCATATTTCTTTTACGTTGAAGGCAGTATTCCTGTTCGCGTTTAGTATAGACGCGGTTCAAAAAAGTATCCGCGTGTTTTTCGTATAACTTAACGACGCGGTCAATTTCGGTAGCGTCGACGCCAATACCGACAATCCTCATGATTTTTCCTTTAACGCGGAGTAATGTTCGCGAATATTGAAATTGAAACGAGTTGGGCGAGTAGAGTTATTTCAGCGGGATTCTCCCAATACGCAAACAGCGCCGCGAGAACGCGACGCCGCTTACGATTTTAAAGTCTCAACCGCGTATAGAACGTTTAGTCTCAGTCGAGATACTGGATCCAGATGTTGCGGTATTGGACGTTGTTTCCATGCCCTTGGAGATAGAGTCCGCGCCCGGTCGTTTCGGTAGCTTCGTCTTTTTCGTTCTTTCCGCCGGGAGTTTCGTGTTGGAGTTCGGCGTCGTGAATGAGCACGCCGTTGTGCTTGACGACGAGATGCGCGTTAGCGACTTTTTTACCGTCTTCAAACTTGGCGGGAGTAACGTCGATATCGTAGGTCTGCCAAACGAGCGGAGGGAAGCACATATTGACTTTCGGTTCAAGTTGTTGATAGAAGCCGCCGCATTCGTTGTTGGCGCCGTCGAGACCGAAGGAGTCGAGGACCTGGCATTCATATTCTTCCTGGAGGTAGACGCCGGAGTTGGAGCGGCCTTGACCGGTAGCGTTCGGCATGAAGGAGAGCATGAATTCGAGGTGGAGTTTATAAGCGCGGCCGCGTTCGAACGGCTTGAAGCGGCATTCGGACATAAGGGCGTCTTTTTGGGCGTCGCTCAACTTGAAATTTCCAACGAATTGCCCGCAGTCTTTTCCGTCGAAGAGGACAATAGCGCCTTCCGGAGCCTTTTGTCCAAGCGTTTCGCTTTCGCGGTCAACCTTTTGGAGTTCATTTTCCCCGCCGAAGCTGAGAATATATTTTCCGTCTTTCATGTAGGCGGACATCGGGGTGGCTTTTTGTTGTTCGTTGAAGATGAGGTCGGCGTCTTCGCCTTTTCTCGGGATATTCATTCTCTGAGGGGCGAGAACGAGTTTTCCGTCTTTGATTTCGGCGGAAGCGAAGAATCTGGCTTTCGAGCGGTCCCAGCCGTTGCCCGGCAGACCGTCCTGATACCCAACGACGTCGAATTTATCGGCGCCGCGAGCGATAACCTGGAAAGCGCGACCTTTCGCGGGCCAGAGGTATTCGCCTTGAATATTGAAAGCGTCGACGTATTTTCCGTCTTTTTCAACTTGATCGACGGAAATAAATTCCTGAGCGTTTGCGGAAGCGCAAAACGCGGCCGTCATCAAAGCGGCCAAACCGAAAAACTTTTTCATGAGTAATCCTTAAAATATCAAGAGTAAAGCGAACGGGCCGCGACTTATCCCAGGAAAAGCAAGTCGCGACAAGTCCGCGGGCTCAACCAACGGAAGAATATACGGCGAAGCGCGGAAGAACCAGGCAAAGTATTGTCAGCGCGTCGCCGTCGTTAAGTAATGGACGCTCGCGGTCGTCCTTTAGTATCAAGTCAAGTCAGGCTCAGCGTTCGATAAGAGCGCGTTGTTCCTTTGTAATGGGCATAATCTGGAAGTTTTTGAACCACATTTGACCGTCGGACCCGCCGTGAAGTTGCAGAGCGACTTTTCCTTCTTTTTCGATTTGCGGATCGTTGATATCGATGACGCGGAAACCGTTAAGGAAGGTGGTGACGTGATCGCCGCAGCAAGCGACGGCGATTTCGTTCCAGTCGTTTTCACCCTTGTTGCGAATAGTTTCGACAAATTCGGGGTCAGTACCGAGCCATCCGCGACCGGGTTCGTTTTTACCGGCGGTGTGCCAGATACCGGCTTCTTGACCGTTGCCGGCGATTTCGTCCTGGCATCCTCTGAGGAGCCAAGTCGTATTGACTTCGTGAGCGCGGAAATAGAGCGCGGAGTTGACGCCGCCCTTGAAAACGTAGTCGACTTTCGCGGCGAAGTCGTCATAGTAGAAGGTGGAGACGATCAAGCCGTCGCGAGCTTCGGTGTTGTCGTGTTGTCCGACGAGGACGCCGTCGTCGGTGAAGGACCAGCATTCGGAGACGAATTCATACGCGTCCTTGAGTTTCCAACCGTTATCTCCCTTAACGAAGAAGGGGGTCCATTCGGAGACGCCGAGGTCCTTAATACGAATGTTCTTCCAACGAATTTTGCCTTGCGTTCCGGCGTGAACCTGGAGCCCCAGGATACCGGAAAAATCTTTGTAATCGAAGATATTGACGACGGGTACGCCGTTGAGCCAGGTACGGAGGGAGGGGCCGATCGCCTGGATTTCGAGCGAGTTCCAATCGTTAGCTTTGTAAGTGGCTAACGAGGCGTTGAGGACGTCATCCGCGGTATTGTCGAGCCAAACGCGCCCTTTTTGATGTCCGCGGCGCCCTTCGTCGTAGATACGCGCGGTGTCGCGGTCGTTCGGGGCGATTTCACATTGATAACCGAAGACGCGGTCGTCGTCTTTACGAATGGCGCTACGGAATTGAACTCCGGAATTACCGTCGACGTCCAGTTTGAAATCGAGTTTCAAAATGAAGTTTCCGTATGATTTTTCGTAGACAAGGAAAGTATTGTTGGGGGTATTCGGCACGCATTCGCCAACGATACAACCGTCTTCAACTTTGTAAGTGGCGGAACCGCCGTGTTTTGCCCAACCGTCGAGCGATTTACCATCGAAAATGGAAACGAAACCTTCTTCGGCGTCGGCGGCATGAACCGTCGCGCAAGTGAAGGCAGCCATAGTTGCGAGCGCAATAGCGACAGCGCAGATCGTCTTTCGCATTATCACAATCCTTAAAAATAGGCGGGAATTTGACCTTGTTCTCAACGCGCAGTCAAGAGCAAGTAAACAGTAATTTTTTTTCTAGTATAACCGTTGCCATGGGAAAATGCAAAGGGTAAAGAAAAATTAGGAGAAAAAAAGTTATGGAACCATATTTTTTACAAACTGGCAGTTATGAGTAGCGTACGCGCCCTTCTCCGCTCGCATGTCGCGCGTCGGCTCGAGGTAAAATTGGGGAATTCAGGCAAGCGAGGAACAATTGCAAGTTCAAAACACGCCTTGATTTCAGGCGTTCAAATCGTGTATACTCGCGTTACAGGGACATTGCGGGCTTCAAACAGTCGGCGGACGTCGTCACATGGAAACAAAGAGCAACGGAGTTAGGCGCTAACCGCGCGTAAAGAACAATGACCGAGCCACAAGGGATCTTCGCGAAGTTATCGCGATTGGCGATTCTATTATCGCCTTGCCTTCTCGCCAGCGCGATATTGTCGTCGGCGCTTGCGAACGTCGGTTGTCGTCGTCGGGCGCGACGTCAAGCGCGAGCGCGCGCTACGTTGGATTTGTCGTCGACGCAACCGCGCGGTTCTCAATCGAGCCCTCTTCCGACGCCCGGCAAACTCACGGCGGAAGACTTACTTCGCGAAGTTCTGGAATCCTACGTCAACGCGAAGTATTACGCGGATTCCGGTTACGTCGAATTTCTCTTTGAGCCGGACGCGGGCGTCTCTCGCGCGCCCTATCGAATCCCTTGTTCACTAGCGGCGGCCAGACCGAACTATTTGCGCGTTCGCCTTGGTTCGAGTTATCTTCGTTCCGACGGCAAAACGCTTCGGGCGGAAGTTCTCTCCGCGCCTTATTCCGACGTAAAACTCGAACGCGCCGCGCCTTTAGTGATATCTTCGGTGAAGGAACTCTACCCGGATCCGATATTTGCCGAGCACGCGAATCTTGGGATTCCAACGAATCTTTTCTGGACGTCTCCGCAACTCGTCTTACTTTTTGCGAAAGATCCCAAAAAGACGCTGGTACCAGACGGGGCTAAATTGAAATTACTTTCCCCGGAATACTTACAAATCGAGGGGATGGAAAACGAAAGTCCGATCCCTTGCGATCGTTTGCAGATTTCCGCGGAAGACGGGACGCGCGTTTTTTGGATCACGCGGGCGACGCGTTCGTTAGTTCGTTGCGAATTACCCGCGGAACGCATCGCGTCTCCGTACAAAGACGCGCGCGTTTCCGCCGTACGCATCGATTTTCCGCACCAGGTTCTTTCGACGGAGCCCCCGATCGACGAATCGTTGTTTTACCTTGACGCGGACGCGACGAAGAAGCGCGTCGAGCGTTTTTACAGTCCGGAACTTTTAGCGCAAGGGGTTTCTTTTCCGAAGGCCGGCTTACGCGTTTGCGACGAGCCGACAAGCTTTAGAGCGCAACTTGGCAATCACGTCGACTTTTCCGCGAGTAAGTTTACGTTTGTTTATTTTATCGACGGAACGACGTTCTCGAGTTTTGACGACGTCCTTTTTCGGGCGTTCCGCGAACTTGCGAAAGATCCCAATTTTAGCGAGGTTCGTTTTGTGGCGACATTTCTTGGACCGGGCGGCGTTCTTTCCGACGCGTCGGCGTCTTATCTTGAAACGGCGCGCCTTGATTTCGCGGCTTTGCGCGAGTCTGGTTTACCTCCCCCGGAAACCCCTTCTTTTTTGTTGATCGACGCGGACGGGGTCGTACGGAAATACGAACGAACGTTCTTTTCCCAGCGACGCTTGCGGGCGTTGCTGACGACCGCGCTCATGGGCGGCGACGCAGGTCAAGAAGATCGAATCGCGTATTACGACGGATCGCGTCGTTTTTGCGAGTTTATAGACGCGGCAGATTTACGGGACGTTTATCGCGCGACGACAGAATTTTCAGATCAGATATCCGCTCCGAACAGAACTTACCCTCAAACGTTCCGTCTTCGCGAGAGTTGGCGCATAACGGAGGCGGCGGCGCCGTCTAATCCCCTGGTTTTAACGAATTCTGGGGCGGAGCCGGGCGACGCGGACGCGTTTTCTCTTCCCCGCGAAGGTCTTGTGACGCCCTGCGACGGCAACGCGCTTGCGGTGATATCCTCGGACGGACGCTTAGTTCGTAAGACGAGCGCGTTCGGTTCGCGCGGCGAGCCAATCGACTTTGTACGTTCAGTAACGAACGCGGACGGTCGTCGTTATTTCGCGGCGTCGGCGCATGGACGCTCAGGCAAAGTCAGCCGTTTCGACGATCGTCTTAACGACCTTGGCGTTCTTGACGTAGGAGTCGGAACCGATCGTCGGGTCGGCGATCTCGCGTTGCTCTCGACGACCGGATCTCAAGCTCCGACATTGTTTGTCGGGCTACTCAACGATCCTCAGCTTGCGGCGTCGCCCACTCACGGTTTATACGCGGTGGACGGGTCCGACAACCGTATAGAATGGCGCAATTTATCGGTGCGTTTTCCGTTTTGTCTTGGCGTGTGGCGATCCTCGGACGGGAGCGCGACGTTGCTTTCAACAGACTACGGCGAGAGCGAGACGAGCGGTCTTACGCGTTATACGTCGGACACGGGGGCTCCAGTCGGGCGCATAACGTCTCCGGAAGGTGGTTCGATCCGTCAGTTTGCGGTATCTCAACGCTCGCGCGAGTCAGGGGCGGTCATAGGCGCGTTAGTTTTGAACGCGACGGGTCGCGAGTCGTTCGTCGGCTTTTCGTCCGATGGCGCGGCGCTCTGGTCGAATCCGACGCCAACGTATCCGAACGGGGGTCTTGAGCGCGTGCAACCGTTCGATCTGGACGAAGACGGGTACGACGAATGGATCGTGGCGTCACCGGACGGGACGGTGCAGTTTTTCGACGACGACGGTCATCCGATCGACCTTTTCCAGTATGGATCGGAACTTACGGGAATGAGCGCGGCGCGTTGGTCGACAGGGGCTTATTTAATCTTAACAGACACGCGGTCGATAACCGCATGGAAATTCGAGCATCGCAGTCAGAGAAAGAGTCACAATGAGAAGCAACGCTAACCGGAAAGTGTTTCGCAGTTCGTCGTACCATGGTGAAAAAGCGACGTTCTTTTTTGAGCTGGCGCGTTCTTCGGCGCTAATCGCCGCGTTGTGTATCGGAACGTTTTCGACGGTTTTCGGTCAGGAGCAAGACGCGCAAATCACCGAGCCCGCGCCGAAGAGTTACGTATTGACGCGTCTTGGCGCGATCTGCGAGGGCCGTTTATCAGAACGCGAAGACGCGTATCTTCTTGAATTTGAGGGCGGCGGTTCGACAATGGTTTCGAAATTGGACGCGCTGTACATAGGATCGACGCGTGAATCGATATATCAATACAAAGCGAGTCAGACGCATATGGAAGACGTGAACGAAGTCTTGCGTTTGGCGGACTGGGCTTCTCGGCGACAACTTGGCTCGGAGGCGATTAAGACGTTGCGCGAAAAGCTCTCGACGTCTCACGATCAAGCGGAGCGCCGCGCCCTTTCGCGCAAACTTGAAGAACTCGAGCAAGCGGAGTCTTTCCGCAAGGAAGTCGCTAAGGGTTACGCGCCGCGTGAAAAGTCGTCGTCTTCAACGCGTCAAGAGTCGAAGCGCAAGATTCGCGAACCCCTTTCTCCGGAAGACGCGGAACTTGAGGAGTGGGGGGCTCCGATCCCCGCCCCGTCGTTGGAACGATTCAGCCGGAAAGCGCAGCCGATTTTACAAAAGCGCTGTTCAAGCGCGTCCTGTCACGGGCCGGGTTCGGAGACGCGTTATCTTTTGCGCGGCAAGACGCTCGGGACAGGGGCTCGTCTCGCTCTTCTTTACAATCTTCGTTCGACGTTAGAGTACGTCGACTTTGAGAATATTGGCGAGAGTGCGTTGTTAAATCACCCGCCGGTCGTCAACGCGAAGGACGAACGCGTCTATCCTTTCGGGAACGATCGGAGTTCTCTCAAAGATTGCCAAACGTTTATGTCGTGGGTCGAGTCGCTCAAAACGGAACAGGTACTGACGCGTCACGCGCAAGAGACGCGGCGTGAAAATTCGGGACCTAAACTTCGCGCAGGGGCGGCGTCCCGGTACGACGTGGAGCCAGCGGAGGGCGGAACGTCTGGTCAGTCGAGCGGAGTCTCGGCGACTGACGGCGCAAGCGCGCAAGTGGACGCGTCCGGCGTTGATTTTTCTTCGCTTGTCGGAACCGCGGAGCCATCGAACGAAGAGGATGCGCCGCGGTCGACGGTCGGTCGTCTTGGTTTTGGCACGAGCAGCGAAGCGTCGCGTTATATGACGCAACCGGAAGACGATCCTAATTCCTCTGAAGCGCGTCTTCAGCGAGTGGGTCTCCGTCCGACAAAGAAATATCGCGACGCGTACGATCCGGCAATTTTCAACGATCGTTACCATCCAAAAAACTAGCGCGCAACCAATAGAAACGCGATTATCGTCCGAAAAGAAGTAGAATATAAGTAAAAGACAATTGGGCCGTCTCAGGTACTTGGTCCATTAGCGGCAAAGGTAAGATAATGAAAAGAGGTAGCCAAATGCGCCGACAGTTAGCGACGTTCTCCGCGGCGTCGTTCCTCCGCCTAACGCTTCGAAATTTTACGCTACTCCTACTCTTTTGCAGCGCGAGCGTAACAAACGCGCAACGCAACGGGGGCGGGGTCGAGCATCCAATCCCGACGCCGCGGTATTATAGCGGCGTTCATCTGATAGAGTCCGGCGATTTTACGCGGGCGGCGAATTTTTATCGACAAGAGTTGAAGGGCGCGTTTCGGATAGGGACGAGTCTCTGGTTGGACTCAATCTGTTATTATGCGATGCTTGGCGAGTCTTATTACCAGGCGGGCCTTCTTAACGAAGCGTTGACGAACTATAATTCGGCGCTTTCAATCGCGACGTCGTATCCGAACTGGATAGGTCGCGTTTCTTATTCGACGGGCGTGTCGACGCGGGCGAAAGAGCCGGCGCCATGGGGTCCCAGTCGTCGCCAAACGCCTCTTGGAGTCTTTCCCGACAAAGCGACCATAACAATCGGGGACAAGATAACGGAAGACCGTATCAAGCAGGGCGGAATGTTGCAGGAGCAAAAGGCGATTCCGATCGACCCGGCGGAGATAATGCGTTGCATCGCGTTAAGTATTCGCCGCCGCGGCGAGATATTGGGACCTCTTGCGCCTTTTGACCCAATAAGTCAGCAGATATTGGAGACATATCGCGTACGGGCCGTAGCGCCGAACCACTGGTCGATCGCCTGGCTGGACGTACTTTGGGGCATGGCGCTTAGCGAATGCGACAAAACAACGGCGGCGGTCAACACGTTGTCCAACGCGTTAGTGATGGCGGGGACGTACGACCATACGTTAACAGGTCAAGCGCTTCTGGAACTTGGTAATTTGTTTATTCGCAACGACAAAGTTCGCGAGGCGGCGGAATGTTATTACGAGGCGTCGATATCGGCGTATCATTACGGCGACAATCTTTTAGTCGAGGAAGCGATACGCAAGTACTCGAACGCGACGAAGGCGCTTGGACGCTGGGGCGAGGATCCAGTGGCAAACCTTGCGTTCCGTTGGTCGAAGACGCTGAAAAATTCGGCGGCGATATCCTCGTCGTTTGCCCTTGAACTCATCGAAGAATTTATTTACGCGGGCAAATTGAAATTAGCGACGAACGGTTTGGCTTCGATCGACCGGTCGATGCGCGGCGCGTTTGGTCAGAGTTTGCGAACGAGCCGCGTCGCCGACCAGTGGAATTATCTCAACGCGCTTTTGTTCTACGCGAACGGGAATATTCCCGACGGCGACGTTTCACTCGCGAAAGTCGTTGAGGGTTGCAAGTTGCATTCACCCTGGATTCTCCAACTCATGCGTCTTGACAACTACGTAAAGAACGGTCTTTCTTCTAACGGGGCGTTGACGCCGCGCAACGCTGCGGATCTTTACGAGACGCTATTGCGTGAGCCGACGGTCGTCGACTGGGCGTTCCGTCCAACGGAATCGTTGTCGATCCAGATGACGGCGCCACCGGAGGCGTACGAGCGCTGGTTTTGTATTCTAATGGATCGCGATCTGAAGGATAAAGCGTTTGAGGTCGGCGAGCGCATCCGTCGCGAGCGTTTCTTCCGGACGCAGACTTACGGCGGACGTTTGTTGTCGCTTCGTTACATTCTTACAGCGGACGACGCGCTGGCGACCCAGTCGACGCGCAACACGCGTCAGACGCTTTTCTTCGAATACCCGGAATTTTCCGAAATGGTTACGGAAGTCAAAGCGTTGACGGACGAGCTTAATTCTCTTCCGACGGTTCCGACCGATTCCGACGTACAAGCGCGTCAAGCGTCGTTATTCGCGCGTCTTGGCGAAGTTTCGACGAAACAGGAGGCGTTAATGCGCTTTATCGCGTCGGGGCGCGTGCGCATACCTTACGTGTTCCCCCCGGTCTACTCGGTAGACGAGGTGAAAGCGCGCTTACCCGAGGAGACGGCGATTCTTTCTTTCATCGACGCGGAAGGTCAGACGTTTGGGTTCATGATAGGGAAAGAGAATCTCGACGCGTGGCGCGTCGGTCCGACGCAGAAAGTCGGCGTCGCGGTCGGAACCTTTTTACGAACGATAGGGAACGCGGACGGAACGCGGGAAGTATCGGCGTCAGATCTTTCGACGGCGCACTGGAAATCGCAGGGCGCGAGACTCCGCGAAATCATCCTTGGGGCGCAAGACGTCGACGCGGATCGATTCAATATAGTGTTTTCGAAGTTATCGGTAGTTCCAGACGGTCCATTGTGGTACCTTCCTTTCGAGGCGTTGTGCTTACCGGCGTTAGCGTCGACGCCGGAGGAAGCGCAAACCGAGTCTGAGGGCGAGACAAACGCGGAGGTCAAATCAGGAGTTCTTCAATCGTCCGACGCGGCTCTCGCGGGAAGCGATTCCGCAACGACGTCGAGCGAACAAGTGGAAGACGAGGACGATCTGGATATCGCGTATCGTCAGACGGACGAGGAAGCGCAAGCGGCGCAAGAGTCGGAAGAAGAGGGCGCGGAATCAGAGGAGGAACTCGCGGACGCCGAGGAATCGGTCAAAGAGGAAACGCAACAACCCAAAGTCGCGGAGACGAAAGCGTCGCCTTCGAAGCCAGTCAAGCGCAAGTCTCGATCGGCGCGCGAACGCGAAGCGCTTGAAGAGTATGAAGCGAGTCTCATACCGATGATTCAAGCGTCGGAGCTGACGATACGTTATTCGGCGACGGTGAGTTTATCGTTGCCCAACGCACTGGGCCGCAACGCGTTTGTCGAGACGACGGTAGCGGGCGGTACGATATATCCCAAGCAACCGCGCGAACTTGTAGAAGCGGCGGTCGATCGATTCGCGACGGCGGTCAACAAGACGGAGGCGTTCCGCGTCGGTTCGTTGAATCTTCCGGGCGGCATTTACGCGTCTCGGCTTAAGCGTCTTGTCGTTTTTGACGAGATAGTGGGGAGCGACTGGAATTGGTCTCCTCTTACGCCGGGTAAAACGCGCGTCGGCAATAGCGCGTCCGATTGGATTCTCTCGCCCTGGGGGGCTCCTCGTCTAATAGTGGCGCCCGGTCTCCGAACGCGCGCAGAAGACAGTTTGAAGAACGGCGGGGACGGTTCGGAGCTTTTCCTTCCGATACTGGCGATGCAAGCGAGCGGCGCGGACTCCATGTTGCTTAGCCGCTGGCGCACGGGGGGGCGTTCGTCTTACGACTTAGCGACTGATTTCGTAAAGAATTACGAGGAATACCCGACGGCGGAAGCGTGGAAACGGGCGGCTCTCAAATTGACGCAACGCGACGTCGTCGTAGAGGAAGAACCTCGCTTACGGAAGTTAGGCAAATCCGAATCAGTTCCGAAGTACGATTCTCCATTCTGGTGGGCGGGTTATATTCTCATCGATTCCGGCGAGGCGATTCAACCTCAAGAGCTTGAGGAGTTCGATATGGCCAACGTTAAAAAAGCGGAAGAAGAAAAAGCGCTTCTTGACGGCGGCAAGAAAGACGAGAAGCCGACGGAATTTAACCCGAACGAAGTCGAGGGGAGCTCCGAAAACGGCGGCGACCCCAGTGAAGACGCGGGAGTCGTAGAGCCGAAATTCGTGAATAAGAATCCGTCGAAGTCCAAAGAAATCAAGGATTCGACGGAAGAAAAAACAGACGCGGAGCCAGAAATCAAGGAAGACAAACCGGCTCTTGACCTTGGACCTAAGACGCTTAGCGACGACGACTTAGCGGCGGCAGACGAGGAGGGCGACGATTTCTTCGCAATCAACGAAGACGAAGAACCGCTTCCCGAGCCAACCGACGGCGACGACGATAGCGGGGACGAGACGCCCTCGAGCGACGACGCAAAGGATAGCGACGACGCAAAGGATAGCGACGACGCAAAGGATAGCGACGACGCAAAGGATA